>NZ_JBALDZ010000206.1:0-47347 GCF_036917155.1 Nostoc sp. | reverse complement strand
AAGGGTAAAAGAAGACATCCTGGCTGTACCAAAGAAGACCAATCAATTTTATACCCGCGATTTCTAATTGCCTAGTCTAACTCTCTGGGGATTCACTCTAAACTATCAGATTTGATCGGTCAATTTGTGCTTTGGAAAAGTGCTGAGTTGAAAGTTAGGAGTTATTAGTTTCCCCCTACTCCCCAATCCTCGGTTCCCAGTCCCTTTGTATTATGAGTTTATTTGCTGATGGCAATAATAATGCACTAGTTATAGCCATTGGCATAATTGTTTTTACCTTTCTTATGACAAAAGCAAAAAAGGAGAGCTACTTAGGTCGCTCTCCAGATCATCAGTGTACATCTATTTACTACTCTCTCTCTTTTATTCTTTAAGGGTTAATACTTATTGATTGAGATTATTTCTAAAAATTTTCTGAATTTTATCCGTAAATACCACAAAAACAAAATAAAAAAGAGAGCTACTTAAGCAGCTCTCCAGATCATCAGGGTGCATCTACTTACCACAGCATATCATTTTAGGTATGAGGGTTGTCACCAGCTTTTATATGAAGACTTTGTGAAGGAAGACCGGGAAAATACTTAACTTGGAAATTGGGCATGGGGCATTGGGGTACAAAAGGCAGAGGTGCGGAGGGGTAGAGGGAAAAAACTGACTGCAACTTCTCCCTCATCTCCCTCATCTCCCCCTACTCCCTGCCCCTGCTTGATGCCAACAATAATGATTTACGCCGACCTACTGGCGTGGCAAGGCTAAAATGTTGCAAAACAAATTGTCGGTTGGGTGGAGGCTTTGCCAAAGCCAACATCCTTATATATGTTGGGTTACGCTCCGCTCCACCCAACCTACGTCTAATGCACAATTTTTTTGCTTGCCATGCCACTACTTAGGCGTTCAGTTTTTTCTCGACCAATTCGTTAGTCAGTTTAGGATCGGCACGTTTACCTGTCTTTTTCAGAACTTGTCCAACAAAGAAGCCTTTGAGGTTGGTGTTACCGTTGCGATACTTTTCTAGTTCTTTGGGATTGGCGGCTATGACTTCATCAACAATGGGTTCTAGTACACTAGGATCGGTGATTAACTCAAGACCTGCAAAGGCTTTCTCAGGAGAAATACCACTCAGCAAATCTGGGAGCTTTTCTTTAGCTTGAGCATTGCTAATTTTGCCTGTTTCAATGCGAGTGATGATATCTGCTAAATTGGTGGGAGTCAGAGCAATTTCACTAATACTGAGTTTTTGCTTATTGAGGTGGGCTGCGATATCTTGAGTAATCCAGTTGGCAGCAGCTTTGGGGTTTGCTCCAGATGCGATCGCAGTTTCAAAATATTCGGCTATTGAACGATCTTCTGTCAACACTCGCGCATCGTAAGGGGAAAGCCCCAACTCACTTTCATAATGATGGCGTTTTTGGGCTGGTAATTCTGGTAGTTCGCTTTGCCATTGCTCTAATTGTGCATTTGACACCTCAATTGGTGCTAAATCTGGTTCGGGGAAGTAGCGATAATCGCTAGAACCTTCTTTCACCCGCATACTACTTGTGCGTTGAGCGCCTTCTTCCCAGAGACGAGTTTCTTGGATAATCCTCGCGCCTGCTTCAATGGCGGCGATTTGGCGCTCAATTTCGTAGTCAATCGCCCGTTGGATGGCGCTGAAGGAGTTCATGTTTTTAATTTCTACCTTGGTGCCAAACTCCTTTCTTCCCACCGGACGCACGGAAATGTTGACATCGCAGCGCAGAGATCCTTCTTGCATATTCCCATCACTCACGCCAAGATACCGCACAATCCGGCGTAATTCTTCGGCATATTCAGCAGCTTCTAGCCCAGAACGCAGATCGGGTTCCGAGACAATTTCTACTAAGGGGATACCTGCGCGATTGTAGTCTACCAAAGAATAGGAAGAACCAGAAAGGCGATCGCTACCTGCGTGTACCAATTTTCCAGCGTCTTCTTCCATGTGCAGACGCGTAATGCCAATGCGTTTGCGAATCGGATTACCCTCAGCATCTACTAACTCAATTTCTAACCAACCATGTTCTGCGATCGGTAGATCGTATTGAGAAATTTGGTAGTTTTTGGGTAAATCTGGATAAAAATACTGTTTGCGGTCAAATTTACTATATTTAGCGATTTGACAATTCAGTGCCAAACCAGCCTTGACAGCGTATTCTAATACTTTTTCATTGAGTACAGGTAAAACCCCAGGTAAACCCATACAAACCGGGTCAATGTTAGTATTAGGGTCAGCACCAAATGCCGTAGAGCTATTAGAGAAAATCTTGGTGTTGGTACTAAGCTGACAATGGGTTTCTAAACCAATAATCGCTTCATACTCAGTTTTTACAGTCGTAGCAGTGGTCATAATATCAATAATTTGGGCATAATCCTTGTAGTGGTACTATTGTAGCGGCGTATTGAGTTGCCCTGAAGACGGTTATTTGGGTGAGCAATGCTTACCGTGTTGAGCTTGAAAAAGAAGGTGCGAACCTAAAGTGAAGAATCAACTTGGTGAACCTGAAGTTCTCAGTGCTTTGCAATATTTGCTCAATTTGTTAAAAATGCTGCTCTTTTGGATGAATACTACATAAAGAGTTTAGATGCTGTTAATACTGAAAAATTTGTCAAATTCGGACTTACTGATAGTGGAATCTTGACTTTATCTAAAGGGAAGTATCTTGTACTAACTGATGATTCAAGCTAGCAAGTTATCTTCAGAGTGTAGAAGTTGACGTGATTAACTTTAACAATATTCGTGTCTTTAACTGGAAGTAAAAATATGAAATTATTTTGGAAGCGTTAATTTCTATATGCAAATTAAAAAATGCCTGGGAGTGTTGCCGTGTTTCCACCCCAGACATTTTTTATTCTTAACTTGCTCCTCACACACAAATAGATATTATCACTACCTCTATCAAATGGCAAGTATATTGAGTGACATTTTCAAAACTGCATAAGCAATCCAACTTCTGACAAATTAAAAAGCGCTTGGGAGTGTTGCCGTGTTTCCACCCCAAACGCTTTTTATTTTTAACTTGCTCCTCACACACGACTCTAAGATATCACTGCTTCTATCAAAGGGCAAGTAAATCATGTGACACTTTTAAAAGTGTACACCTTACCATCAATAATTTAGTGTAAAAAGTGACGTACACCAGTTAAGACCATCAACAAACCCAGTTCGTTAGCAGCTTTGATTGAATCTTGATCGCGCAAGCTTCCCCCTGGTTGGACAATGGCTGTAATTCCTGCGGCTGCGGCTGTTTTGACTGAATCATCAAAGGGGAAGAATCCATCGCTGGCGAGAGTTGCACCTTTGGCTTTTTCTTGAGCTTGTTCTAGAGCTATTTTAACTGAGCCAACGCGGTTCATTTGACCAGCACCTACTCCTACTGTAGTGCGATCGCTGGTAACAACAATGGCATTAGATTTAACGTGTTTGCAAACTTTCCACGCAAACAGCAATTCGGCTAATTCGTCGGGTGTGGGTTGACGTTCAGTGACAACTTGCCATTGACTGGTATCAGCAATGATGTCATCGCTAGTTTGGACAAGAAAACCACCTGCGATCGCTTTCACGGTATCCTGAGGGCCACTGCTCAAATCAGCTAGAGTCAAAACCCGCACGTTAGATTTCTTAGCCAAGATTTCTTGGGCTTCCGCATCACAACTGGGTGCAACCACACATTCTAAAAATGTTTTAGTTAACTCGCTAGCTGTCGCCGCATCAATCGGGCGGTTGAGTGCGACAATACCACCAAAGGCAGAAGTAGAATCAGCATCAAAAGCTTTTTGATACGCTTCGGAAATTGTACTTCCCAATGCCGTACCACAGGGATTTGTATGTTTGATAATCGTTGCGGCTGGGGTATCAGTGAATTCTGCAATAATTCGGCGTGCGGCTTCTAAATCAACTAAGTTATTGTAACTAAGTTCTTTGCCTTGGAGTTTCGTAGCGGCTGTCCATCCCGTTGGGGTAGCACCAGTTTGATACCAGGTGGCGGGTTGATGGGGATTCTCGCCGTAACGCAGAGATTGCAATTGTGTACCGCTAAGGGTATATTGCTGTGCTTCTGCGAGGTAAGATGCGATCGCTTGATCGTAACTAGCAGTGTGCGAAAATCCTTTTAATGCCGCCCTTTGGCGAAACTCTAGGGATGCTTCGCCGTTATTTTGGCGCAATTCCTCCAAATACTCGTCATACTGTGCTGGATCGCATAATACAGCGAGATGAGCGAAGTTTTTCGATGATGCCCGTAGCATTGCTGGGCCACCGATATCAATTTGTTCAACAGCTTCAGCTAATGTTACCCCTGGTTTAGCGATCGTTTCCTCGAAAGGATATAGATTCACCACCACTAAATCAATCGGGCGAATTTGGTTATTTTCTAAATCTGTAATATCTTCGGGAACATCTCGCCGCGCCAAAATCCCGCCGTGAATCCGAGGATGTAGCGTTTTGACTCGACCACCTAAAATTTCTGGTGAACCTGTATAATCTGCAACCTTAGTGACAGGGAGTCCCGCATCTTTGAGGGCTTGGGCTGTTCCCCCACTGCTGATTAAATCAAAGTCAAATTCTTCAACCAATCTACGGGCTAGGTTAATTATACCAGTTTTGTTAGATACACTCAGCAGGGCTAGACGCGCCATTGATCAATTCCTTAAAAGTAGGCTAGAAGCGAAGGATCTCAAGTTTTGCATAAGCCTTGCTTTAGTTCAAGATCATTAGACATCTCCAGAAATTAAATATGCGTTACCCATAACCCTTGTAGAGACGTAGCAGTGCTACGTCTCTACATTCTTTTTCGGAGATGTCTATTAGGGATAATAACGTTAATAACCATCTGATTATCACTTTTATCTATTAAGATTGCTACAGATGGCAGGCATTGTCGCAGTTAAAAGGGAACAGGGAACGGGCAACAGGGAACAGGGAAATCCCCATAATTAAAATTAGGGGATTTGTACAAGGACGTATTTTTTCTTGCGCTACGCGTCCCCTTAAAAAATGTTTTTATTTCTTTCATAAATAAATTTAGGGGCTTGTACCCTAAATCTTCGGGGCTAATTCTTGCACTGTTCCCTGTTCCCTCTTCCCTGTTCCCGCCCCGAAGGGGCTTGGTCAACATCTATTCTTCATCTTCTTCTTGCTCTTGCATAATATCTAACGCTCTTCTATGACTCTGGAGAGAGAATAATCCAAGCGATTAGAAATCGCGGCTACACAAACTCTCGTCCGCCTGCGCGGACTAACGCCAAAATAGGGTTTCAAATTTAATCTGACGAGAGTAATAAAAGAGCGCTAATTGACTATTACCTCATTCCATTTACTCTATATCCTAACCAAAAGGAGTTGGAGCAAGGCTAAAATAATTCGTAATTGATAATACTAGCCTGTAGCGAGTATTACGAATGACAAATGACTAATAACAAATTAGTTAATTCGCTGCTGTTTGAGCTTCTTGATAAATTATTTCTTGAAATTGGATCATATCTTTTTGTGGATCGGCGTGGCTAACTTTCACCACTATCTGTTCGCCCAAGTTCACAGAACGTTTGAAAACCATTGGTAACTGCAAGCCCAAATCTTCTAACAAAATTAGGGCTAAGTTGCTGTCTTCTCGCAGCCACATCAACACTGTCACATCCCAAGTTTCTTCTGGATGACGGCGTAAATACTCTAGTGCGTAATATCTATTAGTTTGTCGTTCCACCATTGTCACTTCTTGGGTGATACTGGTGACAGTCATCATCACTTCTTTAAGTTGATCTGCGGAAAATGGCAGAACTTCACCCCGCAAATGGGCTTTAATTTGAAAGTGGGTGAGTAAGTCACTGTAGCGGCGGATGGGAGAGGTGGCTTGGGTGTAAGTATCCAAACCCAAACCAGCATGACGCAAAGGCGTAATGCTCATTTCACTCTTGGGCATACAACGACGCATGGCACAAGCGCGAACGAATCCGGCTGGAAGTAGCAGCAATTCCTCATCTGGAGGTAATTCTGGTTGTGGTTGACCGCGAAAGGGCAAAGGTATGTTATGAGTTTTACCATAACGAGCCGCAACTTCACCGGCAACAATCATCATTTCTGCTACCAGTTGCCGCGATGGTGAATCGTCCAAAATATCAATGTGGATCTCCTCACCTTTAACTTTGATCGTCGCTTCGGGCATAGTGATGCTAATTGCCCCTTGGGCGTAACGCCAAGCTCTCCGCCGCTGTGCCCAAATAGCGATCGCCGCAATTTCCGGTTCTGCTTGTACCCGTAATTGCAGCATTTCATCGACATCTTCGTAGGTGAGGCGATAAGTCGGTTTAATCAAGCTGGTATGAATGCTGTAATCTTCTACTCCCCCAGTTGTACCTAAAATAATCCCGAAACTGAGGGCGCAACAAACCCTTCCCTGAATCAGACTCATTGGCCCAGTGGCCAATACTTCGGGAAACATGGGAATCATCCCCGTCGGTAAATAGACTGTAGTACCGCGCTTTCTGGCTTCCAAATCTAATTCATCTTCTGGCACTAACCATCTAGTGGGATCGGCGATATGCACCCAGAGGCGTTCCCGTCCATCGGGTAGTACTTCCCAACTCAGACCATCGTCAATCTCTGTGGTAGTTTCATCATCAATGGTGTACACCTTCAGGTGAGTCAGATCAAGGCGGTTTGTATCTGAGTCAATCGGTGGGAAATCCAAACGCTGTTGCGCCACTTCTAATACCTTATGAGGAAATTGAATCGGAATTGAAGAACGACGCAGGAACAAGTTTTCATAAGGACTCCAGTAACCCAAATCTACCAATAATTGAAAGGCCCCTTGGGGCGTTGTGGGTCGTCCCAGCATGGTCATTGTTTCTAATACGGGAGCGCTGGGCGGATAAGCGCGAGCCAAGGAGTCATAATTAACCCCCGTCCGCACGGTATCAGCGATTAGCGCTGCGTATTTCTCTAGTCCTTCTAAACGCTGGCGATCGTGGCGCCCCCACTCTACGGCTTCACCTTTAAGCGCCTGCTCTACATGAACTAAAAATTCCTGCTGTCCCTTAGCTTTTAGTGCCTCTACTTCTACTTGGTGCTGGCGTTCTGCCACTTGAGCAGCAGTTCGGGCTTCGTAAGCGTCTCCTTTTTGCTTGAAATAGAGTTTATCGTCTGATAATAAGCAATAGGCGGCATAACAAAGAGGCGCGGCTGATTCCGAAAATAGCAGATTCGCCATTTGGTCGGGGGTAATTGTTTCCCCATCTTCAACCAGTAATTCCCAGGCTACTTCTAAGCTAGACGGGTCTAAATAAGGCTTGACCTGCTCCAAAAAGCTGGCAATCTCAGAGGTCTTGTAAGTCTGTCCAGTAACTGTATAGGTTATTTGTCTAGGCGCGAGGCTGTGGGATTGACCACGTTCGTCTACCACAAACCAGCGGGTTTTACCGTCTGGACGTTCTACGATGCCCAGACGGCGATCGCCTTGAACCCTAAATTCAACTAGCGTCCCCTTCTCCACAACTCTCGCACTCTAAATTTGGTGAACAGTTTAAATTAGTTAGGAGTGAGGAGTGAAAAGTTAATTGATAACTCATAACTCATAACTTCTAACTCATCAATCTTTTTAGCCTTCCGCATTGATAAATGGCAACAAAGCCACAATCCGCGATCGCTTAATTGCTAATGTCAACTCTCGCTGTTGCTGAGATGTCAGCCCTGTAATCCGACGTGGCAGTATCTTACCCCGCTCGGTGACAAACTTACGCAATAAATCAACATCTTTATAATCGATTGGTTCTCCTGGCTTGATCGGAGAAAGACGACGACGGAAATAACTCATCTTTACTTAATTTCCTTATGAACGGTATGTTTGTTGCAGTGGGTGCAGAACTTTTTCAGTTCTAGCCTGTTGGTGGTGTTGCGGCGATTCTTTGTACTGGTATAACGTGAAACACCAGCAGAACGCTTATCTGAATTTGTCCGACACTCTGTACACTCTAGTGTGACAATTATACGGGCGCCTTTACTCTTAGCCATAATCTTACAAACAGTGAAGCCTGAAGAGAATAAACACAAATTACTATCTTCTCACATTCCGCCGCATATTATCAACTAATCTTTTAATTTTTATATCGAGCGAGTAGCCACGACGCGACGAAACGATGAAAGTTCCGCAATAGCGATCGTGTAAAGCCTGCCGCATCTGGGTATCAGAGAAGGCAGTGCCACAATCGATCGCTAGAGGAAATACTAGCAGTATAGCAGTGGGATTGGCTCTAATATTGCTCAGGGCAATTGACACTAATAGGGCACCCAAGCCGATAATCGCCTCTCGCTTCACTAGTGAAAGCAAATCTGGAATTCTGCCCATTACTTGCCCATCTTCGACTTCTAACAGCTTTAAATCGAAGGCCCAACGCCCTAAACTTTGCCCTTGATTGTTATATGGCACCAGCACCCGCGAAACTAGCCAAAGTATGACAAAAACTAAGATTTCCACAAATTGAATCCCGATATCGCCGCCTCCCAGCAGGGAACTGACTAACCAGACACCAAGGAAATCTAGTCCTAATGCCATACCTCGCCGCCCAATCTCAGCCTTGGGATAGTGTTTTTGGGGAAGTCGTTCGATAGTCATACAAAATAGGTATTTTTATTTAGGGGTTGGAGAATAATAATTACTCCTGTTTTTTATATTAAGATGATGACTTGGGTTTGGCGTTTAATGTTATCCATAAAATTTCCATAATTCGGGTGGTTAAGACTTTGGCGTGAGCGCTACTTCTCTACGAGAGGCTGCGCCCTAAGCGCAGCTATGCCGCAGGCTTTACAACAAGGCTCAGTACAAGTCAGTCGAATGCTATCCACCCCACAAGAGTCTGTTTTGAGGAAATCTTGTATTTTTGTAGAAACTTAATTTTAACTAATTTGGAAGTTGTATCATGATGCATCTGTTTACAAAAACAGCTATTAGTCTGGTGACGACTACTGCTTTAGGGTTAGCGGTCGCTATAACTACTAATGACCTAGTTCATGCTGCTGAGTTCAAATTTGACTGGAAGGGTGACACTGGTTATTTGGCTCAAGGTTCATTTAACTACGATACAACCACTGCTCCCAATGTCATTTCTGAAGCAGGTTTGGGAGCTACGAAGAATTTGCAGTCTCTCTCAATTTCCTTTTTTGATCCATTGAATAATCTCATCAACAGTTTTACTCCAGTGCTGAATGGTGTATCTAACTACAGCTTCTTAAGATTCAACTTTGATAGCGCTAAAGAGCAAATCTTTGGCCCCTTTGATGTTGGCAAGGATGATAACCTTCCTGGTGACACATGGCTTAATAATAATGTCGCACTCATAGACGAAGGTTTTAGTGATGAGGTTCTAGCTAAAGAATTTGGTTTTAACAATAGAGATGCAGCAGGCGTAAGCCAAGTACTAGATTTCAGCAACAATTCGGTTCAGGTATCCAAAGTCCCTGAAGGAAGCATAATTATCGGTTTACTAGCAGTGTGTAGTTTGGGATTTAGCCTCAAGCAGAAATCAATCCAAAATCCAAAATCTAAAATTGGTCAGTATTACTTTACAGGGATAAAAGAAAAGTTTAACTCTTAGAGGCTGTTTGAAAAGTTGTACGGTTTTAACCAATATTCAGACGCGACTCGAAAATACTCACTACCGCTTCGCTATCGCGGACTCGCTTGCCGCCGGCGCTATCACCCACTCGTACAGAATTCATACGCTCATTCTGACTCCTGAGTTCTGAATTCTTCTTATAAAATTAAGCAGCTTTCAAAAAATCAGAATCATGAGAACAAAATGCTCTCTTGATTGAGTCCTCAGTGTTACTTTACAGGGATAAAAGAAAAAGTCGGAGGCGATCGCTATGTTATCAGTCAGCGATGCAGAAGCAATTATTTTAAATTTAGTACAACCGTTGGATCGTCAACGGGATACAGAAGTTGTCGATTTATTCACAGCCGATAGTCGGATTTTGGCAAAGCCTGTCACCAGTCCGCTAGATTTTCCCCATTGGGATAATTCGGCAATGGATGGCTACGCAGTTCGCTATGAAGATGTACAGCACTCTAGCACTGAACAACCAGCCATTTTGGAAATTGTTGAGAATATTCAGGCTGGGTATCAGCCTGAGTTTACGATTCAACCAAAGCAAGCTGCGCGGATTTTCACAGGTGCGGTGATTCCAGCAGGTGCGGATACTGTAGTCATGCAAGAAAAGACACGCCGGGAAGAAAACCGCGTATTTATCCTGGCTGCACCAAAACCACAAGAATTTGTCAGACACAAAGCATCTTTTTATCAAGCTGGAACACAACTACTACCAGCAGGAATTAAGCTAAATGCCTCAGAAATTGCCGTATTGGCAGCAGCACAGTGTCCGAAATTAAGTGTTTACCGCCGTCCACGGGTGGCAATTTTATCCACTGGTGATGAGTTGGCAACAATTGATCAACCGTTACAACCAGGGCAAATTGTGGATTCTAATCAGTATGCGATCGCCGCTTTGGTAAGAGAAAGTGGTGCAGAACCCTTAATTTTAGGCATTGTGAAAGATGATCCAATTGCTCTGGAGAAAGTTATTAGCCACGCCGTTGCGATCGCTGATATAGTCATCTCTTCTGGTGGTGTCTCAGTGGGAGATTATGACTATGTGGACAAAATTCTCGAATCGCTAGGAGCAAAAATTCACATTCGGGCTGTAGAAATAAGGCCAGGAAAACCCCTCACCGTCGCCACTTTCCCCCCTACAGACGTGATTAATCGCGTCTCTCCCCATTCCCCACTTTATTTTGGTTTACCAGGGAATCCTGCGGCTGTATTAGTGACATTTTGGCGGTTTGTGCTACCAGCAATCAAGAAACTTTCGGGAATTACTGAAGGTTGGGAACCAGCATTTTTGAAAGTGCGATCACATGATGAATTGCGATCGGACGGCAAGCGTGAAACTTACCTTTGGGGTAAATTGCATTTAATTAATGGAGTTTACGAATTTCACAAAGCTGGTGGTAGTCACAGTTCCGGCAATTTAATTAATTTAGCTCAAACCAATGCCTTAGCTATTCTACATGTGGGTAAAATATTAATTTCTCCACAAGAAGAGGTGCAAGTTTTGAAAATCGATAGCTGAAGTAGTATCCCAGGTATGACATTGATTGCGGCAACTCTTACTACAAGTTTTTTTGTGGCTCCAGCTAATGCTCAAAGGGCGTGCCAGTGTACTGACTATGTAGCAAGTCGTTTCGGTATTTCTGGTTATCCTAACGCTGGCGATTGGGATAATGGCTACCTCCAAAGTAGAGGTTTTGTCCGCGTTAAACCAGCGGCTTGTGGGTGTTTCACTGCCAAATCGAGGGCTATTGCACCCCCTAGAGAATGTCCATAAATAAAAATTTGGCTGGGTGGAATCTCTTGTTGCTGTACCAAGTAATTCCAAGCTGTAGCTGCATCTTCATAAACCCGCTTTTCATTAGGAAAGCTGCCTTCACTGCGACCATAACCCCGATAATCAATCAGTAATACCGAAAACCCTAGCTGATGAAACCTGTTGGCATGAGCTATATTTGCGCCAATATTGATACCATTCCCGTGTAAGTATAACAACACCTTGGCATTGGGTTGCTTGGCTTCTATCCACCAACCATGGATGCGTTCTACTTTGCCTGTTTTACCAGGTACAGCCAACCAAACCTCTTTGTAAGGAAGATTAAAAAACTCTGGTGTTTTTTCAATAACAGCAGAGGGAAAGAAAATAAACCGAGGTTGCCCAATAAAAAGAACTAGACAGATAGCACAGTAGGCGAACGCTACAATTATCCCAGCCCAGAGTAGCCTCTGGAAAAATACTTGTATTATAAATTGCAGCTTATTAATTTTCATCCCCGACCTTTTAACTTTTCAGGTATGTATTATAACAAGAAAAATACTTAGTATAAGGCGCGCTAGCATTTTAAAATGCGGGATTAAGCCATTCTCAAAAAAATTTATCCTAAAATCAAATATCCAGTAAATTTACGTATGCAAATTGGAGTGTTCTCAATGAATAGTAGAATTAGGACATAGAGGAAAAGATTGTGACGCTCTTAAACGAAGCTCAATTAGAGCAACTAAAGGAAATAACCACACATCTACGACAAGCAAGACAAGAAAAATCCATCCGCATAGAAGAAATAGCCTCTCAAACAATGATTCGAGCAGGTATTTTGCAAGCTTTAGAAGAAGAAAGATTTGAAGAATTACCTGAGCCGATTTTTCTTCAAGGATTCATCCGTCGTTATGGAGATGCTTTAGGGCTGGATGGAAATGCTTTATCATACAGCCTGATAACCAATGTTGTCCGTGAAGATTCCAAAAATGTTCATAAGAATTCAGACAACACACGAAATACATACATACCTCTTTTTCTGACCTATATTTTACTATTAGTCGGTGCATCGGCTGGTCTTCTTCATATACTTAATCCACAGCTTACAGCTGAATCCCCGACTCTAGCAAACAACGATCAACAGTCAATAGTCAGTAATCAGACTAACAAATGAACAAAAAATAGAGGGACTGGGGACTGGGGACTGGGGACTAATGACCAATGACTATTTGTGGTTTACGCAGATGCCAACTAGTGGATTGCTCATAAGCATAAGCTACCTGAAAAAGCTGGTCTTCTCGCAGCACATTGCCAATTAGCTGTAATCCTATCGGTAGCCCTTGATCGTCAAAACCACATGGCAAACTTAAACTAGGTAAACCAGCAAGATTTACAGGAATAGTCATCAAGTCAGTTAAGTACATACTCAAGGGGTCAGTAGTTTTTTCCCCTGCTTTGAATGCTGTAGTGGGAGATGTCGGGCAAACTAACACATCAACCGTTTGAAAAGCCTTTTCAAAGTCTTGCTTAATCAAGGTGCGGACTTTTTGCGCTTTGAGGTAGTAAGCGTCATAATAGCCAGCGGAGAGGGCGTAAGTGCCAATCATAATCCGGCGTTTGACTTCTGTGCCAAAACCAGCAGCACGAGTACGAGTATACATCGATAGTAGATTATCTGCATCAGGAGCGCGATACCCATATTTAACGCCATCGTAACGAGCCAGGTTTGCTGATGCTTCTGATGGGGCGATGATGTAGTAAGTGGGTAAACCATAGCGAAAGCGGGGACAGGAAATGATATGAATCTCCGCTCCCAAACTTTGTAGTTGATCTACTGCTTTGGTAACAGCTTGTTCCACTACAGAGTCTAAACCTTCACCAAAAGTTTCTTTAATAATACCAATTCTTAGCTGACCTCTGGGTTTGAAGTCTGGTTTTAAGTTAGCAGCGTAGTTGGGAATAGCAACTTTCAAGCTGGTAGAGTCTTTGGGGTCGTAACCTGCGATCGCACTCAATAATATTGCCGCATCTTCTACTGTGTTGGCAAATGGCCCAATTTGATCTAAAGACGAAGCGTAAGCCACCAAGCCATAACGAGAAACCAAACCATAAGTTGGTTTCATCCCCACAACACCGCAGAAAGATGCAGGTTGGCGAATCGAACCGCCAGTATCAGAACCGAGAGCAACGACACATTCTTGGGATGACACCGCCGCCGCAGAACCTCCCGAAGAACCGCCTGGAATTCGTGACAAATCCCAAGGATTAGCCGTGACTTGGTAGGCAGAGTTTTCTGTGGAACTACCCATTGCAAACTCGTCTAAGTTGGTTTTGCCAACCATTACCGCCCCGATATCTGCCAGTTTTTGCGTCGCGGTTGATTCATAAGGCGGCACGAAATTTTCCAAAATCCGGGAGGCGCAGGTAGTGGGAACTCCCTTGGTACACATATTGTCTTTGATACCTATAGGAATCCCTGCTAGCAGGCCAATTTCCTCTCCCGCAGCAATTTTGGCATCCACAGCACTTGCCTGCTCTAATGCCCGTTCTGCGGTAACACATAAAAAGCTGTGTAATTTTGGCTCTAACGCTTGAATGCGATCTAAAGCTTCTTGGGTAATTTCGACGGCAGAACGTTCTTTTTCAATCAGTTGTTGGTGCAACTCGCGGATGGATGCCATGATTGCTCTCTTTATGACTCAAGTCATTGATTCTAGTATATATCGGTCGAAATTGGGTATGGGGCATTGGGCATTGGGCAAAACAGTTCCGGTAGCGGCGCGTGAGCCAGTCCCCAGTCCCCAGTCCCCAGTCCCCAGTTCCCACACATCTTAAATCAGCGGATTAATATGTATTGAAATGTGTTTAATAGGTTTTGAAAAACAGCAAATATATGGCTATTAACCATCTATGAAGAGCCAATCAAAGTTTTGATATATTTTGATATATTTTAATATATGCTAACTACTTTCGTGTAAGAGTATAGCAGTGTTTTCTAGTGATATAATTTTGTATTATGACTGCTATAGATACTACAAAGTCAATAATTTTATCAATTAATTAATTTCGCAAAATTTTTTCAGGGTAGGGTAGGATGATAAAAATAGCCACACGCAAATATTTAGGTAAACAAAATGTCTATGACATTGGGGTTGAACGTGACCATAATTTTGCGATCAAAAATGGCTTAATAGCTTCTAATTGTTTCAATAAATCTCATTCGACTGCCTATGGTTATGTAACTTATCAAACAGCATATTTAAAAGCTAATTACCCATTGGAATATATGGCGGCACTGTTAACGGCTAACAGTGGTGATACCGATAAGGTGCAGCGATATATTACGAACTGTGCAAATATGGGGATTTCCATAGATCCGCCAGATATTAATCGTTCTGGTGTTGATTTTACACCAACGGCAGGCAAGATTTTGTTTGGATTTTCGGCAGTGCGTAACGTAGGACAAAATGCGATCGCTTGTATTTTGGAAGCGAGAAATGAGACAGGAGAGTTTAAATCCCTCGCTGATTTTTGCGATCGCGTGGATTTGCGCGCTGTTAACCGCCGCACCCTGGAGTCGCTAATTTACTGTGGAGCCTTTGACAAAATCGAATCTAACCGCCAACAGTTAATTAACGACTCAGAATTAGTGTATGATTGGGCACAATCTCGCGCCAAAGATAGAGCTAGTGGTCAAGGGAATCTGTTTGATTTATTAGGTGATGGATTTTCTTCGGCTCAGAACAAGAGAACGAATAATGCCTTTGAAACTGCTCCTAAATCTAAACCTGTGACAGATTTGCCCCCACAAAAAAAGTTGCAGATGGAGAAAGAATTACTAGGCTTTTATGTATCAGATCATCCACTGAAATCCTTACGGCAAATAGCACCACTTTTGACTCCAATTAATCTTTCACAACTGGGGGAACAAAGAGAAGATACAAGGCTTTGTGCAGTTGTGATGTTGAATAACGTCAAAAAAGTGGTGACGAAAAAAGGCGATCAGATGGCAATATTGCAAATAGAAGACCTAACTACACAATCAGAAGCCGTAGTTTTTCCGAAAACTTATGAACGCATTAGTTCTCTACTCCAAGTCGATACTAGATTGATTATTTGGGGAAAAGTAGATCGGCGTGATGAGCAAACTCAATTTATTCTTGAAGATGCAGAACCAGTGGAAACAGTACAAATGGTGATGGTGGAATTAAATCCCCAACAAGCAGGTAACATGGAAGATTTACATCGCTTGAAAACAATTTTGCAAGAGCATTCCGTAGACAAAGAAAAGGCAAAAATGCCAGTAATTGGAATTATCCAAACTGAAACTTCTCGTAAACTTGTTCG
Source organism: Nostoc sp. (assembly GCF_036917155.1). Lineage (GTDB taxonomy): Bacteria > Cyanobacteriota > Cyanobacteriia > Cyanobacteriales > Nostocaceae > Nostoc. The sequence continues at coordinate 31,635 of NZ_JBALDZ010000206.1, read as the reverse complement.
CTTGGGTTGGCAATTTTGTGTACAAGATTCTAGAATTACCGTTCAAGCTTTACAAAATGCCAGTTTTCCTGCTCATATAAAATCCCTGACTGGTAGCTAACACTAGCAGTGAAAAATCAACCAATACTGAAAAGTAGCTTAAGAATTAGTTTTATTGAACTGTCAACAGTAAATTGCCTTAAGTAGCTAGGATTTGAATCGTTTTTTTAGTTACTTATGCGGATGATAAATTCCTTAAGGGAGTGGTATCTTTTTATGCTAATACCCTTAAGGCTGCGACCGGGGGAAGGAGTTAGAACTTGATGACCGTAAATGAGCTACATAAATTTGTTTCATACTGTAAAAGAATTCAACCCCAAACTCACGAGGACATTCAAAAATTTTTTGAAGGAGTGATATTATTTCCTTACGATAAGGAACTTTTATTGCAAGCTTATTTATTTCTGAATATTCAAGAATTGTTTCCCTCGTGCGCTGAATTGCTGTTGTTTGAAAAGTCTCCAATTTCAGATTATACAGATTTAGGGAAGTGTGATTTTGTCTTCCTGACTTTTAAAGGTAGTCTATTTTTAATAGAAACTAAGTTTATTGATACAGAAGCAACTGGAGCAACAGAAAGAAAAAGAAGAAATAAACATAGAAATAAGGTATTTGAGCAAGTTATTACTTTAAAAGGTCGATTTAGCGAATATTGGAATATGAGGCTAGATCAATTAGAGTGTGGGGTTTTTACAACAGATGCAGAAGTTGCTTGGCGAGGAAATGGTGTGAATGTCATATCTAAATCAATATCTATAGACAAGCTAGAACAATGGCGAAGAAATTATCACAATAGTGATAAATTTTTATCCCATCAAGATGGGTCAAAGTTTGAGGAAAAGGTTAATTCAAAAGGTTGAGATGAGAGCTAATACTGTCTCTTTGTGAAGCTGCGCTAAATCTCTTAATTTCTTATTTTTTGGCGTACTTGGCGCTCTTCTCTAACGAGACGCTACGCGATGGCGGTAGCCTGCGGCAAGCCGCTCCGCGTCTACGTTCTTGATTTCTTGCAGCATAAGCGCATCTTCACACAGAATTGGTATCAAGAGTAGGATTTAATTACCTGAAAGTTTTACTTAATCAACTTGGTAGAGATATTGAAGTTGTTAATTTAGCAGCAGAAAGAACAGATGATTTAATTCACGATTTTGTTTCTATTATTACTTCTTTTTGTGCAAGACTTTACTCAATTAGAAGACGGACTCGGAAAACTGAGTGCATTGTAAAGGGAACAGGGAACGGGCAACAGGCAACAGGGAAATCCCCATAATTAAAATCAGGGGATTTGTAAAAGGACACATTGAAACATCGTGGCTTACGCCATCTCGTTTCAAATATTTTTATCTCTTTTCATAAATAAATTTAGGGACTTTAAACCTTGTATTCGGGGCTAATTTTTTTTTCTGTTCCCTGTTAAGAGTTCCCTGTTCTCGCCCCGAAGGGGCTTGGTAAAGGTAAAACTTTCAAAGTAAAAGATATTTGTCTAGATTTTTTACAACTATAAGTATACTTCTTACAGTGATTTGCCCCTTGTATCCAAAAACCCCTTTTTAACTTCTAACCTCTGTGTTCTCTGCGTCTCTGTGGTTAGATAAATTACTTTTAAACCGCAGAGGCACAGAGGTAACAGAGAGAATAAATGAGATTCTGATTACATTTAGATATGCTCTAGTTTATTCAAATTTAAACTTATCTAAATTCAAGTCAATAGTTGGTGCATCAACGCTAACCAAGTTTCCACTACGAAAGGTGTATGGGGCATAAAAGTAATTAACAATGCCCCATACACCAACCCAGATAATTTATCTGGGTTTTTCTTCCATCAATCCTTACTGCCAAACATAGATCAGGATAAACAAAATAATCCAGATAACATCGACGAAGTGCCAGAACAATGAAGTTGCATTGACACCAAAGTGACCTGTATCGTAGTTGCCAGGTAGGAAAGAACGTACCAAAATTATTAACTGCAATAGGATGCCAGTGAACACGTGCAAACCGTGAAAGCCTGTAAGCAGATAGAACGTTCCACCAAATACCCCGGAGGTGAAACCAAAGGCGAGGCCGTTCCATTCAATCGCTTGGCCAACTAAAAAGTAAGTTCCCATCGCCATTGTTGCCAATAGAAACAGGCGAAATTTTACTAAGTCGTGGCGTTGAAGGGCACGTTCTGCTAAGTAAATTACAAAGCTACTCGCAACAAGAATTACTGTATTGATTGCTGGTTCTTTTACTTCTAGTCCAGAAATACCTGCTGGTAGCCAGTTAGGTGTTGTTGTCTTGTAGATGGCATATCCGGCGAAAAAACTTAAGAAAATGACGCTTTCTGAGAGGAGGAAGACGATGAAGCCAAACATTTTGTTGCCTTCTTCGTCGTGGGTATGTTCTGCGGCTGTGTGGGGCAATTCGTGGGAATTGATATAGCTGTCCATGTTGGTTTTTGAGGGGGAGTTTGAAACGCAAAGGAGAGGCAGCGCGGTCTTGGGGGTCTCCCCCATGAGCGACTGCCGTCGCGGAGGGTTTTTGCGTTTATTCTGGGAGGTTGGCTGTTAAGGGTTCTGATTTGCCGTAGCCATAGGGTTCGGAGATGATGATGGGAGTTTCTTCAAAGTTTTCTACTGGGGGGGGTGAAGAAACTAACCACTCTAGTCCGATTGCTCGCCAAGGGTTAGCGGGTGCTTTCTCGCCTTGCATCCAAGAAATCACCATGTTGAAGATGAAGGGCAAGGTGGACATTCCTAAGAGGAATCCGCCGAGGCTAGCGATAATATTCCAGAATTGGTACTCTGGGGCGTAGGAAGCAACTCGGCGTAACATCCCTTGCAATCCTAAGGGGTGCATGGGCAAAAAGTTAAGGTTTGTGCCGATGAATGCTAACCAGAAGTGGATTTTACCCCAGCTTTCGGAGTACATCCGCCCAGTCATTTTGGGGAACCAGTGGTAGATGGCTGCAAATAAGCCCATCGTCACTGTGCCGTAGAGGACGTAGTGGAAGTGTCCCACCACAAAGTAGGTATTGTTGACGTGGACATCAACGGGCACGGAGGAAAGCATGATGCCTGTGATGCCAGCGAAGACAAACATGATTAATCCGCCCAAGGCGAAAAGCATGGCGGTATTTAGCCGCAGTTTACCGCCCCAAATCGTTGCCACCCAAGCAAACACTTTAATTCCTGTGGGCACAGACACGCACATTGTCGTCAGCATGAAAATCAACCGCATCCAGCCAGGAGTACCACTGACGTACATGTGGTGTACCCAAACAATGCCGCTAACTACAGCAATCAAGATGGATGAAATGGCAACTACTTTGTAACCAAATAGGGGTTTACGTGAATAAACTGGGAAGATTTCTGAGAAAATGCCGAAGACAGGCAAAATGATCACGTAAACGGCGGGGTGGGAGTAGAACCAGAAGTAATGTTGGAACATTACTGGATTTCCACCCTTGGCGGGGTCGAAAAAGGCGGTGCCAGCTGTGAGGTCAAGTAGCAGCATCACTGCACCTGCTGTCAGTGCTGGAAGTCCAAATAGTTGGATGATTTGGGCGCTAAATACTGCCCAGACAAACAACGGCATTTTAAAGAAGCCCATGCCTGGGGCCCGCATTTTGACGATGGTGGTGACAAAGTTGACTGCCCCCATAATTGAGGATACGCCAGATATTGCTACCGCTAGTAGCCAGATAACTTGACCATTAATTAAGTTACCTGTGGGATTCTGGAGACTAACTGGTGGGTAAGACCACCAACCGGCTTGGGCAGGGCCTCCAGGGACGAAGAAACTACCCATCATCAAAATCCCAACTACTGGTACCATCCAAAAGGCGACGGCATTCAGGCGGGGAAATGCCATATCTCGCGCCCCAATCATCAGGGGTACTAGATAGTTGGCAAAACCAACGAGTGAGGGAAATGTCCACAAAAACAGCATCACGGTGCCGTGCATGGTGAACATCCCGTTATAGACGGTGCGATCAACTAAATCTGATTCGGGTGTCATCAGTTCTCCCCGCATCACCATCGCAAAGATACCGCCGACGAGAAAGAAGAAAAATGAGGTAACGAGATACTGGATACCAATTACCTTGTGGTCGGTACTAAAGCTGAAGTATTCTTTCCAGTTACTCGGAGATTCGTGTTTGGGCTTCTCATTCGGGAGAAGAATGCCTTCAATAGGAACATTAGTCATGGTTACTTTCCTTTCAACCAGGTGAATTGACTAGAGGAGGTGCAGCAGGTGGAACTGTAACCCAACCTGTTTGGACTGATTGATGGGATGTTTGAGCATACTCAGAAGCCGCTTGATTCTTTGCTGGGGAGGGCTTTTGAGTTGCAGCTTGGGCTAGCCACTGCTGATAATCTTCAGGAGATTCGACGATGACATTCGCTTGCATCGTCGCAAAGTATGTGCCGCTGTATTGAGAATCGGTCAATCGGTATTTGCCGGGGCGGATGGGAGTAAATTCAAAGTCGATCGCATGGTTAGGAATAATATCCTGCTTGAGGCGGAACGCAGGAATATAGAAGCCGTGCAAAACATCCTGTGATTTCAGCGCTAAACGTATCCGGCGATCGCTTGGTAAATGCAATTCGGTACTGGTAATATCTCTTTCTGGGTAATGAAAAACCCATGCCCACTGTTTAGCTAGTACGTCAATTTTCTCAACGGGTTCTGCTAAGGGGTTAGCTGGTGCTGCATAAGCTGATTCCATTACCAGCGGATTATGCAGGTGAACTATTTCCGATGGGCCTTGAATTCCCATTTGTTCGTAGACTTGGTAGCTGTAGCCTGCAATCCAAAACACTAACAGAATTGGGATTGCTGTCCAGACAACTTCTAAGGTGACATTACCTTCAATCGGAGGGCCGTCAGTGAAGTCATCTTTGACTGCCCGATGGAAGATCACAGAATACATCAGAGTACTTGTTACTCCCAAGAAGATGAAGGCACCGAGGGTTACTAAGAAGCTAATCAAATCATCAATTAGTACGGATTCGGCCGCTGCTTGAGGAGGAAGCCAGGAGTAAGCCTGCTTGCCGATCCAGAGACTGGTGGAAGTCACTGCGATCGCGCCTGTAAGCAGCGTCAAAATATTTAAAATCTTCTGGATTTTCATGGTCTTTGGTTATTGGGCATGGGGCATTGGTCATTGGTCATTGGTCATTGGTTAGTAACTTTAAATAAATGACAAAGGACAATTGACTAATGACTCATTTGAGTGTTGTATTGAGGTCTTGACCTAATCGCAGCAGATTATCTGCGGTATTGTGTACGCCAAATTCAGCGGCTAGTTGCGCTCCTAGTGTGCCGTGAATGTACATAATGAACATGATTGCGATGCCTGCGAACAGATAGATCCATTGCACTTCTCTATCTGTCTGTTTATATTCTTGTTTGCCCCAAATGAAGCGCTGCCAAGCTCTCCAGATGGTCATGCCAACAATCAGCGCTAATAAGAACACACCACCTACACCATGCCAAAGCATACTTTCCATTGCCTGCAATCCCCAGGCACTCTTCATATCAGCTGGTGGTGTTGCTAACAGCATTTCATAAAACCCTGCTGCCACTGTGAAAAATGTGATGATGCTGGCAGCTAACATGTTGTACCAGCCAACAGCAAATAAGTTGTCACGTTCCACAGTAATTGCCAAAAATTTGAAGACCCATTTTTCAAAGGGGAACAGAACACCAACGATATCAAAGGTCATCCCAATGATGAACAAACCTATTGTCAGATGGACTAAGTTGGGATGAATGGGAATTGTGTAAGGTAATCCGTTTGCGCCTAGAGAGTCGGTTAATTGGTTAATTAATTCTGAGTTCATCGCAACACACCATCCTTTACTGCTTCCACAACTGGCACGGTATGCAATCCATATACCCAAACAAGTTCATCGCCAAGATATACTTGTAAGCCAACTATCAAGGCTAAAACTAGTCCGGCGCCCAAATAATAAATCGGTACTTTTTGCGGATTGCGGGCACGAATTACATAGCGCCAAGCTGTCAGCGCTGTGATAATTCCTGAAAGCGACCAACCAATTAGCGTATGCAAATTCAGCACCGATTTCGCTAGGCTATAAGGCTGTGCCAACCCCGCTTCAAACTGACCAAAAATAATCGCGACGAAGATAGCGATCGTGGCAACTAACATATTCCACCAACTCACCTCAAAAAGACTGGATTTACCAGTAAAATAGCCAATTACATCACAGACAAAGGAAAACAACACCATCGCAATTACGAAGTGGACAACGATGGGGTGAACCGTATCTGGATAAGGTAAATTGTGGTCGTTCAAAGATGTAAAATACTCAAACATAGCCTTCTCCTGGACATATCTCCCGCACTTTGGTCAATTAATTTTGGATTTTGGATTGCCAATTTTGGATTTTAGATTTATTCCGTCCCTGACGAGAGATAAACCCGAACACCCCAATCCAAAATCCCAAATCTAAAATCGCTAGTCAAACTTCAATGATTGGTGGACACTCACTAACATCACCACAAGTATCCATCCATAATTGATCTGATTCTGTTCAATATCTGCGCGGTGCAATATGCTTAATCATGTCTTAGCTTTTTGTAGCCAAATCTGGTTGAATTGCCTACATAGAATAATTTTGGTTTTGATTCATTTCCTTATGCCAATAGCCTGCAACAGCAATTCTTGATGGAGCTAAATCAAATCGCTGTTGTTTGTTGATTTGCTTAACCTATCTTTTAGCTTAAGTAAATTTTTATGAATTGTCAAAACAATAAATCTTAAACTTTTAAAAGTTAGTTATTGAACAAAAAAGTATTTTCATAATGTATTTATCTTTGCATTAATTTAAATACTAATTGCCATACACTTCACCAAAACTATGATCGGCATGAATCTCGATCGCTAGTTCAACTGCTGCGGCATCTTTTAGCAATGGCTTAATGAATAATTCCGGGTGAAGCGATCGCCAAAAATAATTGACAAATTCTTTTATCTCGGCATCGCTCATCCCTGACTTACCCCTAGCAATCATCTGCTGTTCAGCCTGTTTGCGCCACTCCAAAGAACAGCGGTAATCGGTGGGATAGAGCAAAATTAAGCTGTCTAATCGCTCCCACAGTGGTAAATAATTGTGGAGGCGATGATTAATATCACGGGCGAATGCTCTATCATTCTCAGTAATAATTGGCGGCGGTGCTGTATTAAATACATTTGGATCGATTGGTCGTACACCCACAAACCAACCTTCAAATAGTACAATATCTACACCTGTAACGATTTCTGGAGTAGTACGATCGCCAGCGCCTCCATAAGCAGATTTATCAAAGCGGGGAACCATCACTGAACTTTGCGACTGGCGGATTTGATCTAGTACATTTAAGCCTAAGTCTACATCGTGGGTTCCTGGCGGCCCGCGCCAAATTAAGCGGGGATCTTGCTGTGTTAAAACCAAGCGATCACTGTAAGTTTTATATAAGTCATCCAAAGATAAACTCACAGTCCGGTATCCCAACCGATCGAGAATCAAACTGAGAATTTTGCAGGTTGTGGTTTTACCCGTGCCTTGTCCTCCCAAGATTCCCTGAATCAGGGGGCGTCCCAATTGTTGGCGGTGCAATGCTAGTTTGATTCCCAAAGGAAGCCACAAGTCCCACAAGACTGGTAACATTTCCTGGGGTTCGATTTGGAGGGTAGTTTGGCAGAATTGGTTAAAAGCTGGCAAGACCGATTTTAGTAAATGCGATCGCTTTTTGATCGCTTCATCGACATTTTCCGGCGCGATCCCAAAAGCTTTAGCCCTTAACCGATCTGCCAGCGCTGCTTCTCTTACTTGCTGCTGCCAAGTTTCCGCCACTGCATCGGTTGTCAAAATTTCACCCAGCCACAAATTCATAAATCCCCCATCTCACATCTCACTACGATCCCAGCTTGAAGGCTTCGAGAAACAGGCTATAGGTGAAACCAACTTTGAGGAGATTCAATGAGTCTATCAAGAGCGATCGCCTTGACAAAAAGCTGCGACTATAAAATATCCTACTGGTAATTTCCGTCAACAGTACTAAAAAACCAGCTGCCACAATATCCAATTCAGCCCGTTGTCCAGCTGTCGTGGAAACTGCGTTTCCCAGAAAAAAACCGAACAAAAAACTAATTATCAGCAACGATAGCCGCCGCCAAGGATTTAAAAACCATTGCCCCAAGCGTGTAGCAATGGCATCGAACAAGTTATTGAGACGAGTGTTTTGCATTGGGGGGACTTCTGGGGAAAAGTCAAGATATCTTGAAATATACAGCAGAATTCAGGAGTCAGAATGGGCTACACCCCGCTGCGCTCACAGAATTCAGAAGTAAAACAGGCTTTATATCTGGCTTTAAGACTTAGCTTGTATACCTCACTAACTTGAAATTCGCTGTATCTATATTAAATTGAGCAGGATATTGGTTTTAGTATCAGCTTGTTTGTTAATATTGTAGATATCTACTAAAATTCGAGTGTTCCTTCAAATTTGCTCATTCTATCATCTTTAGAGAAGTACATTTTCTTCGAGGATGTTTGGGAAGTATAAATATTTAGTTTGATCCCCACAAATAAGCTTGAAATCAAGGGGAAAATGACTCAATTTCCCCCTTTTTTAAGGAAGCTAGTCCATAACACAGGTTTACTGACTTGTATCCATACAGGTAAGCAAGCGTCTCCCAATAGGAGAAAGGACTAGCGTAGATTTAGGGGGATCTGCGATCGCTTGCTATATCAATAGGCACTTTCCAAACATCCTCTCAATAAGGTGGCTTTTCATAGCAGAAGATAAAATATACCACTTAGGAACGTGGATTAAATTAAGATGCAAAACCTCATCCTGTCTCTAGCTTCCTTCTCCAATATATCGGAGAGGGATTGAGGGTGAGGTAAACCAGAGACATAAATTGTATGTTATTTAATTCTTATTCCTTAGATTTATCTGAGGTTTGGCAAAGCACGCCTTGTTAGAGCCGCTAGCGGTTTCAGGAAACTTTTATTTTTTATACAAATGAATTAGCTAGCTCTGTATCAAATGTTATTTTTTTATTTAAAACTACGGGCAAAATCCCAAGGAACGGGTGTCTGTAACCCTTGTTTTTCAAACATCAAAGAAATTATTTACTGCAAATGTTTTCTCATCAAAATGATATTTATAATACATCCGTGTCCCTAATTTTAACAAAGTCTATATTAGGCTAATTTGTGTGATTATCTTTTGGGATAATAGGCTACTATTTGGTCAAGCCTAGACAAAATATTTATTTCTAATAACTATCAATATGAAATCTTCAGTGTATCGTAACGTCGGTGTTACAGCATCTTGCTTGGGACTGCTTGTTGCTCTGGTAGGATGCTTTGGAATTAGCGTATCCTTTGAGTCCACAAACCCAGATACATCTTCACAACTGCCAACAGAAACTTTTCAGAAGCAGACAACTTCTGTCTTACCTAAAAAAGATACTTCTGCTAGTGTATCTACTCCAGTAACTAACTCAACTAATCAAATAGAACATAGCAGCAAAGAGAATACTTATCCTGTCTTGGCAGATCGTGATAAATCAGCTAGCAAAGTCAACAATCAAGGGACTTTGCGAGTGAGCAATCAAACAAATCAGCCTGTGCGGCTGGCTCTACTGGCGCGACAGTCGGTAGCAAAAGGCTCTGGTACTAAACAGACTAACTACGATGTACCAGCACATTGGGATTTTGCTCCCCAGGAAGGTAGTGAGAAGGGACTGATTTTATCCCTACCTCAGAATAATTTAAAGCTGGAGAAAGGAGATATTTTAGTTGCTTTTGCACAAGATGGTTCCCGTCGTTACTGGGGCCCTTATGTTGTCGGTGAAACTCAATTACCTAAGTGGAATTCGCAAAACAAAGAATGGCAACTAGTGCTGAGTCCTTGAAGAGGGAAGGGGGCAGGAGGCAAAATAATAGTTCCTCTTTTCCGTTAGCGATAGCGCGGCGTTTAACCCGTTCCCAGTCCTGATAAAAGAAATGAGATTCCAGACTCAGCACTCAGCACTCATTCTGATATATGTTGGCTTTGGCAAAGCCTCCAACGCCACTTGCTACAACGCTCTTAACCCGCGCAACGCAGTGGCTCCCCAACCGACAATTTTTTTGCAACATTTTAGCCTTGCCACGCCACTACCCTATAGTTGGTAAAGTGTTGAGTAATGAGTAGAGGAAAATTGTTGAATTAAAAACTCCGAAGAACAAAAGATAGATAACCAACGACTATTGATTAGTGATTGTTGACTATTGACTAAATGAGAATGAAATTGAGTGTTAAGCGCACTGTTGATCGGTGGTTCAACAAAATAGCAAAAAATCCAGCCCTTAGTGTAACTGTGTCGATTTTGTGTTTGATGCTGATTGGCTGGGTGGCTTTTGGCTGGAATTTGGGCAATATTGGCTTGATTGATGAGACAGAGCCGCTCTTTGCCGAAGCTTCCCGCCAGATGTTCGTTACAGGTGATTGGATTACCCCATTTTTCAATGGTGACACTCGTTTCGATAAACCTGCTTTAATTTACTGGTGTCAAGCGATCGCATTTCACATAATTGGGGTGAATGAGTGGGCAGTACGTCTTCCTTCTGCGATCGCGGCATTAGGCTTAGTTTGTTTAGCTTTTTACACCATACAGTGGTATTTAACTAAACAAGACGAATTAGAGCAAGTTTCACGTCCGACTCGCCGCTACTTAATATCTTTTATCACAGCAGCGCTGATGGCACTCAATCCCGAAACTATTATTTGGGCGAGAACAGGTGTCTCTGATATGCTGCTCACTGGTTGCATGGCATCAGCTTTGTTATGTTTCTTTCTAGGGTACGCAGGGGAGGAAGGGAGCAGGGGGCAGGGAGTAGGGGGAGATGAGGGAGCAGTGGAGAAGCAAGGGAGCAGGGAGCAGGGAGCAAGGGAGAAGAGTTTTCCCCTCCGTCCCCCGCACCCCGCCCCTCTGCCTCTTTTCAATGCCCAATCCCCAATGCCCCATGCCCTATTCCCCAATAAGTGGTACTTAGCTTTTTATGTGCTGATTGCTGGCGCAATTTTGACTAAAGGGCCAGTGGGAATTGTCTTGCCAGGGCTAATTGTTGGTGCTTTTTTGCTTTACGTGGGTAAAGTCCGAGAGGTGATGCGGGAAATGCGCCTCTTTGTAGGTATACTGATAATTCTCGGTTTGTCAGTGCCCTGGTATGCTTTAGTAATTTGGCGCAATGGCTGGAATTATATTAACTCCTTTTTTGGTTATCACAACCTGGAACGCTTTACAGAAGTAGTTAATGGTCACTCAGCACCTTGGTATTTTTACTTCGTAATAGTGTTGCTGGGTTTTGCACCATACTCAGTGTATTTACCAGCCTCTATAATCAGACTAAAGTTTTGGCAGCGATCGCATTGGCGATCTCTTGAACGTTTTCAGCAATTTGGTTTATTTGCCTGGTTCTGGTTTGCTAGCATCTTTGTCTTTTTCTGCATTGCTGTCACCAAACTCCCTAGCTACGTATTGCCTTTAATGCCGGCAGCAGCAATTCTGGTAGCCTTGTTGTGGAGTGACCTTTTCCCCAACACTGAACATGACGAGGAGACACAAATACATGGGGAAACGGAAAAAGTATTTGATAATTCCTCTTCATCCCCACGTGTCCCCATCCCCGCATCACTCATTTGGAGTGGTTGGGTGAATGTAGTGTTTTTATCATTTTTGTCAACAGCACTGTTTAACCTAACCCATATATTAGGTACTGATCCAGCTATCAGCAACTTCCACGAACTAATTCAACAATCCGGTATACCAGTAATCGCGGGTGTAATTTGGCTGGTATGTGCTGTTTTGGTTGCTGGTTTATTATTGAGTCGCCGCTGGAACTACGTTATCAGTATTAATTTAATCGGGTTTGTGGCGTTTTTAATTTTTGTCTTAACGCCTGCTTTGTTCTTTATCGATCGAGAACGTCAATTACCCTTAAGGGAATTGTCTGCGGTAATACTAGAAGCAAAACAACCAAATGAAGAATTGATCATGCTTGGCTTCAAAAAGCCTAGTGTGGTATTTTACAGCCACATTCATGTAAATTATTTAGGATTTCCCCAAGAGGCTTTACAGCATATTAAAAACCAGGCTGCCAAAGGATTAAAACCTGCCTCAGTGCTACTGTTGGCCGAACAGAAAAAGTTTTTACAAATGGACTTACAGCCAGATGATTACAAGAGTTTATCAACCAAGGGTGCTTATAACTTGGTTCGAGTTCCTTTTAAGAAAAAGAAAAATGAAAAAATAGATATATCGTAAATTGTCATTAGTCATTAGTCCTTGGGAAATAACTAATGACCAATGCCCTTCAGGAGTGCTGAGTGCTGAGTGGGGAATCTCATTTCTTTACTCAGGACTGGGAACGGTCTAAACGCCCCGCTAACGGAACTCAGAACTGTTTTGCCCAATGCCCAATAGACAGCTCCAGAAATTAAATATGCGTTATCCAGAATCCTTGTAGAGACGTAGCACTGCTACGTCTCTACATTCATTTTCGGAGATGCCCAATGCCCAATGCCCAATGCCCAATGCCCAATACCCATTAACATTTGCCATTGTAACCGTTGACAGCTAAAGCTTGATTGATCTGATTTAAGAGGTCTTCCATTGATATTGATCGCGGTAATATTTGAGTAGCGATCACACCAACAACAGTTTCTATCGATTCCAAACCATTCTTCTTCTGCTCCTGATAAGCTACCCCAGGCTGGAAACTGGTTTCTGGGAGATTTAATCGCTGATTTAGTACCAAAATTGGTGGTAACTTGTCAGGCGAATCTCCTAATGTTTTCAGTGCTTTGAGTACATCTTTGTGGATAGCAGATTCTCCTAAGCAAATTAGCAGTAAGTCAACGCTTTGGTGGCGAATTTGTTGTAACACTTCTGCCCAACAAGGACTCATCGCCGCTTTCAAGCCTGCTGTTTGTAAATACTGAATTAAAGCTTGGAACCACTCAGAACCTCGTTCCGCAGTTTCACTACTAATTGAGCAATTTTTTTCAGTCCGATAACCCTTAGCTGGCTTGCGTCTTACCTGGGGAAAATCACGCAGCATTGTCAAATCCACTACCAAGATGTTAGGAGGGCAGCAAATCCCAGAAGCAATTTGCAGTACCGATAGTAAGGCATCTGTTTTCTCGGGGCGACTGCTGTTGTCTTTGGCAAATGGTGTTAAGTAGGGAAATACAGATAGCCCTGGTATTTTAGAAGCTATTAAGGTGGTTGCGACATCGCAAGTAACCAGTGGTATAGCCGCTAAACGTGGATGCCCAATTAGTTGTTGCAGATAAATTTGGGCGGTGGTACTTTCGACATCAAGCAAAATGACATCAAACTGCCATACCCGCGCCAAAAGTTCAGCCTGATCTAGGTCATCTACTTCAATTACCCGATGTTCTCGAAGTGAAGGGTGGGGATTGACTGATTCCAACTGGGGATTCACCAGCCTGAGAATTCGCAGTGGGGTTTTAGTTGGGGTAATTGCATCGTTGTTTAACCCTAGCTGCCCAACTGCTTGTACAGTACATAATTTTTCGAGAACTGGTGCTAATACCTGATGCTCAACTGGCAAACTTAAGAAACCATCGGCTCGATTAGCAAATGCTTGCTCCTTTTCGGCTCCCGTCGCTGTCACAATGACAGATATATGACGGGTTGCGGTGTCAGATTTGAGTAAAGTCAGCACATCCCAACCTGATAGTAGGGGTAGCAATGGATTCAAAAATATCGCTATTGGTTGCAGGCGCCGAGCTTTTTCCACTGCTTCTGTCCCTGATCGCGCAATCACTACCCGATACCCTAAACCTTTGAGTTGTTCGGTCAAGTCTTCAATATATCTGGCTACTGCCTCGACTACCAAAACCAAGCGTTGCGAACTAGCGTGATGATGCTGTGTGGGCGTACTAACATACTGACGAGCGGCTGCGGGGTTTTGCCGTGTCTGTTGGTGTCGTGTTTCCTCATCTTCTCTGATTCCCATATCTGGTTCAGAAAAGCCTGTATTTGGGGGACTAGGCGGCAGTAGTAGTGTGAACTGGCTACCTTTTCCTTCACGCGATAAGAAGCTGACATCTCCTCCGTGGAGACGAGCTAAGGCGCGAGTTAATACCAGCCCTAAACCAGTGCCTTCAAATTGGCGGGTGAGGGGATTTTCTAATTGTTGGAATTTTTGAAAGATTAAGTGTTGCTGGTGTTCAGGAATGCCAATGCCTGTATCCCAAATTGTAAAGGCAATCCATCCTTCCCAACGACTTACCCGCAACCCGATTTCGCCAGATATTTCGGTGAATTTAAAGGCGTTAGAAAGTAGGTGTACTAGCATCTGACGTAAGCGCAATTCATCTGCCACCATCTGATCTAAGCCTAGTTCAATGGAAAGGCAGAATTGGGGAGCGGATGAACGGGCATTTGGAGGTGGTGAGGCGGATGTCGCTTTGGTGGTTTGAGTGTGGATAGCTTTAGCTTCCGATAGGGCGCGATCGCACACAGCCCGAATTTTTACCGGAGTCAGCGTCAAATCCATTTGCCCCGTCTCCATTCGGGTCAAATCCAAAATGTCATTAACCACACTCATCAGGTGGCGTCCACTTTGATGAATCAGTCCTGCATAACGGGCTTGACGTTCGTTAAGTTCTCCCAACTGCTGATCCACTAGCAAGCGCGATAATCCTAAAACAGCAGTTAGGGGAGTTTTGAGTTCATGACTAATACAAGCTAAAAACTCGTCTTTCAACCGATTTAGTTGAATTAAATCGGCATTCTTCGCTGCCAATTCTTTGCAAAGCTGCTGCTGTTCAGTGACATCAGTAGCTAAAACTAACCACAAGTCAGTGCTGAGTGCTGTTAGCGGTAGCGGGGCGTTGAGCCAGTGCTGAGTGCTGTTAGCGGTAGCGGGGCGTTGAGCCAGTGCTGAAAACTCAGGACTATCTAAGGGAATTTTGGCAAATTGCCAGATTCGCTCTTGACCATTTTGCACTTCGACAACGCAGGTACAAGTACCCACTTGACTATCTAAATAGCACCGACTATATCCAGCATCACCTGATGCTTCTGGCTGAATCAGTTCCTCTTCACCATGCTCATTCTCCCTGCCATGGGGATGAACCTTGATTGCTTGTTGAGTAACATATTCTGGTGTTTCCAAGAGATTAGGCACAAGTATTGCCTCCACCTGTTGCCTAACTCCTTCTGGGTCTTTTAAGGTTCCTAATTGCTGCCACCAGGCGGGATTTCGCGCTACCACCTCGCCAGTACCCGTTTGCAACATCAAAGGCCAAGGCAGTCTTTCTAGCAAGTGAACCAGTGGTTGGTGTCCTAAGGACTTGGATTCATTTGTCCTAGCATCATGCTCATGGTGGTGTTCACCTGAGCTTTGTAAGCCAGCCATGCGTTCCTTAGCTAGCGATCGCACTAGGCGCGAACTATCCAGCAGCCCCAAATATCGCCCATCAGAGTCAATCAGCGCCCAATCTAAGTTCTGCTGTTTTTCGGCGGCATCGCCCAAGTGCAAGCTCAATTGCTCTACACGCTCAGAAGCTAATATTGTCTGTATTGGCTCAATTAGACCTTGACCCCAGGTAGAGAGCGATTGGTGTAAATTTAGATTTTTATCGTCACTATGTGTTAATAATTTTGGGATTAAACGGGCAGAATACAGCAATCCGATGGGGCATTGCTGTTGATTCACTACTACCAAGCGATCGCACTGCTCTTGCTCAAAAATCTCTAACACCACTGCCAGAGAACTTGTTTGAGGGCAGCTAGGTACGGTTGCCTGAAAGTCATAAAGCGGGTAATCTAGCATTAACATAGGGCTTTGGGGGTCATTCTTCCTGTGGAACCCTCCGGCATTTCCATCTGCCAGTTGATGGTCTTTTCGCCTGAAGTCATATCCTCTAAGAAGACTCATATAAGCAACTCTGGTTATTTCAACGCCATTAAAACAATGGGATTTCCCTTCACGGACACTTGCTTGCGGACGAGTGCATTTTTTCAAAAGGCCATGTTTCTCACTTCTAGCAACTAGCCTCCCCAGTGTCTTACTGGTATTTAAACTCCTCATCGATAGCGACAGCTAAAACAATTATGGCCCCAAAGATTCGCTTTAGAACCTTGAGGAATTATAATGATTTAGAATGGGACAATCCTTTAGGTTCGTTTAAGTATCTTAATCAAGGAGCAAAATCAAAAAATCTATCTTATGGAAACACTCAGTAAGCCTAAAACTCAGTCCCTTTAAGGCTGATATCTAAGCGAATCGTGGGACTTTAGGAAAACTCACTCGTGATATAATCATCTTGTCAAGGTGTAACTCCTTTAGCATTGTGAAACAATTAAGACACACTTTCAGCTAAGAATTTCGGGACAAAGAGCCAACAAAAACTCTTAAAACAGTTAGGGTAATAACAAAGTACCCAAATACAGAGAAAGCAAATATTTTTGATCAAAAAGTAGGGCAGGGCACGCTCGAACTCTAGGTTTAAATATCCTAGTACGCTTGAGGAGATAGACTCTCTGGGATTCAATAAATTAGGCTTGTTGATTGGTGCTGTGGTACGGTCAAAAAGTTTAAGTACTGCCGCAAGGATATTGGGTTTTAAAGTCCGTCGTTGAGCCAAGAATCTCAGTGTCTTCTCCCAAGGGGAGACGCCAAGGGCGAACAGACCTAAGAGTGTCAAGTACATAGATATGCGAATCATAAATTAGCCACTGTGTTTTGCTATACCGACAGATAGCTCATCTCAAAGACCTACTAAGTCTTACTACTCAGTTGCCACACTAGTAGTCTGCCAAGGTAACAATGCTTGGTTTGTAGTGAGTGCTTTAGCGCTCAAATCAAGGACTAAAGTCCTGACTGCGAACTTATTCATCCATCAAAGTTGGTCTGGTGGACTACTAGGTTGTTGATTGGCTAGCACTATCTGCTAACACAGAGCGTTATTTTGGGGTGGAATCACCAGTTTACTGTACAGCCAGTATTACCCTAGAAGCGTTAGCCAAGCTTATCAGCCCACGTTTCTTGGTCAGGGCGATCAAAGAAATATATTTAAGAATAGATGTTATTACCGATATTGATTCTGCAACCTGATGTTAACAAATGTTTAGCTAATTTAGCTGACTTAGCCAACCAAAAAAATTTGCTCGCGAGGGTGTGGAACTTGCTCGACGCGATTATTGCCCAGTTTTCCTACCTACCCGTTGGTGCAACTGCCACTGGAAACATCAACTATTTCCCAAATTGGCTGCAACAAGATCCAAGTAAGGCATACACTGGCAAGTACGTCTATGTGTTTGCCAGTCAGATGCAAAAAAGCCAACAGCATTTCCAGGAGATGACTCTAGCAGAAAGGCAAGGATTATTAAGACAGCTTAAATTAGATTATAGCCTGATTCTTATCGACTATTTTAGCACAGATAAAACACTCAAAGATAAAATTGATAAATTTATCAATACTATATTTTATGCTAATATTCCTGTGCCGCAAATAATTGAAATTCACATGGAGGTAATTGAAGACTTTTCTAACCAGCTAAAATTAGAAGGCAGGAGCAATGAAACGTTACTGGATTACCGTCTAACCTTAATCGATATTCTTGCTCACCTGTGCGAAGTCTATCGCAGTTCGATTTCTAAATAAATTAAATTCATCAATGTTAAACTTGTCTCGATGTGCGAAAGGTCTTGTATTTTTATGCTCATGACTAGCCATTAAGTATATGAAGAAACTCAGAAAAACCTACGTTCTTAAGCTTTACGTAGCAGGGAACACTCCTAATTCAGTCAGAGCTTTAAAAACACTCAAAGATATTTTAGAACAGGAATTTGAAGGTGTTTATGCCTTGAAAGTGATCGATGTACTAAAAAGCCCGCAACTGGCGGAAGAAGACAAGATATTAGCAACGCCAACATTATCTAAAATTTTACCTCCACCCGTTCGCAAAATTATCGGGGATCTTTCAGATAGAGAAAGAGTATTGATTGGATTAGATTTGCTCTATGAAGAACTGAGTGAAGAAGATATTGAAGAGTAAAATTTTAATCATAAAAAAATTAGTACAAACTTTAGTCATAAAAAAAACAGGTTTTCATACAAATTTATTATCAAGCAATGAGTGAAAACGAGCAATTAGAACCAAAGCAACCACCGAAAATTGGGGGTTTAGAAAAAATTCGGACGATGATCGAAGGATTTGACGATATTAGTCATGGTGGTTTACCAACTGGTAGAACTACCTTGATCAGCGGCACTTCCGGCACAGGCAAAACTTTATTCTCTCTTCAGTTTCTCTATAACGGTATCACCTACTTTGATGAAGCCGGAGTATTTGTTACCTTTGAGGAATCGCCTAGTGATATTATTAAAAATGCCAATATTTTTGGCTGGAACTTGCCGCGCCTAATTGAAGAAGGCAAGTTATTTATTCTTGATGCTTCTCCCGATCCAGAAGGTCAAGATATAGTGGGAAATTTTGACCTTTCTGCACTCATTGAGCGCTTGCAATATGCGATTCGTAAATACAAAGCTAAACGAGTTTCCATCGACTCAATAACAGCAGTATTTCAGCAGTATGAAGCAATGGGAGTAGTGCGACGCGAGATTTTTCGCCTCGTAGCCCGTCTCAAGCTATTGAGTGTTACCACTGTAATTACTACTGAACGTGGTGAAGAATATGGCCCCGTTGCCTCTTTCGGAGTAGAAGAATTTGTTTCTGATAATGTAGTAATTGTTCGCAACGTTTTAGAAGGAGAACGCCGCCGTCGCACAATTGAAATTCTCAAGTTGCGCGGCACAACTCACATGAAAGGCGAATATCCCTTCACAATTACTAATGAAGGAGTTAACATCTTCCCACTGGGAGCAATGCGCTTAACTCAACGATCTTCTAATGTCAGAGTATCTTCTGGTGTCAAAACCTTAGATGAAATGTGTGGTGGTGGTTTCTTTAAAGATTCCATCATTTTGGCAACAGGGGCCACAGGTACGGGCAAAACCTTGTTAGTCAGTAAGTTTATTCAAGATGGCTGCCTCAATGGAGAACAGGCGATATTATTTGCTTATGAAGAATCACGGGCCCAACTATCTCGTAACGCTTCCTCTTGGGGAATTGATTTTGAAGAATTAGAAGATCAAGGTTTACTCAAAATCATCTGTACCTATCCCGAATCAACTGGTTTAGAAGACCATTTACAAATTATTAAATCAGAAATTGCGATCTTCAAACCTGCTCGCATCGCTATCGATTCCCTTTCAGCACTAGCTAGAGGAGTGAGCAATAATGCATTTAGGCAGTTTGTAATTGGGGTGACGGGTTATGCTAAACAAGAAGAAATTACTGGTTTCTTTACTAACACAACCGACCAATTTCTGGGAGCGCATTCCATTACCGACTCTCATATTTCCACGATTACCGATACAATTATAATGTTACAGTACGTAGAAATTCGCGGCGAAATGTCGCGGGCAATTAACGTATTTAAAATGAGAGGTTCTTGGCACGATAAGGGAATTCGTGAGTATAATATTACTGCTGACGGGCCCGATATCAAAGATTCTTTCCGAAACTACGAACGGATTATCAGCGGTGCTCCTACTCGCGTTAGTATCGATGAAAAGGCGGAACTTTCTCGCATTGTTAGACGTTTTGAAGACAAACAGAGTTCCGAACCCTAAATTTAGTATCGTAGTATGTTCTTTCTGAAGTTTAGTATCGTGCTATATTCTCTGGTGAAGAAAGGTTTTCTGCCGCTAGTATTGATTTTTGTGTGAGGGGATGCGGTGAAAGGACAGCAATTATTTTATAGCTTCTTACCTGGTGTGACAGCAGCAGTCTTAACAACTCAGGCTGCTTGGGCTGGTACTGTGAAAGTAACAGGGATACAGAGAGCGTCTTCTCCTAGTGTTTTGACTTCTATTTATGGTCAAGACTTGATAGCAGACACCATGAATACGCAACTACCTAACAGTGCAAATGTTAGTGATCCAACCCTAGTACCTGCTTTTGGTTTTACAAAACTTAGTGTGAAGCCTTTAAGTAATAACAGTATTCCAGTATTTACGGCTGACAATACTGTTTTGCCAATGAAGAAAGATGAAGCTAGGTTTTTAAGTTTGATACCTACCTCTAATCCTTCTCAACAGCCAGATGTCAGCCAGTTTGCTCAAAGCGACCAAAAGCAGAGTAATTTAGACCCGAATGGGCAGAAATTAAAGAAGATAGTAGTTCCTAACTACACTTCAAAATCCCCTTCTGTCCAAAAAGAAATTTTGTCCCTGTCTTCTGCACAGCAGTCAGTGGTTCAAAAGATAAGTACTGTTACTCAGTTACAAACATTTTTACAAGCTTCAGCTACGGGTGCAGGAACAGCAAAACTGTTGTCAGCGCAGAAGTGTCCACAGGAGTTGGGGAAAAACAAAAGTGATTCTTCGGCTTCTTTGCTACTAGTCTCAAGCACTTGCTTACAACAAAATCCGGCTAGGGAACTTTTAGCTCAGAGTAATACTCAGACTCCAGCAGGTTCGGTTCAACCTCAGATTTTACCAGGAAACGTAACTCCTGCGTCGGCAGGTTCAGTGCAACCTCAGACTGTCCCAGGAAATGTAACTCCTGCGCCGGTAGGTTCTGTGCAAGTTCCAGAGAACCTCAGTCCCAATGCCAATCCCCTGCAATTTCCCACCAAGTCAGAGGAAGTGAAACTTGAGGGAAATCAGGCAATTACTTTGGCACAGGCTCTAGAGCTAGCACGGCGTAACAATCACGATCTACAGGTATCGATATTACAGCTAGAGCGCAGTCGCGCTGCTGTACGGGAGGCACAAGCTGCTTTGCTTCCCACTCTAGGTATTAGTGGTGATATCACTCGCAGTCAGTCTGCTTCTGGTCAGCTTGAGGACGAATTATACCAACAAGAAGGTTTACTCTCTCCTAACGCAGGCATACCTGCGACAGCTTTCAACGGATCTGCACAACTGACATATAACCTTTATACTTCTGGGAGTCGGCAAGCTACCATCAGACAGGCTGAAGAACAGGAGCGCTCCGATCAATTGGCTGTAGAAACTCAGTTTGAGACAATCCGTTTAAATGTCGCCACTGACTACTACAATCTGCAACAAGCAGATGAACAAGTACGTATTTCCCAGTCAGCTGTGCTAAACTCCGAAGCTAGTTTGCGTGATGCACAAGCTTTAGAGCGGGCTGGGGTTGGTACGCGTTTTGATGTGTTGCGATCGCAGGTAAACTTAGCAAATTCCCAACAAAACCTGATTAATGCTATCTCCCAGCAGCAAATTGCCCGTCGTCAGCTAGCTACTCGCATAAGTTTGTCGCAGTCAGTGAATATCAGCGCAGCTGACCCTGTACAATTAGCTGGTCTTTGGAACCAGTCGCTAGAGCAAACTATTGTGCTGGCTTTTCAAAACCGTTCGGAGCTGCAACAGCAATTGGCGCAACGTAACATTAGCGAACAACAGCGACGGCAAGCACTTTCAGCACTAGGCCCTCAAATTAGTTTGGTAGCCAGCTACAGCCTACTAGATCAGTTCAATGATAATATCAACGTGACTGATGGCTATTCACTAGGAGTAAGGGCAAGCCTAAGTTTGTATGATGGGGGAGCCGCAAAAGCAAAGGCAGCTCAGGCAAGGTCTAATATTGCGATCGCCGAAACTCAATTTGCTGAACAGCGCAACCAAATTCGCTTTCAGGTAGAACAAGCCTATTCTACCCTGCAATCTAGTTTGACCAACGTTCAAACCTCTAATACTGGTTTAGAAGAGGCTAGAGAAGCTCTACGTTTAGCGCGTTTGCGATTCCAAGCTGGTGTAGGCACTCAAACTGATGTCATTAACTCTGAAAACGACCTCACAACAGCTGAAGGTAATCGAGTCTCGGCAATTTTGAATTACAATAAGGCTCTAGCTCAGTTACAACGGTCTGTTACCCTCAGAGCGTTACGTTAGTTAACCGAAACTCAACCGTCAATACTTTTGACTGCTGTTGTATTTTTTAATACAATTTGCACCTTATATCAGGGCATCACACAGTCCAGTAGTATTTCTTATAAAAAGCTCCAAGAAGCCTGATTATTCAGTGTTAATACTGAACAATCAGGCTTCTTTGGTAATAAAAGCTATATTGGAACAGGTTTTAGCGCTAGTTGTATAAAAGCAGCTTATCTTCAGGTAAAGTGTCGCCCCCGGAAAGTGTCTGAGTCAACACAGCGCTTCTACCTTGTGTGGTTCTAAGGGAGATTATTATATGTCAATTTCCGATGTGCTTCGTACAGTCTCGTTCTTCCATGATTCTAGAGGCAAACAGTTAAAAGTCGGCGGTTATCGACCAGATCCTATTGATCCAAGAGATAAAAAATATGGTGTTGGACGTTATCAAGCACAACAGTTACCGCCAATGGTCGATTTACGTCCTCACATGACAAAAGTGGAACAGCAAGGAGAATTGAACAGTTGTACAGCGAACGCGATGGCGGGAGCTTACGAGTATCTGGCGATACGTCAATTTGGCTCGGCAGAGTATGTAAGTCGTTTGTTTATTTATTACAATGCCAGACTGTCTGATGGAACCGTTGAGCAGGACGAAGGAACTTATTTACGCACCTGTATTAAGGTACTGCGAAAATACGGTGCTTGTATGGAGAAAACTTGGCCTTATAGTCAAAATAGGGTGTTTGAAAAACCCCACAAACAAGCTTATGAGGAAGCAGAAAGCTTCTTGATCGATGACGCTGAACGAATTGACTTGGATTTGTACGCAATGCGCCACTGTTTAGCGGAAGGTTATCCCTTTGCTTTTGGTTTGCAACTGTTCAGTTCCTTTGAGCAAGCTAAAGATACTGGAAGAGTACCAATACCAAATTTAAACACCGAGAAACTTTGTGGCGGACACGCAATGCTGTGCGTAGGATATTCTGATCAAGACCGCATGTTTTTGGTTCGTAACTCTTGGGGGTCAAACTGGGGAGACAAAGGCTACTGTTACATTCCCTACGATTACATTATTAATTCTGAGTTAAACGGTGATTGTTGGACTATTAAAAGTGTAACCGACCTTGACTTAAGTCAGGATGTCTGGTGCGATGAAGGCTCCTTCTTTGATATGGCTCTCTCTTTGGCTGTTAGTGAACTAGGGTTTGCACAGGACGAGGACGACGATGAAGATGAGTCTGAGGATGATGATGAAGATGAATCCGACGATGACGATGAGTCTGAGGATGACGATGAAGATGAATCCGACGATGACGATGAAGATGAATCCGAGGACGACGATGAAGATGAATCCGACGATGACGATGAAGATGAATAAAAGGCAATACTAGATGTATGACTCCCGGTTCGCTCATTTTTTTTGGAGTTCGAGAAATTGCCGAAAAACAGAAAATCTAGGTGTAGTAATGGTTTTAGCCATTTCCCTAAATTTACCTTGAACTACCACCCTGTTCTAAAAACTCTATTTTTATGCGATGCCTACGGCGGTAAACTACGCGCAAAGTTGGGATTATAGTACATTTGTATTGTATATTAGAACCCCTACTAAATCGTTCAGCTTTTTTCTAACTCAATTTAAAATGGGCGAACCGGGAGTTTAAATATGTTAAGTCAAGTTTTGTATAGCAGTGGAAAAGATATAGAGAGGTAGTAGTGCTACCTCTCTACAAGGATTTTGGGTAATGCATAATTAATTTCCACTCCTATGTCTAAGGAAGAAAAAGGAAAAGAATACTGAAGGTGGCTAAAGCCATTGCTTCTGCGTCTAGTTTTTGGGTCAAAATTGGACTAACATAACTGAGTGTTCGCTCGTCTTGTCAAAGACTCATGACTAAAGTAACATCTCAAGAGATTGCACAGTTTCGCTCTCAATTGGCAGATGATCCCAGCGATATGGAAGCGCTGGATTTGATTGAAGACTGTGATGGAGATTTAGAAGATGCAGCGATGACGCTAGCTATCCGCGCAGGACAACAACCAGAAAGAGCAAATTCCGAGTGGTTAGATGCTTTAGCTAGAAAATGGCGTGTCGTCATTTGCGAACAAGAATATCGAGAAGATTTGGTTAATACTTCTCTTCAAAAGATGATGGAACATTTAAAAACAACGCCGACGTTTCCGAAGATTTTGGCAGCACCAGTTTTAATATATGTCCTCAAGCAAGGCGTGAACAATTTTTGTGAACCACTAGATTTGCTCAAGTGATCAGGCCATGTATATTTAACTTGTGCTAACTTGTGCGATGCCTGCGGCGGGCTATTCGGCGTCGCGGTTTGCAGTTGAGTTCAATACAGACCTAACCCCCAGCCCCTTCCCTTGCAGGGAAGGGGAGTAATGAATAAAAGCCTCTCCTAACTCTAAACTCCTAACTCCTAACTCTAAACTCCTAACTCCTAACTCTAAACTCCTACCCAATGCAAGATTGATTCGACCAGGACTGATACGCTGTAATTAAGGCAAAACTTCTATTAGACAAATTGTAAAATCAATGAATTACCTTGTTGCCGTATTACCTGACCGGATTCAAGCCGAAGCTGCCTACTTAGCCTTAGAAAAAGAAGGCATAAACAGTACTATTTTGGGGAGGGGGTATAAAACGGCTGATGAGTTCGGCTTAATTGACCCCAAAGACCAAGCTAAAAAGCAAGCAAAACTGATGGCAACCTGGCTGATCCCATTTGGCTTTTTTGCAGGTTTTACCTTCAGCCTCATCACTGGTTTAAATACTTTTGCCTGGGCGGGTGAAGTTGGCAATCACATCGTTGGCGGACTGCTGGGTGCTGCTAGTGGTGCTATGGGTGGTGTGTTTGTCGGTGGTGGAGTTGGTTTACTAGTAGGTGGTGGTGATGCTTTACCTTATCGCAACCGCTTAGATGCAGGTAAATATTTAGTTGCCGTTCAAGGTTCTGAAATTCTGACTCGACAAGCAACGCGAATATTACGTCAGTTTGATCCAGAAAATATCCAAGGTTATGCTGACACAAATACTACTGTGTATTGAACAAATCATAATTTACACATTTATTTGTAGCCCACTCTTCCTTATTAGCACGAATTACGGGGTGGGTGAAGAATTTGGGTGTTTTCCTGCGTAGTAGACAACAATTTTTAACCGAGTACTGTGGGTTTAAGTCCCCCGGTTCTATAACCAGTAAGTTTTGGGTCGGGGTCAAATCCCCCTTCCAAAACTTTACTTCCGACTTCCGACTTCTTTAACTGTTCTTCATCAGGAACGTAAAACACTCTGTCCCCTTTTGTCACCTCATATTCCCATGCTCATCTGAGTAGATATTACCGAAGGTAGCGATAGACATAGATTATGCGTTTTTAGTCAACGCCGATTTAACACAATTATTAGTCCCTACGTATAATTGTACGTATTATTCATCAATGGTCAATAGGAATTAAAACTCTGGGTACTGGAACTATCTCCAGAAAAGCATGAGAGATTTTTAGACTAGATAAAATGCCGCGTCAATAATTGCTTGAGAAAGTTAGAATCAAGATAGTTATAGCAGATTAATTCTCAATTCATAACTCATAATTTTTAAGAATGTTGCCACGAGAAGAACTTTTAAAAGGTGTTGAAAATCGAGATAGTGTAGCTCGTGTAATCGACCAAGCTGAACTTGCAATCAAAACTTGGGAAGTGGTTTTGACAGATTTTCTATCTCCTCCAGAATTGGTGGAAATTCAACGGGTGTTTAACCGATTAACAGAAGTACAATTGGTGGCGTGGGGTGGATATCCGCAAGCTGAACGCCAAAGAATAGCGATCGCTCGTTCGGAACTTCCCTTAGATCAATCTCAAGTCAGCCTTGTGGCTGTGGAAATTGCTGGTAATTTCCTGTTTGATACCGCCTCTCACCGCGACTTTTTAGGCGCAATGTTGGGGACAGGAATTGTTCGTGAAAAGACGGGAGATGTGATTGTTTTAGGAGAACGAGGGGCCCAGGCGATTGTTGCACCAGAGTTGGTGGAATTTTTGGAAATGAGTCTGAAACAGGTGCGATCGGTTCCTGTGAAAACTCAGCGGATTGAGATCACTGAATTAAGGGTTCGGGAACCCAAGAAAAAAGAATTAACTACTGTGGAGGCTTCTTTGCGATTAGATGCGATCGCATCTGCTGGTTTTGGTATGTCCCGCAGCAAAATGGTTGATTTCATTGATGCTGGTGATGTCCGCGTCAATTGGAAGGAAGTTACTCAAGCTAGTTCTCAAGTTAAATCAGGCGACTTAATCGCCATTCGCTCTAAAGGGCGTTTAGAAGTTGGGGAGATCGCTGTTACAAAAAAAGATCGTTACCGAGTTCAATTAACAAGATATATCTAATACCAGAAATGTTGTTTTTATGAGTTTTATACTACACTAGCGCATTTAAATAGTACTACCTATTAAGGCATAGTACAACTATGAAATGTGATAATTAATTTCAACTCATAATGTTTCCTTTGGTTGATGTGGATTATATAGAAAATTTGGGAAGTTAATAAATAAGTTTGCTTAGGGATGGAAAATAATGCGTGCGATAAACATTGGTTTGACCGAAGAACAGCGTCAAGGTGTAATTAATCTGTTAAATCAAGATTTGGCAGATGCCTATTTATTGTTGGTGAAAACCAAAAAGTACCACTGGGATGTCGTTGGCCCTCAGTTCCGCTCTTTGCACCAGCTTTGGGAAGAACACTACCAAAAACTGACTCTAAATATTGATGCCCTGGCAGAGCGGGTTCGTGCTTTGGGCGGTTATCCAATTGGCACATTAGAGGGATTTCTTAAGCTTGCGACTCTCAAGGAACATGCTGGCAATGTTCCCACAGCAACGGGGATGGTAGCTAATCTAGTGGATGATCATGAGCAGGTTATTCGTAACTTGAGAGATCATGTGGATCAGTCCGGTGAAAAGTTTCACGATCAAGGAACTGCTGATTTTTTAACTGGACTGCTGGAACAGCATGAGGAGATCGCTTGGATGCTGCGTTCATTTATCGAGGGGGAAGCATTAGATCCAGATGGTAAAAAGCCAGGAGCAAAGGCTAAGACTCCTGTAGGTGTATAGCTCTTAACGTTTGAGTTGAGGATGGCTGACTTGGAAATTAGTTGAGGGAGGATTTATTTTTCCCTTAACTAGTTTGAAGAAGAAGTCAGAATTCAGGAGTCAGCAATCTTGACGCTCGTTCGCTCTTAGCGTCTCCCCGAATCACATTGGGAGAGGCTAACGCCAAGGGAGAAGACAAAGGCTTAGCTGCGCTATCCGCCTTTTCGGTCAAAATTCATTCTGTACATGGATAGCGGGGCGTTTAGCCCATTCTGACTTCTGACTCCTGAATTCTGTTCGATAAAAAAATTAATCTGCCCATTCAATATAATTCATTGCAAAAACAACATAATACAAGGAGTATTTATATGCCAGAAGTATATAAAGCAGAACGTACTATTTCTGCTGTATTCAAAGATCAGAAGCAAATTGATGATGTTATTCGACGTTTACTAGACAGAGGTGTGCCTAGAGATCATATTTCGGTGATGGGCAGAAATTTCCAGTCGGAAACGAGAATTGCTGGCTTTATTAGTAAAAAAGATGTGATTCTGGGAGGTTTGAGAACAGGAGCCGTTTTTGGTTCCTTGTTTGGTTCCTTTCTCAGCTTGCTTACGGGTGTAGGCGTATTGTTTATTCCCTTTGTCGGCCCAATTGTGGCAGCAGGGCCTATTGGTGCAGTGCTGTTGGGGGCTGCTAGTGGTGCGATCGCAGGTAGTGCAGGTGCCGGTCTAGTATCGGTTCTAACTACTTTGGGGATGCCAGAAGATAAAGCGGCTATTTACCAAACCCGCTTACAAGCTGGCGAATTTTTCGTGATGGCAGAAGTTCCGAGCGATCGCTCTGGCGAATTTCAATTGCTGCTCGAAAGTGCTGGTGGTGAAGAAATTCACACAATTGAGAAAACTCTGGCTCGTTCTTGTTCTGGACAGTGCAATAGCCCACAAGACTTGTCTCCTGAGGTTCGCGCTCATCTTTCTGATGAAGCTCAAAGTACATTCATTGAGCGCTACAATGCTGTACTCAATGAGAAAAGTGACGAGTTTACGGCCGAACAAGCTGCTTGGGAGACTGTTCATCAGCAATATGATGAAGATGAAAACGGCGTTTGGTCAAAAGCTAAGGTTAAAGCTTAAGAATTTCCCAGAAATACTACACTGTAACCTGCGGGTACAGTGTAATTAGTTATCTGATCGCTTCTACGGTATCCATTGCGGCTTAATGAGCTATCCAGCTATATCTGCGTTTCCGAAAGCCTTCTATGACTTTGAGTCATGCGAGATTTAAATAATTGTTGGCTGTTAATTTCCTCTCTAGGTCAAATAAAAAGCCGTGGATATATTCTTCAGTCCATTCGGCACCATAGAAGCGTTTAAACATCCCTCGTGCTGGGTCTTTTTCAGCCCTATACCGCAGGTATCGCAGTTGGGCTTGCTCAATGGCTACTAAATTTTGAGAATCTGTTACAGCTTTTGCCTGCTCCACAAAATCTAGATAAGCTTTCAAATAGTCTTTGAAAGCGGCAAATACCTGGGTTTCTACTACAGCTGTTTCTTGAGGACGAGTCCATAAAAAAGCAGGAGAGAAGAAGGGCTGTGCTTCTTCTGGAAAATCTCCTCCCCAAGATAGATGCTGTTGATGAGCGTGGAAAACAGGTAGAATCGGTTCAGTATACTTTGCCTGATATGCTGAATCATCACGAAATAAGGGCTGCATATCCAAAGCAATGAGATGTCCGCCTGGTAATGTCACCAGATCCGCCCCAAAAAAGGGTAAATCGTAGTTAAGGTGGGGGAAAATCACAAAATTCAGTACTTGCAGCGAATTGCCACCTTGTACATGAGCTGCACGAATCTGCCGTAATTTTGTAGTTTGAAAAGCATAACTAGTGGTGACAACCTCTTCCTGGTTCTTTCCCTTGCCCACAATAGCACTCTTGGATTCAAACCCAGCCGGGATAGGATAGGGTTGTAAATCCAAGCGCGATCGCATGTAGGCGATCGCATAATCGAGAAACGGTTGATACAGTGTCAAGGTTGCTTCGCTCCAATTCAAAATTCAACTCTAGCTAGAAAAGGGGAGTGGGGAATGGGGGAGATGAGGGAGTAGGGGAAGATGAGGAAGATGAGGGAGAAGAATTAATAACCAATGCCCAATGCCCAACGATGGTCATCTTTTGCTGCCACTAACTGCTAAAGGAACAGCATCTTCAAATAAGAATTCATGGAGAAAGCGCTCTGCCCATTCATGGCCAAAGTAGCTGCTAAACAAACCAGATGCAGGATCGCGGTCTGCACTATATTGGTCATAGTCTTTTTGGGCTTTAACAATCCGCTGGATATCTTCTGGATCTTCAAGCGGTTGGGCATCTGCTAGCATTTGCCAATACAAATTTAAATAGTCTTGAAAAGCTTCAAAGACTCGCGTTGCTACTGTTTCAGGATCGGTTTTGGCAAACAATAGGTACTTAGAAAAATACTGGTTGGCATCGTAAAACTTCATTTCTAAGTTTTGCGCCAAATCCGGGTATTTATCATGGAGAGATTTTAGCGGAACGATATATTTATTTTGATAATTTTCGTCCTGAAATAAAGGCTGAAAATCAAGCACAATCAGGTTTTTGACTTTACCAAAGGATAAAAAATCAATCCCTAATAGAGGTAAATCGTAGTTAGAACTGGGATAAACTACGCTGTTAAAAATTTGGGCACTTTCCCCGGCATCAATGTAGGTATAGCGAATTTTCCGCAATTCTTGACATTGGTAACACCAACTGCGGATAGTTGCTGGGTTTCTGCCGCGATCGCTAACCTTGAATTCCAAACCAGGGGGAATAGCCCTACTTTGTAAATCAAACCGTTCAAATAACTCTTTTTCTAAAAATTCTAGGAAAGGCTTATACATAGAGCATGATTTGTTAACCCTTGCATGAAAATAAGTTATGGCAATCATGCACGTCTCATTTATGAGAAACAAAGCAACATTCCTTAATGGGGCATTGGGCATTGGGCATGGGGCATGGGGCAAAGTCTCTGACTGCAATTACTTCAATCTGTCACAGATGCTACTTAACAATATTCTGTACTTTCAGGCACAAAATTTAGATGCGCTTACTGTGGAGCGATCGCTCTACGAAAAAGCGATCGCGCCTTCGGGGGAAAAGGGCGATCGCAACCATCAAAAAAGCTTACAGACCAAGATCACTTCGTAAGCTATTTAACCGATTGAGCCAACCGTTAAGAAATTGGGTCTGATCACCTATTGCTATTTTGTAGTAGTATTTTTCTCTTTCGTTACAGTAACGCCTTGCCTGATCAATATCGCTACCTCCTCCCTGTTGTGCAATGGACAAAAAGTTTTGGGATGTCCCACCACCATGATTTACAGATGCATCAAAATGACACATTGCAAGTTTTCCCGATAATTTGTCACAGCCTGTTGCAAGCCAATAATTTTGACGGTAAATCTCAGATACTTCTCCATCAGAGATAGAAACTACATCTTTAAATCCTAGCCCTTGACTAGACCGATAAGAGGTGTAGGTATTCTGTGTAATACCTTTGTTGGTCGGGCCACCATGATCGCTAGGATTATTTGCATATCCTCCTTCCCATTTAAGAGTAAAGCTGAGAGCTTTACTGAAATCAGCAGATGAACCTTGCACTGTTTGTTGCACGGTCGATAAGCTGTCCTTCGGGTTAGTCCAGTAGATTCCTGTGCCGTAGCGTGAAGCAGTCCCATTGCCATTTGTAATGGTTATCCAGTAACTTTCCTCTTTCACAATGTGCCCATCTGGGCCATTGGAGTCAAGGATCTTGACTTGTAATTGTCCATTAGTTTTTTGCACGGCTGTAACAATGGCAACATGCCCGACGACTTGCCCATTTGCTATACCTATTCCAGGGAAGGAGATAATTGAGCCACGCACAGGATCATCTGTATCATTAGCAGGCTTGAAGTAGTCTCCAAATAATCTCGCTACATTCTCCGCGACATTTCCTCCATTCCCAAGAGCTAGATATCCCGTCTTTCCATACTCCTCTTCCAGGTAACGAGCAACTAGAGAAACACATTCTCCTGTATATTGTCCGGTCATGTCCAGTCGTTGGATCTCCTTTACTCCATTGAATCTAGCTATGAAATCATCTAATTTGGAGCTGGTAGTTTGTCCGCTATCGTTTGTAACTGTCGTTTGCCTAGCACCAAAGCCCATGTTATGCCACCAAGTGTAGTTATTATCTGACTCATTCCACATCCAGGTAGAAGCATCTTTCCCTACACCTAAAACGTGAAGCTTGCCATCACCACCAACAGTTGCTTGAACATTCTGAGCACCAAAGCCCATGTTGTGCCACCAAGTGTAGTTATTATCTGACTCATTCCACATCCAGGTAGAAGCATCTTTCCCTACACCTAAAACGTGAAGCTTGCCATCGCCACCAACAGTCGCCTGGACATTCTGAGCACCAAAGCCCATGTTGTGCCACCAAGTGTAGTTATT
>NZ_JBALDZ010000205.1:0-44963 GCF_036917155.1 Nostoc sp. | reverse complement strand
CCCTATTCCCTATTCCCTGTTCCCTATTCCCTATTCCCTGTTCCCTATTCCCTATTCCCTGTTCCCTATTCCCTATTCCCTGTTCCCTATTCCCTATTCCCTGTTCCCTATTCCCTTTAACAATGACTGCTACCTGCGAAAAACCACTTTCAGCAAGCAATTGTTGCCACTGTTCGGCACTGATTAAAGGATAGTCGGGGCGGATATCAAAATCTTGAAATTTCCACCACCCTTCCAAAAGTCCGAAGATTAAATCTACCCATCGCTGGCGGCGAGTGCCTTCCAACAAAACTAACTGACCTCCTGGGGCCAACAACTGCCGTATATGTTCTAAGGTTTGGCGAAGGGATGTTGTCGCGTGTAGGACGTTGGCAGCAATGACGACATCATATTGATGAGAGGCAAATCCTTGCTCAGATGGCGACTGCTCGATGTCGAGCTTTTGATAGCGGATAAAAGGATAATCTCGAAACTTCTCTTGGGCTTGACTGGTAAATAATGCCCCTATATCTGTAAACACGTACTCGGTTTGTGCGGGATGAAGCTGCGGCAGAATATAGTGGGTTGTGCCTCCCGTACCTGCACCAATTTCTAACAGCCGCACTCCTCGAACGCCAGGTAGCTGTTCTAGAGCGATCGCGATCGCCTCTGCCACCAAACCATTCATGACTTTTGCCCCAGGCGAATCCTGATAAAATCGAGTCGCTGCTGTCGTATCTCCACCTGGAAACACCAATTGCACCGGATCGATAGCGCCTCGCAGTACGGCACTTAGTTGAGAGGCACAGCGTTCCATCAATGTCAGTTCTGCATCAGTATCAGGGAAGCGATCGCGTAATGTGGCGACCGCTTTTTGAAGAGTGACTTTTTCAGGGATGCGGATGACTTGCCATCGTTCTCCAACTAACTGTAGAACTTCAACTTCAGCGAGCATTTGCAACAGGCGTTGTAAAAGTAACCGATGCTGCGAAACGACTCCTAACCGTTTGGCGATCGCTTCGGTAGAAAAGTTATCGCCCAGATGCCATAGCCAGCCCATCTCCTCAAAGGCTTGCAGTACAAATTCAATGCTCAGGTTCTCTAGCTGGTTGAGGAAGTTACCATAATCCTCCCAGTTACTTTTAGCTGTTAATTGAGGGATGCTAAGTTGCAGTTTTTGTTGAATAGATGCTGGAGTCAGCAATAAATTAAGCGATCGCCATTGGCCAAATCTGGCTCTGACTCGCCATTCCACTTGATAGAGCCAATCTGTAATATCCTCTTTTAAAGGGAACAGGGAACAGGGAACAGGGAACGGTGGAGTTGCGAGTTTGACTCGCAAACCTTCTACAGTCGCAATGGTTTCTCCTTCAGCACTAAACAGGGTGACTTGACCAGTTTGTTCTGAAGTAAGCGATCCCATTGCCCAGAGGCGCTGACTAGGACGATGGAAAACCTGCAAGCGCTCGATGCCGACTGGAAGATAAGTTTTTTGCTCTGCACTTTGTTCATTTTCAGAGGCAGCAATAACTTGCAGGCTGGCATCTAATAGCACCGGATGTATTTGATAATCGGTTGCTTCTACAAATTGTTCTGCTGATAATTCAATTGTGCCCAAAGCTTGCTGACCATCCCAACCTAAACCTTGGATGGCTCGGAAGCTAGCACCATAATCAATCCCTCGCTGGTGAAAATTTTCATAAAAGCGATCGACTGCTAGCGATCGATCACAATTTGCTTGACAATTTTCAATATTTATGTATCTAGTAACATCGACAGTGGATCGGCAGATTTTCCCCTGAGCGTGCAGCAGCCATTCAGGATTTTCTTCAGACTGTAGACTAAAAATCTGAAATAGATAAGCGTCATTTTCTAAGGGAGTGAGGATGGTTTGCAATGTTTTAAAATCTGTTTCTGGCAGCACCAACCCTTGTAGAATTACCACATCCTCAAGCATCAACCGATGGGTTTGAAACAGAGTAGCACCAGCAGCCAAGGCCATTTCTAAATAGGCTGTGGCGGGGAAAAGCGGCTGGCTAAAAACGCGATGGTCGCCCAGGTAGTTTGGAGAAGTAGCACTCAGTTGAGATTCAAACTGAATGTCTTTCGATGCGGAACGCAGTCTTCGACCCAGGAGCGGGTGAATAAGCTGATTTTGGGTCGCTGGCACAGAAACTGAACCCAACCAAAACCTTTGCCGTTGAAAAGGATAAGTCGGCAAAGCTACTTTCCGTCGTTGCGAATAGTCTCTCTCGAAGCCATGCCAGTCTACTTTTACACCCTGAAGATAAAGTTCGGCTAAACTGGCGAGCATCTGTTGCCAGTCCGATCGCCCTGAACGCAGACTAGGCAGCCAAACTCCCACTCCTGCTGGTAGGCACTCTCGTCCCATCCCTAGTAAAATGGGCTTGGCTCCTATTTCCACAAACACTTCATAACCCTGTTGATGCAGAGTGTTCATGCTCTGGGCAAATCTGACGGGTTGAGAGATATGATTTACCCAATAATCAGCAGTTTGGATTTCTTCAGTGGCGAAAATACCTGTGAGGTTGGAAATTAACTTGATGCTTGGTAGTGAGTAGTTAACCTCTGCGGCTAAGAGTGCAAACTCCGCCAACATCGGTGACATTAAGGGGGAGTGAAAGGCATGAGAAACGTTTAACTTTCTAGTCTCAATGCCTTGTGTGTGTAGTTTGGTAGATATTGCTCTGATGGCTGAGGTATTTCCAGAAATAACAGTATTATTCGGGCTGTTAACAGCAGCAATTGCCACCTCTTCTAAGTAAGGTTGAATAACTGTGTGAACTAATTTCTCATCAGCCAACACTGCAACCATCTCTCCAGTATCAGGTAATGCTTGCATCAGGCGGGATCTATGAGCAATCAACTGCAAACCAGCTTCTAAACTGAAAACACCAGCTACACAAGCAGCGACATACTCACCCACGCTATGCCCCATAACTACATCTGGAATAATGCCCCACGATCGCCATAACTGGGCTAAGGAATATTCCAAGGCAAATAAAGCTGGTTGGGAATAAGCGGTTTGATCTAATAGAGAAGTTTCATCTGGAGAAGAATAAAGGACGCTGAGTAGGGATTTTGCTAAATAGGGGCGCAGAATTTCATCGCAGCGATCGAGAGTTTGGCGGAAAGTTGGCTGGGTTTCGTAAAGTTCGCGCCCCATACCAATATACTGAGAGCCTTGTCCTGTGAAGAGAAAAGCTATTTTGTCTGACTTTTTACTGTGTACTTTGATGTTTACAAATTCGGTCGTTTTTAGTTTTTCTTGTAACTGTTCGATAGATTCAGCAATAACAGCTAAACGGTAGTCGAAATGCGATCGCCCACTGTTAGCTGTAAAGCAAATATCTGCCAGGGATATCTGGAAATTTGAGAAGAGAAATACTTGATAACTTTCTATCAGTTCCCGCAAAGCTTGTTCATTTTTGGCTGAGAGGGTGAATAGATGAAGGGGACGCTCAGAAGAGGCAGGGGGGCAGAGGGGATGGGGGGCAGAGGGGTAGAGAGGCAGAGGGGCGGAGGGGCGGAGGGGCGGAGGGGAAATACCATTGTCACTCCTCCCCTGCTCCTCTGCTCCTCTGCTCCCCTGCTCCCCTGCTCCCCTGCTCCTCTGCTCCTTTAATGGTGGTGCTGCTAAAATTACATGGGCATTCGTACCGCCGAAGCCGAATGAAGATACACCGGCGAAACGTGGCTGCTTCTCTTCCAACCATTGTTGAGGCTGGAGCGGAATTGATAAGGGTGTTTCTGCTAGGGAAATCAGGTGATTAATCTGATCCAGATGCAGATGGGGTGGAATTTCCTGGTGCTGCAAGCACAATACCACCTTGATTAAACCAGCAATTCCCGCCGCAGCTTCTAGATGTCCAATATTAGTTTTCACCGATCCCAGCCAACAGTC
Organism: Nostoc sp.; assembly: GCF_036917155.1. Classification (GTDB taxonomy): domain Bacteria; phylum Cyanobacteriota; class Cyanobacteriia; order Cyanobacteriales; family Nostocaceae; genus Nostoc. The sequence goes on along the minus strand of NZ_JBALDZ010000205.1, from coordinate 41,059 downwards.
CCGATCTGGCGTAGCGTAGCCGTCCGCAGGACATCGCTCTAACATCAGCGCTGCTTTTAAAGCATTAACCTCTATGGGATCTCCCAAGGATGTCCCTGTGCCATGAGCTTCTACATAGCTAATTTGTGATGGCAAAACTCCTGCGTTAGCTAAAGCTTGCTGGATGACTGCTTGTTGAGCAAGTCCATTAGGTGCGGTGATGCCATTGCTACGACCATCTTGGTTAACTGCTGAACCTCGGATCGTGGCCAGGATATTGTCTCCATCTCGCAGCGCATCATCAAGGCGTTTGAGAATGACGATTCCGCAGCCTTCCCCCCGAACATAACCATCAGCTTTCGCATCGAAGGTTTTGCAACGACCATCTTTAGCCATCATGTTTGCCTGAGCAAATGCGATCGCCAATTGGGGAGTCAAGATTAAATTTACTCCTCCAGCGATCGCCATCTGGCATTCCCCTTGATTTAAACTTTGGCAAGCTTGATGAACAGCTACTAATGATGATGAACAAGCTGTGTCTACTGCCCAGCTAGGCCCGTGCAAATCTAATAGATAGGAAATCCGGTTAGCGGCAATACTTAAAGCATTACCAGTTGCAGAATAGGTATTGCCATCTGCATAATTTGCTAGTAACTGGGAATAATCGTTATTGCTGATGCCAATGAATACCCCTGTATGACTTCCTGCAAGTCGCTCTGGTGCTTGAGATGCGTTTTCTAGGGCTTCCCACGTTACTTCTAGTAGTAGCCGTTGTTGGGGGTCAATGCTCTCGGCTTCTCGTGGAGAAATCCCAAAAAATTGCGGATCGAAGCGATCAACTTGTTCCAGAAAACCACCCCAACGGACTTGGGAGTTACTGGCATTCCAACGCGATCGCGGAACTTCGGAAATAGCATCAATTCCCTGATGTAGTAACTCCCAAAAAGCTTCGGGGTTTTCGGCTTTCGGAAAACGGCAACCCATACCAATAATAGCTATGGCATTGGTGTTAATAGGAAGGGAACGGGGAACAGGAAACGGGGAACAGGGAGAAGTAGCAGTTCCAATTGCTAAATGTTGAGCGAGGGTTTCAATGCTGGGGTAATCATACAATAAAGTAGGAGAAAGTTGTCGCTCCAACAATTCTTGTAACTCACTGGCAATGCTTACAGCTACTAATGAACTCAGACCGTAGTAAGCTAAGGGTTGCTGAATATCAATTTGTTCAGGAGCAATTTTTAGTTGCTCTGCAACTTTTAAAATTAACCAAGCTTCGATATCTTTTTGGTTGTAATGTTTTAAAGGGAACAGGGAACAGGGAACAGGGAACAGGGGAGGTATTGGAACGGGACTGTTCCATTCTGCTACAACATCTAAGCTGTGATTTAGAAATGCCAACTGGCAAGCACTACGCTGAATTTTACCACTAGAAGTTTTGGGAATGCTGCCTGTTTTTAACAGCAAAACTGCATGAACCTGTAGATCGTGTTGCTCAGATACGGCTTGACGAATTGCACCGATAACTTCATTTTGATTGAGTTTACGGAGATAAGTTCGTTCTATTTCTTGAACAAGAACTAACTTTTCTTCACTGTTAATTTCAACTGAAAATGCTGCCCCACAAGTTGGTCGTAATGCTGGATGACTTTGCTCAATTGTCTGTTCGATATCTTGAGGATAATGGTTGCGTCCCAGGATGATGATGATATCTTTAATCCGACCTGTGACAAATAATTCCCCGTCCTGCAAAAATCCTAAATCCCCGGTTCGCAGAAATGGCCCTTCATTAGTATCTGCTGTATAAGCATGGAAAATTTTTTCTGTTTCTTCAGGTCGATCCCAATAGCCCCCAGCGACATTTTGTCCAGCCACCCAAATTTCTCCAACTTTGCCAGGTGGATACAAGGTTAAAGTTTCCGGGTTAGCGATCGCTATTTTTTCCTCTAACCAACTCTGACCACAACTAACAATTTTTTTGGCTTTTTCTGCCTCATTGGTAATTTTTACAGTATTTTTTGCTAATTCAGTCGTATCAATAGTAACGACAAACGGAGCAGCATTTTTCAGACCCCCAGAAACCAATAAAGTTGTTTCTGCCATACCATAGCAAGGGTAAAATGCTTCAGGGCGAAACCCATAAGGCGCAAAAGTTTGGCCAAATCGGTCTAGTGTTTCTGCACGGATGGGTTCAGCACCATTAAAAGCCACTTCCCAACTACTCAAATCCAGGTTTTCTCTCTGTTGGGGAGTAATTTTGTTAACACATAGATCGTAAGCAAAATTAGGAGCGCCGCTAGTGGTTGCTTTGTAGCGGGAAATTGCCAAGAGCCAACGAACGGGTTTCTCTAAGAATGCGACAGGTGACATGAGAATGCCAGGTACACCTACATATAATGGCTGGAGTACGTTCCCAATCAGTCCCAAGTCGTGATAGAGTGGCAACCAACCTAGAATTATGCTTTTTTCTGTATGTTGGGTTGCTCTCTTAATCATTTCTTCGTTGTAGAGCAAATTCCCATGACTCACCATCACTCCTTTTGGTGAGCCTGTAGAACCAGAAGTATATTGCAGAAATGCTAGTGATTCACTTTTGATTTGGGGAGGAACCCAATCATCAGCAAGATTGTTAGAGATATTATCAGTAACTAAGTAGTGTAAATTTAATGGTTTGAGTTCTGCTTGGTAGCTTTCCCAGTTAGCCGCAATCGATCTAGTGGTAAGGGCTAGAGATACTTGGGCATCTTGGATAATAGCTTTTAACCGAGTTAGGTGTTGGTTGCGCCGGGGTGGATAAGCGGGGATAGCGATGACTCCTGCATACAAACACCCAAAAAATGCGGCGATAAATTCCCATCCTGGTGGATACAGCAGCAAAACCCGCTCTCTAGTAGTCCCAAGGGATTTTAATTTGTCTGCAAAATGACAAATTAGCACTTGCGCGATCGCCCGTGCTTTTATATCTAACTCTTGATATGTAATACTAACTTCTTCAGCTTCCCCATCCACTAGAAAAGTGTAGGCTGTTTGGTTAGGGCGATCGTCTGCTCTGTAGCGTAATAAATCAACTAAAGTAGAAGATTTACGCCCAGAACTGCTTAAGCCATCTGAAATAAAAGCCATTGACTCTGTTTACCGGGCGACCATTAAAGTAGCAGCGAGCCTATTTATTCGCATTAACCTTGTTTGGTTGAAGCTAACTAGGATATCTGTTTTTTCTGGATGAATGTTTTGGCCTACAAAAGCTTTTTGACTACATCTCAAAAACACAATTCCTACTGTCATATAGCTCGTTACAAGTGTGTTCTTAGTAACCTAAGATACAAACCTTGTTATATTGTGCTTTTCTATTTATCAGTAGAAACTTTTCTTAAATGTAATATTTAGAAATATATCGAAATATTTGACTCTATTTATTTATAAAATCAGTAAATTTTTGTAATACTTCGGTAGGAAAGTTTATTCACAGAGTATGTTGGAAAGACTTTTTGACAACCTCTGCGACTTTTCAAGCACCTGCGAATACATTGAATTTATAAAATTCGTATTTGATTTTTTAAAAAACTCATTACATATCTGTTCCCTGTTCCCGTTCGGCTACGCTACCTCGGCTCCGGTTCCATCGAGTGAAGTCGAGATGCTCGGCACAAGTCACGGCAAGCCTGTTCCCTGTTCCGTTACTACGCAAATAAGTTCGTAATCAAATCGGATTCCTGTATAAGCAAATTTATATGCCTAGAAACTATATTGGGTTATCGTGTAGTTGCCACGATCCAGCTTTGGCAATTGTTAACTCTAATGGAGAGGTAGTATTCGCCGAAGCTGCGGAAAGATACCTGCAAAATAAACGGGCATGGTATAGCCCTCCAGACGATCTGATCCGAATGAGTGAGTTGCTTAACACCTATTGTGAAAAAGATGCCGATTTAATTTTAGCAAGTACGTGGCAGCCATCAACTCTCCGAAAAGCGGAATTCTTTTACTTTAATTCGTTGTTCCAAAATCCAGTTATTCAATTTTTGTTAGGTTTATTATCTAGTGAAACACCTCTACCTGCTCCATTTTCACAATTGTTAATTTCTGGTACTGCCAAAAATCTAGGCTTAAATACAGAATTTGTGTTTTTATTAAAAAATCAAATAAATCCTCAAATTAATTCTCGTTTGCAGGTGACTCGTAAGGCATTCGATCATCATCTGACCCATGCTGCGGCAGCTTGTTACAGTAGCCCTTTTGAGGAAGCATTGTGTGTGATTGCCGATGGCTATGGTGAAGGTTCATCCACTGCTATATTCCATTACGATCGCGGCACTCTCAAGCCGATTCCAAGGATAAAGCCTTCCATACCCAGTTTAGGAATCTTTTTTGCTAAACTTTGTAACGCTTGTGGATTCGATTCTATCAAAGGGGAAGAATGGAAAGTAATGGGGTTAGCACCCTACGGCAAGCTAAATCAGACTCTCTATGATTCACTCAAAGGGCTAATGGAAGTAAAAGATGGGGGATTTATATACAAGAATAAACAACTAATTCAACAATATGAATCAACATTAAATCATTACATATTAAAGCGTTGGGATAATCCCTACGATGCTGCCGATCTTGCCTATACAGGTCAACTTGTTTTCTCGGAATTAATGACAGATTTACTCAAAAGTGCTTATGAGATTTGTCCATCTGATCGTCTTGTCCTATCTGGTGGATGTGCGCTCAATTCAGCTTTTAATGGTCAGGTACTAGAATTAGTGCCTGAGTTTAAGAGTTGTTATGTTTTTTCTGCGCCCGGAGATGACGGTAATGCCGTTGGTGCGGCTCTACTTGCTTACTATAGCGATCACCCTCCCCAGAATAAAAAACCTGCAAAGCTCCAATCACCTTACCTGGGTTCAACAATATCAATGAAAACCTTGAGTAACTTAGAGCAATATAGCCGACTTAAAAAAGTTCCGTTGGAATGTGGCGAAACAGTCTCTCAAAAGGCGGCACAATTTTTGGCCGAGGGTAAGATTATTGGCTGGATGCAAGGCAGGGCAGAATTTGGCCCTAGAGCTTTAGGAAACCGTTCGATTCTTGCCGATCCCAGGTTGCCTGATATTAAATTACGGCTGAATATAGAAGTGAAATATCGGGAGGAATTTCGCCCATTTGCTCCAGCTATTTTGCATGAATACGGTGCTGAATATTTCGAGAATTATCAAGAAACTCCGTATATGGAGCGTGCTTTACGCTTTCATCCCCAAGCAGCAGAAAAAGTTCCAGGTGTAGTTCACGTTGATGGTACAGGTCGGCTTCAAACGGTTAAGCGAGATTGGACTCCCAGGTTCTACGATCTGATCTCAGCTTTTTTTCAACTAACAGGAATTCCACTAATTCTGAACACAAGTTTCAATGTGATGGGAAAACCGATCGTTCATAGTGTGGAAGATGCGATCGCTGTTTTTATGACAACAGGCATGGATGTATTAATTATTGAAGATCGAATTTATTTAAAGTAGTCCGATGGTCAGTCTTAATGAAGTTAATCAATTCCAAATCCACAGTAACTATTACTTTGATCTCTACACTAATTTTAGCTAGTCTTATTTTTTTTATATTCAAGCGATTAAATACCCCAACCACAAATGGAAGAGAGAGTACCCTAGCAAATGTCTCAGGCACAAAAACATCACAGAAAAGTGTGACAGCGCTCGGACGAATCGAACCAAAGAATGCAGTTATCAAATTAACTGGACCATCCTATCTTTATAGCGGTAGGGTAATGCGGATTTTAGTTAAAGAACAAGAGCAAGTAAAGCTTGGACAAATCATTGCCATTCTAGATATTTTTGATAAACAGCAAGCAGTGTTAAAGGCAGCAGAGCAAAAAGTTCAAGTTGTGCGATCGCAACTTAATCAAGTGCTAGCTGGAACAGCCAAAAAAGGGGAAATCGCTGCTCAAAAGGCAGCAATTGCTAGCTTAAAAGCTGAGTTCCAAGGTCAAATCGCTACCCAAAAAACTAAAATTGCTCGTTTGAAAATTCAATTACTGAAACAAAAAGATGTTGACACAGCAGCGATTATGCGTTTAAAAGCAAATTCAAATCAAGCAGAAATTGATTGTCAACGTTATGAAAATCTATTTAAAGATGGGGCTACCAGTAATGCTACTCGTGATAGTAAATGTTTAGAAGCCAAAACGGCTCTGCAACAGCTGAAAGAAGCAAAAGCCAATCAAGAGCAAATTGTGACAACTTTGCCGCAGGAAATTAATGAAGCAGAATCCACAATGAAACAAATTTTGTCAACTTTTCCGCAAAAGATTGCCCAAGCTCAAGCTATTCTTGACCAGCTTCAGGAAGTTCGTCCTGTAGATATAGAAGTTGCTTCCTCGCAATTGAAGCAAGCGATCGTTGAAGTGAAGCAAGCTCAATCAGAACTTGATTTAGCTTATGTCAAAGCACCTTTTCCAGGACAAATTCTGAAAATTCACACTTGGCCAGGAGAAAGTATTGGTAGTGATGGAATTGTTGACTTCGGTCAGACTCAAGAAATGTATGTGGTTGCAGAAGTTTATGAAACTGATATTGGGCAAATTAAGCCAGGCCAAATTGCTGCTATCTCTAGTAAATCTTTACCATTTGAATTACAGGGTCAAGTAGAACAAATTGGCTTACAAGTTGGCAAAAAAGCTGTTTTTAACAACGATCCTACTTTAGATATGGACGCTAGAATATTTGAGGTTAAAATTAAAATAAATTCAGATTATACAGATAAAATTGCTCATTTAATTAATTTACAAGTGGAAGTAAAAATTGATACGAATTCTTAATATATTAAGACTCTTATTTAATTTTTGAATAAGACTCACTACGTATTCATCCCTTTTTTCTATTCCCTGTTCCCTATCCACGCAAGTAAATTCAGGAATCAAACAGGATTCCTATATAGGTTTAATGTTTCCACCAATTTCTTTAGCTTGGCTCCAGTTAAATCATAAAAAGTCTCGCTTAATAATCAGTATTATCGGTGTGGCTTTTTCTGTAGCTTTGATGTTTACGACTACAGGATTAAAAGATGCACTTTTTGAAGATTCTGTCACTATACATAAAACTCTCCAAGCTGATTTAGTTATTCTTTCTGCTGATTTTCAGTCCTTTTGGACAATCCATACCAATCCATTTCCTCGCCGGATTATTTATAGTCTGTCAGCCATTAATGGTATAGTTTCTGTCAATCCTTTTTATGTGGCTTTTGCCGGGTTTAAAAATCCTGATTTAAAGACTAAAAAAAATATAGGCGTTGTTGCTTTTAATCCTGATAAACCTACTTTTAATTTGACTGAAGTTAATCAGCAAATATCAGTTATTAGAAACGATGAAACTTTTTTATTCGACCGCCTTTCTCGTCCTGAATATGGTGAAATTGTAGATAAATTTAAAGCTCTGAAAAAACCAGGCTCAGTTGTCACTGAATTATTAGATAACCAAATTAAAATTGGTGGTTTTTTTTCTATTGGGGGAGGAGTGTTTTCTGCTGATGGATTATTAATTACTAGCGACTTAAATTATGCCAATATTTTTAACAGACCTATAGAAAAAGTACATTTAGGTTTGATAACCATAACACCAGGAGCATCTCCAGAAGAGATGATTGACAAAATTAATCAAAAACTATCTTACCAAGTTAAAGTAATAACTAAGGCAGAGTTCATAAAACTGGAAAAATTGTATTGGCAAAAGGCAACTCCCATAGGTATAATATTCAATATTTTATCATTAGTTGGTTTTATCTTTGGAGCAGTAATAGTCTACCAAATTATTTTCACCCAAATTTCGGATTACATATCTATATATGCAACATTTAAAGCGATTGGATATACAAATTTTTATATAATAGCTTTAGTTTTACAAGAATCATTTTTGATGTCTATCATCGGTTATATCCCTGGATTAGTAGTCAGCTTAGGCTTATATAAATATATTCAATATAATACTCGTTTGCCAATGATATTAACGATTGAGAAAATTCTTACAGTCATATCTTTAACAATATTTATGTGTATTTTTGCAGCACTTATGAGCATTTTTAAACTGAAAGATGCAGATCCAGCAGAATTATTTCAATGAATTATTTAGTAGCTAAAGAATTATAAAATGGAACTTAATTATGTTATCGAGATGCATAATATTAACCACTATTATGGTAAGGGTTCATTACGCAAGCAGACTTTATTCGACATAAATCTGACAGTTAAATCAGGAGAAATAGTTATTCTGTCTGGCCCGTCAGGTTCAGGTAAAACAACTTTGCTAACATTGATAGCAGGATTACGTTCTATTCAACAAGGAAGTATTAAAATTTTAGGTACAGAGATATTCAAAGCGAGCAATCAAAAACTTTTACAACTACGTCGTCAACTTGGTTATATTTTCCAAGATCATAATCTAGTCCCTTTTTTAAATGCTGTTCAAAATGTGGAAACCTCTCTATTACTAAATAAAGAGCTTTCTAAAAAAGAAATTCGCCGAAAAGCAGAAATAATTTTAGAAGAAGTTGGATTGGGACAACAAATGTATCGAAATCCAAATCAACTTTCTGGAGGACAAAAACAAAGAGTTGCGATCGCCAGAGCGTTAGTCACAGAACCCAAAATAGTTCTAGCAGATGAACCAACAGCATCCTTGGATAAAAATACTGGGCGTGATGTTGTTGATATCATACAAAGATTAGCGAAACAGCGAGGATGTACTGTGATTTTAGTAACTCACGATAATCGTATTCTTGATATTGCCGATCGCATTATTAGTTTAGAAGATGGTCGTTTATCCGTTTCTAAGGGAGAACTATTACTCGACATCAGTAATTTTTTCTCAGCAATTAATGATATTGAAACTAATCAAATTAGTAGCATAATTGCAAGCTTAAATACTGAAAAATTTGCCGACTTTCTGAACAAATTAAATCGAGAGTTTAAACAGTTATTACAAACAGTCAATCTATTCAAAGACCGTTCTTTTAACAATAAAATAGATAGGATTATTAAGGTTATATCGCTTAAAATTGCTCAAGTTCTCAAGGCAGAACAAGTAACATTTTTTATTGTAGATTGCGAACGCCAAGAACTTTGGTCTAAAAATGCTATAGGTTTAAACCAAGAATTAATTAGTATCAGAATTCCTTTTAATACCGGAATTGCTGGATATGTAGCATCAACAGGAAGAAGTGTTAATATTCCCGATCCTTACACCGATCCTAGATTTAATCGCAAAATTGATCTGGAAACTGGTTTTAGGACAAAAAATATTCTATGTTTACCAATATTTAATTCTCAGCAGGAGGTATTCGCTGTAGCTCAAATCCTCAATAAAATTGGTGATATACCTTTTGATCGTGAAGATGAGCAAAAATTTTTTTTATTGACTAAATCTTTAGGAGTTATTCTGGAGACAAGTATTTTATATATCCAACAAATATCCACGTCAAGAGGGGAAAAGGATTAACCATTTTTCCTCAAAATCAAAAATATGTAAGTTAAATGTCCCACAGCTTAAATAATAAAAAATGGATATTTTTACACGTATTGAATCAAACGTTCGGAGTTATTGTAGAGACTTTCCCACAGTTTTTGTGAAAGCTATAGAACATGAAATATTTGACGAAAATGGCAATAGCTATATTGACTTTTTCTGTGGTGCTGGAGCGTTAAATTACGGACATAATAACCCAAAATTTAAACAATATCTGCTCGACTATATTCAAGGGGACGGTATTACCCATAGTCTAGATATGTATACCCAAGCTAAAGGTCAGTTTCTCGAAGCTTTTGAAGAACTGATTCTTAAACCAAGAAACCTAGACTACAAAGTAATGTTTCCAGGACCGACAGGTACAAACGCTGTTGAAGCAGCGTTAAAATTAGCACGCAAGGTTAAAGGAAGACCAACCATTGTTCATTGTAAAAATAGTTTTCATGGGATGACACTAGGCTCACTTTCAGTTACTGACAATCAAAAATATAGAAATGCTTCAGGTGTTCCACTCAGAAATTCTTACTCAATTCCGTTTAATAACCAACATCATGAATGTGGGCAAGAATTAGATAAATTTTTCGAGCAATTAAACTTCCTTAGTGAAAAACCAGCCGCAGTCATTTTAGAAATCGTTCAAGCCGAAGGTGGTATTAATGTTGCTAGTGCATCATGGCTAAAACAGCTTTGGCAACAAACTCAAAAGCAAGATATTTTACTCATCGTTGATGATATTCAAGTAGGGTGTGGAAGAACTGGAACTTTTTTCAGCTTTGAACAGTTTGGATTAAAGCCAGATTTAGTTTGCTTATCAAAGTCAATTAGTGGTTATGGAACCCCAATGTCTTTACTCCTAATTCGCCCTGAATTGGATTGTTGGGAACCTGGAGAACATAACGGTACTTTTCGCGGTAACAATCTAGCTTTTGTGACAGCTAGGGCTGCTATTCTTGAGTATTGGCAAGATAATGAATTATTAGCAGAAATTAACCAAAAGTCCAGCATATTAACCCAAAATCTCCAACAAATAGTAGACTTATTTCCGGCACTTCATGGCAAGCATCGGGGTCGAGGCATGATTCAAGGAATTGCTTGTCAGTCAACTGAAATTGCCTCTAAAATTAAGCAAATAGCTTTTCAGCGAGGATTGATTCTCGAAACTGCTGGTTCACATCATGAAGTTCTCAAACTGTTGCCACCTCTGACAATTAGTTATGAGGCTTTATACAAAGGATTAGCGATTATAGAAGAATCAATTGATTATTCTCTAGCAAGTAATCTTAATTTATCAGGCTATGAAAACCACTAACAGAGCTAATACTGTTCCAATTGGACGACCGATCGCTAATACTCAAATTTATATTCTCAACCAATATCTACAACCAGTTCCAATTGGTGTTATTGGCGAACTTTACGTCGGTGGAGATGGTGTAGGCAGAGGCTATCATAATCGCCCCGAACTGACCCAAGAGAAGTTTATTCTTAACCCTTTTAGCAAAAAAACAAATGAGCGTCTCTACAAAACAGGAGATTTAGCTCGCTACCTTCCTGACGGCAACATTGAATATGTGGGTCGCTGCGATCATCAAGTAAAAATTCGGGGTTTTCGGATTGAATTGGCAGAAATTGAGGCAACTCTTGTTTCCCATCCTCAAGTTCAAGAAGCTTTAGCGATTGTCTGGCAAACTCCATCGGAGCTAGAGCAACTTGTGGCTTATGTAGTTTCAAAAAAATCTTGCTTGGAGGAATCGCAACTGCGCCAATTTCTCAAACAAAAACTGCCTGATTACATGGTGCCATCGAGCTTCATCATGTTAAAAGAAATGCCCTTAACCCCCAACGGAAAAATTAATCGGCAAGCATTACCATCCCCAAGCCATTCTACTAAGCAGGGGGGTGAGTTTATTCCTCCCCGTAATGTTGTAGAACTCCAACTTGCACAGATTTGGTCAGAGGTGCTAGATGTCGATCGCATTGGCATCAGGGATAATTTCTTTGACTTAGGTGGGCATTCTCTGCTTGCAGTTCGCCTCATGACCAAAATTGGGCAAAAGTTCCAAAAAACCCTGCCCTTAGCAACACTTTTTCAATCGCCAACCATTGAACAGCTAGCTAGCCTTCTGCAAGCTCCAATCATAGTTTCCACAGGTTCTCCCCTAATCCCTATTCAGCCCCAAGGTTCTCTTCCTCCCCTATTCTGTATTCATCCTGGCGGCGGTCATGTCTTTTGCTATGTGGAAATGGCAGGGCAACTATCCCCCACTCGCCCAGTATATGGATTGCAAGCATTTGGTCTTGAGAGCGATCGCCAACCATTAACCAGCGTCGAGGAGATGGCGGATGAGTATATTAAGGCTATACGGCAAGTTCAGCCCCAAGAACCTTACTATCTGGTTGGTTGGTGCAGTGGTGGTATCATCGCTTTTGAGATGGCGCAGCAGTTATTAGCTAGTGGGTATCAAGTTGCTTCCTTAGTTTTAATTGATAGTTATCCACCAACGGCGGTCGATCGAAATGAGGACATCGATCGGGATATGCTCATGGCGATGCTGATCGAAGAGTTAAGTGGACTTTATGGCAAAGAACTAGCGATCGCCTTGGAGGAACTGTATCAACTAGACCCTCTAGATCAATTAAACCTCTTACTTGAAAAGGTGCAACAACTCGGCATCCTACCCAGTGATATGGAAATACAGCAGGCACAAAGATTATGGAATGTTTTCTGTACAAATTTCATGGCTTGCCGTCATTACCAACTAAAAACTTACCCTGCTAAAGCTTTATTAATATGTGCGAGTGAAAACAATCAGTGTAAGGTTCAAGATTCAAATTCCGGTTGGAACACTATTATCAATCATCTGAAAACCTGTACAATTCCTGGTAATCATTACACCATAGTCCAAACTCCCTTGGTCAAAAATCTGATTCAAGCACTAGAAATGGTTCTGGAAACACCGCAAGAAAAATGAGCAATCAACAATGGCGATTGCGATTGCGGAACTATCTATATCTTCTGAAATCCTATTTGGTTTTGTTCATTTCTAGCCAGCAATTCTCATTTTCAAATAAATAGGTGTAGCGAACTGCAAACATCCAGCGATAAAACTGCAAACAAGGCGATTTTGAAACCACATTAATTGCAAATAAAGGGGGTCTCAAAACCACAATAATTGCAAATGAAACTGCAAACATAATGCTGTGATTCTGCTTTGCATTGAATCATCTAGCACCATACCTTGCTTGGCGATATGGACGTTAATTCCTCGGCGCACGCAGCACTCTAGCATTTCTAATACTTGTAGGGTGGAGCGTGCCATGCGACTAACTTCTGAAAAAATGACTACATCGGATGCTTGTGCTGTTTGATTGAGTAGTTGTCCTACACCTCGCTCTAACCATTTCTCCCGTCCAGAAACCGTGTCCTCTATAAACTGGATGGGACTCAAAGCATGGGTGTTGGCATACTCCAAAATGCCATGTCGTTGGTTGTGTAGGTCTTGGCGATCGCTGGAGACTCTCAAATAAGCATAAATGCTCATAGCTACCTTGACTGTCGGTTTAAACAGCTTTTGATATTTAATCGAACGGTATTAGTTCAAATTAAACCACGAAAACGGACTGCGTTCACAGCCACATCCGCACCCGGCACTTGCGGCGTTGGATGCTTACGTTCAATTGCTGGAGTTTTAAAACAGATGAAAGCACTTTCAGTCAGACAACCTTGGGCATGGGCAATTATCTATGCTCTCAAGGATATTGAAAACCGTGGCTGGCCCATCAATTACCGAGGCGACATTCTGATTCACGCAGCCAAAACTTGCACCAAAAAAGAGTACCAGTCAGCGAGAGAATTTTGCCAAGGGATGGGGGTAATAATCCCAGAATTAATCTCTTTACTCCCGGTTCGCTCATTTTTTTTGGAGTTCGAGAAATTGCCGAAAAACAGAAAATCTAGGTCTAGTAATGGTTTTAGCCATTCCCCTAAATTTACCTTGAACTACCACCCTGTTCTAAAAACTCTATTTTTATGCGATGCCTACGGCGGTAAACTACGCGCAAAGTTGGGATTATAGTACTTTTGTATTGTAGATTAGAACCCCTACTAAATCGTTCAGCTTTTTTCTAACTCAATTTAAAATGGGCGAACCGGGAGTAATTAATTTTGCCTAACCACTTATTGCCGATTTGGTCATACAATCAGGGTTTGATTAAAGAACGGAGCATGCTTTCGTTCACATTCTGCTTGCCATTCTTCCAGAATGAGCAGTGCTTCTTCCAGTTTTTGGCATTTTTGAACCCCATGACTTTCGGTTTCAGAAACGATGTATCCTTCTTTGGTATGTTTAACTGCCGCATCATGAATGGGTGATGTAAGACGAAGCGTCTGACCCACTTGCAGCGATTTAATTTCATTCACGATGATATACATTGGCAAAGTGCCCGAATCATCGTGCTTCCAATTTTCCCTGTCTGAGGGTTTTTGCTCTAGACTGAAATTGGCAGCTTGATAATCCGCATATTGCGTAGGATTATCTTCATTATCTGCTGGAGCGTCATGATTCATGATATGATAAAGACAAGCCTTCCTGGCGAATGTAGTGGCATTATATATGCTGGTTGAATTGAGCGGGTCTCCACTATCAAGTAGATTGTCAATTTCCGCCCATAAATCCGCCAAATCATCTGCTCCTCTGGAAAGCACATAAGACCAGCCATCACACCAGCCGCCCTCAGTCTTTCTGTAATTCCAGGCATAATCGGCACGAAGCTGGTCCTGCTCGTTTATCGGATTACTTTTCCAAAGCTTAATCATCTCATCCTGAATTTGTTCTTGATTATGCTCAGGCTTCCGAACAGAAATCGGCTCATTCTTGTTCTTTGACATTTGTATTGGTTGCTGTTCAGAGGAATAATTATCAGCCATCGCCAGAAATTGACCGTAGTGATCGCCTGGTTCCCCGATACTCAACTTGGCTTGTATCCTTAATCCACTGGTTTGTGGCGATGCACTACTACTTTCTTGCACTGCCAACTTACTAATACTGTGACCAAAGCTTTTTGCTTGCAAAAGTAGGGTGTTTAAGTCGGTTTTCTGGGTATGGGTATCTGATTTTTTTTGCACGGCAAACCCACGACCTTCAAACTGATTTTCTTGGGCTTTTGTGATTGATGTTTCCAAATCCGGTGATGTAGCCATACCTTCGTCTGCTACACGCTGTACCATCGGTTTCATTTGCAGTTCGTCTTCTTCGGCTGGCAGAGATTCTCGCTGTATGCTGCTCTCCAGTTTCATTTGGAGTTCTTCTTCCTCTTGAGGCAACGACTCACGCTGAACTTTTTCGCCCTGTGATTGATGAATCCGTTGCACTACAAGACGAGCTGTTTCATCAGCCTCTTGCTCATACTTATCCCCAGGCTCTCCAATTGTCAGCTTTGCCTGAATTGGAGTTGATATCTGTGGTCTACGAAGTGGAATATTGGCAATATTATGACCAAATCGGGTTGCGTGTTCAAGTCGAGAATTCAATAGTCCGTCCATCTTGGCTTGCAGAACTGTTAAGCGCTCCTGTCCTTCGGATGTAATCGTGCCATACTTGGCTTGTATGGAAAGTCCAGTTGCTTCCATCTGTTGTTCTGCAAAGCCTTCATTCTCTATATCAGTTGGTGTTTTAGCTGCAACTGATGCTTTTTGGATTTCGCTACTAAATGGTCTATGCGTTAATTGAGGGTGTGAGTTTAATGCCAAGGATTTGGAATAGGTAGATGAGTCAGTCTTTGGCGATTTTGTTTTGTGCATTGTTTTTACAAGTTCATGATTTGCAGTCAACCTGATATCTTTCACTGATGTCAGGAAAATCTCGAATATTTTGAGTAAAAATCTAGGTGCTTAAGGTTACAAAATGCCAAAAACCAACCACTGAGTCATGACATACGAAATTCAGTCCTAACAGGATTTCAAAACTGTTTTTTAGCTCTATTAAAAAGAGACTTGTGAGCTATTTGAGTTTTGACCCAGAACTAAGTATCTTAGTTTTCTCCAGCCTTTATGCAGCATATCAGTTTTTGTCATTCGCACAGCGTTTTGTAGAGAAGTTTCCGTCGTGCCTGGAACAAAATTATTGCAGGAATAGTAGCAATACCTCTGTTGGTTGCTTCCATGCCTAATGAAGCATCAGCTCTATCAGGAATTGTCAATCCAGAAGTTCAAAAACCACAAGTGGGAACATTATTGCTAGCGAGACGTAGGCGGTGGATACCAGGGCATTGGGTAAGAAGAAATCACCATCGCGTATGGATTCGGGGACATTATCAATAAGCCCAAGTCAGAAACTTAAGTGAATTTTAGGTATTTGTAACTAAATTCCCAAATGCTCTTGCCCGATAATAATTTTATTATCGGGTAGTCTTTTTTAATTAATTTGAAGACGATTTTTGAGTGCATAGATTACGAATTAAGAAAAAGCGAATTGTTAAAATAAGCACCCCAATCCGAAAAAGCGCATTTTGGGGTTGTCAGACCAGTAGGGTGATCGCAGTTGTCTTGATATCAAATTTTATACAACGTCAAAAAATAGGAGAAATCTGAATGTCTACATTTACCGTCACTAATACGAACAACAGTGGTGCAGGTTCACTGCGGCAGGCAGTTCTAAATGCCAATGCTCTTTCAGGAAAAGATATCATCAATTTTGGGGGACTGGTTAAGAGAGTAAGCTCGTACTCAAAGCCTTAGAAACTGCGATTCCATCTGATGCCATTGAACAGGCGATCGCTAACGCTAAAGCAAGCGAAGATCGTAAACGTGCCTTACCATCTCATCTGGTGATTTGTCTGATAATTGCCATGAGTTTATGGTCAAAAGCTTCAATGAGAACAGTGCTGAAAAATCTAGTTGATGGTTTAAGCGAAGCTTGGGTGAGAGTAGGGCAGTATTGGAGAATACCTTGTAAATCGTCAATTACCGAAGCTCGACATGTTCTGCTTTGAGCAGACAGTTCTTCTAAAATTGGAGAGCGCCACTCTACCCCATAAAGCCAATTATCTTTGAGGCTAAAAATTCCTTGAATAACACGGCGTGTCGGCTGTTCACCGAAATCAACCTCAATTATGTCCCCCAATTTAAAAGCTGGGGTAGAAACAGTAGACTTTTCTAGTAGATTTGTTCTATGAAATTCTTGTTCAGCTAAGTAGAGAGTTTCATTCTGGCAAACAATTGCATAAATCCATTCCTGTTTTTCCCACAAAACACCACAGCAGTAGCCTGACAAGTCTGAGATTGGCAACAAAACTTTTTCTAACATTCTTACTGCTAATGGAGGCATGGTCTGACCCCACTCAGGAGAAATATGCCAACAGGATTCTAAAGCGGTAATTTGGTGAATCATCTGGGAATTTAGTTCTCTTTTTTATACATACACTCTCTTGGAGCAGTCTGATCCGGAATATAATTTAAATTTCGGAAAGCTAACGCAACAGATGGGGATTCAAACCCAATCAATTCGAGAGCCTCCCAATTTGAGAAGACTTTACTGATTCACTAATTCGTAACTAAGATAAAATTGTTTTGGCAGTAGCGATCGCCTGCTCCACACTCTCCACAATATAAACATTTTCTGGCGACAGTTTTTTAAAGAAAAGTTTACTTTCTTCATCATTATTCAACAAAATTACTTGCTTATTTGCTTTCAAAGCTAGAGCAATTTCTGAAGCGGTTCCTGCACCCATCCCGCAAGCAATTACTACATCACTGGTAAGAACGTTAATATTGTTTCTAGAATTACCCATGTCTGTGAAAATAGCAATATCCACATACTTGCTTTCTCAAGGCTACTGATTCCTCTTAAATTTTTGAATTTGGAGTTGCTGCCCACTGGTTACAAAAATCATGAAAGTACAGAAGATTTGTACGATATCGAGGCGAGATACAATGGTAGACTAAGCTCTGACCCTGATTTTTGTTAGATATTTTTAGTCTCGCCGTTTTTTGTGCCTTTTTTGCTCATTCTCAATCAATCTTAGCGTAGGCGTAGCCTGCCGCAGGCATCGCACGCAACACCTGCCCAGTTTCTTATGTTTCATATCTAGCAAGCTTTTTGCCGTTTTCTAACCGTCGAACTCACGTTAATTTGGCACAGCGACAAATAAAAAGTCACTGTACATATATTGTTCTTCATATTGATTTGATATTAGGGAGTTTATAGCGCGTGACTAAACCAAAGGTAGCATCTTACGGTTCTTGGAAATCTCCCATCACAACAGACTTAATTACTGCACGTACAATTGGATTCGGGCAAATTGCTCTCGATGGCGAAGACATTTATTGGAGTGAGTTACGACCGTCAGAGCAAGGTATAACCGTGGTAGTAAAACGGAATGCTAATAATCAAATTCAGGATATCACTCCTGTGGAGTTCAATGTGCGTTCCTCTGTTCATGAATATGGCGGTAACTCTTTTCTCGTCGTTGATGGCACTGTTTACTTCAGTAACTTTGCTGACCAACGCCTCTATTGTCAGAATATTAATACTGAACCGCGAGCAATCACACCTCTAGTTGCTGTGCGCTATGCAGATGGAATTTTTGACCGTCAACGCCACCGAATTATTTGTGTATCTGAGGATCACGCCATTGCTGGTCGTGAGCCGATCAATACACTGGTAAGTCTAGGATTAGAAGGAGATAGCAAACCGTTAGTATCTGGAAACGACTTTTACGCCTCACCTCGTCTTAGCCCTGATGGTTCTCGCTTGGCTTGGCTGACTTGGAACCATCCAAATATGCCGTGGGATGGCACTCAACTATGGATAGGGGAACTTCTCGCAGATGGCTGTTTAGTCCATACTCAACAAATTGCGGGTGGTTTAAACGAATCCATATTTCAGCCAGAGTGGTCTAATGATGGCAATTTGTGCTTCATCAGCGATCGCACTGGT
Source organism: Nostoc sp. (assembly GCF_036917155.1). Taxonomy (GTDB): domain Bacteria; phylum Cyanobacteriota; class Cyanobacteriia; order Cyanobacteriales; family Nostocaceae; genus Nostoc. Next base: position 22,644 of record NZ_JBALDZ010000205.1, on the reverse strand, counting down.
TGGTGGAATCTCTACAGTTGGCAAGATGGAGAAATTCAAGCTCTGACACAAATGGAGGCAGAGTTTGGTCGTCCGCAATGGCTTTTAGGCACATCAACTTATGCTTTCGAGTCCGCTAACCGTATTATCTGCACATATACCCAAAAAGGTAGTTGGCACTTAGCTAGTCTTGACACAACAACAACTCAATTGAAACAGTTGCCGACACCATATACAGAAATTAGCGGTATTCAGGCAACCCCAGGACGAGTTGTTTTCCGAGCAAGTTCTCCGACTGAGTTATCTGCTATTGTGCAACTTGATTTGGCTACTGAAAAAATAGAAGTGTTACGCTGCTCTAGTGATGTAAATATTGATGCTGGTTATCTTTCACTCCCTCAACAAATTGAGTATCCGACAGCCAAAGGTCAAACAGGCTATGCTATATTTTATCCACCCCAAAACCGTGATTACACTGCTCCTGAAACTGAGAAACCTCCTCTAATTGTCAAAAGCCACGGTGGGCCAACCGCAGCTGCTTCTAGTAACCTGAGCTTTAGTATTCAGTACTGGACTAGCCGGGGTATAGCGGTTCTAGATGTAAATTATGGTGGTAGCACAGGTTATGGACGAGAGTATCGTCAAAGATTAGATGGTCAGTGGGGAATTGTTGATGTAGATGATTGCGTCTTTGGTGCGCGTTACCTAGTAGAACAAGGGATAGTTGACGGCGAGCGTTTGGCAATTTCTGGTGGCAGCGCGGGTGGTTATACAACGCTTTGTGCGTTGACTTTCCGTAATACTTTCAAAGCCGGTGCCAGCTATTATGGAGTCAGCGATCTAGAAGCTTTAGCGCGGGATACACACAAATTTGAATCTCGATACTTGGAGCATTTAATTGGTGCTTATCCACAACAGCGTCAGATTTATCAACAGCGATCTCCAATCAATTTTACTGACCGTCTTGCCTGTCCTGTAATTTTTTTCCAGGGGCTAGAAGATAAAGTCGTTCCTCCAAACCAAACACAAGCAATGGTTACAGCCTTGCGGGCTAAAGGTCTGGCAGTGGCTTATGTTCCCTTTGAAGGTGAACAACATGGCTTCCGTAAAGCCGAAAACATGAAAAAATCACTAGAAGCTGAACTTTACTTTTATTCACGTATTTTCTGCTTTGAACTTTCTGAACTAATCGAATCAGTAACCATTGAATAAATAGTTGCTATGCTGATGTTTTCAAAATTTGTCTTGGGCAGGGATTGGCGGTAATTATCGAACCATGACCGAACAAGGCAAAAGAAAAACAAGAACAAATGGTTTAAAGCCCCTCTCTTACAAAGTTCTGAGCGGAGGTTTCCTCCGCTCAGAACTTTGCGCTAAATTTATTTATGGAATATATGAAAACATTTGTTTCAAGACACGCAGTGCAAGAAACAAGACGTTCATTACAAATCCCCTAAATTTATTTATGGGGATTATCTTTTTACTTACTAAAAAGATATAGCATCTTCTTAATCCAACTGTCGTGCAACTAAGCGAGCAAATAGTCCTTGTTGTTTGACTAAATCATCATATTTACCCACCTGGATGACACGTCCCGCTTCTACTACATAAATACGGTCAGCATGGCGAATTGTGCTGAGGCGATGGGCGACCACAATTCTAGTCGCATTCAGTTGATCTAAACTTTGAGTCACTATGTTTTGGGTTTGATTATCCAAAGCACTTGTAGCTTCGTCCATGAGAAGAATTTTGGGTTTTAATACTAGGGCGCGGGCAATCAACAGTCGTTGTCGTTGTCCTCCAGAAAGATTAGTTCCGCCTTCACTAATTACCGTGTGCATTCCCATTGGCATGGCTTTAATATCTGCGTCAAAACCTGCCATGCGGGCTGCTTCCCAAGCTTCATCTAAAGTGACTAAAGCTCCAGCCGCAATACTATCAAAAATTGGTGCAGAGGAAATGCGAACATTTTGCAGTACCACACCCAATTGTCGTCTTACTGCTTGAATATCTAGCCCAGCCAGGTCTTGACCATCGTAATATACGGTACCGCTTAAGGGAGTTTCAAAACCCAATAACAAGCGAAATACTGTTGATTTACCACTGCCACTGGGGCCGACTATCGCCACAAATTCTCCGGGTTCGGCATGGATGCTGACATCATCAAGAGTCAGGGGGCCGTCGTCCCGATAACGGAAAGTGATGTGTTCTAAAGCAATACGTCCCGTCAATCTGCCTGGGTCTGCTTTGGTGGGGTCTGATTCTTGTTGTGACTGTAAAAGCGGTCTAGCTCTTTCCCACAGAGGAATAATCTCCAAAATATCACTCAAGGTATTGCTAATCTCAGTCGCACCACTAATAAACACAGCAAAAGCCGCATTAAATGCCAGAAATGAACCCGGTGATAGTCCACTAGGTATGTTCTGGGCGATCGCTATCTGAATAAACAAAATTGCAAACCAAAATGTGAGGACGGAACTGATGACGGGAAGTGCTTCATTAAAAACCGTGATACTATCATCAATGCGTTTGATGCCTGATTGTAACTTGGTGCGTTGGCTATATTTTTTCGCCCAAGCTGCAAATGCCCGTTCTTCAGCCGCAGCAACCCGCAACTTGGATACGCCTTGGATCAGTTCAACAGTCAATCCGTTAATTTCTCCATCTAGTGCCTCTTGTTTTCGTCTTTTACGAACAATGATCTGACTGGAAACTATGGTGATAATAATCACTAAAACACCCATCCCTACACCCACCAAAGCCAATTGCCAACTATAAGCGAACATCAATATCAAGTTGAGGAGCGCGAACAGGCCGCTTAAGAGTGTACGTTGTGTGGAACCACTGATCTGAGAGCGAATTTGACTGACTACTAGCAGCCGATTGACTAAATCACCTGAAGAATACTGGCGAAAAAACCCTGGGCTTAATTTGAGTACCCTGTCCCAAACGGCGGGTTGGAGAGCAGCATCAGCAGCACTTTCTACTCTTAAAGTAATAATCTGTTGTGCTAGTTGAAAGATAGCTTGCCCAAAAGCAGCAGCAAACAGAGCTAATCCCAGTTGTAACAACAAAGAATAATTGCTATCGGGAATTGCATCATTAACTAAGATTGCCGTTGCTTGTGGAGTCACCATCCCCAGCAGTGAAGCCAAGATGCCCAAAACGATGATAGCGACGATGTTTTGTTCATAACCCTTAATGCCAAAACGGAAAATATCTACCGCATTGCTCATAAACTGAGGTAAGGGTCGATAAAACGTGTAAGCTTCTGGTTTGAGGTTGTTGCTGACTGCTGCATCCACGGGCTTGCGGGTCGATGTTTCTGGGTCATACAGCACATAATGATTGTTTTGGGCGGGTAATAAAGCTACTGGCTGGTTAGCTTTGGTGTAAGCTAACAAAGCACCGTGTTCTTGTTGCCACCAGTTACCAATCAGTAACACCCTGCGGACTCGGCATTGGGAAGCTCTGGCAATTACCTCTGTGGGGTCTTTAACCCGATCAAAGTCTTCCGATTGGGCTGGAGGGCGAATTTCAATCCCCATTGCCTGACCTACCGCACCAGCGGCCATCAGCAAGTAAGGGACTTCAGGAAAAAATTCTGCTTCTTGCGACTGCAATACTGCTGCTAATTCGCCCATTGAGCTTTCGATCATCCGCCGATTTATCTGCTGTCTTTCTTGGAAACGGCGAAATTCTAAGTTAATTTGCTGCTGCTCTAGCAGGTTAAAGTAGTAAAAAAAGTAACTGTGGAACTGCGATAAACTAAAAGCAATTTGCTCAATGGTTTCTAGCTCTTGAGTCAGACTAGTATAAACTTCTACAGGATTTTCGGCTGTCAACCAAGTGCCAAAAACCAGAGGCATAAGTGGAGAAATAATATCTACCTTCAGTTCTTCGATACCTTGCCAAAGAGTACTGCCTTGACGTAGATGAATCCAGGCAACCCTTTGTCCTATTTGCCGATCAATGGCAAAGGGGCGAGGCGGTACTAGGGTTTGCTCTTTGAGTAGTGATATATAATGGGTTGCTTCTGCCAGGATACTATTCGCTGGGGTATTGGCTGCTGTTGGTTGCTCACTGAGCCATTCTCCTATGTGGCAAAGCCAACCTTCTAGCCAGGCGATCGCCTCATGATTAACCTCTTTGACTTGCTCAAGCACGTCTGCCAAGGTCAATGCCAGGATTTCACTGTCTTCGAGTGCAACTGCCAAAATCCCTCTCAGTTCTTTGTTGTTGAAAGTTGGCGCGAAATTAGCTCCAAATAAAGCTTCGTTTGCACCGATATTAAATAGAAAGCGGCGCACACCTTTAATTTCTGCGTTCTCCACTAAGACGCTATGCAACACCAAAGAACCAGATTTCACTACCCAGACCCTATCGGGATCATCTAAGAGTAGCGGCTCGTTACTTTTAACGATGCGTCCTTGCCGAGCAATACTCATAATTATCCTTCCTGATTCCCAACTAAGCGGGTATAGAATCCAGGGTGTTTGCGTAACTCTTCGTGGGTACCTCGCTGCATCACCTTCCCCCGCACTAAGACGATAATTTCATCGCAATCACGAATTGTACTCAGTCGGTGGGCAACAACGATGCAGGAACAACCGCGCCGCCGCAGGTTTCTGTCAATGATCAGTTCTGTTTCCGCATCAAGAGCGCTAGTTGCCTCATCTAATACTAATACAGATGGATTTCTGACTAATGCTCTGGCAATTTCTAAACGTTGGCGTTGTCCTCCACTTAAATTCATTCCGCCTTCAGTTAGCTGGCTATTATAGCCCCCTGGCATATTTAAAATTAGATCGTGGATGGCGGCATCTTGACAAGCTCTGATCAGGTCGGCTTCCGTGACAGTTGAGTCCCAAAGGGTCAAATTTTCGCGCACAGTGCCAGCAAACAGAAAAATTTCCTGCTCTACCATCGCTAGAGAATTGCCGAGAATGGGGCGAGGAATCTGATGGCGGGGAGTGCCATCTAAGAGGATATCACCTGACCAAGGTGCGTATAGTCCGGTCAGCAATTTAGCCACGGTAGACTTGCCAGACCCACTACCGCCCACTAAAGCTACTCTTTGGCCTGGTTTTAAGCTCAAGCTTAAATTATTAATCAGGGGTTCATCTAACCGATTGTAGCCAAAGGTAAGATTATTTAACTTCACGTATCCTTGCAATTTAAATGTATCTTGGCTGTATTGCCAGCGATCGCTATTTGCTTCAACTTGTCGTTCCGCTTCCGGATCGACTGGGTTTTCTAGCACGTCATCTAGACGATTCAAGTCTGCTTCCAAATCTTGCAAGGTACTGCCAAAATTCACCAACTCGTTCACGGGCTTAAGAAATTCTTGCGTTAGTGCTTGGTAAGCAATCAGTCCCCCAATACTCAAAGTTCCTTGCATCACGCGCAACCCACCCACCACTAAAATCGAAGTGACAGCCAAAGAAGTTAACACCCTTGGTAATGTTCCCAATAGTCGGGTAGGCAAACCTAATTCCTGTTGGGCATTGATAGTTTTGGCATAGTAACCGGCAAACTTCGCAAATAAGTCTGACTCTAACCCAGATGCTTTTACTGTTTCGATAGTTTGAATGCCGCTAATTGCTACACCTGCTACCTTACCTGTTTCTTGAGACAGCCTGATATTGGCATCGACTCGGTTGCGGGAAAGAGATTGCAGAGCTACAAAATTAGCAGTTGCAAATAAAATGGCAATTAATGTTAACAACGGATCGTAAAAAAACATGATCAGGGCATAAAATAACATCATGATCGAGTCGATGACGGTAGTTGCCAAATGTCCTGAAAGAATTTCAGCTACCTTATTATTAAGTTGAGCGCGACTGCTGATTTCTCCTGCAAAGCGTTGGGCATAAAAACCAACCGGTAGACGAATCGTGTGCCAAAGAAACTGCCCCGACATTGTAACTGATAACTTGAGCAATAACCGTCGCAGATATGTCAGTCGCAGACGAGCTAATAACCCTCTCAGTAATGCCACCAATATCATACCCAACAACAACGGACGCAGCCAGTCAGTACGATTTTCTACCAAAATTTCATCAATAAACACCTGCATAAAGGCTGGCACTGCCAAACGAGGAATTGTTAATAGTAACCCCGCAACCAAGCAAAAAATCAAGGCTTGCTGTGAAGTTTGCAAGCGAGAGGTTATGGCAGCGAAAATCCCTTTTTTTTTGCCCCCTTTTTTAAACTCTGCCCCCGGTTCTGTCAACAAAACCACGCCTGTGAACGCTTGGTTAAATTCATCGAAAGTAACTGTTCTTGGCCCTGTGGCTGGGTCGTTGAGATAAACAGTTTTACCCGCAAATCCTTCTACTACCAAAAAATGGTTGAAGTTCCAAAAAACAATGAAAGGAGGCTGAATTTGTTGCACGTTTTCCAAGGATCTTTTAAATCCTTTAGCGTCTAAACCGTACAACCGAGCTGCTTTGAGAACATTAGAAGCTTTGCTCCCATCCCTGGAAACACTGCACTCACGCCGTAATTCTGTCAGGGGAACTATCTGACCGTAGTAGCCCAAGATAATTCCAAGTGCAGCAGCCCCGCATTCTACTGCTTCCATTTGCAGCATCGTCGGAGTTCGCACTCGACCACGTTGGTTTGGTTGAAAAAAGTTGAAAATTAGTGCTATCCCTGACATATCCTAATAAATACCCGTAACCGACTTAAAGATAGGAATAACATAGGCTATTGGTACAATTTCTCCCACTTTGACACGTACCTGTACGGTGGTTCCCGAAGACAGATTGATGTCTGGTCCTTTGGAAGAAGACCATTTATAGCCACTGCTTGTATTAGCAGTGTCTAGTTGTGCAAATACTTCTATCGGAGCTTTACCTCCTCCTTGAGCCAGACTTTCTGCTAGATTTTGGTTGCCAATAGTGGTTGACATATCTTGCTCGCTCACTGGGAAAGGTGTTACAGTTTGCACCTTGCCTAAAATCCCTCCAAATCTTTCTCGCTTGACTAAACTGGGGGTAACTTGGACTTCCATACCCGATTTAATTTGTTTACCATCTTTATCAGCAAAGTAGATCACGCTCATCAGTTTGGCATCTGTGCCTGTAGCACTAATTGCTCCTAGACGAGTCCCGCCAGCAACTATCTGTCCTGGTAAGACGGATAATTCAATAACTTTTCCATCATAATCACTAACAATTTTGCTTTTTGATTCTATTTCTTGTTGTAATTGCGCTATTGTTCTTCTTACCTCTGCAATATTATTATTTCTATTAATGCTGGACTCTAATTGTTCTTGAGCTAACTTAGCAAGTTGACTGTTAACGTCTCGGAGTTTGGTATTTATGTCGTCCAATGTATTCAAACTTTGTTGATATTGCCTTTCAATGTCAACTTGTTGAACTTGAATTTCTTGTAGTTTAACGTTGAGGTCGTTAGTTTGGTTTTTACTCTCCAAATACTGCCGTTCTGTATTAGACTGCTCTAAATCTAGTTGTTTTTGTTGGGCTTCAAGATCCGAGAGCTGCGCTAAACTGTCAAAGTAATCTCTTTGAGCGCTTAACATCACATCAGCACTGACGATTTTTTGCTCATACAATTTACGGCGGGCTTCTAATTGTGTTTGTAATTGTGGTAGTAATTTATTAATTTGTTCTATGCGCTTGTTAAGACCTTCACTTTTTTGCTGCAAACTATCGAGGCTGCGCTGACGTAAAATTGGTAAAATTTGTTGGTCGGTACTCAGTCTTTTTTTAATTGCGGCGCGGTTTTCCGTGAGTAATTGGAGACTTTGTTGGCGCAAAGCTGGGATGATAGATTCTCTTTTTAAGCTGGCTTTCAGGTTGGCTGTTTGTTTGATGAGATTTGCTCTTTCGGAAGTGAGTCGTTTGTTAAGTGCTGAATTGCTGTTGCGTGCTTGAATCAGTAATTCTATCAACTTTTTCTGTTCCTGCTCAAGTTGCTGGTCTAAGGAAGGTTGGCTGATGATGCCAATAACATCTCCTTTTTTGACGTTATCTCCAGATTTAATTTTGAGTTCGACTACTGTTCCATCACTAGGTGCTTGAAATTGAATTACGCTGCGAGGATATAATAATACTCCTTGTCCTGTCACAGTCAACGGCAGCCGACCAACCACGCTCCAAATAGCGGCAATCACAACTAAAGATCCCAATCCTGCTAATGGCAACCAAGCTTGAGGATTAACAACATTCATTAGTTGGTCAAGCCTTTCTGGTGAAGAGAGGCGTTCTAAGGCTTCTTCACGAAATAGTTTGTTTGCTGAATCTGACATAACAACTTACCCTTTTTTATTGAGTCCTAACTGACTTTTAATCTTTTGAGCATCCATTCAAATCTAGCTCCGCCGAGAGTGAGGTTATCCATGACATCAATATTTATTTCATCTTCGTACTCTGTCCCTAGTTTTAGACTTTGCCCAGTCTGGTAATGACTGCGCCCATATCCTAGACGACTAATCAGCCCTTGCAATCTTTCAGACAGCAACATAGCTATAACGCGGTAGAAGCGTGAGGCGATACCCACATCTTGCTGTAATTTAACTAGCAGTTGTCGTTCGGGGATTTTTAACAAGATAGATTTTTCTAAAGCTCTCAAGGTAAAGGTTGACATGGGGTTATCTAAGGCGATCACTTCTCCAAGAATTTCTCCTCGGTAGAGACGGATAATCTCTCTTTCTATGGATGCATCAGTGGCTCCATCGTTTTCTAGAAGGGCGAAGACGCTGGCAAGGCGATTGGTTTGTGCTTCTTTGACGAAGACGGCAATTGTCCCTTGCAAGATGATGTAAAGATTTTCGATTTGCTCGTTGGTATAAATGAGAATTTCGTCTGCATTTATTTCTTCTAATCTGCCAATGCCCAGCATCCAGTCTAAGTCACTGTCACTGAGTTCGCCAAAAATTAAGGGTACATTCTGTATAGGAGAAATTTGCCCCTTTTGGTGACGCAAAAAGTATTGGATAATTCGCTCAAAACGTTCTGATAGTAAAACTGCTATTCCTCGATAAAATCGAGATGCAAAACTAACATCTTCTTTTATTTGCTCTTGTAGTATCTCATAGGGAACGGCCAGTAAAGATGTATTTTCTGAGGCTCTCACGCTGACGATCGCTGGTGTTAGCTCAACAACAGGCAGCTTGCCTAAAACGTCTCCTGGGGAAAAGCGGGTAATTTCTTGTTCTAAGCTTGACTCATCTTCCAGAGCGGCAAAGGCCATACCCAATCTGCCGCCTTGGTTTTGGTTAATCGTCGCTCTCAGTTCCCCGCTAACGATCAGGTAGAAAAAATCTGGCGATCGCCCTTTTTCAATTAAGGCTTCTCCTGATTTAATGTTCTGTATCTGTCCGTTTTGCTTAAGCCATTGGATATCACTATTACTTAAATTTTTTAGAAAAATATCTATCATAAATTCACCTTTTTAATCAAGAGTACTTCAAGTATTTTTTTTGAAAGTTTTTGAAATATTTATAACTTCATTGTGTTTTAAAATACTGTTTTTGATGGTTAATGGCTGTTTCTATTAAGGAGACTCCTTGTTCAGATGCTAATTCTTCCAGCCTGAGGGTTGCCAAAGCCATCAATATCCCTATTTCTTCTTGTTTAGTTTTGACTAATTGGTGAGATTTTTGCTCAAATTTTTCTAGATTTTCGGCTGCTGTTTTCACTAGCCTTTGTAACACCTGAAATGCCCCCTCTGATAATGGCGGTTCGCCTCGATAATTTTCTAATCTCCCTCCTTGACGATAGTTGGGAAAAGCTTCCAAACCAATAAAATGCAAAAACCAATCTGCCCGATAACGACCGATTGCCTGAACAATTCCTCGATAATCTGCAATAAGTTCGTCAAGGATGTTATTTCGCATTGAGCCAAAACAGCGGCGGGTTATATAGTGAGTACATTCATGTTCTAAGCGGATTTTTTCAGAAATCTCTAGCCATTGTTGTTCGTCGAGTTCTAACTCAGTCGAGTTAACGTTGCTATATGGCCCCCGACTGAGCAGAATCAACCGATCTTGATACAGTTCTGGACGTTGAATTAATCGTTGAAACTCAACTGCCCAACCTAGTTCATAATTTTGATTTTGATTTTCTTCCTGCCATTGTTTTTGATATTCGCGCACCCGATGCCAGTTGTTATATCCTTGGATAGTACAAGCTCCCATTGAGTCAGGGATTGGACAGGGTTCGTTGTATTTGGTCAGTGCTTGAACTAAGCTGATGAAATCAGATCTGTTTGCGGCAACTAAGACAGGAATCTCACCAGCTAAGGTTTGATAAATATACAATTGGAGTTGTTCAGGTTGGAGCAAAGTCAAGCCAGTGGCAAGTTCCATCTGTGCTGTTGATTTTCCTTTGCGAGTTGCGCCACGATAGTCCGTTGTGGTGCTAATGCCAGCTAAAATAGGAAACTGTAACTGCACTAAGTAAGTTCGCAAAGTTGCATAAGTCCCCACAGTAGCGGACTCTTGAGCATATTTTTTCCAGCTAGCAAGATAGAGTTCTGACTCTGCCTGATACAGTTGTTCTAGCGTCGGGGGAGAGAAGACATTTTGATTGTACGCCAGTAATTCTTGAATTTCTGACTCGCTAGCTCCATAAGTTGCTAAAGTATCAGCCCACACCTGTGAAGAATTCATTGCTAACCCATAAGCCAACGAAGTTATATTATGAATATAGGAATTCTACTTGAATCTTACTCAGTATACTCAGAAGAAAAGCTTGGTATGTCAAGCTTCTAGGCAGCTTAGTTGTTCAAAATCAAATATGAGTCCTATATATTATGATGAATATATTATGGAATTAAGAGTATATTTTTAAATATATTCCAAGAATATATATTTTTGTTACTTTTAACATAATTAGTCAAATGTCAAAAATTATTTCAATTCATTCTTATCGAGGTGGTACTGGTAAATCTAATATTACAGCTAATCTTGCTTGCCTAGTTGCCTGTGCAGGAAACCGCGTTGGAATTATCGATACCGACCTTCCTTCGCCAGGTATTCATATCCTCTTTGGTTTAGGCGATCAGCAGGTTAATAGCACACTAAATGACTTTCTTTGGAAAAAGCTAAAAATTACTGATACTGTCTATGATGTCAGTGATGTACTGGAAGGACAGGGAACTGCAAAAAGCAAGATTTATTTAGTCCCTTCTAGCAGCAAAATCAATGATATATCTCGAATATTAAGAGAACGGTTTGATGCAGAGTTATTGTTTGAAGGATACCAGCAGCTAATAGAAGGTTTAAACTTAGATTATCTCTTTATCGATACCCATCCTGGCCTGAATGAGGAGGCGTTACTTACTTTAACAGTTTCCAATGGAGTGTTGTTGATACTGCGACCAGACCAACAAGATTTTCAAGGAACTTCGGTAATAGTGGATGTGGCTCGACGGTTAAAAGTTCCTAATCTCTTCTTAATTATTAACAAAATTTTACCTGAATACAACTTCGAGCAAATCCGTCAAGAAGTCCAAGCTACTTATAACGTTCCAGTCTTGGGTATCTTGCCAGAATCTTCCGATCTGATGCGTTTAGCCAGTCAAGGGGTATTTGCTATCAAATATAGTAACTATTCTATCAGTCACATTCTGCAACAAATGGCTATACAAATTACTAGCAAAACAGTGATAATTTAGTCATCTTCATGTAGCAGCTTAGTGTCCATTTTTTGCTGACATAAATAAATTTATCCCTCAAGAATTATGTGAGTAGTAAAAGTGCCGTATTTAATCTACGCTCCCGGAAATGCAAATGAGAGAGTTTATGAATTGAGGCAAGGAGTTAACACCCTGGGTCGCCAATTTGAAAATAGTATTATTTTGTTAGAAGATACTATATCTCGTCACCATGCTTACATTGAAGTAGTCCAAAATAGAGTGATAATTAAAGATATTCAAAGTAGAAATCATACTTTTGTTAATCAAGTACAAATTGATTCTTGCCAACTCAATGACGGCGATATAATTCGTTTCGGTTACTCAGCTCATTGTCAATTTGTGTATCACTTGCCACAGTCACAGTTGGAGCATATTAGTAATAATCAAAAATTAGTAAACCATAATCTAAAACAAATTCCTTTGTCACAATTTCAAGGTCAGCTTCAAAATTTGTTAGAGCAGCAATCCAGGCAAGACTCAATCCTCAAATTAAAGTCTGGCGATCGCGAGCAACAAACACTCAACAAATTTAAAATTCTCTTAGAAGTCAGTAAACAATTATATTCACCTGATACACTAGATCAACTTCTCAGCAAAATTCTTGATTTACTATTTCAAATTATGGAATTTGATCGAGCGGTGATTCTCTTAGTGGATGAAATTTCTCAACAACTAGAACCAAAAGCCACCAAATTAAAAAATCATCTTTCGAGTGAACAAAATTTTTACAGCCGCAATATCGTCAATCTTTCTTATGAAAGTGGAGATGCGATTATTACTCATAATCCTAAGCAAGATCAGCGATTTGAGAGTTCTAATTCCATTGTTATAGTCGGAATTGAGAATTGTATGTGCGTCCCTTTGAAGAATTATCAGGAAATCATCGGTGTTTTATATGTTGATAATTTCTCTCCTTTAGTCAAATATACCGACGAAGACTTAGAGTTTTTAAGTATTTTGACCAACCAAGCCGCCGCAGCTATTCATATGTCTCGTGAATTTTATAAACGAGAACAGAAACTCAAACAACAAGTATTAGAATTACAAATTCAAATCGATAAAACGAAGACAGAAAACGAAGTAGCCGAGATTATGAAACAGGACTTTTTTCAAAGGGTGCAGCAACGCGCCGAGCAGATTAAAAATAAAAATAATTTGTCTTGAAAATAGTGCTGACTAGGGGAGCATCTTACTTTTTAAGTTTGAATTTGGAATTGCTGTTGATAGGGGGTAGGGGAAAAGATACAAACCTTGCCCCTTGTGGGCAAAAGCCCCTCTGCGACAAATATAAGCTAATCGGCAGATAGGCCTTCTTGACAAAACTAGACCTATCTTTTTCTACCATAAATTGCTGCATCCTTTACCTCATAAGCTTTTTAGCTTATTTCGTCGCCTCGTCAGGAATAACAAAGGAGGCTCCAGAACTTTTACAGGTATGGTTTTGGGATGAGAGTGGATTTAGTTTAAGAGTGATAAGAAGAAAAAATTGGGGTAAAAAAGGTACAAGAAAACAAATCACAGGGCAAAGAAGGAGAGGAAGAGTAAAGTTTATTAAATTTAGCTGCGTATCAGCTTAGCAGTGAAAATAGAAAAAGCCAAACAGCTTACTGTAAAGAAATTTAAACGAATGACCGGAGTAAGCCGTAGAACCTTTGAGTTAATGGTTGGGTTAGTCAAACAATACAGTTCCAGCACTTACCACTATGTATAATTGTTCACTTCTCTTTTAAGATATCTGGCAACCACAATAAGATTAGTACTAATAAAGAAAATATGACTAAGCCAATGCTGTAGCGCACTGCTTCTGACAGATCGAACGATACCTGCATGAAATCGAGTGTAATGAGCAGAGCAATTTGGCTTTGCATATTTGCAGTGTAATTAGAGTAAAATAGACACAGTAGCTTATGTAGATAATGCCATACTTGAGACTGGTGCGAAAATTAAATTCGCATAAAGATAGGATACAAAATTTTCACTTTATTAATCTTAATGTTTGCTCTATCTAGCCTAGTACAGCACGGCGGAAATAAACCAACCCTTCGGGTTCGCAGTCGCTCATGGGGGAAACCCCCAAGACCGCGCTGTCTCACCATTTGAAATGTCCGAAACCCTTGCAAACAGGTAATTCCGAATTCCGCCTTGCGGTACTAGCTTTTGCGGACTATATGGCAGAATAACTTCTATAGACTGGGTGATAAATTTACGGACAAGTCTTTTTATAGACATCTGCGGCTTTTTTACTCAACATTTCTTTTATAGACACCCATCATTCTCTGACAAGCATCTGACTCATCTCAGGTCCCTGCCAAAAATCACTTGTGCTGATAAGGAACACCCAAATATTACAGTTTTTATTCATCAATATAAATATCAGCCTTACTTTAGTATAATCATAGCCACAGGGGAAGCAGCTCGTGCTTTTACTGATAATGGGTATGTGGATGATTCAGCCATTTACGGGCATTCCTTAGTTAATTCTGTATCAATAGTTTTTCAACAAGGAACAAAAATATGTCAAAAGCAGATATAAGTCAGTTTTTTCAAGAAATTTTGTCTGATCAAACACTACAAGCAAGATTTCAAGAAGCAAATAGAGCCAACGATCGCGAAGGTGCCGCGAACTTAGCTGCTCAACTCGGTCAAGAAAGAGGCTATTCTTTCACTGTAGATGAAGCCAGAGCATATCTTGAAGAGTTGATTGCTACACCCTCTGAAGAGCGAGAACTGAGTGATACGCAATTAGAGGCTGTTGCTGGAGGACGAGCTGTTGCTTTTACTGATAATTGGGGATGTTGATGATTCAGCCATTTACGGACATTCCTTAGTTAATTCTGTATCAATAGTTTTTCAACAAGGAGCAAAAATATGTCAAAAGCAGATCTGAATCAGTTTTTTCAAGAAATTTCAAACGATCAGACACTGCAAGCGAGATTTCAAGAAGCAAATAGAGCTAACGATCGCGAAGGTGCAGGGAACTTAGCTGCTCAACTCGGTCAAGAAAGAGGCTATTCTTTCACTGTAGATGAAGCCAGAGCATATCTTGAAGAGTTGATTGCTACGCCCTCTGAAGATCAAGAACTTAGCGATACGCAATTAGAGGCTGTTGCTGGAGGAGCTGCTGCTGCTTTTACCCATAATTGGGGATGTTGATGATTTAGGAATTTACAGCATTCCCTAGTTAATTCTGTATCAATAGTTTTTCAACAAGGAGTAAAAATATGTCAAAAGCAGATATAAGTCAGTTTTTTCAAGAAATTTTGTCTGATCAAACACTACAAGCAAGATTTCAAGAAGCAAATAGAGCCAACGATCGCGAAGGTGCCGCGAACTTAGCTGCTCAACTTGGTCAAGAAAAAGGCTATTCTTTCACTGTAGATGAAGCCAGAGCATATCTTGAAGAGTTGATTGCTACGCCCTCTGAAGAGAGAGAACTGAGTGATACGCAATTAGAGGCTGTTGCTGGAGGACGAGCTGCTGCTTTTACTGATAATTGGGGATGCTGATTAGCTCTCTTTTGTCACTCTGATAAAAGTAAATCCTGAAAGCCGTTTGTAGTAGGGATTGACCGATTTATGTGGAAATCGGCCAATCCTGTTAGAAAATCAAGCTTGAAATGCAGATAATAGCAATATTTCAATAAAATATTAATAATTCTTTTGCCGAGAGTAATAAAAGCTGTTTACGGACGCGCTGGCTTCCGTTATGGATGGAAGAAACAAGTCAAATCTTCTTACCTTCTGCCTTCTGCCTTGTTTATTAGGAGAGCTTTAGTTTGCTATTTATAGCATACTAAATTTTGTTTATTTATCCCAAAGTAATCTGCTAAGACCGCTTATAATAATCATAAACATGAGGTATATAAATTACCTTAAGTTACAAAAATAAATGTTAGACAAGTTTATCTAGTTTTATCTGGTTTTAATGACGAACTATACCCTAGAAAATTATTTGCAAATTATTAACCCGTATATCTACCACCAATTAGTTTCTCCTCAATTTTTATCACAAATTCTTGCCTTATCTAAAATTTTACCTGCCTTCAGTTATGGTGGATTTGAAAGTCATTTGGGAAGTAAGCAATCTCAAGTAGACTTTTTTGTGAGGTATTTTAGTAACCAAGCCATAAATGATTTGCTAAATTATTATCAATGGGAACCACTAAAAAACTTGGCTCAGGAATGGGCAGATATTAAGTCTCCTCTGCATCAAAAATTTACAGATATTTGGTTAGAATTTGATATCAATGAGCAATCTTTACAAAGATTAATTCCTGGCATCTTCTTCACTTTAAATAAACAGATAGATAAAAATATTCCAGAGCTTACACAACAAGCTCTTAGACTTTTAAGTCGTCCTATTCCTAGCAAACTTGAATCTAATTTAAAACTTTGTGTTGATTGTTTACCAAAAGGAGCAAGTTTCCTGCATATTGGTATAATGCTATCTCGTCCACATCAGGCAATAAGACTCGATGTAGCAGGAATTGCATTTGATCGAGTGTTAGATTATTTAAGAGAAATCGGCTGGATAGCTCAGACAAATAGGTTGCGATCGCTAATTGCAGATTTGTCAAATTTTGCAGATCATATTCATTTAGCTTTTGATGTTGGTGATACTATATTTCCTCGAATTGGGTTGGAATGTTTTCTCAAACAACAACCCAAGTATGAACCTCGATGGCAATTATTTTTAGATTATTTAGTCAAACAAGAATTATGTACACCAGCTAAACAAAATGCTTTATTATCTTGGCCGGGATTTTCACAAATTAAATCTAATCATGTAAGTAGAGATGATTATATACTTGGTAATAAAGGGATAAACATTCTCGGAAGAAGTATTAGTCATATTAAAATTGTTGAGCAACCTAATTTTCCTTTAGAGGCTAAAGCATATCTAGCAATTGCTCAACGCTGGTTCGAGCCAGATTTATTACCTGAAAAAGAGGCTAATTAAAATGTCTCAACAAGAATTTGATTTCGATAAATTAATCTTTCCGATTAAAACAAATGTTTTTTTTAGTGATTATTGGGAACAACAACCTTTAATAGTTACTAGAGAAGAGCGTGATTATTATAGTCAAATATTATCAATTAAACAAATAGAATCGTTAATTTATAGCAGACGTAGAGACGCTACTCAAATTAGAGTCATCAATCAGAGCCAATCTTACTTTCAGAATTCGACAAGTCAGATAAATTCAGATAATATTTTTGGTATCAATGAAATATATAATGCCTATTATCAAGGAAATACGATTACCTTAAACCAACTTCAATATAGTTGCGAACCTATTGCCATTCTTTGTCGTAACTTAGAAAAACTTTTCCACTTTCAAGTAAATGCAAGTATATATTTAACTCCTAAACAAGCACAGGGCATAGTACCTCATTATGATACTCATGATGTATTTATTTTACAAATTGAAGGTTCTAAAATCTGGCATATATATGATTATTTCTGTTGTTTACCTCTAGCGAAAGATCGGCAACCAGTCCCAGCAGATCAACTTCCACCTCGCTTACATGAAGTGTGTTTGAATGCTGGCGATCTAATTTATATTCCTCGTGGTTATGTTCATGAAGCATTAACTTCAGAATCCTCTTCTCTTCATTTAACTATTGCTATTCATCCTCTGAGATTATCTGACCTAATTACCAGTGCGATCAACTTAGCTAGTAAAGATTGTGTTTCTTTACGTAAGTCTTTACCCATTGGATTCTTCAACAACAAAGAACAAGTAGGAATACTCACTCATCAATTCAAAGAATTACTAGATAAAATCACAACAGAGATAAATATAGAAGATGTAATTGACGATCTTGCCGAGGATTTATTAGCAAAATTAGAACCTCTTCCTGATGGACATTTTGCTCAAATTGATCGCCTTCAAAATCTAGATATAAATAGTATTTTAAGAAAAAGAGATGGAATAATATGCCATATTTTAAAAAAAGGAGATTCAGTTAGTATTTACTTTCCTGGAAATCATGTTAGCGCACCAAGCTTTATAGAACCAGCCCTGAGATTTATTGCCGAGACTGAAGAATTTTATGTCAATTCTATCCCTGGAAATATTAGTGATGAGAGTAAGTTAGTGCTGGCACGTCGCTTAGTCAAAGAAGGACTGTTAACCATAGTTCATTAAATTTGAGATGAATCAACTAGAATTAATTCAGATTGTTGCTCAATCTAGCTCTCTTTCAGAACGTCTCAATAATAATTTGTTTAAGATTGAGGACACTCAAACTAATCAACAACAAATTGAGGTTAATTTAGAACGCTGGTGTCAAGTTGTCGCGCAAGGAAACTGGGAAAAATTCCAGAAGCGGTTAGAGTGGGATGAATTAGATATTAATATAGTAAGTCCATTATTGGGAACAATGACTCTGGTAGATAGTAATTGTTTACCTCATTGGGCAGAAACTCTTAAAGAAATTATCGAAACTGCTGCAACAATTAATCAAGATAAACTCTTGTTTGCTTCTGAACACCCTTTACCATTTGAAGATGTTCTTTTACCTCTTATTTGGGTGGCGCGCCAGCAATTACGAAGAAATATAAGTTTTTTATCTTCAGAATTATTATCTGACCAAGCTTCTTTTAATTTAGAATATAGCTTATTGAAAAGATTAGTTACTCTTTGTGAAAAAACTCTAGAATTTGAGTTTTCTAATTTCCGCCCTTTTAACCATACTTTGCTCCTAAAATTGGGCGCAAACACCAATAATAGTCCAACTAAGGAACTGTATCATCGATTTGTTAGCAAACTGTTAGAAGATGGTTTGTTAGCTTTTTTTCAAAAATATTCAGTTTTAGCTAAACTCGTTACAATTGCTATTGACTTTTGGGTAGAAACTAACGCAGAATTTCTGCAACGTCTGCAAACAGACTTATCAGAATTAAAACAAACTTTCGGTCGCTTAGGGAGAGTTATTGAAATACATTCATCTTTATCCGATCCTCATAATCGAGGTCGCTCGGTAATTATTCTCATCTTTGAGACTCAAAAAAAGTTAGTTTATAAACCAAAAAATGTAAGTTCTGAAGTTATCTATAACCAATTTTTAGACTGGTGCAACCAGCGTGATATTGCTTTAACATTCAAAATTTTAAAAATAATTGATTGCAAAACTTATGGATGGGTTGAATATGTAGAGTATCAACCTTGCGAAAATATTCTAGCAGCACAAAGGTTTTATGAGCGATTAGGTATGTTGTTAGCAACTATGTATGCGTTAGGAGGAACTGATTGTATTTATCAGAATCTCATTGCTAATGGGGAACATCCAGTCTTAATTGATATGGAAGCACTCATGTATCATGAGGTCAGCCTTTTAGCAGATACAGAGACAGGAGAACATCAAGACTCAGCTAACCAAAAGTTTTGGGACTCTGTTATTCGCAGTGGACTTTTACCTCGTTGGCATTTCAACCAAGATAACTCTATTGCCTTTGATGTTAGTGCTTTAGGTAATGTAGAACCTCAACAAGCACCTTGGAGTATGCCGCAGTGGAAGTTTATTAATACTGATGATATGCACTTAGCATGGGAATCTACTACTATACCCCCTGATAAAAATGTACCAAATTTAAATGGAATTGCTTTATCCCCTGATGATTATTTGGATAATTTAATTGCAGGGTTTAGGCAAATGTATTATTTTCTGCTCGAACAAAAAACAGCGATTTTACAAAATGACAGCCCTCTAACAGCATTAAAAGGGAAATGGGTACGCTTTACTTTTCGGCAAACTCGTATTTATACTATCATCTTCCAAAAGCTGCTTGTACCTAGATTTATGCGCTCTGGAGTCGAGCGCAGTATTGAACTAGATGTTCTGAGTAGAGCTTTTTTACGCGCTCGCCAAAAGCCTATTTTTTGGACTGTATTACAGGCAGAAATCGCAGCTATGGAACAATTAGATATTCCCTATTTTGGTGGTACTACAGATAGCGATGCGCTTAGTTATGGAGTAAAACAACCAATCCCAAAATATTTTAAACAATCTAGTTACAATCAAGTTATTGCTCGATTAGAAAGACTCGATCAAATAGATTTAGCTGAACAAGTTATTATAATTGAGGGAGCTTTTGCTGCTAGAGTTGCCCGGATTAGCAAACAAGGAAAATTAGATAATTCCCATCTCTCAGCCGTTACAGTGACGGATTTATCACAAGTTAACTCTTTAACTTACCAAGAACTAATTCTCAAGACAGAAAATATTGCTAAAACAATTGAGCAAATGGCTTTGAGTACAGCTAACAACAGTTGCTACTGGCTTGACTTAGCATATATCTCAGATGCGGCCAGATTTCAACTCCAGCCTTTAAATTATGGTCTTTATGATGGTAATTGCGGCATTGCTTTGTTTTTAGCAGCTTTAGATTCTCTGAAAAATGCTAATCAGTTTCATAGCTTAACTTTAAAAAGTTTAGAGTCTTTAAGAGCAATTATTCAAAAACCAAATAACGAAGCTACTCAAAGATTTGCTAGAAATATAGGTATTGGTGGAGCTAAAGGACTTGGTTCAATTGTCTATTGCTTGGTTAAAATCAGCCAATTTATCAAGGATACAACACTGTTAGAGGATGCGGAACGAACTGCTAATTTAATTAAACCAGAATTGATTCAGAGCGATCGCGAATTTCATTTAATGGGAGGTTCGGCAGGTACAATTTTAGGACTAATTACACTTTATCAAGTAACAAAGTCTTCAAAGGTCTTAGAAAAAGCAATTATCTGCGGTCAACATTTACTCAAAAATCGCATCAGTTTGAACAAAGCTTATCAAACTTGGAAAACTCTAGGCGATAGACCATTAACTGGATTATCTTGTGGTGCGGCTGGCATTGCCTATGCTCTACTCAGACTATACGAGATAACTAAAGATCGAGAGTATTTAGAGGCAGCTAAAGAAGGAATTGCCTATGAAAGTAGTGTTTTTTCAGAGCCAGATGCTAATTGGCCAGATTTTCGTTTCTGTAACCAACAAAACGGTCACCTGAAGTTTAATATCAGTTGGTGTCATGGAGCTTCGGGAATTGGTTTAGCAAGATTAGGGGGGTTATCAATTTTAAAAACAGAACAAATTGAACAAGATATAGAAATTGCTTTGCAAACTACCCAAAATTACTGTTTACAGAAGTTAGATTCTCTCTGTTATGGAAATTTTGGTCGAATCGAGACTTTATTAGTAGCATCTCAAAAACTATCTAGTCCACAATTACAAGCAATGGCTTTAAAACAGGCTGCTTTAGCTGTTACCAAAGCTGAAGAAATAGGTGCATATAGAATGTTACACAATTTATCTAGCCATAAATTCAGTCTTTCTTTTTTTCAAGGAATAGCTGGCATTGGCTACGAATTACTCAGGTTAGCATCTCCAGAAAAATTGCCTTCAGTACTCCTTTGGGAATAAATTATTAAAATTACAAATCTTAAATCCAATGACTACTGCTTATAACGAACTAATCCAAGTTGCATTTAAAAATTATCGACAAGGTTTAAAACAACTTAAACAGATTAACTTCAAAAATGCTGGGGATTCGATCACACAAAAAGCACACGAGATTATCAAATCCCGTTTATCTTTAGAAGAGCAGTTGGTGATGAGTCAATTTACTCTTGCCTTAAATCAAGGTTTGGCTGTTGCTCGTGAACAGAAATTTATAGTGGCCGATCGGTTTTTTGCTGAGTCACAGGGATACCTTGGCACAAAAACGCTTTCAACTGAGGCGAGTTTAATCTGTCAATCATTTCAAGAAGCAGCACAAGCATATCTTGATTATCGTCAAGATAATTTTGAAGATGCTCAAAAGCATATTCTTAAAGCATTAGATGTCGATATTCTTTTAGAAGAAAATTATGGGTATAACCAGCTGGTTATCCATGCACATCGTTTAGAAATGATCATTAATCTGAGTCGGATTCATTTTCGAGCAATGAATTTTGAATACGCTATGGATTTAGCTGGCTGTACTCTCAGTTATATCACAGGAATATTGCCAGTTTTGCCGTTTTCAGGGGAATGGAGTCTTGAACTTGTTGCACTTTTACCTCCAGAACTAGCTAAGGCACATTTGCAAACAATTACCAGTGAAATTGTCCTGACTTTGGTAGGGACAAACCGTCAAGTTGCCCATCACCTTTTTAAGCTTGCAGCGCGTTATCTGCTTTCTGGAAATCATGGTAATTGTCACTATCAATCAGGAATTCATGCTTGGTTTTTAGTGAAGGAAGCGTTTATAGATAACAATGTTCCTAAGTTTTTAGAATTAGCATCCCAGTTTTTAGAAGCAGGTGGTAGTGATACTCCACTACTTTGGTATGCAACTGTCATTGATTTAGTTACTATGTGCGAAGAGGTTGATTTCTCAGACTTAGAACTGGTGAAGCAGGAAATTGTCCAAGATGCAACCAGATGGGAATATTTGCCAGCAAAATTTTCTTCTCTGCTTGGCGTTCTTTCAAAAATTACTATGCATTAGGCTAATGCATAGTAATTTTGTATCCCCTCAATAATTGGGGGTAGGTAATGATTCTACTGGTGTTTGGGTGTGGTCAAAAGTAGTTGGTGGATGACCCGGATTTCTCACAAACAATAAAAAATCAATTTACATGTCCTGACTGTCAAATGACGGCGGAAACTGTTGCAGAATATGATGTAGTGCTGTGCGTTGGAGACACGACTTTTCTTGATTATGGCAGTATTGAGGCTAAAAAGGAAGGTTACGGCCCAATTGGTAAGGGAGGTATGCGACAGGCAGCAGGAAATCTTTTCGATCCTAGAGTTGCAGCGATCCCCGCATTTCTCACAAGGAGAGAAGGGATTGAACTTGGCAGATTGAACTCTCCCCTGCTCCCCTCACGGGCGAAGTAATAAGTAATAAGTAATAATTAAAAGGGAACAGGGAACGGGCAACAGGCAACAGGGAAATCCCCATAATTAAAATCAGGGGATTTGTACAAGGACACATTGAAACATCGTG
>NZ_JBALDZ010000204.1:0-4939 GCF_036917155.1 Nostoc sp. | reverse complement strand
CGATGGCGAGGCAACTTTACTATCACTAATTTTTTACCGATGGTAGGTGTAATATCAGCTTACCTGCTTTGTATACCAATTAGATAGCTAGGGAGAACAAACCCCAAAGTTAGCGGGGACTACTTATGGAACGCCAGAATATCATCAGCTATTGAGCGAGATGAAGCCAGCGCTTGACCATCACTATGCTCACAATCGACATCACCCAGAATTTTTTCCTAAGCCAGCAACGTCGGAAGTGGAGCAGCAGAATAATGAAGATATCAAGCATTTACGGGAGATTGAGACAGTCCTCCAAAATTTTGGACTGTTATCACCTGCTGACTCTAACTTGATTAATAGAGTCCATGAAAAGTTGCTCAAAGAATCACTAGAATCCACGTCCCAAGTGGGCGAGATGAATTTAGTAGATGTGCTAGAAATGTTCTGCGATTGGTATGCGGCGACTAAAAGACATAATGACGGGAACATTTATAAGAGTATTGAAATTAATAGAAAGAGATTCGCCATATCAGACCAACTTACGAATATATTTCTCAACTCAGTCGAACTAGTTAACAAGAGCAACGGATTTGAGAACCTGAAGACGCAAAAGTACATTTAACATCTCTTTAAGTAGTGCTGACAGGTATTACAGTCACCTTTCGGGTTAACAGCACATTTTAGATACTTGCTACCAGAGTTGAAAACGCAAGGGTTGAGGTTTCTAATTGAAAAATTTCCTTGATTCAGGCTTTCGGCTAACTGTTGAGATAAACGCCTCGCAATGGCAGCTAAACTTTCTGCTGCTGGTAAAATCAAAGCACTGAATTTTGCTTCGATATTGAATCCACCAAAATTAAACTGTAAAGCAAACTTTTGTTTGGGTTTTCTTAGCCTATGGCGATCGCGCCGACGCTTCCTGATTGATGGGTTCATGCAATTCGCTTCCAAATGCGATTTTCTTGGCCTTTATTCTGCGGAAATCGTAAATCTCATCCGAATTTTACTATGAGTTTGCTGAAACATCAAAATCGCAACCGATGAAAGCTAAATCGCGCAAAATAATGCCAGTATTTCACAAATATAATTATGCCTATTGGAGTCATTGACTATAGTCGCCCCAAGAATTCTAGTACTACCCCAACTGAATTGGAGACAGAGTACCGGATTTCAACGGCTACTCCAAATACGATCGCCATCGAATGGTATTTAACGTTAGATCCTGATAACGTTGCCCAAGTATCTACAGTTACCGTAACTGCTGGGACTACGGGTGACGAATATGCGATCGCAGTTACGGTTGGTAGCAGCACTCTCACCTATCGCCATAAGCAGGTAGCAAGTCAAACGGCAACTGCGATCGCCACGTTCTTGGCGACATTGATTAATACGAATCCTAATGTGCAGGCTACGAGCGTTGGGGCAGTAATTACAATTACTTCGGTGATTCCAGGGCAGGCATTCACTTTAGCTAATACAGATTCCACAACTCCTGGAAATGTAGTTATTGCCACAACAACTGCTAATGCTGGCACTGCGTTGCATAGAAAAATCGGTCAAGCGAACGTTGTCTTTGGGGCTATTGCTACTGGATTTCCGGTAATCAATGTTTCTGGCAACTGGTATGACGGTTCGGCATCGCCTGTACAACAACAAGCTTTTGGGCCGTTGACTGGAACTGGCAACAGCACCATTGATGCTGTTCAAACAGCCCAAGGTATTACTAGACCATCAAGCTAACAAGTGGAAATTCAGAAAATATACCGAGCATGGATGGAGGTCAAAGGAGAATCCATCGCTGCTTATGCAATACCTACTTCCGTTAAGCTTACTGATGAACAATTGCAGATGATGTTTAAATTGAACATCGACTGCGCTGAACTAAGTGCGATCGCATTGGGTAGGGATTATCGAGTTGACCGTGATGCACGTTCCTTTGAAATGCTGGAGTGTCACTTAAAGTCAAGGTCAGGGAGGTTGAAGGATTTAGGAGGGGAGAGTAACTTTCAGATAGTTGAATCGGAGTTAAGTAGTGCGATCGCCTATTACTTAAACGATTCCAATCAAAAAACAGGGGAAGGGAGTGGATTGGAGATTGTACCTCACCGTGATGACGTAGGAGAAGATGACCAAATAGCAATCAATTCGGAAGGGAGAATTTATGTCTCTAAGAATTTGAAGGATAAACTTGTCAAGGTCAAAACTGCGGTAATTTACCCAAGATCAATTACTGTACTGCCAGAATTCTTGGAAGATGTGATCGCACATATTGTTTGTCTATGGGAGGACAACAGCATTAGGTATGTTCGAGTTTTGGGGGAACCGCAAACAGGAAATGCTATTTCACCTAAGAATCAGTTAAGGACTATTAAGTTAAGAGTTGACGAAACAAAGGTAGAAGTACTGATGTGAAAGAAATTACCATTGTTTTTTCCATGCTTCTTAAAAAGCAGATTAACTACCAAGAAGCAATAGCTGGATTAGTTTTTATTTTTCTAAGCGTGATGTATCGAAAATGAGATTTTTTCTAGACACTGAATTCGTTGAGACTGGCTCTACCATTGATTTAATTAGTATTGGCATTGTCGCTGAAGACGGGCGGGAATTTTACGCAATCAATGACAATTGTGATTTTGATAAGGCCAACGATTGGGTAAAGAAGAATGTAATTTCTGCCTTACCACCAAGGACTGATCGGGTTTGGAAACCAAAAGATGCGATCGCATTTGAGGTGATGGCGTTCATCAAACATGATGAAGGGCATGAACTTTATCACCATACTTTTAACTCACTAAAGAACGCCACAATGCCAGAAAGACCGGAATTCTGGGGTGAGTGGTGCGCTTACGATTGGGTGATATTTTGTTGGCTCTTTGGGGAAATGTCAAGGTTGCCTAACGGGTTTCCTATGCGTTGCAACGATATTATTCAATTCGCTGAAACTCATTTGGGAGTTCCCGCAAGTAAACTGCCACCGTCTTTGGAAACCGACGGAAATCATAATGCGTTGTTAGGGGCGAGAACTGTGAAGCAGCGTTGGGAGTGGTTGCAATTTCAATGCAGTGGAGTCGCCTAAATTTTACGGATGGTGATTTTAGGCTTTTGTTCAAAGCAGATATTCCCGCCATCAAGCATCAGTCCATTCGGGCATACCATTTAGAATTGCAAACTGAATTATCGGGAATGCCAGTTTGGCCACCTGAAGAAGTTGCCGCCGTCTTGTATGAAAACTTCGCACCTCATTATCGCAAGGTCACGCAGTTGTTTGGTATTGAATGCGATCGCTTAACCGATGAATCCCGACATCTACTTTTGGTATGTACCCGTCCAGTTGGGGAAGGAGAGAGTCTACGTCCTGGTTTGTCATTCTTAGAGAAATTGATGGGGTATTCTCTGGAGAAAACAGAACCAGTTGCAGATAGTGGGAAACCTGCACCGACTACTGGGGATTATGTCTTAGATGTCAAAACTGATTTGTATTTGATATTCAAGCGCCATGCTCCAAAACTTTGGGAGATGCACTCATTAGAAGAATGTGCGCTGTTATGTAAACAAGCTAATGAACGGATGCGAGATCCTGACGAAGCTGATAACGAGGGAGGATGGGAGAAAAAAGTTGATGCGGTTGATGATGTAATTTTCTTAGAGAAAAAAGTAGAGATACTTTCAAGGTTGAGTGCGATCGGGGTTATTCCGCCAAAGGGGTTTTAATACTCAGTACATTCTACCTGCCGCTAAGACTCTTACACAGCAAGACCTTCAGGAGAAAACAGATTTTTATGAATAAAGAATTACTGCAAAAAATCCACTCCATAGCTAACACCGACATACATAATATCGTCTCCAAATATGTCAACTTAACACCAAGAGATAGGGACTACCACGGCGATTGTCCATTTTGCAAAGAAGTAGGA
Source organism: Nostoc sp. (assembly GCF_036917155.1). Classification (GTDB taxonomy): domain Bacteria; phylum Cyanobacteriota; class Cyanobacteriia; order Cyanobacteriales; family Nostocaceae; genus Nostoc. The sequence continues at coordinate 1,043 of NZ_JBALDZ010000204.1, read as the reverse complement.
AGATTTGCGATCGCACCTAGCAAAGGAATGTTTTACTGTTTCTCTTGTGCAAGAGGTGGTGGATCTGTGATGTTCTTAGGATTAATTCAAGATAAACCTTTGGATGAAGTAGTCAAAGACTTATCAGAAACTTATTCTATATGCTAATTATTTTATTCCTTATTGGCATTGGCATCTATTTCTCTGCTGGCTGGGTAATTTCAGAAATTACCTTTAAGCTATACGAGCAAATTCAACCTGAATATTTCTGGAATTACCATCGGGGACAAAAAGCGCCTTGGGACTTGAACACGACAAAACTAATACTGAAACTGTTCTTAATAATTTTTTGGGCTGTAGCCTTTTTCTCCGTTAAGAGCGAAATAACTAAGATTATTGATTTAAAAAACCTCAAAACTTAATCACCTATGCTCAGTCCCTACTCACAACTATGTCCCGACTTCTTTGAAAACCTGAATCAGTACTTCACCAACTTATTTCAGCTAGCACCTACCTATAAATATGAGGGTATTGCAGAGGGCGATCGCTACGGAATAATTACAATTCGTTCCCTTGAGCCAGACCGTGACCAGAATTCGGGTAAAGATGTGCGGCAGGGGTTTCAGTTTCTAGTTGCTAGATTAGAAATTTTGATGACAATGGGGGCTAGCGATCGCATTTCTGCTGAGGCTTTAGCATTGTCAACGGCACTGGATTTGCATCACGGTATTCCCGCTTTAAAGCAGTTTTTTAGCGCGGGATTGGTTTACGATTTAAAAACTGATTCTGGGATAACTTCTGTAAAAAGACAAGCCTTAAAACCTCCAAATAATTGGATTGTCGATGTGACGTGTACTGGAGTGGCAAATATGTCCATTTATGTTGATATAAATGGACAACATCAGATGAAATAATGCCATAATTAATTGTGAAAATGTATTAGGAGAATTTTATGACAGATATATCTTCTGTAACCGTTCACGGTGGAAATTAGGCTACCAGGAAAAATAAGTACAGAGAGATGGTAGATTAGAGGGCATGAAGAAAATCAGCCTCATCAGCCA
>NZ_JBALDZ010000203.1:0-17102 GCF_036917155.1 Nostoc sp. | reverse complement strand
TGAATTTTGAAACAATTTTGACGGTGAATAAATTCACCTACCCCTTACCCCCATACATGAATGTAGGGGTTTCCACGGGGCGAGTAATCTGATGAGGGAGCGATTACGGATTTTGACCAAGCTTTGCAGATCAGTCCTAGAGATGCTGAAATCTACAATAATCGAGGGAATGCTCATTCTCATTTAGGAGATAGGCAAGGAGCTATGGAAGATTACCAGAAAGCTACTGAACTTTTGGCTGAGGAGGGGAAGATAGCCGATGAAGGCGACTTCTATGATGATGAAGGTAAGCTAATTTGCATAACAAGTACTGAAGAAGCATAAAACACAAATTGCCTATCAGTCACATAGTAGGGCTAGCATTGTAATGCCCACCCTACAAGCAACTAAGGCTGTTGGCGTATCCTTTGCCAAACAGTAAAACCCAAAAGAATAATAATGCTACTGGCGGTAGCCACCATTACAGTCAAACTCATACCTTGTATTTTCATCGCCAGCAAGTTGAAAACTAAGGTAATAGACCAAAGGGTAAACGCAGCATGGCGCTGGGATAGTCCCCAAGCAAGTAAGCGGTGGTGCAGGTGGTCTTTGCCAGGAGTACTCAGAGGGTTATTTCCTGCTAGTAGCCGCCGCACAAATACTTGAGTTGTATCTAGCACCGGTAACAACAAAAATAAAACCGTAGGAATTAAGGCATAAACTGTGTTTTGTTGCAGTTTACCTAAAATACTCGTTGCTGCCAGCACATAGCCAAAAAAGTATGCTCCGGCATCACCCATAATAATTCGTGACGGATGGAAGTTATGGCGCAAAAAGCCCAGTGCAGCACCTCCCAAGGCTGCAAGTACCAAAATTGCCGCTGCACGATTGTTAAATTGGGCTGCAACTGCCAACAAACTCATGGCAGTAATAAAGCTGATTCCTCCTGCCAAACCATCCATACCATCCATCAAGTTGATGGCATTGGTAATCCCTACTACCCATAGTACTGTGAGCAATATGGATAGGAACGAGTCGATGGGAGTGCCAAAAAGGACTTTGACACTGATGCCATTAGCTACTAATAATAGTGCCGTGATAATTTGCGCCCACAATCGCACAGAGGGCGGTAAACCGAACTGATCGTCAATAAAGCCTACAAGAACTAATATTGAACCCCCCAACAGAATAGTTAGCACTTGAGCCAATACGTTTTGGAGTTCGATTGGTCGTAAAAGGCTAGCTAATACCAGCGCGGCAATCACACCCGCGTAGATAGCCAGCCCCCCGGCATTGGGTAAAGGTTCTCGGTTGAGTCGCCGGGCGTTGGGTTGGTCAGCCCAACCTACCCGCAAGGCGAATTTGCGTACTGTCGGAATTAAACGCCAAGTTACAAGGCAAGCTAAAAGGAACGTAAATACTACTGCCAACCAGCCGGTGCCGCCAGGGTCGGCAATACCAAGGGATTTAAGGGAGTTCTCTAGATTCATCTCCCAATTCAAGCATTACTGCCAGTATCTAATATGAGCATCACCTGTATATTAATCAATTTTTTTTATTTCCATTTGTAACTTGAGCCGCTTGAGAGATTAGCACTCTGGCGCTGTGAGTGCTAAATTGTCTAATGGAAGCGCTGGAGAAATGAAACATGGCGAAAATTATTGCATTTGACGAGGAATCTCGGCGAGCTCTAGAAAGGGGTGTTAATGCCCTTGCCGATGCCGTAAAAATCACCTTAGGGCCTAAAGGTCGCAATGTCCTTTTAGAGAAAAAATTTGGCGCACCTCAAATTGTCAACGATGGTATCACTGTTGCCAAGGAAATTGAATTAGAAGATCCTTTGGAAAATACTGGTGCAAGACTCATCCAAGAAGTGGCCTCAAAAACCAAAGATGTTGCTGGGGATGGTACAACCACCGCCACAGTTTTAGCACAAGCCTTGATTAGAGAAGGTTTGAAGAACGTCGCGGCTGGTAGTAACCCTGTTAGCTTGAGACGCGGGATCGACAAAACTATTGAGGCACTGGTACTAGAAATTGCCAAAATAGCCAAGCCAGTAGAAGGAAGTGCGATCGCTCAAGTTGCTACTGTCTCTGCTGGTAACGATGAAGAAGTTGGCAATATGCTAGCCCAAGCAATGGAAAAAGTCACCAAAGATGGTGTAATTACCGTTGAAGAATCCAAATCCCTAACCACCGAACTAGAAGTAGTTGAGGGGATGCAGATTGACAGGGGTTATATTTCTCCCTACTTCGTCACCAACAACGAGCGGCAAATCGTCGAATTTGAAAATGCCCGGATTTTAGTGACAGATAAAAAAATCAGTAGCATCCAAGATTTAGTACCGATTTTAGAAAAAGTCGCGCGTTCTGGTCAGCCTTTGCTAATTATCGCTGAAGATGTCGAAGGTGATGCTTTGGCAACTCTGGTGGTGAATAAAGCGCGGGGTGTACTAGCCGTGGCTGCCATTAAAGCACCTGGATTTGGCGATCGCCGCAAAGCTTTGTTAGAAGATATTGCGATTCTCACCGATGGACAGTTAATTTCGGAAGAAATTGGCTTAAGTTTGGACACCGCTGCTCTAGAAGCACTGGGAACTGCGCGCAAAATCACCATTGACAAAGAAAGCACCACAATTGTCGCTGGTAGTGTCACCAAGCCAGAAGTACAAAAGCGGATTGGTCAAATTCGCAGACAGTTGGAAGAAACTGATTCTGAGTACGATCAAGAAAAACTCCAAGAACGCATCGCCAAGCTTGCTGGCGGCGTGGCAGTGATTAAAGTGGGTGCAGCAACCGAAACCGAACTCAAAGACCGTAAGCTGCGGATTGAAGACGCGCTCAACGCTACTAAAGCCGCTGTGGAAGAAGGTATTGTTCCTGGTGGTGGGACAACCTTAATTCACTTAGCTAAGGTGGTAGAAGCGATTAAAAAGACCTTACAAAATGACGAAGAAAGAATTGGGGCTGATATTGTCGAACGAGCGCTAGAAGCCCCCTTGCGCCAAATCGCAGACAACGCTGGTGCTGAAGGTTCTGTGATCGTCTCGAAAGTCCGGGATAGCGACTTCAACATTGGCTACAACGCCGCTACTGGCGAATTTGAAGACTTGATTGCTGCTGGTATTATTGACCCTGCCAAAGTCGTGCGTTCAGCTTTGCAAAACGCTGGTTCCATTGCTGGTTTGGTCTTAACCACCGAAGCGATCGTTGTTGAAAAGCCAGAGAAGAAATCCGCTGCTCCTGCCCCTGATATGGGTGGTATGGGTGGTATGGGTGGCATGGGTGGCATGGGTGGCATGGGTGGCATGGGCATGTTCTAACTTCTGCTCACCCAGATAAATATTTTTTTAGCAGTTTGTCTTGCCAAGGCAAACTGTTTTTTATAGCATTGCTGATTTAGAAGCAATATGTTATCTGTATTGCTGGGAAGTAGCTGGGCATAAATAAAAATAATCATCATAGTTATCAGTAATTAGTCGTGAGTACAACTGACCACTAAAAAAATGCCGATTTCTAAATTACCAAACCTCAATAATTCCTGAATCTAAAAATTACAGTCTTTGTATTAATTTTTGTAATATTAATAGTAAAAGCTGAAATCAATCAAAACGTCTCTCGGATCACAGTCCAGTTGTTTTTACCAATGCCCAATGCCCAATTCCCAATGCCCCATGCCCAATGTAGGTAATATTGCATGGTACGAAAACTGCGTCGCCTTCCTAAAATAGCTACTAAGCGATATGAAGATGAGTTCCGTCACCAACCAGGTACTTTACCAGGAACCATAATTATTGATGCAGACGCTCCGCTACCGATCATTTTCTTGATTGACTATAACCAAACCAATTTCACTCGCGAACAAATAGCAACCCCAGAGGAGTGTGTCTCCTATCTGGAGATGGAATCGATTTCTTGGGTAGATGTACAAGGTTTAGGTAGTCAGGACATATTACAACGATTAGGTAATGTTTTTGAGTTACATCCTCTAGTTTTAGAAGATGTAGTCAATGTACCGGAGCGTCCCAAAACAGAGGATTATGAAGACCAATTACTATTCATTGCCCGCATGGTAGTAGCAAAGGAAAGAACATGTGGTTTTTACAGCGAGCAAGTGAGTTTGATATTAGGAAAAAATTATTTGTTGACAGTACAAGAAGAACCAGAACATGATTGCTTTGAAGGCGTGCGATCGCGAATTGAAAAAAACAAAGGTATCATCCGTAAACAGGGAGCGGATTATTTAGCTTACGCCCTGTTAGATGCAATTATTGATGGCTTTTTCCCAGTGCTAGAGCTTTATGGTGAGCGAATCGAAGAATTAGAAGAGGAGGTAATAGTCAGACCTACCCCACAAACACTACAAGATATTTATCAAATTAGGCGGGAATTACTACAACTACGTCGTGCTATCTGGCCCCAGCGGGATGCAATTAATGCCTTAATTCGAGATGGCAGTGATTTGATTGGTGAAGAAGTGCAAATCTACCTACGAGATTGTTATGACCATACAGTACAAGTAATGGATATGGTGGAAACTTACCGAGAACTAGCATCTGGATTAATGGATGTGTACCTTTCAGCAGTAAGCAACAAAATGAATGAAATCATGAAGGTACTAACGGTAGTTTCAACAGTTTTTATTCCATTGACTTTTGTCGCTGGAATATATGGGATGAATTTCAATACCGAAAAATCGCCATATAATATGCCTGAGTTGAATTGGTATTGGGGTTATCCACTTTGCTGGGCAGTAATGTTAGCGATCGCACTTGGTTTGCTATTCTTTTTTTGGCGGCGAGGTTGGCTACAAAATTCTGTAGTAGCCAAGCGCAATTAAAAATTGCAGATGAGCAATAAGTCTAAATATATATTCATTAGCACCGGGAGTTAAGATTTTTGAGTTATGAGGAGTAGCGACCAGAATTTAGTAGTTTTGACGATTTATATTATCGGTGTCTCCTATGTTTTTAACCGCATGGTTGAATCCATCGATGACCAAATTAAGTTTGAGTTTAAGAAAGGAACCGTTGATGAGCAACTCAAAGAACAAAATCTCGACGATAAAATTGGAATTTCCTTTAAACTCAAAGCCTCATATCCAATTGACGATTTGAAAGATTTAGGAATTAGCATTGAAAATAAATCTGATAATGTTGCCGTATACGTTGACTGGGATAACAGTTCTTTAGTAGTTGAACATAGTAAGCAATCGCGCCGTGTGATTCGGAAATCACCAGACTTAACCCGCGACTTAGCTGTACCCCAAAGTCCAAGCCTAATTGCTCCCAAGAAAACACTTTCGGAAACTGTGACAGCAGAAGATGTTTTCGAGCGCGATAAAGAAGCTGGAACCTATTCAGCAAAAAAACCATTAATTGATATCAATGGGCTACAAAAAGGGCAAAAAAAGTTATACAACGACTTTATTAATAGAAGAAAGGAGTTAGACTTTTCTCTGCAACTGGTGCTGAGGATATCTGAAGTGCGTTTAGGTCTAGCCCCAGGTCGTGATTTTCCTCCCATTAGTATTATCAATTGTCCTTTCACAGTCAGGAAGCTACCTTGGACTTACGCTCTACCTTGGAATAAAAAAAAGCAATAGTAACCAGACACACTATGCCGTCCAAGATTACACTGGATCTAAGGAGAGAGTAGGCGCAGGCAGTTGCAGATCAGTCTTAGTCACTGGTTTGAGGAAAGTCCGGACTCCCGAAAGACCAAACTTGCTGGATAACGTCCAGTGCGAGCGATCGTGAGGATAGTGCCACAGAAAGATACCGCCAAAACAGTTAGGAGTTAGAAGTTAGGAGTTAGGAATTATTAACTTTTAACTCATCACTCATAACTCCTAACTAAATTTGGTAAGGGTGCAAAGGTGCAGTAAGAGCGCACCAGCAGTATCGAGAGGTGCTGGCTCGGTAAACCCCGGTTGGGAGCAAGGCGATAGGGACTATGGTTGGTCTTTTACCAGTTCCGCTCAATGAGAGCCGCTTGAGGCGTTTGGTAACAAACGTCCCAGATAGATAACTGCCCTCGCAAGAGAACAGAACCCGGCTTATGTCCTGCTCTCTCCCCTTTAATGGAGTATGAACCTTTCACGGTTTGTACTCTATTATTTTTTGTACGGGTTTTGTGCGATCGCTAAGGGACATCCAAAATTAAATTACTCAATTTTTGCATCCAATAGGAGCAGGGGCAATACGGTTCGGTTAAGGTTTTTTGATGAAAATTCTAGATCACAAAGACGCGATAAATCACCGTCAAGACGAAGAACTGATTATTGTAGAGACGGCGATTTATCGCGTCTCTTGCCTTAACCGAACAGTATTGGGAGCAGGGGGACAAGGGGGACAAGGTAGCAATATCTCTCCCAAGTCTCCCCAAAGCGATTGATTATTTTTTTATTTGTCAGTCCCTAATTCATCATTTAAAGCATTCCCAATATCTCTAATGCTGTATCCAGATGCCATTTAACTCGATAGAGTCCAAACAGTTTCTCTTGACTGTACCATGCTGGATACTCTACCCGCATTTCTCACAAGCTTGAAATGTATGATGCCTTATCAGCAGGATTCCCTATTGCTTGGATGCCATACTGTATCAGACATAAATCGCGTAACGCTCTCAAGCTTTTGGTAGAGTCGATGGTGGGTATTATCCCACGCACCTCTCTGTTAATTAGAGTCGATGCTCCTGTGCGTGTCACCAAGGAAATGAAGGAAGAAGTAAAAGCTAAAGAAGATCCTCCTGAATTTTGCCGTCAAGCTATCCAAGAGAAGCTAGATAGAGAGAAGTAGCAAAAAGTTGTTAGAGTAATAGTCCAAGAGATTTAGGAATATAAATATAGATAGCTAGTTACCTTCCTTCCCCTGCCTCCCCTGCTCCCAAGATGAAGTTAAAAGTCAAAAGTTAAAGGGCAAAAGAAAACTGATGAAGTCTTAATTCTTTTCTTTTTACTTTTTACTTTTAGCTTTTGACTTACTAGCCCCTGCCCCCTTCCCCTTGTCATGTAATGCCCCTTGCCTATCCACGCCGTCAACGGCAACTCGAAAGTTTAGTCCAAAAATTAGGTTTATCGCTAGAAGCACCTATAAAGTGGGAACTACTGGATTTAGCTCTCACTCATCCCACTGTTTCTGAGTCGGCAAATTACGAACAGCTGGAGTTTGTTGGCGATGCCGTGGTGCGGCTGGTGTCAGCTGTTGTGTTATGGGAAAATTATCCCGATTGTCCAGTAGGGGATTTTGCGGCAATTCGTTCGGTGTTGGTGAGCGATCGCATCCTTGCCCAATTGGCCAGAGTTTATGGTTTGGAGTTATACTTACTAGTCGCTGGTAGTGCTACTGCTGATAAAGTTGGTCTAGAGTCACGACTAGCAGATGCTTTTGAAGCAGTTCTGGGTGCGCTTTACTTAAGTACTCAAAATTTGGAATTGATTCGCTCTTGGCTAGATCCCCACTTCCACCAACTAGCAACAGAAATTCGCCTCGATCCTGCCAGACTTAATTACAAAGCTGCTCTCCAAGAATGGACTCAGGCGCAATTTAAAGTTTTACCAGAATATCGGGTTGTGGAAGTCAGTCAACCGCACCGCAATCAAGAACGTTTTATGGCTGAAGTGTGGCTGCACGGAAAAATGCTTGGACAAGGTAAGGGACGCTCGATTAAAACTGCTGAACAAGCCGCAGCCAAGGTAGCCTTTTTAGCAATTTCTAATCCGCAAAACCCCTGAACCAAAAATATGGCTTGTGCAATTCTCTTAACCTCTCACGGGGGAAGTGCGGGCCAATACTGCTCGGTTAAGGAAAAATAGGGGTAAAATAAGGAAAAATGTGTTCGCGTTATAATATCGAGAACAATATTTACTTTTTCTTTTCGAGACTATCGTATAAATCCACCCAATTTTGTCTAAGAGAATCAATAGTCGAAACCAGGGAGTCGAGTTGAACTCTTCTCTGGACTTGCATAACAGCATTAACGTGTTCGGGACTTCCAGCTTTGCCCAAATGCTTGTATTTAGTTAATTTGTTTGGATCAAGAGTTGGAAAAATCGGCTCTTGAGCGTGTAGTTTGTAGTACCAGTAAGTTCCCTTCTTACCTCGTGCTTGGTAGCGCAAAACACAGCATCCAGGCGGTGCGACTTCCCCGTATGCCTTAATTTGTTGAACTTGAAGTTGTAAAGTAGCGATCGCTTGTTGCAACAACTCGGCTCTTGCGAGTACGTCGTCAGTTTTTGTGGGCATTAACTTCCAAATATAGGTTCTCGTGTTTATATAACCCCCAATTTTTTCTTAACCGAGCAGTATTGAAGTGCGGGCAACATGAACAGCAGAAAGAAACGAGAGTTGTACGCTATCTCCAAATTTTTCTAGCTTCTGGCGCAATCCTGCAAATAGTAACTCTTTGGCTTGTGGCTCTAGTCTCCGAAAGGTACTCAAAAGCTTGAGGTAGTCATCAATGCTATAGGTGACTTCACACGCAGTTTGCTCGACAACCAACTCTTTAAAACAATTGGAGTCTAAAATCTCTTGTCCAAACCCCCTCAAAATCTCTGCTTGAACTTCCGCACCTTCATATCGGGCAAATGAGGGAGCATAAGCTTGATACACTTCCTCGATCGCTTGGTAAACTTCGTATTTCGGTTCTGGGGTCAGATTCCATAGCAGGATAAGAAAACCATTATCACACATTGCCGATGCTGCCTTGGTATATTTAATCTCTGGCGGTATCCAGTGAAAGGCATTAGCAAATAGAACGGCATTGAACTGTTTTGCTTCTAGTTCCCACTCCTCAAATGAAGTATTGCAAATTGTAACTTTTGGATATCGATCGCAGTTGTGTTGTGCCAAATGACAAAAATCCTGGTTTGGCTCAATACACGTCATTGAAAAACCAAATTGAGCAAAAGCCACCGTCGCATTTCCTGGACCACAACCAACCTCAAGAATTGATGCATCTGAAGAAAGTTGGGCTAAAGCGACAGACCGATCGATTAGTTCCTTTGGATAGGGCGCTCTTGCATTGTAATAAACATCAGCAACGGGAGAATACCAAGTCCTTCGCTGTTCCAAATCTATAGAAGCTCTGGCATTTATTTCTTGTCTAAAGTCTTGCATAAGCTAGGGCGTGTCAGCGATGAAGTCCAATTTCATTTTAGAACCAGCCAGGGATCTGTCAGTGGTCATTTGTCGAATGGCACTAAGTTAAGCTGAAGGGTAGGCGGCGTAAGGATTGCAGAGGGGCAGAGGTGCAGGGGGGCAGAGGGGAATTTCTAAATATCCGTTCGTATGCCTAAAATTTCTCCTTTCTCCCCTGCTCCTCCGCACAAGAGCACCCCTGCTGCCTCAACGATTTTCCCTTTTCTTAGTGCCATTCGGTCATTTGTCCTAGTGGTCTGTCCCATTATTTACGAGGGGTGAATAAGTTCGTAGTCAGGACTTTAGTCCTGGATTTTTAAGCACTTCAGTGCTTACTACAAACTTACGCTTGATGTAAATTATAAATGCCTCTTATCTCACAAAGGTTTCTAGATTCGCCCAAAATCATTGTTTTGGGACTACCTACGAAATTACAAGGGTTTCAAGACTTAATTCACATTAAACGTAACTTATAAAAATTAATGAGACAGAACAGTAGTCGGTTGTATACAAATGACTAATGACTAATGACAAATAACTAATGACAAATCAAATTAAAATTGCTGTCATCGGAGTTGGGCGTTGGGGAGTGCATCTGCTGCGGAATTTCTTAACACATCCCCAAGTAAATGTAGTTGCTGTAGTGGATCCCCATCCAGAAAGATTAGCGGCGGTAAAGCAGCAGTTTAATTTAGACAAAAATGTATTATTAACAACTCAGTGGCAAGACTTAAAAAAAGTGCCAGAGTTGACAGGAGTGGCGATCGCAACTCCAGCTACCACCCACTATGCTTTGATTAAAGATGCTCTCCAGAACGGATACCATGTTTTAGCTGAAAAACCCCTAACTCTCGACCCCGCAGAATGTCGAGAACTTTGTCAGTTAGCAGAGCAGCATCATTTAATACTCATGGTTGACCACACTTATTTATTTCACCCGGCAGTTGAGCAAGGGAAAACTGTAGTACAGGCGGGTAAATTAGGTGATTTACGCTATGGTTACGCTACCCGCACCCATTTAGGGCCTGTCCGGCAAGATGTTGATGCTTTATGGGACTTAGCTATTCATGATATTGCTATCTTTAACGCTTGGTTGGGTCAAATCCCTGTGAAAGTACAAGCAACGGGTACGGTGTGGCTACAGGGAGCAGGGGAGCAGGGGAGCAGGGAAGCAGAGGGGAAGAAAGATACAAATTCTCCTCTGCCTCAAGGTTTGGCCGATCTAGTATGGCTAACACTGACATACCCAGATGGCTTTCAAGCTTATATTCACTTGTGCTGGCTGAATCCTGATAAGCAGCGACGGCTGGGGATTGTAGGGAGCCTTGGCAGCTTGATTTTTGATGAGATGTCGCGATCGTCACCTCTAACCCTGCTACATGGAGAGTTTGAACAGCAGGGCAATCATTTTATTCCTGTGAATCAAAGGCAGATAGTGCTGGAATTAGAACCAGGGGAACCATTACAGAAGGTTTGCTCATCCTTTGTTGTCTCTATCCTCAACAATACTGCCTCAGAAGTTTCATCTGGTTGGGTAGGCACTGAGTTAGTAGAAATTCTTGCGGCTCTAACAGTATCTCTTGAGCAAGGCGGCCAACCTGTTTTTCTTAACAACTACTCTCAACTGTAATTTTCCGTTAAGTAAAACTTATCCAAAGTTTTACCTTTCAGAAGTCCCATTTACACAAACTCCCCTTTTTGGAAGACTTACCAGGATAGTTTGCAGCGGTGAAAGACGAATCTCGCAAGTCTCATTACCAATTAGTACCAGGGACTTTGGTAACATCTCTTTGTCTAGCTCTATTTTCATAGGCTTATTGATCCCCAAAGAGGGACTTCCCCCATCCTGTGGGCTAGGATAGCGGCTTGCTTTTGCCCCGTCATTCCCAGAGGAGAATCCCAAATCCTCTACATTTCCTTCTTTGTTAAGAGCCGCTAACAGTGAGATATCAATCAAAGGTAAGGTAATTTTCAGTGTTGTACCTTGATGAAGTCCTTCACTCTCAAGAGTAATACTGCCTCCCATAAGTTCGATTAAGTTTCGTGAAATTGCTAGTCCCAATCCAGTGCCTTCAAACTGACGCGTGGTTGTGCCATTCACCATCACAAAGGGACGAAATAGTTTATGCTGTTGAGTTGGATCGATACCTATACCTGTATCTTTGACAGCGACTACCACCTGAGATTGACCACTACTATGTTGAATTTCTGTAGTAATGGTGATACTCCCTGTGTCGGTGAACTTAGTAGCATTACCGATAACATTAATCAGCACTTGCTTTAGTTTTGGCGCATCTGCCTTTATTGGTATCACTTGGGAATCTAACTCACATTTCAATTGCAAGCCCTTTTGCTGAACATTTACTGATTGTAAATTAATCACCTCTAACAATATTTGTCGGAGGTCAAGGGGTGTAGAGACGACTGAAAGCTTACCTGCTTCGATTTTAGAAATGTCGAGTAAATCATTAATAATACCTAGCAAATGAATCGTTGTTTCATCTGCACGTTTGAGAAACTCCATTTCTTCTTCTCGGTCATCACATAAGCCATCTTCAACCAAGCGAATACAGTTAATAATAATATTTAATGGGTTTCTCAATTCATGAGAAGTCGTAGCCAAAAACTGGCTTTTAATTTGGTTAGCGGTTTTTGCTTCTTTCCAAGCTATTTCTAGTTCTTCTGACCCAGCTTTGAGCCGTTCTACCATTTGGTCTAAGGCTTGGGCCAGTTGATTGAATTCCCGGATTTGAAAATTATGCGGCACTGGTTGTGCAGCGTGGTGAGAGTGAATATTGAGAGCGTAATCTCGCAATTCTTCTACAGGACGTGCCAAGTAAGGAGCTAAATATAGGGATGCTAACAAGCTTGCACCAATCAAACCAACGGTCAAAACGATGAGAATTAGTTTGATTTCTTCTAAACCAAAAAGTGCATTCTCAACACTCGTAACAGCTAATACTATCCATTTTTCCTGCTGCTGTTGACTAAGTGGATTTGCAATAGCTGTATAGCCAGCTACTAATTCTTTGCCATCTGTAAAAGACAAATTTATCGAATCATTTCGCCCAGCGATCGCATTTTTAATTATGCTTTTGAGTTGGGCAGCATAAGGGTGCTGATTGATATTAGTTCCCACCCAGTCTGTGAACGGGTGTGCCAAAATTGTGCCATCTTCAGCAATCACTACCATAGCACCTGTGAGCGATCCAGGTGGATTTTTGGTTTGCTGGTACAAAGCAGACTGAATACTTAAGCTGTAAAGTAAATTTCTTGGGCTATCGGAAACTAGTGCAGATAAAACTACTTGCAGTTGATTTTGTGTGTTTCTTTTTCCAGTCATTCCTGCCTTTGGTGGCAAGACTGATTTGACATCAATTCCGTCACTTGGCAAAGGTAATATCAATTCTCCAATAGCTTGATCTCCACAGCTACTAGCAATTATTTTCTGGTTTAACAGATTCGTTAATTGGATGCATTCAATACTGGCTGGAAGTTGTTGCCTTAACTGCGTGAGAATTTCTTGTTCTTGTATCGGCAAACCCGACGAAATAACTGTCGTTTTACTTACACTCAGTAAATTAGCTTTTAAGATTGCGATCGCATCTCCAATTCTCTCACCTTTACTGATGGCGCTTTCGGTTAAATTTTGACGCGCAGTTCCCAATATGCTAGAACGTGCCTTATTTAAGGCAACAATCTCGCCTACAAGTAAAACTGGAACGAACAGCAGCAATATTCTCGTTACTAAAATTCGGCGAAAGGAAGATTGGCGGGAATTAGTCATCGAGTGTCTCACTTTGCATCTGCAAACCACAACAGCAAAGATATGTAATTAGACCAGCTAGATGAGACATTTTATTAAATTATCAGAATTTTATTTTCAATGTTTAAAAATAACAAATTGTTATAATCCAAAAAGAAACGTGGGATACCAAAACTTGTATATGCTAGATGTAAAAGTGATTTGTGCTGCATATAAATACAGTGGTGAAATTGTAAAACAGTAGCTTGCAGGCATAGCTTTTTTGAGAATTTATACACGACTAAAGAAAATATTAAAACTATCAAATCAAGTTAATGTTGCAACATCGTCCTCATACTACAGTTGTTTTAGCAATGAGTGTAGATGGTAAGATAGCAGATTTTAAGCGATCGCCTGCTCGATTTGGCTCAAGGGTTGATAAAGCACACTTAGAAAAACAAATCGCTGCTTCTGATGCCGTTCTATTCGGTGCTGGTACTCTGGGCGCTTATGGAACAACACTTACAGTATCAGATCCAACTCTAGTGCAACTTCGGGCCCAAGAAGGGAAGCCTCCGCAGCCAGTTCATATAGTGACTACACGTTCTGCAAACCTTAATCCGGAAATTCACTTTTTTCAGCAACCAGTTAGACGTTGGCTACTCACGACAACAGCAGGAGAGGTTTCATGGAAAGGAGGTTTACAGACGCTTTCCTCAACTCTGGGAAATGAAGTAGAGGAGTGTCCTTCAGAATTTGAGCAAATTCTGGTTTTTGAAACACCAACGCGAGAAATTGATATGCCCGCAGCTTTGAAGCATCTAGCCACTCTACATATAACACGCTTGGTGGTCTTAGGTGGAGGTAAATTAGTCGCTTCCTTGGTGGAATTAGACTTAATTGATGAATTATGGTTGACTGTTTGTCCGCTGATTTTAGGTGGTAATACCGCACCCACACCTGTAGAAGGGAAAGGATTTTTACCCAATTTAGCTCCCAAGTTGCAACTTCTAGAAGTGAATACAGTTGAGCAAGAAGTGTTTTTGCACTATCGCCTGCAACGACCCGCAGATTAGATTACCGGAATTAATGGGTTTAAAGCCCCATCCTTCTAGAGCGCCAGTCCAGTAGAAGTACTTGACCTAAAATACAAGATATGTATGTTGTTAAAATCGTGAATTTTAGTGTTCCGTTTTTATGCTGTCGCTAAAAAACAGACCCAAATGTTTCACCTTAAATGGGCGTTTTGTCTTAATCCACATATTTGAGTTTTTGTCAATATATATTAGTGGACTGGCGCTCTAGGACGGCTTTGAGAATTGAGCTATACACTTTCTAAGAACATCAGACATTCCTACTCCTTGTTTTTCGGCTTCTTGTCTCAACTGCTGAAGCTCATATTCAGATAGTCTAACTTTAATTGATTTTTCCCTGGACATATACGAACGTTTGAGGGTACAATTTAATTATGCCACAGGTAGAATAACCGCTAGCACAAATGGATAACCAACCCCAAAACGACTGGCTAGGAAAAAATAATGGATAGTGGGTAGCGAGAAAACCACGATAAATAAAAGCTAGGATGCCAACGCGCATCCAGACCAGTAAACAACACTATTTATTGATTGGAAAAAGTACCGTAGGGCATACGGGAACTAGAGAAGCGATTCTCTAACGCTTAGGGAGATGAAGCCCACTGGGGTTGTTTAAATTAGACTCGGCACTTTGTTCTATTGAACGGGTGTGAGGTTTAAATACTGCCGCAAGGATAGACAATTTTAAGGCACGTCGATGAACTAAGAATCCCCGTCGATTTATCGCGGGGAGTGTCAAGCTAAGTTAAGTTATGGGGCATTGGTCATGGTTATTTTCCTTGTCCCCTCAGTCTTTTTCTTCTCTACGAGACGCTGCGCGAACAATTTTGAATTTTGAATTTTGAATTGATTTCTCCCTACTCCCCTAAAAAGTGGAACAATCTAAACCCCGCTATTCTGTCGTTTGGACGAACAAAATCGCTGAAGTACCCCAAAATGCCTGGAATGCTTTGGCAATGCCACTCAAAACGCCATTTTTAGAATGGGAGTGGCTGAACAATATCGAAACCTCTCAAAGTGCTACGGCTAAAACTGGTTGGTTGCCGAATCACTTGACATTGTGGCGAGATCGAACGCTGATTGCTGCTGCGCCACTTTATCTCAAAGGACATAGTTCTGGTGAGTTTATTTTCGATCACCAATGGGCAGAGTTAGCCGATCGCATCGGAGTCCAGTATTACCCAAAATTGCTGGGAATGACACCATTTACTCCGGCTGTTGGCTATCGATTTTTAATCGCCCCAGGAGAAGATGAGGATGAAATTACAGCGATAATGGTGCATGAAATTGACACTTTTTGTGCTAAAAATGGAATTTCTGGGTGTCATTTTCTCTACGTCGATCCCCAATGGCGTCCGATCCTGGAACGGCATGGTTTTACAACTTGGCTACACCACAGTTACATCTGGGAAAATGCAGGCTTTAAAACTTTTGATGACTATTTGAAGGTGTTTAACGCCAATCAGCGCCGCAATATCAAGCGGGAACGTAAAGCTGTAGAGAAAGCAGGGTTACGATTACAACCACTGACTGGTGATGAAATTCCTCAGTCTTTGTTTCCCTTGATGCACCGTTTCTATGCTGACACCTGTGATAAGTTTGGTTGGTGGGGTAGTAAGTATCTCACACAGCGGTTTTTTGAGCAGCTACACTCAGATTATCGCCATCGAGTCTTGTTTGTTGCTGCATATAGCGAGGCAGATAACTCTCATCCTTTAGGAATGTCTTTTTGTTTGTTTAAAGATGACAAACTTTATGGACGCTATTGGGGAAGTTTTCAAGAAATAGATTGCTTACATTTTGATGTTTGTTATTATGCGCCAATTGAGTGGGCGATCGCTAACGGCATCCAAATTTTTGACCCTGGCGCGGGTGGACGACATAAAAAACGCCGTGGTTTCCCTGCCATGCCCAATCACAGTTTGCACCGATTTTACAATAATCGTTTAGGACAAATTTTACTTCCCTATATTAAGGAAGTGAATCAACTCGAACAGAAGCAGATTGAGGCAATTAATGCAGAGTTGCCATTTAGTAACCGAGATTCTTAAAAGTTTGCCAAGGCAGTCCTGATGAAACAAGTTTCAAAAGCCTTGAATGAAAGAATAACTGGGAACTGGGGACTGGGGACTGGTATTTTTACTCAGCACGGGCTAAACGCCCCGCTATCCATGTACAGCACTCAGCACTTTCAAGCTAGAGAGTAAACGACGAATTACACTTGATATAGAGTATAAAAACCTTGAAGAAAGAAAATTTCTTTTTATAATGCTTATGGATTTAATAGTTGAAGATTTAGCCGCAATTGATGATAAACTTTCCCAGCGTCATATTGACCTCGATCCTGGTGGATATTTTATTATTTACTTGGATCGAGATGCAGGGTTAATTTATGCCAAGCATTTTACAAATGTAATTGACGATCGCGGTTTAGCTGTCGATCCCGAAACGGGAAAGGTAATTCCCGCGCGAGAAAAGGTAGAACGAACTCATACCACAGTCTTTAACGCGAGGACGGCAAAAGAACTCTGCGTCAAGATTTTTGAAGAAACTCAGCCCCCTCCTGTAACTCAATTAAATCATGCAGCTTATTTGGGTCGAGAATTTGTCCGGGCTGAGGTAGCTTTAGTTACAGGGCAAGAGTATGTTCAAGATTAAAGTTAGGAGTGAGGAGTTAAAAGTTAGGAGTGAGGAGTTAAAAGTTAGGAGTGAGGAGTTAAAAGTTAGGAGTGAGGAGTTAAAAGTTAGGAGTGAGGAGTTAAAAGTTAATAGTTAAAGGCTAAGAGTTAGAAATTCATAACTCCAAACTCCAAACTCCAAACTCCAAACTCCAAACTCCAAACTCCAAACTCCAAACTCCAAACTCCAAACTCCAAACTCCAAACTCCTAACTCCTAACTCCAAACTCCAAACTCCAAACTCCTAACTCCAAACTCCAAACTCCTAACTCCTAACTCCTAACTCCTAACTCCTAACTCCAAACTCCAAACTCCAAACTCCTAACTCCTAACTCCTAACTCCAAACTCCAAACTCCTAACTCCTAACTCCTAACTCCAAACTCCAAACTCCAAACTCCAAACTCCAAACTCCAAACTCCAAACTCCTAACTCCTAACTCCTAACTCCTAACTCCTAACTCCTAACT
>NZ_JBALDZ010000202.1:0-58235 GCF_036917155.1 Nostoc sp. | reverse complement strand
AGATGGATCTGCTTGTGTGTTTAATTGCTGTAACTTCTTCACACATTAGATTTTGCCCGATTTCAGCAATAATTTACCCCCATGAACGATTACAGAAGACAAGAGACTACCACATCCTCAACCCCCCAAAAAGAACTGCCTTTTCTTATAAGCCGAGATTTTAATTTTAGACATTTAAGCATAATTACAGTTGAATAGTTTGAAGTTTCGATCTACAAAATTGTATAGACACTCACTAGTTAGGGAAAATCACTAAAATTTTCCGTAAACAAACCTCTGAGATGAGTAGTTATTACAGATACTAAAAACTTGAACTTTCTTATGAAACATCTCTTAATTGGTAGTTTATCAACCCTACTTTTCACAGCAGGAGCTTATGTTTTACCAGTTCCCTCAATGGCACAGTTTGCAAATGTCAAACAGCATTTGAATTCTCTGACTACAACTCGTGTAGCTTTTGCTAGAGGAAAAAGTAGTACCACAATTGAAAATGCCGAAAATAACATCTATATATTAAGAGCGAAAGCTAGACAAACATTGACTTTAAAAGTTAATAGTTTAGGCGCTCGTGCCAGTGTTACTCTCTATGGTGTTAATGGTAAACCTTTAAGTCCAGTTTTCGCTGGTGCTGACGGTGAAGGTAAAAGTTTTCGCCTGCGTCTTTCTAACACAGGTGATTACTATATTGTAGGCGGTTCTGGGCCGAGTAATCATTTATACAATTTCACAATTTCCATTAAATAACAACACTACGGCAAAACCTTTTGGGCATCGAAGAGTGCAGATCATCAGTGGTTAAAACGATTTGCCTCTTTTATTCTTTGGGAATGCACGACATCAAGATAATTAAGATACAGCAAAATCAGTGTATTGCCGTAGTTCAACGGGATGGAAACCCAAGACAATATCTTCGCGCAAGATACCCGCTTCTAATAATGCGTCTGCTACTGGCTGGGAAGTACCATCATATTGAATCCACACTTTATCACCAATAATATCTATATGCACCACCGAACCGTGTACGCGGCGCACTCCATCCCAACCGACGTGTAATACTTCGTAATGATCTCGTTCCGAGTCAATGACGGCTTCTGTCTCTATTTGACCGTTAGCAGGCTTATGAGTAGCATAGTCAAATATCAACTGACGAATAATTTCACGATATCGAGCTAGCTTATCCATCTGATAATCCTCTCTAGTTGCTCGTCAAAAACAATTAGGTTTATTCCTATACTATTAAGAATTAGCTGACCAAAGCGTTCGGAAAATATACCTTCGTAAACCCGCTTGGGAACTGCTAAATAAAGTTGGCGTTTTGGTTGTAGTTCTTTAAGCACGCTGCGATAAATTTCATACTGTCCTACAGCTTCCTGGAGGTCATTCACGGGAGAAGGACTCAGAAAACTTTTGATTTCAACTGCTATTTTTTGATTATCCCTCTCAGCAGCAATGGTAACTCTTTCTGCTCCAATATCTACGTAAAGTTCTCTACCCCCATAAGCGAGGTATAATGGGTCGCTGGTTATTGTCCAACCATCTGCTGTAAGTGCTTTAATGACTGCGGCGTGGTAGATGTCTCTGGCTGGCATTAGTCGAAAGATAGCTCCAAAAACACAGCTTTAATCTAGCAAAACTATTTTACAGAGGCGCGATATTCCCCTTTGGCGGCTAAAACTTGGACAAAGCCCTTTTCAACGCCTGATAGGGTTAATAAAAAAGCGATCGCTCTTTCCCAACACAGACGAAAGTGCGATCGCTATTTATAATTCTTGTGGGGCAGACACCTTGCCCACCTAAAATCTAAATATCAATCTCACTCAACTCGCGTGTGATGTGATCAAATGGTTCGTCCACAAAAGCAGTATTAAGCACACCTGCGGCTGCTACTTGTTCCTTAATCAGATCCTTAAGAATTTGGATACCGCGAACCGTAGGCCCAATAGGTACTCCTAGAGAATTGTAAGTTTCCCGCAGCCCTTGCAGCACACGTTCATCCAATACATTCGTGTTCCCTGCAACCAGTGCATAGGTGGCGTAGCGCAAGTAGTAGTCTAAATCCCGTAGACAAGCCGCATAACGACGAGTCGTATAAGAATTTCCACCAGGACGAATTAATTCTGGTAGTTCTTCATATAACTTTAAACCAGCTTGCTTGACAAGTGCAGCCGCATTAGAATTGATTGCTGCCGCCGCTTGTACTCTTGCTGTACCACTGTCAAAGTAAGACTTCAGGCTATCGATCGCATTCCGGTCAAAATACCGACCAGCTAAGTCATAATTCTTAATTAAACTTGTTACCGCATCGCGCATTCCTTCTTCTCCCAATCCTTGCTATTTATGGTTTGATATTTATTTGGCTGCACTTGGGCACCAGTAAATTTTTGTGCTATTTAAAATAGATTTGGCACAAAAACAATTTATCCACTATTTAAGGATTTTATGCCAAAGTTGACCCCTATGTGATGAACTTTCCAGTTTTGTACAGATGATCGCGGAAAGGTTAATATAACCTGTAATCCAGATATCTGTAGCACAGACTACAAAATCCGCTAATGTCTAGTATTTAAGATATTTCAGGTGTGTCACGGCTGGATTGAGATCAGCAGGGTTAGGATGCTTTGGAAGATTCTGGTATTACTTTAGGAAATTGGTAGAGAAGGAGTAACAATGACAACACCGCAAGAACTCTTGAAGAGAATTCAAGATGAAAAAATTCAGCTGATTGATCTCAAATTCATCGATACAGTAGGGACTTGGCAGCATCTCACGCTGTACCAAAACCAAATCGATGAGACTGCATTCACTGATGGCGTACCTTTTGACGGTTCTAGTATCCGGGGTTGGAAAGCAATCAACGAATCGGACATGACGATGGTACTTGACCCCAACACTGCTTGGATCGACCCATTCATGGAAGTGCCAACGCTAAGTATAATTTGTAGTATTAAGGAACCCCGTACAGGCGAATGGTACAACCGTTGCCCACGCGTTATTGCTCAAAAAGCAGTAGATTACCTGATTTCCACTGGTATTGGTGATACAGTCTTCTTTGGCCCTGAAGCTGAGTTCTTTATCTTTGACAATGCTAGGTTTGCCCAAACCGCTAACGAAGGCTACTACTTCTTAGACTCCGCAGAAGGTGCTTGGAATTCTGGTAAAGCGGGTACAGATGAAAAACCCAACTTAGGTTACAAACCACGCTTCAAAGAAGGTTACTTCCCAGTTTCACCAACGGATTCTTTTCAAGATATCCGTACAGAGATGCTGTTGACAATGGCGCAATTAGGTGTTCCCATTGAAAAGCATCACCACGAGGTTGCGACTGGTGGTCAGTGCGAACTAGGTTTCAAGTTTGGCAAGTTGATCGAAGCGGCGGACTGGTTGATGATTTACAAATATGTCATCAAGAACGTTGCCAAAAAACACGGCAAAACCGTCACCTTCATGCCAAAACCAATTTTTGGCGATAACGGTTCGGGAATGCACTGTCACCAGTCCATCTGGAAAGATGGTCAACCTCTGTTTGCAGGTGATAAGTATGCTGGTTTGAGTGAAACAGCATTATATTACATTGGTGGTCTGCTCAAACACGCACCAGCCCTGTTGGCCATTACCAACCCCAGTACCAACTCATACAAACGCCTAGTACCTGGTTATGAAGCACCCGTTAACTTGGCTTACTCCCAAGGGAACCGTTCTGCTTCTATCCGTATTCCCCTATCTGGTACTAACCCCAAAGCCAAGCGTTTGGAATTCCGTTGTCCAGATGCTACATCTAACCCCTACTTAGCATTTGCTGCAATGCTTTCTGCTGGTATCGATGGCATCAAGAACAAAATCCATCCTGGTGAACCCTTAGATAAGAACATCTATGAACTCTCTCCAGAAGAACTAGCGAAGGTTCCTTCAACACCAGGTTCCTTAGAATTGGCGTTGCAAGCACTGGAAAAAGATCACGCCTTCTTGACAGAATCAGGCGTCTTCACAGAAGACTTTATCGGAAATTGGATTGATTACAAGCTAGGCAACGAAGTCAAGCAGTTGCAGCTACGTCCTCATCCCTACGAGTTTTACCTCTACTACGATGCTTAATTAAGTACCGTATCTCACTAAGTTTATAAGTTTTGCCACCCTAGATTAGAGGGTGGCTTTTTTTTCCAGAGTTGTCAGTTGAGACATTCACTCAAAAAATCAACCTTAAAACTTAGCTCATGGAAGCATGACTGGGCCCATAAATCATCCGAGCGTTAGCATCTACCTTCCCTTGAATCGGGTTCCAGTTGTGGGATGCTTCTTCAGGAAGACCAAGTTCTTGTGCAGCCCGCATCAGTATTGATTGTTGGCGATTCTTGACTTGCTGGTGTTCACGCGCCATTAACGCACGAGATTTATCTGCGATAGACATAACCATAGCCCTCTCTATTTGGTGAATATATAATTTTTGTTTTCTTACGAGACTAATATAACAAAAATTCTGTAGCATAAGCTACTTTTTACAAAAGTTAATATATTCAACTCAAGTAATTAATTTTTGTAACTTTTACTCTTTTTTTCGTGAAGCGGCACAAAAACAGCAGTTGCAAAAACTAAGTTATCATTAAATAAAGATTTACATAATCTATTAGGACTAGTATTTGATTTTTGAAATACACGTAGTGGACTGTCTAGGCTAAAATAGTGCATTAGACGTAGGTTGGGTGGAGCGGAGCGCAACCCAACATATATCAGGATGTTGGCTTTGGCAAAGCCTCCACCCAACCTACAATTTTTTTGCTGCCGAGATTTTTTCAGAAATCAAATATGATTCCTATACATATACTTAGATTTTTTCAGAAATCAAATAGGATTCCTAATGGAACGCTTACCCCAAACATTGCTAGCGCCTGAGTTGCAATTTACTAGGATTCAGGCTGCACAAAAAGCTTGGCAGCGCGATCCACAAACGTTTATCGAGAAGTTTGTGCCAATGTTCCTCAACGGCATCCAGGGAAGAGAAAATAACCGTAAGAAAACAATGGTGTAAAAGGGCATTGGGCATGGGGCATTGGGCATTGGAAAGAAACTTGTTCAATAATTCTCCCTTCTACTCCCAGTCCCCAGTCCCCAGTCCCCAGTCCCTAGTCCCTAGTCCCCAGTCCCCAGTCCCCAGTCCCCAGTCCCCAGTCCCCAGTCCCCAGTCCCCAGTCCCCAGTCCCCAGTCCCCAGTCCCCAGTCCCCAGTCCCTTTTCTTTAAGTAAAATTCATCAAAAAAAACCAAATGCAAAATTTTGCATCTGGCCTTGGGTGTAGAATAATAACAATGACTAAGATGATCTGGCAGACACTGCTTAAATATTTATTTCATCGCGAGCCATCTGCGAGGAGAACGAAGCAGGGAGCAAGAGTAAGTCAAGAATAGTAAGATTTGTTAGCAAGTGCAATAAACCTATACTACTTCTACGAATCCATGTGCTAGATAAGCAAGAGATGAAACGAAAGAGATTTTATGCTTCGGCAAAGGACGCTAAACAAGCGTCGGAGCAAAGATCAATTTCTAGCTGATGTAGATAACCAGCTACTCAATGTATGAGAAGAAAATCTATTGGGGAATAAAGTGAAGTTGCCTTAAGACTGTTTCCTCAACAAGTAAAATGTCTGAATTGGATGTGCTTTAGATTAACTAATAGCCTAAGTAACATCTATGTCTAGAGCCGTTGAGAATTGAGACGCAAAGCTTCCCAGAAATATGAGCAACAGTTGTGTAGCTTTTGAGGAGTTGGTAATGCTGTTGATCAAGGCACTGAATTTGATTTGCGTTTTGATCGGCAGGATTGATGCCAACTATATATATAAAGCTTGCAGTTGAAATACTAAGCGATCGCTGAAGATTTTCGTGTGTCAACTGTATATATTTTTGCCAGAAAAGCTGTGCAAAAGATGTTAGTACAACATCCTGTTTTCTGGTAATTCTGTTCCTTTGGGAAAAGAGGCATTACCCTACAGTAGTTAAACCGCAGCATAGATATTTCTGAGTTTTTGTGTCACTTCTCTACGCCCACTACCGCGATGACGTGGCGCATCATCTGTACTTTGTTCAGATGCCACCAGCCACTGTTCTGAAACAGGCTTAGAAGACAGCCCTGTTGATAAGTGATTGACCATTGCTTGGCGGTTAAAAGCTAAGGGGCCGAACACCAGACTCGATATTAAAAGTGAAATGGCAGCACGCATAGCAAATGTCTATTTTGGAACTCTCCACTTCACTGATACTTAGCTTTTTGATGAATATCCGGATAATTAATCAAAAAGTATTCTGTTTTACTGAAAATAAACTCCTCTTATCCTCCGTTTAAATGTTCGACTAATAACCAATTGCCAGAGTGATTGTAACGACCCCACAATGTAACTAATTGTTCGTGGGGATAGGCGCGTAATTGCTCGTCAATGTGCGATCGCAAAGTCACAAGCTGCCAATTTTGCCCTTGATATGCGGCTGGTGTTGTGACAGTGAATCTGTATTCCTGCTGTGACAAGCGGTAAAAAATGCCTGTAAAACAGTTACTTTCCGGAATTAATGCCTTCCCCGATGGGCAAGGGCAATCGCCACTAACTGGATAGGCTTGTGGGTTCTCTAAGTAATACAGTTGCCAGTGCCGCCAATCCGAATGATTGGGGGGAAGATTAAACAAAGGAATAATTAACGCTTTTGAGCGATTATCTTCTAATAAAGCCGTTTGTAGCGTTCTAACAGGTAAATCCCTCGGCTGGCAGTTTAACTCAACACATATCGCCGCAGCCATGCCCGCTGCTTGACCAATGCCCATAACCATAGGTTGTAATCTGGTAGCGCCATTGGCAATGTGGGAGACAGAAATATTCTTCTCACAGACCAAGAAACCATCTGTTGTAGCTGGAATTAAACAACTGTAGGGAATTGTAAAAGGAGTTCCAGTCCAACGTCCTCCCCAGCGGATCGATTTAGGTTGCAGCGGGAATTGAACACCAGGATAATGATGGTCATTGGCGTAATTACCAACTGCGATTGCTTCTCCTGTCGGAGACACTCCGCGTAGCTTGCTTCCACGAAGTGGTACGCAAACGCCTGCCGTAGGATGCCCGAAGGGCTGTAGGGCGATCGCATCATTAAATATAGATGCAACTCTACCTCTGGCGATCGGCAAAATATCCTGTTCGCGAACAGTAGTTAGCCCCACTAAGCGGCGGCTTTCCCGGTAATAAGGATGCAGTGCAAAAGCTGTAGAGGTGTGAGGAAATACTTTTTCTGCTAAACCATAGCGACTACCAAGCTGATTTTGGATAAAATGGGCAAAATTTTGGCTGTGCCAGCGAGATTCTTGGATGAATTCACCTCTGGATACATCTGACTCTATCAACCTCCCTACCCCTTCGCCGTAGTCATTGCCACAGATTGGCCAATTCATCATAAATAGACCACCAGGCAAACGTCCATAATTTAAAAATGTCTCTGCTCCATAGCCATCCCAAGCACCTGTAAACTGGGATGGATTATAGTTAGGTGCAGCCGGAATTTCTGGGGCAACGGCTTCACCAAAGTCCTTCATGATGACTACATAAGTGGGCGCTTGCACAGGATATCTTTGGGTTAAAGAGTTAAAAGTCACTGGGGCGCTGGGTTCTCCCCACTCCGATTGCAATTCCCAACCCCAACGGTAAGGTATGTCAGCTAAAGCTAATAAATCTCCTAACTCTGTGCCATCGAGAATAATCTTGGCTGTGACAGCAAAATCAGCAAAGCGCACACCAGTAATCGAATCACCTTGTCGGAAGACTTCTAAAGGTACTTGTCCCGAAATCCAGTGCAAATTGGGCAATTCCTGCACCCAATCTGCAAAAATCTTTGCCCCAATCCGGGGATCGTAACTAAAAAAGCTTACCCAGCTGTTATCTAATCCTCCCGGCTGTCGTTGTCGCAATTCCTGCAAAAAGGCACCCCATAAACCCGTTTGAAAGGCTTCTAATTCATTGCCATCAGGTACAGACACTCCAGCCGAAGTCAGCATTCCCCCCAACCAAGGAAATTCACTCACCAAAATAGTTTTCGCTCCCCGTCGCGCCGCTTGGATAGCAGCCGCGATGCCTCCGGTTCCACCGCCAACAACTAAGACATCAGCCGTGTATGTCTGATTAACCATCACTTAACCTCACTGGAGTTCCGACATCTTCTCTCCAGATAGCTTGGCATCAGACAAGAGAATTTATGTAAGTTTGCAAGAATAGCACCAGAAGGTGGTCGATACTTTGAGGGTTCGGACGAATGTTGTAGAGTCTAGACTGGTGAACCCCATGAAGAGAGAATCTTACCACTAGAAGCGTGAGACGATCAAAAACAGAACTAGTGAGGATCATGTATAATTCAGAAGCAGCTTCGGAAAAAGCAAAAGTGCGTGTAGGTTTGGTAGGTACTGGGTATGCGGCAAAGTTTCGGGCTGAAGCATTGCTCCACGATGAGCGATCGCATTTAGTCGCAGTTGTTGGTCATACAAGAGAAAAAACCGAAAACTTTGCTAGAGAGTACCAGATTGAAACATTGAGTTCTTGGCAAGAGCTAGTAGAACGTGGAGATATAGACCTAGTTGCGATCTCTACAATTAATCGAGATCATGGTGCGATCGCTCGTGCAGCGCTGACCAACGGAAAACATGTGATTGTAGAGTATCCTCTTTCGTTGGATGTAGTCGAAGCTGAGGAACTGATTGCTTTAGCCAAAGCAAAACAAAAACTCCTGCACGTAGAACACCTGGAACTTTTGGGTGGTTTGCATCAAGCCTTGAAGCAAAACTTAGCCAAAATTGGTGAAGTGTTTTATGTTCGCTACAGCACCATCAATCCCCAAAATCCTGCACCCCGCAAATGGACTTATAACCACGAGTTTTTCGGCTTTCCCCTAATTGGTGCCCTGTCTCGCCTACATCGTCTCACAGATTTATTTGGTAAAGTATTTACAGTTAATTGTCACCAGCGATATTGGGAAATAGAACCGGAATATTATCAAACCTGTTTCTGCACTAGTCAAATTTGTTTTAACAGTGGACTTTTAGCCCAAGTAATTTATGGCAAAGGTGAAACTATTTGGCAATCAGAACGCAAGTTTGAAGTTCACGGTGAAAAAGGTGGTTTAATTTTTGATGGTGACACAGGATTTCTGATCCAACCAGAGGAGACAACACCTATAGAGGTTGGTCCTCGCCGGGGTTTATTCGCCAAAGACACGAGTATGGTGTTAGATCATCTTTTTGATGGCACTCCTTTGTACGTTACCCCAGAGGAGAGCTTGTATACCCTAAAGGTTGCTGATGCTGCCCAAAGAGCCGCACAGACAGGGTTAACTATGTTTATGAAAGATACTTTAGATAAAAATTAATGAAAACTGAACTAATTGTTATTTTATCCCAACGAGAATTAGACAAAATGCGTCAAGCTGGACGTTTAGCAGCCAAACTTCTCCAGCATCTAGAACCATTTGTGAAGCCAGGGGTTAGCACTCTTGAACTAAATGATGAAGCCGAACGTTGGACACAAGCGCATGGAGCCAAAAGTGCACCTCTTGGCTATAAAGGTTATCCGAAATCGATTTGCACTAGTGTAAATGAAGTAATCTGTCATGGCATTCCCAACGCCAAACAAATACTCAAGGAAGGTGACATCATTAATATTGATGTCACGCCCATTGTTGAAGGTTATCACGGCGATACATCCAAGACATTCTTTGTCGGTACTCCTTCCCCAAAAACGAGAAAGTTGGTGGAGGTGACAGAAGAGTGTTTACGCCTGGGTATTGCTGAAGTTAAACCTGGGGGACGCATTGGCGATATTGGGGCAGCCATTCAAGAGTATGCTGAAGCACAAGGCTTTTCTGTAGTACGAGATTTCGTTGGTCATGGCATCAGTAATATTTTTCACACTGCGCCGGATGTACCCCATTATGGCACTCGCGGTAAAGGCAAGCGCCTTAGACCGGGGATGGTTTTTACTATTGAGCCAATGATTAACGAAGGTACTTACGAAGTCGAGGTTCTGGGCGATAAATGGACTGCGGTCACGCGCGATCGCAAGCTTTCTGCTCAATGTGAGCATACCTTAGCTGTAACTGAAGATGGCGTTGAAATCCTCACCCTACCTGAAGGCGAGAATTACTAAGCTGGTAGATTTTTCTACTACTTGATTAACATTATGGTTCAAACTCTTGCTGCGGAAAATGTCACACTTGAACAACTAATATTGCTCTATGGATTAGAGTTAGTTGACTCAGAAGAATTCTTTCAAGAGTGGCAAGATGACCTACCAGAACTGACAAGCGTAGAAAAGCAGCTATTGGATCAAATAAAGGCAGGTTACATAAATTTGCGAAACTATCCGCCTTTATTAGAAAATACAGTTAACACGATTGTTTTATCGCCACTGCTATTCATTGGCAAGTTTTATTTACCTCCCTTTCACCTCAAATTAGAGAAATCTATCGAGATTGAAACACAAGACAAGCAAACTATTATCAAAGGACGAATTGACTTCTTACTTCTAAATCAAAAATTTTGGGTAACAGTTATTGAGTCTAAACAGGTTGCTTATTCGGTAGAAGCAGGACTAGACCAAATTCTGGCATATATGCTGGCTGCTCCCCAGTCACAAGATGTAGTATTTGGTATGATTACTTCTGGTGGCAGTTTTATGTTCATTAAACTGCTCAAAGGTTATCCTCCTCGCTATGCCACTTCGGATATTTTTGATGTCCGTAACCGTGGCAATGAGTTATATAATGTACTCCAGATTTTGAAGCGTATTAGTCAATTGACTTTTGCCTAATGAAAGCTAGTTAAAATAATTAAGAGCAGTATTGCTGCTCTAGTTCTGAACCTGGAAGGACAAATCTCTATGGTTTCAGCCACTATTAATACATCTACTCTTAGTTCTGAGGCATTCATTGCTGGCTATCTGGATGA
Organism: Nostoc sp.; assembly: GCF_036917155.1. Taxonomy (GTDB): domain Bacteria; phylum Cyanobacteriota; class Cyanobacteriia; order Cyanobacteriales; family Nostocaceae; genus Nostoc. The sequence goes on along the minus strand of NZ_JBALDZ010000202.1, from coordinate 47,277 downwards.
TGTACGCTACGAGTTAATGGACGGAGAACTAATCGACTTGGAACCCACTGGACTTCATGAACAGGTAGCTGGGTTAATTAATCGTAAGCTCAACGTAGCAATTGATCTGCTTAATTTGCCGTGGTTTATTCCCATGAAATGCCTGATTAAACCATTAGGTCAAAATTCAGCTTTTAGACCCGATGTTGTGATTCTTGATCAGATGAGTTTGGCGAATGAACCATTATGGAGGACTGAGCCAGTGATTACACTAGGCAATTCTGTAAAATTGGTCGTAGAGGTTGTCAGCACCAATTGGCAGAATGACTATGCTAGGAAAGTGGAAGACTACGAAGCTTTAGGTATTGGGGAGTATTGGATCGTAGATTATCTAGGGTTAGGAGGCAAACGCTACATTGGCTTATCCAAACAACCGGTAATCACAATTTATCAGTTAGTTGATGGAACTTATCAAGGACAACAGTTTAGGGGAACAGAACGCCTCATCTCCCAAACATTTCCAGACCTGAATTTGACCGCAGAACAGATATTTGTTGCGGGCCACTAGAGTTAGAGATTGGGGAATATATAACGCTCTTTGGGGAAAAGTATTTAAACTTGGTATAACTATCTTCCCAACTTATTAGGAATACTTTCACAACCACCAGGAATAGTACCTCTAGTTTTTTCGCCACCCCAAGTGCAACAGTAGTGACGTATAGACTCAGACATACGTTGCACATTCGTCAAATCGACATTTTCCACCACAGCGCCAGTTTGTTCGCCGGTTTCATAATCTGGTGGTTCAGTGCGACTGCGGGGTGATGCTTTATCTACTACACCGTAAAATAGACGAATCCCATTGATGTCAGCACCACTGAGATTAGCGTTATATAAAATTGTACGAGAAAGGTTGGCTTTTACTAAATCACAACCGGCCAGGTTAGCGCGGACAAGATTAGCTTCGCTGAGGTCAGTCCAACGTAAATCGGTACCAGAAAGGTCGGCGGCGGCTAGCATTACGCCTAAATCGATGACGCGCACACCTTCGAGGCGGTCTTCTGCGTATCCGCCAGTACCGTCGAGAATGGCTCTACCTAATAGGCGATCGCGTTTTAAAGGCGACAGCAACTTAGAACGTGAGAGAAAACGGAGAATTTTCGCTTTCCCACTACCATCAACACTACTTAAAATTGCCGCTGTACGTCCTTCAGCGATCGCTCTTTCTTGAGGCCAATCTTCTAATAATCCTTCTTCATCTAATACCAAGTCGGAAACGCCTTGGAAATAGGAATCAATGGTCTGTTGCTGGGTGATAATATTTTGCTGAACTGTTAGCATATTTTGCTGAATTGTCAAGTCTTTAGAAATGACATATTGTCGCCAGGCTACGTAAACGGCAATGATGGCGATGAGAATTTGCCCCAAAGCGCCAAACCATTCTGCTAGGGTTCCAGAAACGTCCCAGTTAATTTGGCGTCCTAAAACAAGTAAGCGATCGCCTACACCTGTAAATCTGATCAAGCCAATAATGGCTACTATTAGTCCCAAAAAGGCCACAAACAGGGTACGTTCTTGAGGTGAAAACCACTCGTCCAAAACTTCTTGGAACCAAGGTAATAATATCGCTAGGGATAACACCAAAGCCATCAGCGTTCCGATAATGCCGACGATCCAGTTATTGAGGATAATTCCAATAAAGGTGATGGCGATCGCGATTAGAGTAATCAGCAATGCCCTAGGCTTAACTGTGAATTGTTTGGTAGTGGGTTGCTTGAACTCAGAATGGGCTTGTTGTAAAGCAGTTGTATGCTGCGGAGATTGCAAAGATGCGTAGACGTTTAGCGGCTTGTCGTTAGACATCGCCGCTAATGCTTGTTGTGTTGCTAGCGTTTCTGATCTGAGGTTTTTCTCATTTGCATTATCGTCAAAGTCATCCGACTGCAAATCGTTTTCGGGGCCTGGTTCTGGGGTTGGTAGATTAGAGGAATTGGATTCAATCGTCATGTTTTCTATTTTGCCCCAGCAAACTCAGAACAACATCTGTTTTATCAGAAATTGCACTAAAGCCAAGACGTATATTCCCTGAGATTGAGAAATGCTTGCCCTCTGCCTTGAAAGTGCTGAGTGCTGTACATGGATAGCGGGGCGTTTAGCCCGTGCTGAGTAAAAATACCAGTCCCCAGTCCCCAGTTATTCTTTCATTCAAGGCTTTTGAAACTTGTTTCATCGGGACTGCCTTATGTTTGGTCTACAGTTTGAACTGTCAACATTTGAGGGGGCGTAGCATCAGGTGGGTAGAGAAAATCCACTTCTACCAGTCGCCGCTGGCCAGGAGATATTTTTAATTGAGCAAGCGGTTCTCCCATCTGTCCCCGTTGTTGAACTAAATGCCAGTATTTGGTTCTGGGTAAGCCATTATCGTCATTGTAGCGAATACGAACAGTGCCACGGAAAAAGACAGATGGTTCAGGTGGTGAAAAAAAGCGCAGCCCTGGTTTAGTTAACTCATCTTCTTTAATAGGCGTTTGGAAAAGCACATTTATAGTTTGCGGCTTATCTGTATTATTGAATAATGGTAGAGAGATATTGTATTCAATGCCGTAGTTGCCGTGAGCTTCGTAAGCACTACCAGGATAACGCGCCACTAGTTTCGCAGTTTGGTTTTGTCCAGTACCCATTTTGCCTGCTAAAAGGGTACTTAAACCGTAGGAAAAAGCCTGTCCTGATTTGGGAATTGTCAGGTACGAACTATTAGAGTCGGTAACTTGTGCTTGCCAACGAGAGCCAATAGCTACCCCTGCTACTCGTCCGTAAATTTCTGTTGCCCCTGCAAGCTGATCTGGAGGACTGGGGGCAGGTTCACGGGGCCCTGCAAAATCACCATTTTCTAACAAATTCTCCCATTCTTCTAAAGTGGGCGCTCGTTCACTACCATCGGGATTGGGTTTGGCAAACATGGCTAGGTTAGCTAGATAAACTGGATTATCACTATACAAATGCAACAAAGTAGAACGTCCATTCAATGGCGGGGTTAAAGGACGTACTGGAATGGGATGATTCATTAACATCCGGCTTTGTTTTGGTGGAATTACCAACTGGGCTGGCCATCCTGACTGCCGTCTGAGTCGCAGCATATCATTCATCACGCGATCGCCTGGCCCAGCATAAATGTTTCCCGAATTATTGTCCTGTATGGGGGGAAGCTTGATAAAAGGTGCATCAGGTTGACTAACATAACTAGCTGCTTGCAATATATTGACAGTTGCAGGGCGATCGCTGGGATTGTAAACAATCACCCCCAAATAAAGAGTCCGCAAATCATTTGGAGTCTCAATTGCTCTAGCAATATGGTGAGAAAATAAATCAAAGCGTCCTTGAAATGGAAAGTTCAGGTGGGCGCTGGGCACTTTTTTGCCTTGAGGAGGAAATGTAGATAGCAGAATTCCTTCACTCTGAACTACTTCTGGGTTATTACTGTTAAATACCGGTACTTCGTCAAGATGTCCTGTTAAAGGTCTTGTTTGTTGGGGGACGAAAATTTCCTGCGGTGCAGGAGAAGGCGATGCTTGAGCCAAAAACAAATAGGAAATAAAATTAAGCATTTATTCAAAAAGCAATTTATCGCTGAAGTTCAGAATACAGCATACCTAACCTCCACCCAAGCATGACAAGTTAGAGGAGCAAAACTAAATAGCCAAATTGTTATCCAACATGCATCAAAGTTCATCAGTTTGATCAACTTTAGTTTGCACCCATGTTTCAATCACTTCCCTCAACTCATTCGTCCATTGAGGGATGCCCCTCTCGAAAAAATACGCTTGGCTTGAGCGAAATTTACGCCTCTGGACAAGAAGTAGCCGACTACCTTGGTTGAAGGAGGAAGAAATCTCTATTCTTAGCTTTGACTAAGTTTAGGTAAGTATTTTAGAGCAGGTTTGCCAAAACTTACGCATTGACAGAAAAGACTAAATATTATGTGAAAAACTATGTCTTAGGGGCAATAACCTGTGGGTAATCCGTTGGAGAACTCGTAGAGTAGCCGCAACTCTTGGAGACGCTCTTGTGTTTGTGTCTACATACATCAAATGATAAAAATATATTGTGGGGTGGGCATCTTGCACCCTGATTAATCAGCGTGCAAGATATCCACCCCACAAAATTGAGTAATTTATTTGTTGGAATTCCCAGTCCTTTGCCCTCTATTAAGGTGCAAGGGCATTACCCCGAATTAGACTACCAATGGTTTTGGCAGTAATTTTCAGTTGGGTGATGGGATTAGCAGGGACAACCGTTTTATACAAATAGCTATCGAATGTTAGCCGCTGCACATCAAGGTCATCACACATTTCCACAAAGGCCTCGCGGGTAGCGTTAGAACGATAGAACACGGTTTGCAGAATGTCCAGTACCTTGTAAGTGAGTCCATATCTTTTATCCCAACGCTTCAGGTAAACCTTGAGGTCGCCTTCTGTAGGAATCCGGCTACCACCATTAGATGTTTCCACAATGGTTTCGGCACACATCCGCCCAGATTTAGCGGCAAAATAAATACCCTCACCAGAGGACTTGGTAACATAACCAGCAGCATCTCCCACCAAAGCGATGCGACCAACAACACGACGGGGACGGGGATGTTCAGGAATGGGGTGGGCTTCGACTTTGATGATTTTACCGCCTGCTAGCTTCTCGGATGCACGGGCGCGGATACCAGCTTGTAACTGTTTGATGCTGGCTTTATTGATGTGCATCGTGCCAGTACCGACAGCTACGTGGTCATATTTGGGGAAAACCCAAGCGTAGAAATCGGTAGAAACGTCATCACCGACATACATTTCGGCGAGGTCGTTATAGTAGGCCATTTTGTCTTCGGGTAAGCGAATTCGCTCTTGGAAGGCGATCGCATAATTGTAATCCCCAGCGTCCATTTCTTTGGCAACGCGGGAATTAGCCCCATCTGCCCCAATAATTAGATCCACCTTCAGAGTTTTAGCAATCCCCTGTGATATGCCTTCTGTATGGTCAATGTAATGGATGGTATAGGGGTCAGTATTGTTTCCTGGTATATCGAGTTTATGAACAGTGGCATTAATTAAATTTGCGCCTACTTTTGCCGCGCGATCGCGCAAAAAGCCATCCAGCACTTCCCGGCGGCACATTCCTATATATTCATCTTCATTTACCAAATTGATATCAACCTCGCGATTGGAAGGCGAAATCATTTTCATCTTCCGTACCCGGCGATCAATTATCTCTGGTGGTAAGTCAAATTCACTCACCATACACAGGGGAATTGCACCCCCACAAGGCTTTGCATTGTCTAGCTTCCGCTCAAACAGGTAGGTTTCAATCCCAGAGGCTGCCAGTGTTTCAGCGGCAGATGAACCAGCAGGGCCTGACCCAATAACAGCAACCCGTAGTGTCAAAGGTCTTTCTCCCAATCTTCACATTTACCGAGAGCATACTACCACGGTCTTTCGGGTGATTTGGCGGTTTACCTTCAGGTTTCTGCACAAATGCAATATTCCTTAATGTTTCGATACGAATTGGATGGGGCATTGGGCATTAGGTATTGGGTATTGGGTATTTGGCATTGAGTATTGGGAAGAATGAAAAACAGGACTTACGCAAAATCATGAAAAACGAACCGCATAGATGCGGAGCGGCTTCCCGCAGGGTAGAACGCAAATAAATAAGAGTTTCAGAGAGCTTTTGCGTAAGTACTAAAGAATATTGGTTAGTGCCAATGCCCAATGCCCAATGCCCCAGTTATAAAATATGCAGATTTCCTTATTCGATTCTTTTACTAGACAAGTTGGTACTGCCGCAATTACTGGATATCAAAAACACATTTCCCCACACAAAGGTTTTGCTTGTGCCCACAGAATACTATATGGCGGCGAATCTTGTTCTCAATACATCAAGCGGGTAGTTGCTAAGGAAGGATTAAAAGCAGCTTTTGTCAATTCCCGTGAACGATTTCAAGCTTGCAAGCAAGCTAACCAAATTTTGCGAGCACAAACCGATAACTCAGAAGAATCCACAGAGGAGGAAACAGACACGCCGCAACGACAAGCATCTGGTAAAGTTGCTCAAAAATCCTTATTTATTAGCAATAGCAATACTAACTGTCTTGATTGTGCCGATTTGGGCTGCAATTGTGCTGAAATGGCTACCGTGATTCCTGATTGTGCTTCCCTAGATTGTGGTGCTGCTGATTGCAGTTCCCTAGATTGCAGTGGTGTTGATTGTAGCTTCCTCGATTGCGGCAGTTGCGGTAGCTAAATCTTGTTCTCTTGTTCATCTATAAATAACGATGTATGGTATATGTAAGGCACAGTAATCCTACCAAGGATCTGTAGATTTAGTTGCAGAGGTACAGCGGCAGTGGGCATAGTAGTTGAGAACGTCTCCAAACAATTCGGGAGTTTCAAGGCAGTTGATGAGGTCAGCCTGGAAATAAAGAGTGGTTCGCTAGTTGCGTTACTCGGGCCATCGGGATCAGGTAAATCTACGCTATTACGGTTGATTTCCGGTTTAGAAATGCCAGATAGCGGCAAAATCCTGCTGACCGGTAAGGACGCTACATACCAAAGCGTGCAAGAGCGAAATATTGGGTTTGTGTTTCAGCACTATGCCCTATTCAAGCATCTAACTGTCAAGCAAAATATTGCCTTTGGCTTAGAAATTCGTAAGGCACAGCCAAAGAAGATTAAAGGGCGGGTAGAACAGTTACTCGAATTGGTGCAATTGACTGGATTAGGCGATCGCTATCCATCACAACTTTCTGGTGGTCAAAGACAACGGGTAGCATTAGCTAGGGCACTAGCAGTGGAACCGGAAGTCTTATTGCTAGATGAACCCTTCGGCGCACTTGATGCGAAAGTCCGCAAAGACTTACGGGCATGGTTACGCCGCCTCCATGATGAGGTTCATGTTACCACAGTTTTCGTCACCCACGACCAAGAGGAAGCAATGGAAGTCTCTGATGAGGTTGTGGTCATGAATAAAGGGCGTGTGGAACAGGTGGGGACACCATCTGAAATTTACGATGACCCGGCTACCGCTTTTGTGATGAGCTTCATTGGCCCGGTGAACGTATTACCCAGTAGTTCAAAGATTTTTAAAAGTAGCGGATTTGATGCACCACACCCACAAGTGTTTTTGCGTCCGCAAGATGTAATTTTTGAAACTAGCGCCAACGATGCCACTACACCCGCTACTGTGAGTCGGTTAGTACATTTGGGTTGGGAAATTCAGGTGGAATTAACTTTTGATGATGGGCAAGTATTGACGGCGCATTTAACACGCGATCGCTTTAATGACTTAGAGTTAGAAGCAAAACAGCGAGTGTATGTGAAGCCAAAGGATGCAAAATCCTTCCCAGTGTCTTATTCAATTTAAACTTCTGCCAATTTGCTAAAGAATATCCCCGACTTCTCTAAGAAGTCGGGGATATTCAGCTTGGCGATTTTTACAAATAAAATCCCATTGTTATCTATCTGAGATAATTAGCCACCCTTGGTTACAGTATTTCCTGGGCCAGCGGTAACAATCACTAGATTTTCTGGCTTAATTAAATCTTCAATTGCCTTTTGGATATCAGCCATAGTTACTGCTTGAATCTGTTGAGGAAACTCTCGGATTTCCGATCGTGAAAGCCCCAAGACAGCATTATCCAAAATGATACTTGATACATCACTAGGATTAGCTAAATCTACGGGGTAGCTATTGGTAATTGAGCGTTTTGCTGTGTTAAATTCAGCCTCAGTCACTCCTTGTTCGCGCAACTGTTTGAGTAAAGCGAGAGTACTGGCGATCGCTTTTTGGGCATCTCCAGGAGCAGTTTGCATTTGAATCAAGAATGGGCCGGGATTGATGCCAGCGGCAAAAGCACTGTATATACCGTAAGTTAAACCTTGGCGATCGCGCACTTCCGTACCCAGGCGGCTCGATAAGGTATCACCACCCAAAATTTGATTTAGCACCAGTGCCGCATAATAACGTGGATCTTTCCGAGAGATGCCACTATAGCCGATGTAAGTCACAGCCTCAGATTTACCAGGAATTACTTTGTTTAGACGTGTCAAAGTTTGCGGTAATGGTACGGACTGTATTTTGAGAATAGGTGGCTTACCTGCGGCTTGCCATTTACCAAACACTTGATTTAGCAAAGCTTTTACCTTAGCTTGCTCAAAGTCTCCAACTATTGCGATCGTCGTGGTATCTGGCCGGTAATGGGTCTGGTAGAAACCAAGCAAATCATCACGATTAATGCTCTTTAAACTCTCGGCTGTCGGAAAGCTGTGAAATGGATGATTTTCAGGGTAAATTGCCTGCTGGAATACTTGTCTTCCCAGACCTCTAGGGTCATCTAGCTGGACTTTTAGACTTGTTAACGCTCTTTGGCGACTTAGTTCTAACTGCTCGGCGGGGAAAGTGGCATTTTCTAACACATCTGCCAGAGTTTGAATCAATATTGGCAGATTTGCAGAAAGTCCCTCACCGCTAAAATTAGTTCCTTCACGGCTAGCACTGAAACTCAAATCGGCTCCTCGATCTTCCAAGGTTTTTGCTAGAGTCAGAGCATTTTTAGTCTGCGTCCCATTCATTAAGTTGTTTGCAGTTAGATTCGCTAATCCAGCTTTTTGATTGCCGTCAAATTCAGTACCAGCGTTAATTTGTCCACTCAGGTTAATAGTGGGAAGGTTGCGATCACGCAAGAGCAAAACCTTCAAACCATTATTTAAGGTAAACTCTTCTGGTAGCGATTGTTTAGCTGAATCTGTAGCTGATGTCGCAGGTGGCAGATATTTCGCCAGTTCTGCCGGATCTACAGGCTTACCAGGGCTGAAATTTTCCACTGTGCGACTAGAACCAGCGCTAGAAGTCCCTGGTTTACCATCAGGTTGAGTCGGCTCAAAGAAACCGATGGTTTCTTGTGCCGGATTGAGGTAAGTTTTCGCTGCTTGCTGCACTTGAGCTGGGGTAACTTTCGCGATCGCAGCCAGATATTTTTCAATAAAACGATAATCCCCTGCGGTCGTTTGATTATACCCCAGTTGATTAGCTTGACTAGTAATATCTTGGTTCCCCAAAATATACGAGGCTTGCAGCTGCGTCTTTGCTCGGTTCAACTCTTCTAAGGTGACAGGCTGCTGTTGCAATTTTGCTAAAGATTCCTGGAGTACCTGGGCAATTTTCCCCAACTCTTGACCTGGAGCCGCCGTAGCATCAATTTGATACCAACCCGGTTCGATGAGTTCGGCTGCACCACCACTCGCTGAACTGGCAAGTCCAGATTCCACCAAAGCCTGATAAAGCCGAGAACTACGCCCACCTGTGAGAATAGCATCCATCACATCAATTGCTGGCACATCAGGATGTTTGATATCTGGCAGAGGATACACTGCTTGCAATAGTGCTGCACTTCCAGGTTGCTTGAGGACAATCGGTGCTTTTTTAGCAACAGAGGTAGACGGAGAGACTTCGGTGAGGGCAGAAGATGCCGAAGCATCATGGAGTACCGTGTCCTTTTTTGCTCGTTGCGATAACTTACCAAAAGTTTCTTTCACAACCTTGAGTGCTGGTTCTGTGGCAAAATCTCCAGTAATCACTAACGTGGCATTTTCTGGGTTGTAGTAGGTTTGGTAATAATTCCGCACCTGTTCCACCGTGAATTTCTCGACATCAGCTTTTGTGCCTCCCACCGATAAGCCATAAGCTCGATTCGGGAAAGCAGCTCGCATAACTGCGCGACTCAGACGATAGCCTGGTGAATTTTCATACCCCTGTAACTCGGAGATCACTACCCGCTTTTCACTTGTGAGTTGCTCAGGACCAACTAAGGAATTTTCCATGCGATCGGCTTCCAGTGTCAGTAGTGCTTCCAACTTATCTCGCTGCACCGTGCCAAAGTAAACTGTTTCGTCATAACTAGTAAAAGCATTGAACTGGCTACCCAAAGCACTAAACAACCGTCCAAACTGTACTGGACGGTCAGTTGTACCTTTGAACATTAAATGTTCTAGCTGGTGAGAAATACCATTCTCTCCCTTAACCTCGTTGCGTGAACCAACCTTATACCAAACTTGCACACTCACCACTGGAGCAGTATGAACTTCCTTCGTTAATACTGTTAAACCATTGTCCAATAAGGTTTTTTGCACCCCTTGGGTGAATGAGAGAGCAGATGCAGGTGTGACTGCTGTTGGTGTTGCAGCATTGGTAAAATTGCCCGAAAAAGGCACGATAGTTAAGAGAAGGCTGAGAAAAAATCCTATAAGCATGTATGAGCGCCGTTTCATAAGCAATGCAAAATTTCCTATTTTTAAATAAAACCCCAAAGGGTATTTCAACATCTAAATCTAACTCAAGTTACTCGTACACTGTGGCGGAAGTTTGCCTACCTTGAACAAGTTGCTTGAGCAAGTTGTCTAGTTAATTGAGATGGTAGCTGGATTTATGCCGTTAAATCTACTGAAGATCATGAGGTTAGCTGATAAAACTTTTACGGAACCTCAGAAATTATTGTAAGTATATTAACAACCTTTACAATGTATTCCATCCGTCACACAGTAGATACTGGCAATACTTTGTTTACTTTGATTATACCCCGTGTAAACCTTGGAAACAGCCAATCAGCCACAGTTGAAACTAAGGGAATCACAACAACAAACCGCTTTTCTGTGATCCCTAAATTTAACCAGGGGCAAACACAAACCTATACGATAATCAATTTGACTGGTACAGCCCAAGCTGTTGCCTTTTAACTACACAAGGAATTCTGTCTTGGTGAACCATAATCAGCAAAAGCAAACTCCGATTTAATATTCCAGCGCCTACCGTCATGAAGCAGTAGCGTTAATTTATCGGTAGTAAACTCAAAATGCAACTGACGCTTTTCAAATTCTGGCCAAGCAGCTTTAAAATTCTGCTTTGTTAAATCCCGAAACGCAACCGTTATATGGGGCGCAAAAAGACGGCTTTTGGAAACCTTGTCAACAACTCCCAAGTTGCTTTCTGTATAAGCCATTAAATCAGCTTGCAAAGTTAAAAGCTCTTGACTTTTGACTACATTTATGTATATTACATGAGGTGCAAAGGCATCAAACCCTTTGAGTGTAATTGCTACTGGCTGTTGTCCACTAGCAAACTCTTTCAAAGATGCTTCTAGCAGTGGCAGGTTAGCATATGCCCATTCAAAGGGTGGTTGCAGGGTCATATGAGGCGGAGACTTTAGCGCTCCTCTACTAGTATAGCGATCGGCAAAGTACTGCTTAATCTGGTTGGCGTAATCTTGAATGTCTTGCGGTGGTAAAAGGGCGACAAAAAAACGGCTCATATCAAGTTCGGCTAATTAGTTTTAATTCCCGAATCTATGCAGAAAGTCCAAAAGCCGCTCTCCTCTGCTCCTTTGCACCCCTGCTGCCTTAATAATAAGTCTTTAACCAGACATGATATCATTGGGGTTACTCAGCACTGGCTCAACCTTAGCTATCCGCTAACAGTACTCAGCACTCCTGAACTTAGCCGCTAGTTCTGCGGGGTTCATCTGCTCATAGTGTTCAAAGGGTTGATGAATCCAGGGGTTGTCAGGCAAGTAATCGACATAGTAATTGGGTTTTAGAACTGAACAGGCTTTATACCAAAGTACCGCAGTGCGAATTTCCTCAATGGGGAAATCACTATATTGCTTGAGCCAAGGTATAGTCTGTTCTAGTGTTACCCCAGAGTCTACTAAGTCATCCACTAGAAGAATGCGCGAACCTAACTTTTCAGTGGTCATTGTCAAGTGGCGGGAGAAAATTAAATTACTTCTATCTTGTTTACCAGGGCCTCTGTAAGATGATGTTGCTAAAATTGCCAGTGGTTGCTGATATATCCGAGAGAGAATATCTCCAACTCGTAGTCCTCCTCTAGCAAGACAGATAATCTGGTTAAATTTCCAACCGGATTCATAAATCTGAATAGCCAGTTGTTCAATTTTTTGGTGATAATCTGACCAAGAAACATAAAGGTATGGCATAAGTCTAACGGGAGTGGTAGATAGCTAGTAGCGCAAGGGGGGAAGTCAAAAGTCAAAAGTCAAAAGTTTTGTATATCAAGGCTTTTGCTTGTTTCAAATGGTAGCTTGATTTCCGCCGCGCTGTACTAGTATTGAAGGCGATTGCAAACTTTTTATTTTAGTATGAGTGCGAGTTATTATGAACGATTCTGCTGCTGATGGCGATGCCCAACGAGATCCTAAGAGTGAAAAACTCGACTTTAAAACAAAACTGGCTTACGGTGCAGGAGATTTAGGGCCAGCAATTACTGCAAACATCTCCGTCTTTTATCTGCTGTTTTTCTTTACCAATATCGCTGGTATCCCTGCGGGTTTAGCTGGCAGTATCTTGATGATTAGCAAAATCTGGGATGGGATAAATGATCCGCTTGTTGGGTTTTTGAGTGATAAAACGAAATCTCGTCGTTGGGGTCGTCGTCTTCCTTGGATGTTTTATGGGGCAATTCCCTTTGGAATTTTCTTTTTCTTGCAGTGGATTGTACCACAATTTAGTGCAAATCAGAGTGAGAATATTTGGCCGCTGTTCTGGTATTACGTAGCGATTGGGATTCTATCTCAGTCCTTTTACACGGTTGTGAATTTGCCTTATACGGCGATGACTCCAGAACTAACTCAAGATTACGACGAACGCACCAGCCTTAACAGCTTTCGCTTTACATTTTCTATTGGTGGTAGCATTCTATCGTTGATTTTAGCGGGAATTGTTTTTTCGCAGATTGCCGATCGCCAACAACGATATATCTTTTTAGCAGCAATTTGTACGGTAATTTCGATTTTAGGATTATATTGGTGCGTTTTTGGAGTCCGCGATCGCATCATGGCTTTTGAGGCCAAACGCATCCAAGCCGAGGAACCTGCATCTCTCTCCTTCTTGGAACAGCTAAAAATTGTCTTCAGCAACCGACCTTTTCTATTTGTTATTGGTATATATCTTTTTTCTTGGCTAGGTGTGCAAATTACAGCCAGTATTATTCCCTATTTTGTAGTAAATTGTATGGGTCTCAAAGAATCAGATGTCCCCATACTGCTGATTGCAGTGCAAGGAACTGCCCTACTAATGCTATTTGTCTGGGGGGCGCTGAGTAAAAAAGTCGGGAAAAAAGTTGTTTATTTTCTGGGAATGAGTTTATGGATTATAGCCGCCGCCGGACTATTTTTCTTACAGCCAGGTCAAATAGTTTTGATGTATGTGATGGCTGTCATGGCAGGTTTTGGCGTATCCACAGCTTATCTAATTCCCTGGTCAATGATTCCAGATGTGATTGAATTAGATGAACTCCAAACCGGACAACGCAGAGAAGGCATTTTTTATGGCTTCATGGTTTTGCTGCAAAAATTTGGTTTAGCTTTCGGGCTGTTTTTGGTAGGAAACGCTTTGCAAGTAGCCGGTTTCCAAGCATCTGTAGCTGGAAGTCCATCACCCATACAACCGGCATCGGCACTGTTTGCGATTCGTGTTGCCGTTGGTCCCATACCTACAGTTTGTTTGATTTTGGGCTTAGTTTTAACTTATTTTTACCCAATTACCCGCGAGATGCACGCAGAAATCATGCTGAAACTCAAAGAACGGCAAGAGAAGAGGGAGAGTTAAGGGAGCAGGGGGGAATTTTGGAAGTTGCTAAATAATCCCGCTTTCTCTGCAACCCCAGATTTTTTGTGTTATGGCAACCTCACCTTTCTAGCTTACGGCCAACCATATACCACAAACCCACGGCATAGGGAATGTAATGGAGTTCTGTAAAACCTGCTTTCGCAAACTCGTACTCAAAGTTGAAATGGATAAAGTCATCCAACCACGGTTCTTGAAAAGAAGCGCTCAGGGCGTATTCACCACGATAGGTGTCAGCGTATAGTACCCAACCTCCGGGTTTGGTAATCCGGTACATCTCTTTAAGAATCTTAGGCGTCCACTCTTTAGGAGTCTCGTGCAAGAGTAGCGATGACGTGACAAGATCAAAGGAGTTGTCAGGGTAGCCAGTGTGACGGGCGTCCACCTGCTCGAACGAAGCCCGCTCACTAAATCCAACCTTGTTAAACTTGTGCTGACTGATGACCAGCATATAAGGCGAAACATCAGTAACGCGAAAAGTGGACTGTGGAAACCGTCGTGCTAGGGCCAGCGCTCCACCAGCCGTACCTGCACCAAGCTCTAGAACCGTCTGAATTTGGGCGTCTTCAGGAATTAGTTCAGCCATTTTCTCGCGCAGCTGCTGGCAACTAACATTGTGGCTGAGGGGAATAATGGCATCCATCGCAGCATCCCACGCTAAACACGACTGAGGGTTAGTGTAGGAATCCGTTGTCCCATGAATGGGAGCGTGGATGTAGTCAGGGTAATATTCATGGTCGGTATGGTAGCCTTTGAGTTCCTCTTCCCAATTAATTGAGGCATATTCCTGCATTACTAAGGGCATCGCTGCGGTAATGCGTTGAATTACCTCGGTTCGATACGCTTGTTTCTCCTGTGCGCTCCATCTTGGCATAAATGAATATCTCCTACTTACACTCGTTGCTGGCGTTCCTAGACTCCAACTTGGAAACGAGAAATAAACTGCAAATACACTGATATTCTAGTTTCTTTTTTGTATGAGATGCAGATGATGCTTGGCAGATTGCCCCATGCCCAATAGACATCTCCAGAAATTAAATATGCGTTATCCAGAGTCCTTGTAGAGACGTAGCAGTGCTACGTCTCTACATTCATTTTCACCAGATGTCTAATTAGCAGTCTCTTATATTTGCGATCGCAAACTGACTTAACCTAAATATATGCCTTTAGGTAAATTTAAAGGCTATATTCGATTTTTAAATAAATAGTAAGTATCAGGAAGGACTTAACTCAGTCTTAACCATAAGATCCCCGACAACTTTTACGAAGTCGGGGATTTGAGTCTCTCGATTTTCACAACTCATTTAGGATTGCTATAGTAGATTTATTGTGGAAGTGCGATCGCTTTTGGGACAATACCCTTGCGTGAAGATAAGCAGAAACAAAAACCCTCTCCCGTTAACTTTTTGCTTCTCTTTCTATCTCCTCTGCTCGCCCGCCCCCACCTCCCCTAATCTTTCACCTCACTCACGGTAATCGAAAAGCCATCTCCCAACTTAACAGCTATCAAGTCATAGCATTTCTTTTTCATATCCGTTTCCCAAAAAAATTCTTGTTGGAGTGGTTCTCCTGTATATAAAAACTTTGCTTCCGAAGCAATAAAAGCTGGTGACTCAATAGATAATAATACTCTAGATATTTCAGTTGTTCCGAAACATTTGACCACATCAAGAAAATTGCAGCAACACTACTCACAGACATATTCAAATGCCAAAAACTTACCTGATGATTTCTTTGTGGCGGTAAGTTTTTATAATGATGAACCTAAATGCTATACCAATGAAAACGAGTGGAATTTACATTTAAGCAATAATTCGCTTGCTTTAAAGCATCAAAACTTAGAAGGATGGTTCAGTGATATTATCAAAGATATTTCAAACGCAGCTTCAGAAGTAGTTCATGAGATTGGTAGTGTGATTCAAGCTGTTGACAACTTTTTAGATAAAGTTGAACATTTTGTGATCAAAAAAGTGGAAGAAGGATTCCAACTTGTTATCAAGGTAGCTGGACAAGCTATTGATACCATTATTCATACTGTCGAACAAGCTTGGACAGTTATCTCTACATTTGTCAAGAAAGTTATTGATACTATTGAAAAGATTGTTGAATATTTAGGGTATTTGTTTAACTGGGACGACATACTGCTTATGCACGAATTTTTAAAGAATACTTTTTTAATTACTGCAAAGCAATATCAAATAGATATCAATAATCCCCAATCTAATCTCAATAGCTTTGTAGATCCTGTATTTGACAAAGCAATCTCTTATCTTGAAAGTTTAAAAAAGGAACGCCAACCAATTGATAATCCAGATACATCCTCTGGCTCCAATATTTTCTCAGGCTTATTAAACAATCCTGTGGTTAATTTTATTAATGATATTATTGGGCGGGGACTGTCGCTGCTTGATGGAGATGGCGGACAAGATAACCTGCCTGTGTTTGAGTTTTCAGGGCAAATAAGCAGCCGCATGGAAAAAATCGTAAATGATCTTATCAGCACGATTACTGGAAGTATTTCATCAATTTCTTTGAGCAATATCGGAGATAGTGTTAATACAATATTAGATAAAATTTTGGATGGAATACTAGATGTGGCTGAAGACTTACTTGCAACAGGGAGAGATTTGACCAAATATTTAATAAAATTTATTGGTGAGTTAATTGATTATATCTTGAGAATTATAAACGCCAGGATAAATATCCCTATTGTCACTTGGCTATACGAGAATATAATTGCCAAAGGAAGTACATTAACTTTATTAGATGTGGTTTCCTTAGTCATTTCTATCCCAACAACTATTATTACTAAATCCACTCATTGCTTTGATTCTAATTTATTACAGAAAACAAGCCAAGTATCTGATTACCAAAGTTTCTTTAAAACTATAGGTTTATCTGGTGTACAACAGCTTATTCCTTATACAGTAAATGACAGTAACCATCAAAACTTATTACAGGACTCAGTTTTATATGATAATGATAATGCTTTAAATGAGGATTCAAAAAAAGTTATTCTCATAGTGTCAACCATAACAGCAGTTGTTAATTTGGTCGGTGGAATTTTGGCTTTTTTTGTTAACAGAACTGAGAGATGGAAAGGAATATTGAAACTGTGTATACTTTGCATTGTTGGGATGGGGTTATTAGAAATTTTATTTACATTTATATATGGAATTATAGAGGGCATTGAAGGTTCAGCTTTGCTATTTATAATAACAAATTTTTATTTTGCTATTTACTTGATAGTGATGAATTGCTTAGGTGAACAAAGATTTATAGAATTGCGG
Organism: Nostoc sp.; assembly: GCF_036917155.1. Classification (GTDB taxonomy): domain Bacteria; phylum Cyanobacteriota; class Cyanobacteriia; order Cyanobacteriales; family Nostocaceae; genus Nostoc. The sequence goes on along the minus strand of NZ_JBALDZ010000202.1, from coordinate 30,332 downwards.
GGCTGGTTCACCTTGATAGCAATAATAATAATCAGTATTATTTTTGGTGTGGGGTGGTTTAAGACAAAACCAAAACCATCAGATGAAGAAAAAATTACTCTTTTACTTTCATGGGGTCTTGGATTAGTAGAAATTTTCTATAGTCTTGCCTTGTCAATAGAAGAGGTGCCTATACAGAGTGTGATATTTATTGGTGTTGTTTATTGTAGTTTGGATTTATATTTGCTCTTTAGATAGTAGCTTTCTATGCAAATAACGGTACAACAGCAAGTGTGAGTGGAATTAGATCGCCAGATGCTCGTGGGCAAAGGACTTAAGCTCTTAAAATTCAGTCTTGGCTTTACCCCCTTGCCATTAACCACTTTGCACCCAAATCTACAGATAAACTTTTACCACCGGCTAAACGAAGGAGCAACAGGTTCCAAGAGCGATCGCCCATCTTTCATCAAAGCCATTTTCACCAAAGTGCGATCGCTCTCTCTAACAAACAAAGTAACTCGATCATAGCTCTTCCTGCATGATGGAATCGTAATCCTGCCCCGTAACGTCGCAATGATACTCTATCAGAAAGCACTACTAAACACTTATTTCATCTAGTCAAACTCTTTACTGACACTATTTTTTCAGCTTCATCTACCGTAATTTGCGCTAGCCCAAATTGTTCAATTACTGCTGCATTCGTCGTCAAATGTCTACTCACTTCAGCCACTCGATACTGACTTCCCTCTGAAGCTAAAGCAGCTGGCAATAATAACTGATCTGCTAAATGTTCATCCACTGCTGCGCCGGTGTAATGAAACTCAAGCAGTTGCTGACAAGCAATCTCTGCAACTGTCTCCGCCGACAACCGCAAACGCCCAAACCCACCAAAGCCGGTCAAACTGTTCTCATACTCAGCAGTGAGGAAAATACCCGCCCCAGGTGCCACACCTCTTTCTCGCAAAGTCTGTACAGCAACTTTTAAATGGGCTTCGCGTAATAAATTCTCGGCACGATTCGCCATCCGTTGGGGAATATGGGAAGGCAATTCCGTCACCACTGCTATTCCTCGCACCTGTTGTAAATCTCCCCGTTCCAACAAGTTGATCTCACCGAGTTTACCACTACCATCTACCTGTAATTCTACCTCTCCCCCACCTTGGGGATACCAACCCCAAGCGCCTAACTTGACTTGGGCTTCCACTCCCATACGTTGCAGTATCGGCAAATAAACTTGCTCAATATATGTCACTGTTGGGCTAAAGTTCACATGAGTTCCGCCCTTGAGTGTTACTTGAGAATTGCCGGATGCTAATGCCAAAGGTAAGAGAATTGTTTGTAAAACCAGAGCGATCGCACCCGCAGAACCACCAAGTTGTGCTTTACTAACATCAAAGGTATAAATTCCAGCTTGCACAGCACTACCTGGAATGAATTCTAGCAGCGTTGAACCCAAAGCATCACCCCGTAGTTGGGCATTACAAATTCTCGCCGCCGCCCGAACTGCTGTTAAGTGTTGTGCTGCTAATCCGGGCTTTTTGCGTCCAGCGCGAATGCCTGCAATCCGTATGGGTTCGCCGGTAATGGCGGCTAGACTTAAGGAAGTGCGAAGAACTTGTCCGCCTCCCTCTCCGTAGGAACCGTCAATTTCAATCATGGGCGATTTTGGGATGTTGGATTTTGGGTTATCCCCACAGCTTTTGAAATTAAACCAAAAATTATAAACGCCTAACAGCTAGCTTTTTGGAGGGAGGTTACACAAATATACAGAAAAAGTTCTGATATCTGTTTCCGTAGTTTGCTAATTTTGAACTTGGAATTGAAGAACCTTGCTTTTACCGGGATTCATCAACCCATAAGGATCAACAATTTCTTTAAATTTTAACTGCTCAGGATCAATAACTTTTCTACCGCCGTCTTCAATAATATATGTGTGGGGATTAGCAATACTCACACCCTGTTCTTCGTGATAATGGATAATCTCGTTAAGACGTTCTTCTGTGGTGTAACGCACAAGTTGTAAAGCACCAGGAACTACAACACCATTCACCCGAAAAAATTCTAAATGCATCATTACCTCATCGCCGAAGTGATGATACATTTGCTCTATTAGTTGCAAACTGTGCTTGCCAGGAAACATACTTTGTAAGTAGGTAATACCCGTATCTACACTCCGGGCAAGTAAGGTGGTATGGTTCCAGGCAAATTCTGCTAAATGTATACCTTTAGCCGCTTCCTCTGCTGGTTTTCTATATGTAATCTGGCCGCCGTATTGCTGCACCAAACCCGGTAAGAATTCCAAACTCGATTCAGCAATTATCAAAAATACTGGGTGAGTCCCTTCAGGAATGTACTCTTGTAGGGCATGAAAATATTGGGGAATTTGGGATGCAAAGACAGAAATCAACTTCTTAATCATGCCATCAGCATTGCCAAGAGCCTGACCAAATTTTGCTGCTGCCATCAACTCGTCAAATGTCACAATGACTTCTGCCCAGGGATAAGCTGGCCCTAAAGGAATTTCTACTTCAGTAATGATGCCGTTAATTCCCCAAGCATGATTCACTTTTTGCACATCGTCGCCGCGTAATTCGATCGCACGGGGTTGATCTTCTACAGTTACCACTCGCAATGCTAGGATATTACCGCGATCGCCTAATAACCCATATTGGATTGAGCCAATGCCCCCACTACCCCCAGCAATAAATCCGCCAATTGTCGCTGTGCGGTATGTGGAGGGTGCCATGCGGATTTCCCAGCCGATTTCTCGTGTTTTTTTATCCAAAGCCGCCAACTTCACCCCTGGTTCTACCCGCGCTACCCCCGGTTTTACCCAAAGAATCTCTTGCATCCGCGTCATATCTAAAATTACGCCACCGTGCAACGGTACGCATTGCCCATAATTCCCAGTACCAGCACCCCGTACAGTGATGGGTACGCGGTGTTTCGCACAGGCGGCTGCAACTTTTAAGACTTCTGCTTCATTGGCGGGACGCACTACGATATCCCCGACTTTTCCCTCTAGTTTCGGTACTAGCACTGGGCTAAAGGTGTGATAATCCTGGGATAATTTTGCGACTTGGGCGGAATCGGTGATGGTTTCTATGCCTTCTAGAGAATTAATTAGGGCATCTAATGTTGTCGTCATAATATATCCTTTTTTTTAACGCAGAGGGACGCTGAGGGAAGCGCAAAGGTTCGCAGAGAATTAACTCCTCTGCGTAAACCTTTGCTACCTGGTGCGTTTTAAAATCCTAGTTTTCTTGTTTCACAGCACTTTCATGCCACTTACTTAATATAAAGTCAGATAGGGCACTCAAGCTGACAAAAATTAATACACCCAACCCGGTTGTGAGAAATAATGCTGCAAACATCCGAGGAATTTGTAAGTTGTAGCTGGAGATTAAAATCCGGTAAGCAATACCAGATTTTGCCCCACCAGTACCAGCGACAAATTCGGCAACTACTGCACCAATTAATGCTAAACCACCGCTGATTTTTAAACCACCTAAGAAATAGGGCATGGCGCTGGGTAAACGGAGATACAGTAGTGTTTGCCAGCGAGAAGCTTTGTAAAGTTGAAATAGGTTGAGCAGGTTTCGGTCAACACTATTGAGTCCTAGTGTAGTGTTGGATACGATGGGGAAAAAGGCGACAATCCAGGCACAAACTACTAAGGTAAGGCCGCAAAAGTATTATTTTTTAGCCAGAGGATAATCAGGGGTGCGATCGCAACTATGGGAGTTGTTTGTAAAATTACTGCATAGGGAAATAAACTGCGTTCAATCCATTTGCTTTGGGTGAACAAAATCGCCATAAGTAAACCAGAAATAGCCGCAGCAAGAAAAGCAACAACTGTAATTTGCAATGTAATTAATAATGATGGAAAAAGCTCGTTCCAGTCAGTAATTAAAGTTTTAAATACTAATAAAGGTCCAGGGAGAATATAAGGAGGTAGATGTGTTATCCGCACAAACATATCCCATAACACTAATGCTAGAACACCAACTATTATTGGTGCTAAGATATCAGCCTTAAAAAACTTTTTCAGAATTTTTTGTGATTGACTACAACGGCTAAACAGCATATAAATTCACACTTAAATGTTAAAATAGTCGAAATATTACTATTGGATGTAATATACTACAATCCAGTATTATCCTAACAAACTCATGGTCACGCACACGCATCTATGAAAAAAGCGCCTACACGTCAAATTGCTTTACTATTTACATGCTCTATGCTGCTGGTAGCTTGTGGTAAAAGTGGCAGTAATGATGCAAATTCCGTAAATAATCCAACAGCGACAACAGATACAGCTAATGCTATTCCTATCGGTATCGCCTTTGCACAAACGAGCAATGTAGCATTACTTGGTCAAGAGGGAACTGATGGAGTAAAAATTGCTGAGAAGTATTTTAATAACAAAGGAGGTATCAATGGTAGACCAATTAAATTAATCTATCAAGATACTGGTGGCGATGAAGTTGGTGCTATTAATGCTTTTCAAACTTTAATTAGTAAAGATAAAGTTGTTGGCATTATTGGCCCTACCCTATCACAACAAGCTTTTAGCGCTGATCCCGTAGCACAACGCAATCAAGTTCCAGTTATTGGAGCATCAAATACTGCTAAAGGTATTCCCGAAATTGGTGATTATGTGGCTCGTGTTTCTTCGTCTGTTGCCGTTGTCGCTCCTTATTCGGTGAAAACTGCACTCAAACAAAATCCTAAAATCAAAAGAGTAGCTGTATTCTACGCTCAAAATGATGCTTTCAATAAGTCGGAAACAGAAATATTTCAGAAAACAGTTAAAAATTTAGGATTGGATTTAGTTACAGTCCAAAAGTTTCAAACTACAGATACCGACTTTCAAGCTCAAGCCAGCGACGCGATTAATTTAAAACCAGATTTAGTGATTATATCCGGGTTAGCTGTAGATGGAGGTAATTTAGTTAAACAATTACGAGAACTTGGTTATAAAGGAATAATTGTTGGTGGCAATGGTTTTAACACATCCCATATATTTTCTGTGTGCAGAGCGCTTTGTGATGGCGTGATTGTAGCTCAAGCTTATAGCCCTATCTACGCCAGTGAAATTAACACCGCATTTCGCAAAGCCTATCTTGAACAATATCATAGAGAACCACCCCAAGTAAGTGCCCAAGCTTTTGCTGCTTTACAGGTATATGTAGAATCTCTGCAATCTTTAGATAAAAAAAGCAACATTAACAAATTGAAACTGCCACAATTGCGTACAGAATTGAATAAAGAGTTACTAACAAAAAAGTTTCAAACTCCTCTCGGTGAAATTGCTTTTACACCAGTAGGTGATGTAATTCAAAAAGAGTTTTACGTTGCACAACTCAAGATGGAATCAAACGGTGTCAATGGTAAATTTTCTTTTTTAAGCATAAAATAGTAAATATTAGAAATCATCTCAGATTTGTACGGCTCATAGCTTCAGCAAGATGCTGAGAAACTTCCCGGCAATATTGGTTATAGAGCAATGATGTCCGAAAGTCATCGTCACGGGGATAGGGAGCATCAATTTCTATATCTGCTACAATTCGTCCGGGATTTATCCCCATGACTAGCACCCGATTTGATAAGTACACTGCTTCATAAATATTGTGGGTGACAAAAACCACCGTCCAGCAATGTTGATGCCATAAATCCAGTAAATCACCATTGAGTTTGCTACGAGTAATTTCATCTAACGCCCCAAATGGTTCATCCATCAACAGAATATTTGGCTGAGTAACTAATGCCCTAGCAATTGATACCCGCATCTTCATTCCACCTGATAACTCGCGGGGATAGTTCTCTTCAAAACCCTCTAATTCTACCAGTGCTAATGTCTGATGTACCAATTTTTGGCTATCTTTTTTAGACATTCTCGCCAACTTTAACGGTAGGCGCACATTCTCTCTGACGTTTGCCCAAGGCATGAGTGCAGCATCTTGGAAAACAAAAGCCAGATTTCTTGCTTGCTGAGTTACACCCCAATCAATACTACCAGAACTTATGCGCCCCAATCCGGCAATCACACGCAGAATTGTACTTTTACCACACCCTGAGGGACCAACTAAACTGACAAATTGCGACTCTGGAATTACTAAATTCAGGTCTTGCAGGGCAACAGTACCATTGGTGTAGACCTTGCTAATCTGATTGAGTGTGATAACGGGACGGTTACTCATTCATTCTCTAGATTAAAATTTGAAGTCAACCCTTAAAGGAGGCTTTTTTAGCATTGCGCCAAGCTGTTGAGTGTGTGGAAACCAACTCAGATGTTGAGACTGAATTGGATAGTCCACTTTGAAAGGTAGCTAAAAATCTGGAGAATAGCAAGCGATCGCTTACGTCTTATAATAGCTTACCCCTTTATTCACAAATTGCAAGGTGAAGGCATCTTTGTAATTAGTGTTGGCATCGAAAACACCTGTTTTAACCAAGTTGTCAAAAAAAGATTTCCAGCGTTCTTCTTTCATTGCACCGATACCCAATTGTTGAGCATCACCTCCAGTGATTATGGCATTTTCTTTCAGCTTCTCAAGGCTAAAGTTTAACTGCTCGTCAGTAATGTCTGGATTGTCTTTCTTAATCAACGTATTACCTGGAATTGGCTCATCAAGGTAGCTATACCAGCCTTTAATTGAGGCATCAACAAATCTCTGTACTAAATCTGGATTTCTTTCTACTAGTTTTTTTGTGGTTTCAATGGTAAAAGCATAGGCATTGTAACCATAATCTGCTAATAAGATCACTTGTGGTTCTACCCCTCCTTTCTTTTTAATCTCGAAGGGTTCAGCTGTTAAAAGACCTTGTTGAATAATATTTTTATCTTTCAGAAATGGTTGTACATCAAAGTTATAGGGGCGCTTTTGATCGTCTGTAAAACCGTACTTTGCCTTTAAAAATGGCCAGTATGTAGCTTCGCCACCAGAACCAACAAGAATCTGTTTTCCTTTAAGTTTTTCCAGCGAGTCGTTACCAGTACCGGGGTGAGTGATTAAAACTTGAGGATCTTTTTGGAAAATAGCGGCCACTGTAACTATGGGAACGTTATCTCTCGAAGCTCCAATTGCATCACCAGCATGTCCCATGATTAAATCAACAGATCCTCCCATCAACAATAAGGAAGGGGTTTCCACGGGACGAGGAATTTGATGTAAAAAAACTTATATGAAAAAACAATGAGCTTCTGCATTAATCCTCACTGCCCAAACCCGCAAAATCAAAACTCTACGTTATTTTGTCAGAGTTGTGGTTCGGAATTGTTGCTTGAAGGGCGCTATCGAGTAGTAAGTGTACTGGGTGGTGGTGGCTTTGGGAAGACTTATGAGGTAATTGAACGCAGTGGTACAACAAAAGTTTTGAAGGTTTTGCTACACAGTAACCCCAAGGCGGTATCGCTGTTTCAGCAAGAAGCTCAAGTCTTAAGTCAGCTGGATAATCCCGGAATTCCCAAGGGCAAAGGATACTTTAACTTTTTGCCCCAAAACAGTCAGGAGCCTCTGCACTGTCTGATTATGGAGAAAATCGAGGGACTAAATCTTGAACAATACCTGCAACAGCGTAATTACCGCCCGATTGATCAAGAGCTAGCACTTGAATGGCTGCTGGAATTATTTACCATTTTACATCAAGTGCATCAGCAAAACTTTTTCCATCGGGATATTAAGCCATCCAACATTATGCTTAAAGGCGATGGACAACTGGTATTAATTGACTTTGGGGCGGTGCGAGAAGTCACACAGACTTATATGCTAAAACAAGCTGCTGGACAGGTAACAGGTATAAATTCTCCTGGTTTCACGCCACCAGAGCAACTTAATGGTCAGGCGGTTTTAACATCAGATTTTTTTGCCATAGGTCGCACCTTTGTTTATTTACTGACGGGCAAGGTACCAACGGATCAAGATATTTACGATATCAATACTGATGAGGTGCGATGGCGTAATTATGCTTCTGGTATTTCGCCATTGTTAGCAGATTTAATTGATGATTTGATTAAGCGATCGCCTAGTCAACGTCCTCAAAGTACCAATGTAATTTTACAACGGTTAGCCGAAATTGAACGGGCACTGAAAAGACAACCCAATCGAGGCTCGCCCAAAAATTCATCAAAATCCAAAATAGGTTCACGGTTGCGCCGTCGCTTTGGCTTGAGTGTCGGTAACACATCTCCTTTGGTGATGGTAATTGGTGGAGCAATTGCCGCTAGTGCAGTAATTTTATTCATAATTCCGTATCTGATCCGTTCTGACTGGTTTTCTTTGATAAAACCTAACCCAGCCGAAGAATGGGCAAAAAATCTGACTTTGGTAAATACGTTAACTGGTCACTCTGACGCGATATCATCTGTAGCGATCGCACCTGATGGACAAACCATCGCCAGTGGTAGCCACGATCGAACAATCAAGTTATGGAATCCCCAAACAGGCAAACTAATCCGCACTATTTACGGACATTCACTACCAGTTTTATCAGTTGCAATCAGCCCCGATAGTCAAAACCTGGCTAGCGGTAGTCTCGATGAGACAATTAAGCAATGGAATCTTAGTAACGGTCAACAAATTCGCAGTATTAAGGCAGATGGTTATGTCGCTTGGAATAATGCCATAGCAATCAGCCCCGATAATCAGTTTATTGCCACTGGCAGTACAGATAAGACAATTCGGTTATGGAATTTTGCCACCGGTCAACGGCTACGTACCCTTTATGGGCATTCACTGCCAGTTTTATCGGTAGCCATCAGTCCCAATGGCCAGACCCTCGCCAGTGGTAGTACAGACAAAAGCATCCGGTTATGGAATCTCGGCACCGGACAACAACTTCATACCCTCTCCGGGCATACAAGTTGGGTGACTTGCCTCGCCATTAGCCCCGATAATCAGATCGTTGTCAGTGGCAGCCTTGACAAGACAATTAAGTTGTGGAATGTAAACACTGGTGAATTACTCCGCACCTTATCAGGGCATTCCTACTCAGTTTTAGCAGTTGCCATTAGTCCTGATGGTCAGATTATTGCCAGTGGTGGTTTAGATGGGGAAATTCGCCTGTGGAATCTGGAGACGGGAAAACTTCTGCACACAATTTCTGGACATACGAAACAAGTTGTTTCCCTTGCCATCAGCCAGGATAGACAGACCCTTGTCAGTGGTAGTGCAGACGACACAATCAAGATTTGGCGATCGCCCTAAGTCTTTTGATAAAATCCTACTCCTTTATTGACAAATCGCAAGGTGAAGGCATCTTTATAATTAACATTGGCTTGATAAATTCCAACATTAACCATACTGTCGAAAAATGATTTCCATCGTTCCTCACTCATCGCTCCAATACCTTGTTTTTCTGCTGTACCAGAAACGATAATTCCATATTTTTTCAGCTTTTGAATCCCATAATCAATTTGTTCATCCGTCATTTCTGGATTCTCTTTTTTAATCAGCTGATTACCTGGTTGGGGATTTTTTAAGTAGCTATACCAACCTTTAATTGACGCATCAACAAATCGCTGCACTAAATCGGGATTTCTTTCTACTAGTTCTTTTTTTGTTTCAATAGTAGTTGCATAGGTTTGATAACCATAATCTGCTAATAAAAATACTACTGGCTGAAACCCGCCCTGCCTTTCAATAGCGAAGGGTTCAGATGTGATATAACCTTGCTGCGCGGAGTTTTTGTCAGTTAAAAAGGGCGCAGGATTAAAGTTGTAAGGACGTTTTTGATCGTCGGTAAAACCGTACTTAGCTTTGAGAACAGGCCAATAGGTGATGTTAGCAGAAGCAGAGACATAAATTGGCCTACCTTTGAGATCGGCAAGAGTTTTAGTTGCTGTGTTTGGATGGGCGATGAGACACTGGGGATCTTTCTGGAAAATTGCTGCGACTGTGATTTTGGGAATACCTTGTGCTATGGCGTTCACGGCATCAATGCCATAACCCATAAAGAAATCTACCGCACCCCCCATCAACAATTGAGTACCACTGGGAACCTGAGGGCCACCCATTTTGATAGTGACATCTAAACCGTACTCTTGGTAAATACCAGTAGCTATCGCCTGGTAAAATCCGCCGTGTTCTGCTTCTGCTATCCAGTTTGTACCAAAGGTAACTTTATCCAACCGAGAACTGCTAGTTGACGGTTGGTTGCTGTTAGTACAAGCAGCAATAACGCTGCTACCAATGCAGATAGAACCGTATTGAAGAAAATTGCGGCGACTAAGGCGATGAATTGCTGTTGGTGAGGGTGATGACGGATTCATAAAACAGTATAATCCTCTCTCCTATCTGCCGTTGTAGCTGAATCTAAATGTACATTCTAGAATCAACTTTTGATTCACTAGTGAATAGGGCTGAATTTCTAAAGCGCGCTGAAAGGCCCGAATAGCCTGACTATACTCTCCTAGTGCGGCATAACACAAGCCCATACCATGAAGCGCACCGAAATGTATTGGATTTATCTGCACAACCATCTGACAATCTGCTAGAGATTTTTGATAATCACCAACACTGTAATAGAGGAAAGCCCGACGATTCCAGGCTTCAGCAAAGTCTGACTGGTCTTTAATTAGTGCCGTCAGCGCTGTTTCGGCTTCAGCAATTTCGCCTGCATCCAGTAACTTTTGACTGCGGTCAATTATTTCCAGCCCATAGATTCCCTTTTGCTGAAACCAGATCCGCCAGATTTTTCTGGTTGCTTTGTCCCGGACTGTGGCATCGGGGTTTTTTAACTCTTCAAGTAAGGAATTGATAGATAAAGAATCCATGAATTTGAAATCAGTGAATATACCTTTGTATTAACTTTCTCACAAAATATATCGATTAAATCATTTTTAAAGTCATCTTTAAATTTGCAGTGATTAATTGCTATTTATGAATTTTCTGTGTTCTTGACTGTATTCAGCAATGTGACTAATACCATGCTAGATATTTAGAGTCTTGAAGAAGAATTTAGAATTCAGAATCCAGGAATTCAGAATCAAGATGCTTACAGACTTGCTTTCTCGTGTCCGTGAACGTCTTGAAAATTTGGCTTAAACCCCAATCGTCATGAAATGAAGAACAGCCGACCATAGAGGTATTGTTACCGCCAATTGGGAGCATGACAGTGTATGTTATCGGATCGCTCACTGATCCCAAAAAACCTGTAGCTGTGTGAGTAGACAATCTATGCAACGGTTCTGACGTATTTGGCTGATGAAGTCACACAGAATTTACCGAGACAAGGAATTTTAGATGGATGCTGGAGTTGATGCTATAAGCATGGGTGGAGCATATTGGTTTATATCGCAGAGCTGATTCATTCCATTTCAAACAGTATTTGTCAAGATGGTTAGCAAGAAAATCGTAAGTAAGGGTGACTATTTTACTGATATTTAAGCACTTAAATATCAGTAAAATAGTTCATTTTGTCGGCACGCTGGTAACAAAATAACCAATTCTTAATCGCTAGAACCATTGATTTTTAAAGCTTTTTGTGGAATGAATCAGCCCTGGGTTTATACCGTGACCCGAAAACCCTAATCCCTGGGTTGGGAGATACAGGCAATGTCTAGGCTTATTTGGCAAAAAATAAGCTGATTGCCCATGAACAAATGATGAGCAATACAGTAATTAACCCAACACTACCCGAATCGTTGATTATTGAAGAAGAATTCAGGAGTCAGCAATCTTGACGCTCGTTCGCTCTTAGCGTCTCCCCTTCTCACATTGGGAGAGGCTAACGCCAAGGGAGAAGACTCGCTCTAAGCGTACTCCTACGGAGAAGCAAGCTACGCGTAGCGTGTCGCAGACAAGCCATGCCGTTGGCGTTCGCGTCAGCATCTCTGAAAGAGAAGCCTCTCGTTCGCGTTAGCGTCTCCGTTCGCGCAGCGTCTCCGACAGGAGAAGGAGAAGAGAAAGCTTTACGCTGCGCTATCAGTCGGAGATTCAGATCTGCAACTGATATCATGTCCGCTTGATTACTTACTAAACCCCAAGAACCCCACTCCGCCAAAGCTACGCTTTGTCTCCCCTCCCCGATGCCTTGGGGAGAGGTGGGTGCAATGACTGTGGGAATAATAACAAATTATCCAGACATGATATGATTGTTCGCCTTTGGCGTCTCCCTTCGGCAGACCCCCACCAAATTGAAAATTTGGTGGGGGTCTTAAGCCCGATTATTAATCCGCCAGTCATACATAATTCATTCTGTACATGGATAGCGGGGCGTTTAGCCCATTCTGACTCCTGAATTCTGTTCGATAACTTTTACCTTAATCAAATTTTGAAATTTTTTCAAATAAATCCATAGCAAATACATCAAGTTAGTCCACTAACTTAATATACAACATGAATTTATTTTCCCGGACAATTTCACGATCGTCTACTATAATATTGAGTACTTCAACTCAGAGACTTAAACAATAAATATTATATCATAGCTGCTAATGGTACAAGCTAATATTGAACAATTAGAAAAAGAAATATCACAGCAGATCGTCAAATTATATGATGATAGACTAGGTAAGTCTCCTAGCCAAATCATCTGCCATTTTTTTGATACAGAAATTGTAATTTCTTTAGAAAACTCTGTTACCCAAGCTGAACAAACTCTACTAAAGGGAGGTTATGCTAGTTTAGCTGAACAAGTACGATTATATTTAGAAAAAATAACTAACCCAGAATTGAAAAGCTTGATTGAGGAAATTATTGGTAAACCTGTGCTTGACCTCATGACAAACACAAATTTAGCAACAGGCCGTACTGGGATTATTGTGATTTTCAATCAATTACCTGAGGTTTGTAATCCTGAATCTATATCTCAAGGGAAATGTCAAGAATTTAGCTGAGTGATGTGGCGATTTATTACCACTTCTAATTGATTAAAATCATAGGGTTTAGTAATACAATCATCAAATCCTATGAGCATTGTAGAGTCATCATCTTGTGCTATTGTTAGAGGTGCTACTGCAATGATTCGAATAGTAGCAGTTTTTGAATCGTGTTTGAGGTCATCAATGACTTGATTAGCACTCAAATTAGATAGCATCATATCCAGCAAAATTAAATCTGGTTGATGAGTTTGTGCCAATATCACAGCTCTCACCCCTTGTTTGGTACAAATGCATGAGAAATTTAATATTCCTAAATGAGAATTAAGTAGCTCTAAATCATGTAGGCTCTGTTCCACAACTAAAATTAAAGGCTGTCCATTCATGTAGCCAACTAAGGCTTAATCTGGTCAGATGTGGGACTTTTTCAAGCCCCGTCCTTTAGGACTGGGGTTTCTGACAAGCAGTTAATCTTGTCCAAGAAAGGCTAGGCATAAAGACTCCATCCATCACGAAAATCTGGAGGTCTTTTTTTCTGATAAGTGCTTAAGTAAATGTACGATGGTGTATTCAGGCAACTAACTAAGGCATAAAATGAATAGGCTGGTGTATAATCCATTAGGTTGTTCATTTCCGCACTTTTTACAACTATTATCACCAGAAATTGATTAAGTCTATTTAACCATCAAGTAACTGACGTGCAAGAGCGATCGCTTCTGTTGGTGTTGAGACTTTCCCCTCAGCTTGTGCTACGGCAATTTCTCTCAACAGTTGGCCGATGATTGGCGAAGCTGGAATATCTAATGCAACAATCAACTCCTTCCCGCTCACTAGTGGAATGGGATGAGCGATCAGATCATCAGGGTTCAGGTAGCGGTTGATCAAAGATGCTAAGACTTGGCAGCGTTTTGCTTTGGTTTCCTCTGTTGTCGCGACTGCTGTGTGTAGTGGCTTGTCACCAGACATCGCCTCTACGAAATTATCAACTGCTACAGCTAGCACTACCGTAGCGGGAAAGACAATATCTGCATCATGGAATAAAAAGTATTGTTCTCGCAAGGACATATCGACTACTTGAAACTGCGGTAATAGTTTCAAAGCAGTGGTTACACCCCGGATTTCGGCACGACTATAAGTTAGTTCCTGTAGCTCTATTTCTGCTAATTCGGGATTTGGGTTGACTAGACTTGCAAGTTTGGCAATGTCTAGCCAAGTGGTTTTGATGCGATCGCGGACATACTCTTGCAATTGTGCCCCTAATTGTTGCCAATTTTCTGTAAGGAAGGCAGCTGCATTGTCAACTTCTGCCAGTTTGAGTAAGCTTTCACGGGTGGCGTTTTTGAAGAAAGGCGCGAGTAAACCATCTTCCCAAGCACTTGTAATCCAGGGAGTACCTTGAGAATTTGCCAGTAGATAACCAATTTCTACCCTGACTCGTTCGGCTGCAACTTTGCTGATATGTGATGCCAAAGAACGAATTGCGGCTTGGGTAGCTGGCTCAATAGTAAAACCTAGTTGGGCAGCTTGGCGATAACCTCGCATTAACCGTAAAGGATCATCTTCTAGGTTAGCGGGTGATACCATTCGCAAAATGCCCTGTTGTAAGTCTACACAACCTTGCAGAGGATCGATAATTTCTTGCCTATGGGGATTATAGGCGATCGCATTGACTGTAAAATCCCGTCTGTGCAAATCAACTTCTAAACTATCTCCTTCCTGTTGGGCAAAGTCTGCTGTGGCGTGGGGAAAAACCACACGGGCAATTTGTCGTTCGGCATCGAGTAGTACAAAACCAGCTTTATAATGATGAGCGATCGCTCTCGCTACCTTTACTGCCTTAGATGGGATAACAAAATCTAGATCCAGATATTCGCGAGTTCTGCCAAGGATGGCATCTCGGACAGCGCCACCTACCATGTAAGCAGGTTGTGGCAAAAATTCCAAGCTAAAAGGCCAATTTTCGGGAGCTAGGGTAGAAGGAACTGATTCGTGCATTGTAATAAAAATCAACCCAACAACTCATAAATAACAGTTGGGCTTAAGTTACATTAACAATAAAGGCCCCTGGAGTTGGTTCTATTATGTGTATTTGCGTGAACTGCCACTATGTAGACAGCTGTGTTACCTATCATGCCGTGGAAGGGCAGCACCAACAGCCTCACTTGACTGAAACACCAGATTTTGATCCGAATGAACCTTCAATCAATGTCAACATTCGGACTCAAGATGATGTAATTGAAATGGAATGGGATGTTGTTGGTTGTCTGAGCTTTAAGCAAGAAACGGGTAAGTGGTCGAAGTTGCGTCCTGGTGAATTAGTGCCGACTTGACAAGTCAACAGTAGTGTGTTAAGACTATACCCATTAATAACAGAACTTTGACAATTCAATCACAAGTTTCCTGGTGAAAGCAAAAGTATTTATTTTGACTTTGCACACGTAAGTTTTTCGCGGCGGTAGAGCGATCGCTCAAACCCTGATTCTTTCGTTGACCCTCGCGAAAATCTCTCTGGGTAAGCTTTTGAGAAAGTTCTACTAGGGCTAAATTCTCAATAAATGTAGCTTATTGACAGGTAAATTAGACCCCCCGCGAAAATGGGTATCTGTAACTCTGTCTGCATAAGGCTTCTAAATGGGTAGGGTTTTAATTCCTTTACCCCTCACGGGGATGGAAACCCAAATCGTATGCAGCGAAATATTTGAAAAGTTTCAAGTTTTAATTCCTTTACCCCTCACGGGGATGGAAACTGGAAATAAATACACCAAAATCGCAGCCAATATGGTCACGTTTTAATTCCTTTACCCCTCACGGGGATGGAAACAAGGTTCGAAGGGTTATGACGGGGAGCGAACTAGTCGTACAGTTTTAATTCCTTTACCCCTCACGGGGATGGAAACTGATCACGTTCAGCTGTGTTGAAAGCCTGAGAATAAAGTTTTAATTCCTTTACCCCTCACGGGGATGGAAACAGCTTTTGGTCAAAGAACCGTTTAACCTCTCCTGTCCAGGGTTTTTCAATCACTTCCCCTCATGGGGATGAAAACTTAATACTGGTAGGCATCAGTCATTCCTACATTAATCTTGACTTAATCTTTGCTTAAAAATAGCTTAATCATTAGGCATAGATAATGAAAAAGTGAAAAAAATACAATATCCGTAAGTAAATATTGTACCTAGTAGGAATACTGATATGCTCAAGAGAAATCTCTTTCTGTTCTTGTTAGCGTCATTTTTTATTGCCCCCGCAGCCAACGCAGATGTTAAGCTGATCGCAATTGGAAGCCTGAGTGGTAACATCAGCGATCGCTCCAAGAAAACCTCCGCTCCACTTGAAAATGGTGTTCCGGGAAACCTCCTTGGTGGTTTTGGGTCAGGACTGGCCTATGCGGGTCGTAACACCTTCATTGCAATCCCAGATCGAGGCCCCAATGCCAAGGCATACAATAGCGCCGTGGATGACACAACATCCTATATAAACCGCTTCCAAACTATCACTGTGGAACTCGAACCAAGTCGGTCTCCTTTAGGGTTGCCCTTTACTCTTACTCCTTGTTTAGTTGACACGACTCTGCTATCCAGCGATAAGCCTCTCTACTACGGTACTGGCGTAGGACTGGGAGTACCTAACGGTGCCCCTGCCCTGAATACCAAGAATACCTACTATTTCACTGGACGTTCAGACAACTTCGACCCCAATCAGATATCGACCTATCCCAATGATGCCCGCTTCGATCCTGAAGGCGTGCGTGTATCCAATGATGGTAAGTCCATCTTTATCTCTGATGAATACGGCCCTTATGTGTACCAATTCGATCGCAAGACAGGTGAGCGCATCAAGTTCTTTACACTCAACAGCAAGTTTGCTGTCAGCAATCTAAATCCTGTTGGTGCTACAGAGATTAGCGGTAACACATCTGGACGTGTTGCAAACAAGGGTATGGAAGGCCTGGCAATTACTCCTAATGGCAAAACCCTAGTCGGCATACTGCAAAGTCCGCTGATCCAGGACGGGGGTACTAATGGCGCTTACACCAGAATTGTTAAGATCGATATTGCAACAGGCGCTACTCAAGAATACGCCTATAAGCTAGATAATATCGGCACACCAGCTAAACCGAAGTACCCGACAGTAAGTGAAATTTTATCCATCAACGATCGCGAATTCCTAGTAGACGAACGAGATGGCAAGGGATTGGGTGATGGCTCTCAGGCTGTCTTTAAGAAGATATACCATATCGATCTGACCAATGCTCAAGAAGTAAGCAATGTCACCGGGGAAAGCAACCTCGCGGGTAAAGAAGTTAGCAAGACCCTCTTCCTTGATGTTGTAGCGACGCTGACTCAGAATGGGATCAAACCAGAGGATATACCTGCCAAGCTTGAAGGTTTGGCTTTCGGGCCAGATGTGTTTATCAACCACGCGATCAAGCATACGCTCTTTATCAGCAACGACAACGACTTCGTTGGTACCATAACGTCGGATGCTTTGCATCCATCGGGTATCGACAACCCAAACAAGTTTTTCGTCTTTGCAATTGATGCTACTGACATCCCAGGATTCGTATCCCAGAGGATTGAAGGAGAGCATAAATATCCGAGATTCGGGGAAAGAAGATGGTAGAATTTGCAAAATGGAAAAATAAAGTTTTCCAAATGCAACTCTCACCAAACAATTAAGAACAGCGATATGCCAATGGCACGAAGATAAGGCAGTCCCGATGAAACTAGTTTCAAAAGCCTTGGATGAAAGAATGACTGGGGATTGAGGATTGGGAACTGGTATTTTTACTCAGCACGGGCTAAACGCCCCGCTACCGCTAACAGTACTCAGTATTCAGCACTTTCAAGGCAGGCGGCAGAAGGGAAAGAGAAAGAAAAGTCCTAAAAGCTTGCGTTGCAAGGTTTTAAAATTCCTGCCTCCTGCTTCATCCCAACAAATAATTAAACTTAGCTTTCACGTCGTAAGCCCCGCACCATAACTGTACTCAGTTTGGTGTCGCGATTATAAGGAGAGGGATTGAGGGTGAGGTAAGCCAGGTACATAAATTGTATGTTATTTAATTCTTATTCCTTAGCCGATTAGTGACAAGTTAAGGTTTTTTAGGTTTTGTCAAGAGCCAGTAAGCTGCCACGCATCTAGTTTTTTAGCTGACTCTAGGCTATGGAAGGGTTTTAGACCCAAAATTATACAATTTAGATGCACGACAGCTTATAAGCGATTCAAAAAGCTGAGAAACTGGTCAGAATAAGTCTTCTGGCTCAAAGTAATGCCGACCAAAAAACCGAGAAACCCTGACCATGCTCGTCGTCGCAACACCCCACAAGCAGATAACGAAGCCATTAGCGAACATTTGCAAGACTTACTGAGTCCAGCAATATCCAAAGGCGAACGCGCTGCGCCACGACGCTCGTTCGCTCTTAGCGTCTCCCCGAATCACATTGGGAGAGGCTAACGCCAAGGGAGAAGACAAAGGCTTAGCTGCACTATCGTTATAAATGTTTTTATTTCATTCCATAAATAAATTTAGTTGCTTGTTACCATTTTTCTTTTTCTTTATGAGTGCCTTTTTACTTTTTACTTTTGCCTTGTTCGGTCAAAGACTACTAATATTGTCAAAGTCGATCAATTATCTTGGCATTCTCTGGCAGCTTGGCATCTCTTTGCCCAGCAGTACGCGCCCTAGCCGTGAACAAACCAATGGGAGTATTTAATAAATCTACAATGGTGGATTGACCCGCAATGCCTGCGGCGGTCTGTACCAACGCCTTTTTAATATCTCTTGGTATTTCTTTCAATAACCAACGTGTCAAACGATAGCCGTATTCTTTGGGTGTCATCTCTCGCATCAAATCTACACCGTGTAGTTCGTGTAGATAGCGATTTGAGCGTCCATAGCGCCGCCATTGACTTTGCAGTTCTTTAAGTGTAGCGCGGTGACGGTGCTGAACGATCGCATCGGCAGCAAATTCCAAACGCCCGATGTTTTCCCCCAAAATCCGCCAGCAAATATCGGCATCGCCACCAGTGGTAAGATAGGGGCGAAATAAACCCGCTTTTTCTAAGGCTATGCGTCGAATCGCCAAATTAGCCGTTTGACCATAGGGACGAAAGGAATGGTTCAGGGTGTGCTTTTGCGATAGAGTTTCCTGAAGTTCTGCGTGTCTTTCTAGTAGTGTTGTGCCTGATAGTGCCAAAATCTCACCAGCAACAATTACCACTTCTTTGTTGACAAAAGGTTTAATTAGTGCATCTAACCATTGCGGTTGTGGACGACAATCAGCATCAGTAAAAACGATAATTTCACCCGTAGCGGCGCGAATCCCAGTATTACGAGCAGCATAAGAGCTTTGAATTTGGTTTTCACTCAATGGGGAAATTGTAATTGGGCAATTTTCGGCAGATATTTTGAGGATGGTGAGAGTGCGATCGCTACTATTATTGTCCACCAACAAGTACTCTACCCGTTCTTTTGGGTAAGTTTGAGACAATAGGCAATTGATTAACTCTGGTAAATCCGCCTCACCGTTATAAATAGGAACAACCACCGACACCATTGGTAAAAAGCTGGTGGCGGTGGTTGCATCAACTGACTGATGATTCATAAATCTAAGATTTGGGAGATGGGATTACTAGCTAGTATGCCCAAATCTAAATCCTGGAACAATTAGAAGGAATCAGAATTCAGGAGTGGAGCCGGAGACGTTTCCGTTGCTCTGGTCAGAATTAATTAGTGAGGGATTGAAACTAAAATTTCAAGTTACCAGCGCGACTCATGGGTTGAGTGGATTGATTTGCCGGCGGCTGGGCAAAGTTGTTATTTGATAGAATTGCGATCGCACGGGCATATTGCGGATCGCTCTTAGTGCCGATTAAATCTGGATTAGAAGCCAACTGACGCTCTTGTGCCTCTGTCAAGTCTAGCTTGATATCTGGGGTAATGCCTTTATGGTTAATATCTGTTCCCGCAGGGGTGTAGTAATGGGCAATTGTGACAGCCAAACCGGAACCATCTGCGAGTTCATGAACTGACTGCACTAAGGCTTTACCAAAGGTTTGACCACCGACGACTACGGCCCGCTTATTATCCTTGAGTGCCCCTGTGAGGATTTCGCTAGCACTAGCTGAATTACCATCTACTAAGACCGCCAAAGGACGATTTGTCAAAGCAGTGCGATTGGCTTTAGTTTCTTCACTGCTGCCCACACGGTCTACGGTCTTGACAATTCCGCCATTATCGTACCACATCCGAGCAATTTCAATACTCGCCTGCAACAAACCGCCAGGATTTCCCCGCAAATCTAAGACATAAGAATCGACTTTCTTAGTATTCAAATCGCGGATGGCTCGTTGCATTTGGTCTGCGGCGTGGGCGCTAAATTCTCGCAAACGAATATAGCCAACGCGGCGATTCCCTTCTTGTCTGAGGGTATAGCGTACCGTTGGTACTTCAATACTTGCCCTTGTCAGTTTCAAATCAAAGGCATTTTGCCCCGCGCGTCCCAGTCGTAGTTTGATGGGAGTACCCGCTTTGCCACGGATTAGCTTAGAGGCATCATCCACCTTCATTTTAAGAGTGGGTTTGCCATCAATTGCCAAAATTTCATCGCCCGCTTTGATCCCAGCTTTCAGCGCTGGAGAATTTTCTATGGCTTCGACAACGGTGAGCCGTTGAGTTTTTTCGTTCACTTCCATCCGAACGCCAATGCCAGAGACTTCTCCAGATGTTTGGTTAGTCAGGGCTTCAAACTGTTGGGGGTCCATGAATCGAGTATAAGGATCTCCCAACTTTTGTAAAGCTTCGCGGATGGCGGTGTATGCTTCTTCGCGAGAAGAGTAGTCTTTGCTCAACAGGCTTTGCCTGGTTGCTTGCCAATCTTGTTGATTAAATTTACCGTCAACATATTCATGATTTACCAGTTGCCAAACTTGGTCAACTATCACTTTTGGGCTGTCTTGTAGGGCTAGAGCCGCGCGGACACCACGAGTCCAAGCGGGGCCGAATACAGACATCGTAGCAGTCGTGGCGATCGCTCCACCAATCAAGGCTACTTGGAGCGGTGAGTAACTTTTCGCAGATTGGTTCATGTATACTTAGCTGGAATAATTGTGTTGTTGACAGTTTAGCAATCAGGCTTTCCAGAAATTTTTAAGTTTTTATACCCCAAAATAAACTATGCTCCTCCATCATTTTTATGGTTAAATGATGCCAAAATACCGCATTAGTTATTAACAACCATTTCTCAGTTTGTTAGCCTTCTCCGGAAGGACATACTGAACTTATGACACTTTGATTAGCGTCATATTTGCATTCTCGATTACTTTTATAAGATAGCACTTTGCTCACTGAATTGCAGCACTGTTATACAGTCATTAAATCAGCTTTTCTTACCTAAGTCATGAAACGCAAATTTACCATCAAATCATTAATTTCTATTAAAAAAAAATCGGCTAATCTGTGGCAGTTGTTACAAAAACTAACTAGCGGATTGTACGTTATCCTGGGTGTTTGGCTGATTTTTACTACTATAACCTTAGTTTTTGCTTCCTTGCAGCCTGTAGATGCCTTCTTTGTGCTTGGTGGCAGTATTCGTCGAGAAACTTATGTTGCCCAACAAGCAAAACAATACCCGCAAACCCCGATTTTAATTTCTCATGGTTCCCCCGATCCCTGTATACGGTTAATTTTCCAGGCGGAATTGGCAGGGTTACAAAACGTTTGGTTAGAAAAGTGCGCCAATTCTACCTTTGAAAATTTTTATTATGGTATTCCAATTTTGCGGCGTTGGGGAGTGCATAAAGTCATGTTGATTACATCGCCGAGTCATTTACCTAGAGCCTTATGGATGGCACAGATTCTTTTGGGCGCTCATGGTATTTGGGTAGAGTCAGAGATTGTTCAGGAGTTGGGCGTCCCTGGTAATAATGAATCTTGGCTCAAAACGGGATTAGATATAACACGCAGCTTATTTTGGGCGATTTTAAGTCAAATTATTCAACCACAATGCTCAAATGTGATAAAGCTTACCGAAGTAGATATGCCAGCTTGGGAGCATCAAGGTTTTCATTGTGAACACCAAGGGGGTTTAAGGAGATAAGGTACAGGACTTACGCACGGGCTACGATTTTACGTCATAACGAAGAGGTCTCACTTAGTTGACAAATATATACACTCGTTGATCGAACAAGGCAAAAGCAAAAAGTAAAAAGGCACTCATAAAGAAAAAGGAAAATGGTAACAAGCAACTAAATTTATTTATGGAATGAAATAAAAACATTTATAACGATAGCGCAGCTAAGCCTTTGTCTTCTCCCTTGGCGTTAGCCTCTCCCAATGTGAGAAGGAGAGACGCTAAGAGCGAACGAGCGTCGTGGCGCAGCACGTTCGCATGATTGCGTCTCGTAGAGAGAAATAATACGTCCATGATTATTTCCCCTAAATTTATTTATGGGGATTATCTTTTTACTTTTTACTTTTTAAAAAGGGATTTTCTCTGTTGGCTGGCCATATTATCTACAGCTTGATCGCCATTTGTTGCCATCAACGTATTTAAACTGCTGAAATTAAAAGCAAAAGCAGGAGTTGCTTCCCATGAAAAGATAAGAGAGAACACGAGAGTAATTACAACTGCTAACTTAATAATTGTATTCTTCATAATCTTCTTTTTTACATCTCTTAAGTTTATGATCTTTGTGGCTGGTTTGATATCAAATTGCTGTAAATCCATGCGAAATCATCACAAGCGCTAGTTGCACAGGTGTCAGTAGCATTTGACATGAATTTTGATACATAACCTCAGTTCGGGAAAAGTCAGGTTTATTCACCTCTAACTAACTGAAACGACACAAGCACGTTAATATATCTATCCCAAAATTAAGCAACGGTGTAATCCCGCATTTCTCACAAGCTTGAAATGCAAGGGAGCAGGGGAGCAGGGGAGAGTTCAATGTGCCTTGTTCTTTCCCCTCTGCCCCTCTGCACAAGGTTTTGAGAGATGTGGTGAGAAATCTGGGTAATGAGGGTTTCAGCTTATCCCGAACTCAGGTTTTGATAGTTTTTTCTGGCTACTTTTTGTCTAAGTCCCATTAGTGAGCTACGAAATGCAACCAGAGAACACATTTTTTGCCGCTCAACGACCGGTCATTTGCTCCAGCTTTTCGGGGTATCTAGCCCCTTGCACCGTGATCTTGGAGGCGGCATCATCGATGTCACGCAGATCGTTAGGCGTGAGTTCGACTGAGACTGCCCCGATGTTTTCGTCCAAGCGATGCAGCTTCGTGGTGCCTGGGATCGGCACGATCCACGGCTTCTGGGCCAGCAGCCAGGCGATCGCAATCTGAGCCGGTGTCGCCTGCTTCTGTTCTCCGATGCTGCCGAGCAGATTAATCAAGGCCTGATTCACCTTGAGAGCCTCCGGCGTGAAGCGAGGCAGGGTGCTGCGGAAATCGGAGCTGTCGAAGGTTGTGCTTTCGTCGATCTTGCCAGTGAGAAAGCCCTTGCCCAGAGGGCTATACGGGACAAAGCCGATTCCGAGTTCCTCAAGGGTCGGTATCACTTCCTTCTCAGGAGTTCTCGTCCACAGCGAGTATTCGCTCTGGAGAGCAGTGACCGGCTGAACCGCGTGGGCGCGACGAATCGTTTGCACTCCTGCTTCCGAGAGTCCAAAGTGCTTCACCTTACCTGACTGAATCAGTTCCTTCACCGCTCCTGCCACGTCTTCGATCGGCACGTTTGGGTCAACCCGGTGCTGATAGAGCAGGTCTATTGTCTCGACCTTGAGGCGCTTGAGCGAACCCTCGACGGCCTGCTTGATGCGCTCCGGCCGACTATCCAATCCTGGCGCACCCTTCATCCCACGGGGATCGGAATTAGGACTCAGGTCGAATCCGAATTTGGTGGCAATGACCACTTGCCCACGGAAGGGAGCAAGGGCTTCCCCCACAAGCTCTTCGTTTGTGAACGGGCCGTAGACTTCGGCGGTGTCAAAGAATGTAACGCCGCGTTCGACGGCAGCCCGAAGAAGAGCGGTCATTTCCTGCGTGTCTTTGGGCGGGCCATAAGAAAAGCTCATTCCCATGCATCCAAGCCCGATAGTCGAGACTTCCAGATTACTGTTTCCAAGTTTGCGCTTTTGCATTTTTTGAACTCCTGTCTTTGATTTAAAGGTGAATTAAAGGTCGGAACTGTCCTACTCCATCGGTGAGAGGTTAAGATAATCTTACTTTTGTCAATTAGAAATTATGCTTAAAATTTGGAAAGAGCCGAGGTATGAAGTTAACTGTTGTACTGAAATTATGGGTTAAGAATAAATGATGCGTATCAAGATGACGCGTAGGCAAAGCCCAACCTAGGCATCGCCCAATCAAAAATTCTGTTTCTAACCCCGATTTCAGCAATATTTTAAGTACTATTGCTTATTGACAAATTGTATCTGACCTTAACCTCTCACAAATGGTCCTACTCCAAGATCAGGTCTGGTCTTGTTCGTCGCTGACCTGTTCCATTTAGTCCACAATCTTGCCGTCGATCTGTTGCTGAATGGCGATGTGCATCATGTCCGTGGATTTGATGATGATGCTTCTTGCGCGATCGCTAGAACGAACCGTCCGTTGATTTCGATAGCTCTTCATGGGCGCGCGTTGCCTGCAACCGTTCCTCGACAGCCGACGCGATCGCCGCAAGGGCGTCACTTCCGGCAACGAACAACTTCGGCGGATTCTCCATCCCGGCGATTTTGACCAGAGCATCGCCCAACTTTGCCGGGTCACCCTGCTGCGTGCCGTTGTAGGCCGACCACGTCTGCTGGACGTTGCCCTCAACGGCATAGTCTTCGATGGCGTTGCTAGGCCATCTGACATTCCGATCGTCCAGAAGATCCGTGCGGAAGAAGCCCGGTTCGACGAGCGTGATCTTGATGCCGAACCCCTCGACCTCGGCCGCGACCGACAGCGAGATGCCCTCAACCGCGAACTTCGATGCGGCGTAGGCAGCACAGTGCTTAAACCCGACAACGCCAGCAACGGAGCTAATGTTAATGATGTGACCTGACTGCTGCTGACGCATAACCGGCAGCACGGCGCGCATGATGTACACCACACCATAAAAGTTCGTCGCAAACTGGCGCTCTATGTCAGTCGTGGTCATCTCTTCAAAATTACCAAGCAGGCTGTAGCCCGCATTGTTAACCAAAACGTCGATGCGACCGAACCGCTTCACCGCCTCCTCGACGGCTGTTTTCGCCTCTACCTCGTCGGAAACGTCCAACTGGACAAATGCAAGATTCTCGCTTGCAACATCGCGCAAAGCATTACGCACTTTGTCGAGGTTTCGGCCAGTCGCGACTACACGGTCACCGGACTGCAATGCCGCCTTGGCGGTTCCGGCTCCGATGCCGCTGCCAGCGCCTGTGATCAACCAAACTTTGCTCATGATTATTCCCTTATTATTCAGATATTAATCAGGTCTTGTTTGTCGCTGACCTGTTCCATCCACTCGACTGTATTGCCGCAGCAGTCGTTGATCTCGCGTATGTAGTCTGCTACAGTGACCGAAATGTCAATGAGAGAACATATTCTTCGCTAGTCAATCGTGATCATCGACATTACTCCGTCGCCACTTCATTCAGGCATTTCAACGCATTCAGTGTTCGGGGATATCCCACCCAGGGCAACAATTGTGTAATCAGATCCAGCAGTATGTCTTTGCCGTTTCCGACATTCAGGTTGCCTTGAATGTGCCCCTTGATCTGTGATTCAACCCCGCCCAGAGCTATGAGGATAGACAGTGTGATCAGCTCCCTGACTTTGATGTCTACGCCATTGCGGGTGTAATAATCGCCAAAGCAATTGGCAGACAGAAACCTTTGAATGTGCAGTTGGTCTTTGGGCGATCGCTCATACATTTGATCGATCGTCTCGCCGAACACCGCTTTCTGTATTGCCAGCCCTTTGTCGTAGCGTGTTTCCGGGCTGGTGGTCGATTGCCCTTCTAAAGGTAATTGAATGCCCCTGCTGGACATCACTTCATTCGTGGCATGAACGAAATCAAATGCTTTCGCCATACCCACGTAGGGTACTGACTGATACAGGATCTCCTTGATTTCAATCGGCGTTACTCCGACATTGAGCGCAGCGCCCACCATAACCCTGTATTCACTTACTGCCTGGCTGCCGATGATAGATGCCAGAATCAGCACGACTCTTGTCTTTGTATCCAGCTTGCTCTCAGCAATTACTTCGTCGAAGGCGAAGTTGTCAAAGACTTCGATCAGTTCCGGGTCGGTTACTTTCAGGGTCGATTTGTGGTTTGGAAACAGTTCCTCATGGTTTTTATGTGCCGCTTCACTTATCCTTACAGAGTCCTGCTGCGGTGTATTTGTCATCCGCACCTCCTTCTTTTAATCACAGTTCTGTGTCCAGCGATTCCGTCTATAATCCAATACGCTTGGGTTAAGCATTTCTTTCTTTTCTCTGCGTCCTCTGCGTCTTCTCTACGAGACGCTACGCGTTCACGCAGTGTCTCGCAGAGAAGGCGGTAGCCTGCGGCAAGCCCTTCTCTACGAGAGGCTGCGCCAACGGGTTCGGGGGTGACGCTCCTAACGTCGCTAACGCTGCGCTAACGCAATCGACGGGAACCGCCAAGACTGCGACCCCCTCACCGCTTTGCGTCTACGTTAAAAATTTGACTTTGATAACAGAGTTTTAGCCTTAACCCAAGCGTATTGGTCTATAATCCCGTGCGCTTTTCCAGCTCTTCTGGATAGCGATCGCCTTCCACGGTAATTTGCGCCAATGCCGCGTCGATGCTCTTTAATTCGTCCTGCGTCAGATCGATGTCCCCTGCCGCAATGTTTTCTTCCAGGCGGCTCAATTTGGTCGTGCCGGGAATGGGCACAATCCACGGTTTTTGCGCCAGTATCCAGGACAGGGCGATTTGCGCTGCTGTGGCTTTCTTCTGGTTTGCTACCTCTTTCAACAAATCCACCAAGGACTGGTTGGCATCGAGAGCTTCCGGAGTAAACCGAGGAACGATGCTGCGGAAGTCGGATTTGTCGAATTTTGCGTCCTTGCTGATACTGCCCGTCAGGAAGCCTTTACCCAAAGGACTAAACGGCACAAAACCGATTCCCAGTTCTTCCAGGGCAGGCAACAAGGTTTCTTCCGGTCGCCGCCACCACAGGGAGTACTCACTCTGAACGGCAGTTACTGGTTGGACTGCGTGCGCCCGGCGAATGGTCTGTACACCCGCTTCTGAAAGCCCCCAATGTTTGATTTTGCCTTCACCGATCAAATCCTTGATGGTTCCGGCTACGTCTTCGATCGGCACTTGGGTATCCACGCGGTGCTGGTAGTACAAATCAATCACGTCGGTGTTTAATCGCTTCAGCGAACCTTCTACGGATTCCCTGATTGCTGATGGATGACTGTTCTGCACCTGCTTACCGTCCTGTACCTTGATGCCGAACTTCGTGGCAATGACGATGCGATCGCGGTAGGGTTTGAGCGCTTCGCCTACCAATTCTTCATTGGTGAATGGCCCATACATTTCGGCTGTATCAAAGAAGGTGACGCCACGCTCCACTGCGGCTTGGAGCAGAGAGATGCTTTCTTGCTTGCTGAGGGTATGGCTGTAGGCATGGTTCAGCCCCATACAGCCCAGCCCGATCGCCGAGACTTCCAAATTACTGTTTCCAAGTTTGCGCTTTTGCATTGTTATTCCTTCGAGGTTCCACCTCGGTTATGCAGATTTAAGGGATGCCATATCAATACAGAAGCGGTACTTCACATCGGACTTGAGCAGTCGCTCGTAGGCTTCGTTGACTTTCTGGATAGGAATGACTTCGACATCGGCGGTGATGTTATGCTTGCCGCAAAAGTCAAGCATCTCTTGGGTTTCGGCGATGCCGCCGATCATAGAGCCGGAAAGACTGCGGCGCGCCATGATGAGGCTGAATGCCGAGATGTCCAGGGGCTTTGCGGGTGCGCCAACAAGGGTGATGTTGCCGTCGTGGGTGAGCAGGTTGAGATAGGCGTTGATGTCGTGATCGGCGGAAATGGTGTCGAGGATGAAGTCGAAGCTGCCTGTGTGCTTCTGCATCTCGTCAGCGTTGCGGGAGACGACCACTTCATCGGCACCAAGGCGGAGTGCGTCTTCCTTCTTGTTAGGCGAGGTGGTGAAGACGACGACGTGGGCATCGAACGCACGAGCGAACTTCACGCCCATGTGGCCCAGCCCGCCAAGACCAACCACGCCGACCTTCTTGCCCTTGGTAACACCCCAGTGGCGCATGGGCGAGTATGTTGTAATTCCGGCGCAGAGGAGCGGCGCAGCTCCAGCAAGATCGAGGTTGGAGGGAACGCGCAGAACGAAGCGTTCATCGACGACGATGCTATCAGAGTAGCCACCATAGGTCACGCCTCCGAGTTGCTTGTCCGGGGAGTTAAAGGTTTGGGTCATGTTCGGGCAGAACTGCTCAAGACCACCCCTGCAATGCGGGCAGGTGCCATCCGAGTCAACCATGCAGCCGACTGCGGCGAGGTCGCCGGGCTTGTACTTCGTAACTGCCGAGCCGACCTTAGTGACACGGCCGACGATCTCATGACCGGGAACAATCGGATAGACTGTGGACATAATGCTGCTCCACTCGTTACGCACTGAATGGAGGTCGGAGTGGCAGATGCCGCAGAAGAGGATTTCAATCTGCACGTCGTGTTCAGTTGGATCGCGACGCTTGATCTTGGTAGAGGACAACGGTGATGTTGCACTGGCTGCGGAATAAGCTTTTGTGTTGTACATAAATTGATGCTCCTATTTGTCTACTTTTGGCGTCTGGTATTGTTCGTCGCTGACCTTTTCCATCCAGTCTACGGGCTTGCCGTCGAGCCATTCCTGAATGGCGATGTGCGTCATGGACGTGTTTGCTGTAGCACCGTGCCAATGCTTCTCACCCGGCGAGATCGAGATCGCGTCTCCCGGTCGAATTTCCTCGATCGAGCCACCCCAGCGTTGTACGAGGCCACAGCCAGCTGTCACGAGCAGGGTTTGCCCCAACGGGTGGGTGTGCCATGCTGTCCGAGCGCCAGGTTCAAATGTGACACTGGCACCAGACGTGCGTGCTGGATCGTGTGCCTCGAACAGGGGGTCAACGCGGACAGTGCCGGTAAAATACTCAGCCGGTCCTTTAGCGGAAGGCTGTGAGCCACTTCTTTTGATGTCCATTTTCTTAATTCCTTTACTTGATGCCATTTCGATGGCTAGTAGGCAAGTCTCTTGCCCAATCAAAACTGAGTTTTCTCTTGAATAAAAATCCAGAATGCTTATAAGAAGCCGAAATCATTTTTCATCACTTTAGCTTCATTCTACAAATCTTCAAGCGCAAGCAATAGGACGATCGTCTAAGATTGTTGTACAATCCTGCAAACTTAGAAATGAACGCTGCCAAAACGAGTGAAAAGTCCGATATCGATTTAATGAACAACCCCCAGGCAAAGCGCGAGGCAGACAGAGCGCAAGCCCACAGAGACGAACTGAAAGAGCGGATTGCACAGGCTATTCGTCATGATGGGACGATTGAGCCGCTGAAAGGATTGCACTTCAACCGCGCCTCCTCACCTTCGGAATGCCTTCATAGTGTCTCTATCCCTGCCTTTTGTGCGATCGCTCAGGGCAGCAAAGAAGTTCTTCTGGGTAGCGATCGCTATCAATACGATCCGATGCATTATCTGCTGGCTACGGTCGAACTGCCGATTGTCAGCCAAATTCTAGAAGCGTCAAAGGCGCAACCATACTTTAGCCTTCGCCTCGATCTCGACCCCACCATTGTTGGCTCAGTGATGGTTGAGGCAGGGTATCCATCATCGCGCAGCCGTGCTGATGTGAAAGCGATTGACGTAAGTCCGTTGAATGCAAATCTCTTGGACGCTGTGGTGCGGCTTGTCAGGCTTCTAGATTCCCCTGCTGAAGCTCATGTTCTCGCACCACTGATTAAGCGGGAAATCATTTACCGACTTCTGATGGGAGAGCAAGGTAATCGGCTCCGTCATATTGCAGTTCTGGGTGGCTACACCTACCACATTGCCAGAGCCGTCGAGCGACTTCGTAAAGACTTTAACGAGCCGCTTCGGATTGAAAACATCGCACGAGAGATGGGAATGAGTGTCTCAGGTTTTCACCATCACTTCAAGTCTGTTACTGCAATGAGTCCCTTACAGTTCCAAAAGCAATTGCGGCTCCAGGAGGCTCGCCGTCTGATGCTGGGGGAAAACCTTGATGCTACCAGTGCTGCCTACCGAGTGGGGTACGACGATGCCTCGCACTTCAATCGGGAGTACAAGCGGCTCTTTGGTGCCCCACCGATGCGCGATGTGGAGCGGCTGCGAGAAACTGCTAGGGAGACTGCTAGTTCAATATAATCAGAACCAGCCCTTTCAAGGTCTTTTGACATCCACCCCCGCCATTTATGGCGGGGATTCTAAGAAGTTGCCTTCTGAGGTTTTCTGCTTCTACGAGTCGGCTTGCTTGGAGGATTTGCA
>NZ_JBALDZ010000201.1:0-18689 GCF_036917155.1 Nostoc sp. | reverse complement strand
TCACAACTTCCCTCTAGATTTGGCGGCTGGTGATGTTGCTCCTGTAGCTCTTGCCGCTCCTGCTATCAACGGTTAATTCTCTAGTTTCGCTAAATAAGAAAGCGCCTTCTGGTAACGGAGGGCGCTTTCTTATTTGTACGGGTAAAAAATAGCTTATACCAATTTTGTATGAAGATGCACAGAATATTAAACGAACCGCCAAGTACGCCTTCTCTACGAGAGGCTCCGCCAACGTGTAGCGTCTCGTTAGAGAAGAGCGCCAAGAATAGAGAGTTACTCATTTAGTGCAGCTTCACATTAGATTGTTATTATACGTCATACATTCCAAGTGCTAAATCACAAAAATTAACTTTTGCACAAACTCTAGGTAAAATACATAAGCCTAATCCTTTTTCTTTCAGATCATGGGCAACACTTTTGGCCATCTATTTCGCATCACTACTTTTGGTGAATCTCACGGCGGCGGTGTGGGGGTTGTGATTGATGGTTGTCCTCCACAACTAGAAATTTCGGCAGCAGAAATTCAAGTAGAACTAGATAGAAGGCGTCCAGGACAAAGTAAAATTACGACCCCTCGCAAAGAAGCCGATACCTGTGAGATTTTATCAGGGGTATTTGAAGGCAAAACACTAGGAACGCCCATAGCAATTTTGGTACGGAACAAAGACACTCGTCCCCAAGACTACGATGAGATGGCATATAAGTATCGGCCTTCTCATGCGGATGCAACTTATGATGCAAAATATGGCATTCGCAATTGGCAAGGTGGGGGGAGATCGTCAGCGCGTGAGACAATTGGCAGAGTAGCAGCAGGTGCGATCGCTAAAAAAATTCTCCGTCAAGTTGCCAATGTCGAAGTTATTGCTTACGTCAAGCGCATCAAAGACTTGGAAGGTGTAGTTGATCCCAACACTGTTACCTTAGAACAGGTTGAAAGCAACATCGTCCGTTGTCCCGATACTGAATGTAGCGATCGCATGATTGAATTGATTGAGCAAGTTGGTAGACTTGGTGATTCTATCGGCGGTGTGGTAGAATGTGTAGCGCGTAATGTACCGAAAGGTTTAGGTGAACCAGTATTTGATAAATTAGAAGCTGATATCGCTAAGGGTGTCATGTCTCTCCCTGCTAGCAAAGGCTTTGAAATTGGTTCCGGTTTTGGGGGGACGCTGTTAACCGGAATTGAGCATAACGACGAATATTATATTGATGAAAATGGTGAAATTCGCACTGTAACTAACCGTTCTGGTGGTATTCAAGGGGGAATTTCCAACGGGGAAAATATCATTTTACGAGTTGCATTTAAGCCAACGGCGACAATTAGAAAAGAGCAAAAGACAGTAACTCGTGAAGGTGAAGAAACACTATTAGCAGCAAAAGGGCGGCACGATCCTTGTGTGTTACCACGTGCAGTTCCAATGGTTGAGGCGATGGTAGCCCTGGTATTATGTGACCATTTGTTACGTCATAATGGACAGTGTAAGGTGTTGTGAGGACTACACCAATTTATGCTTCGGGGTGGGTGTCTGACCGAACAAGGCAAAAGTAAAAAGTAAAAAGGCACTCATAAAGAAAAAGAACAATGATAACAGAGCAACTAAATTTATTTATGGGGATTATCTTTTTACTTCTTAATCGCCCTTTTTTGTGTTCAAGTCAAATAAAAATCATCACATGCAGTAATGCAACGCCAATATCCAACATCCAAAATCCGAAGCTGACTATGGTGTTGGGGAGTTTTTTTTTGCGGGTTTGTCTCCTTTAATATCCAGCAATTGAGCTAATTCGGTTGTATTCAATGACTTGACAAGACTCAAGCCAAGCGACTTACTAGAAATACTTTGAGCGTAGCCTGCATTTAGGTAAGGGGTGTATTGTGACTTTCCGACAATGTATGTTTGGAAGAAAGGTAAACTCAAAACATTCATATAACGACGCGCTTGAGAAGCATCACCAATCATATCGGCAGGTAATGCTACTTGTCGATTTGCAGGATTACCATTACCAATGGTGGAAAAGTGAGTGCCACCTACAAGCATGACGAGATACTTTTGTGAATTCGTCAACCAGGAGAAAGGTAAAATTTGCTCAGATAAAGCTGGTGCAACTGTATCATCACTACTGCTGACAATCATTACTGGAGTTTTGATTTGACTTAAGCCTGCTTTGCCGAAAATCGAACTAGTAATGGGATTAACTGCGATCGCAGCTTTCACTCTCCCATCCCGCAAGTTATAATCCTTGTCAGACTTGCTGCTCAATTCCAAAGCGCGACACTGGAGCAGTAAAGACATATTCCAGGTATTTTGTAGTGCTGCTGGTTGACAGTCTTGTTTTAGCTGCTCAAAGTTGATTTTAGCGCCTGCTAAGGCTAAGGCTGTATAGCCTCCCAAAGATTGACCAAATACTCCGACTTGTTGCAGATTTAAGCGACCTTTAAACCGTGAATCAGATTGATTACCTTTTTCCAATTGATTCAAGATATATGTTACATCCAAAGGTCGGTCTTGAAATTCTCCTGGTTCTGCTACTTCAATGGCGTGTCCGTTTAACAGAGAACGCAATTGTTTAGCATCACTACCAGGATGATTGGGAACGACAACGGCAAATCCGTAGGAAGCTAGATGAGTGGCTAAATATTGAAAGTTGCTGCTATCTAAACCCAAACCGTGAGAAATGACAATTACTGGTGCAGCGTTCTGGACATTGGGAATGTAAACATCAGTCAATAAAAGCCGATTGCGCCTTGAGTCGAAAAACTTCAGGATGTACTTTTGCGACTTCAACTTTCCCGGAACCTGTAAATCGGGTAATTGCGATAAATTTGGTTGGGAAATGGTAGCAGCTTCTATTTTAGACTTTTGAGAAACTGCTGCGATCGCCCGATGGGTTTGGTTAACAAGTTTCTCCAATTCCGTAGATATTTCCAACGTCTCGGCGACATCAAGGCGAATGCTGCTGCTGGGATATTTCCGCAACACATTCAAAAGTGTCAACCCTCCCGATTCACCAGAAGCTAAAATTAGCGCCGAACGCAAGGCACCAAATCCTGGTTTTGGCTGATTGGTTTGAATCACTTGCGCCAGCCGATGCAACAAAAATTCTCCTTGCGGTGTGTAGAGAAGTTGCGAAACTATTACCGGACTAACTTTCACGCGATTAAGCAAAATCCGCCGCAATTCTTGAAGCTGTTCTAGAGGTAGATATTGCTGATAGGCTGCCAAGTCTTCGTTAATTACACCTGTTTTGGCGTAGTTTTCTAAAGTGGAGACTGAAATGGAAAGCTCTAAAGCTGAATAAGATGCATAAATCCGCTCTGCTGCCAAGACAGAATTACTAATTCCAAATGTTGGCAGCATCATTGAAAGAACCAGCAATAGGGAATTTTTTCTGAGGGTGCTGGCCCAATTACCAAACAAACTATTCATCGCTCAACTGTTTCAGTGGTCTGGTTTGATCGGGTGTTGGCTTTGGTAGTTATTCGGGCGCCCTGCTTAGTTTACTTAAAGTTATTAGCCTCAATTTTATCAAAACAGAATTTAGGAGTCAGGAGTTATAATTCAGGATGAATTATGTATGATTTGCGAATGTAGCTTGCTGAAAATAATGGGTATAAATGGGTTTAAAATCTCCACCAAATCTTAGATTTGGTAGTCAAAAAAAGTAGTGATTCCCAATTACCTAGTAATTTATTCTGACTCCTGAATTCTGATTTTTGAATTCTTCTTCAAGGATTTTTCGGCTATCAAGTCAACAATTAAAAACTCCAAAGTCACGCAGATGGGTAAAGTATCCGTCTGACTTCAGTAGCTTGCCTTCACTATTAAATCATAACAAATAAAAAATACTCTGCCTCAGTATTTATGTTGTAGCTTTGAATAAAGCACGAATTCACTAGCTGGCAAACCCAGTAAAAATCCCGAAAATTATGGCAATTAATCAGCTTTTCCCAAGGCGATCGCTACTGAACCTGTGACTACTAAACCTGCTCCTAATATTGCGATGAAAGTGAAGTGTTCTGGTGGTGTTAAAGAAGGTGCAATAACTGATACAACTACAACCGATATTAATGTCACAATGGGAGCTAAAGCGATTACTGCACTTACTCGTGATGCTTCCCAATGTTCTAATGATTCGGCAAAAGCACCGTAAGCGATTAAAGTATTCAAAGCACAGAAAACTAATATTCCTAAATGAAACCCATCAAGTATAAAAAGTGATTTTACTCTGGCTAGAGGAGTGAATAATAAAGCACATCCCCCGTAAATAATCAGCATAATACTGGGAGAAGATAAAGATTGTAATAACTGCTTTTGTGCCAAAGCATAAATAGCCCATGCTGCTGATCCTAGTGCAATCAAGAAACTACCGAGTATATATGTGCCATGGGCTGTAATTAAATTTGTTAGTTGTTCACGAAAAAATAAAAGATAACCGCAAATCATTACACTTACACCAATCCATTGATATAGTCGGTAACGTTCTTTAAAAATAATCAGCCCTCCTAAACCTAATAAAAGGCTAGATAGTTGAATGAGAACTTCAGCATTAGCAGGTGATGTTAGCGCTAAACCCTGCATGAACAAAAAGTAATTAATCCCTAAGAAAAGTGTAGCGATCGCTAATAATTTCCCAGAAGCAGAACGCAATTGTTCTAACTTTGGTAATTGACCGCGTATTCCTAAATACATAACAAGCAGCAGAAATGATGCTAAAAAGCGAAACCAAATAACCGTATAGACATCAAGTACTTGTAGAGTTACCGTCAGAGCAATAGGTAAAATTCCCCACAATAAGACCGTCAATAGCGATAACGCTAGCCCTAAGCGCCACCGACCAGAACTTTGATGTAGTGACATTCAAATATCCTACTCAAAGTAGGGCTGATAATAAGCTAAAATATATCTAAGGTTTTAAATTCTTATTGATAAAATATCTTAATAAGCTAACCCACATCTAGTTTACGTAATCTGAAATTGTATATTAGACATCTGGTGAAAATGAATGTAGAGACGTAGCACTGCTATGTCTCTACAAGGATTCTGGATAACCCATATTTAATTTCTGGAGATGTCTATTTCTTGTGGGGTAAGCGTCTCGCGCACCCAATATATGCAAATTCAGTAATATAAAGCTTACCGACCCTACTCAATTTATTTGTAGCTCGAAGTAAGTATTTCTTGTTTACAAAAAATTTGTAAATCACGTAATTATTTTACATGAATATTAAATTTCAAACTCAATCGTAAATGTATACTCTATTTCGATGTTATCTTTTTACAAAAAACTATGGGGATTATACCCATAATCAGCTTAGTAGTTTTTATTGCTAGCTTATCAATTTTCTTGCTTTTGTCCTCAAGAGGTCGATTTTTGCTCAAATCTTTAGTGACAAAAATACAGCGGCAAGAGTGGAGATTCAGATATAGCAAGCTTAAGTACCTGAGATCAAGATTTTCCAGGACTATAACAATTGCTGCCATTATCTTGGTCGCAGTAATATCTGGAAATACTGTATCAGCACAGGTTACAGGGCCGCCTCCGGTTTCGCTCAAGAGCGTATCGGTTCCACAGCCTGACAATCTTGGAGACTTCGTAAAAGACAAAGTAGCCGCGATCAAGTTAGGAAAAGCTCTTTTCTGGGATATGCAGGTTGGGAGCGATGGAGAAACTTCCTGTGCTAGTTGCCACTTCCATGCTGGAGCCGACAATAGATCCAAAAATCAGATCAATCCTGGGCTTTTGCGAATTAACGCCGATGGTACAGCGAATCCAGATACGATTTTTAATGTAGGTGGATCACCAAACTACCAGCTCAAGCCGGAAGATTTCCCATTCCACAAGCTGTCAAACCCAAACGATCCTACGACTCTTGTATCTGACAAAAACGATGTCAGTTCCTCTCAGGGGGCCTTCAATACGAAGTTTGTTGATGTCATACCTGGTAGTGCAGAAGACCAAGTAATAAACGAGCCAGATCCGGTGTTTAATGTGGGTGGTATAAATGTGCGCCACGTCCAGGGGCGTAACACGCCAACTGTAATTAATGCAGCATTTAACTTCCGCAACTTCTGGGATGGAAGGGCACAAAATATCTTTAATGGGGTGAATCCCTTTGGTTTAAGAGATCCTAACGCCTCTGTCGTCAAAGCCGAAAACCCAAATCAGCCTAAATTTGTCAAAATCAGCCTGAATAATTCGTCTTTGGCTTCCCAAGCAGTCGGCCCGCCACTCAATTCTACCGAGTTGTCTAGTGATGGTCGTACTTTTCAAGAAATTGGTGATAAGTTCGGACGAATTAGTAATGGTAAAAAGCTCCCCCGAAAACTTGGGAAAAAGTTATTTGCCCTCAGACCGCTAGGTAAACAGGTTGTGCATCCACAAGACAGTGTTTTAGGTGCAGATAGTAAGTGGCCCAAACCCGGACTCAAAAA
The DNA here is from genome assembly GCF_036917155.1 of Nostoc sp. Classification (GTDB taxonomy): domain Bacteria; phylum Cyanobacteriota; class Cyanobacteriia; order Cyanobacteriales; family Nostocaceae; genus Nostoc. The sequence continues at coordinate 12,255 of NZ_JBALDZ010000201.1, read as the reverse complement.
TAGAACCTACGATCAGCTGATTAAAGATGCCTTCAAGTCGGAGTGGTGGAATTCTAATCGACTCATCCAAGTCGATGCTCAAGGTCAACGAACTTTTGTCAAGAGGCCAGATCGTTCCTTGGAGACTAATGAGTACACATTGATGGAGTACAACTTCTCGCTATTTTTTGGGCTGGCAATTCAGTTGTACGAGTCCACACTCATTGCCAATGATACGCCCTACGATCGCTTCTTAGAAGGAAACACCACCGCCCTAACCCCGCAGCAGCAACTAGGGAAACAACTATTTGGGGGCAAAGCTGGCTGCATTGGTTGCCACACTGGATTAGAATTAACATCTGCTTCAGTGAGCAGCGTGACTCAAAACGGACGAATCAGACGTGTGCCATTCGGACCACAATCTCCCGAAGACACTGGCTTTTTCAATATCGGCGTCAGACCTGCCACAGACGACCCCGCTTTGGGTGGTAATGACGGTTTGTTTGGTAACGGTCAAGGTAATCCGCTTTCAGAAGCACGATTGGCTCAATTGGGCAAATTTCAGCTTCTCCTCGGCGAAAATCCTCCCGTCCTCACTCCACCGTTGAATCCTAGTGAAACTGTGCTTGCAGACGGAGCCTTCAAAGCACCTGGACTTCGCGATGTGGAACTCACTGCTCCCTACTTCCACAATGGAGGTCAGGCGACCTTAGAGCAAGTGGTTGATTTTTATAATCGGGGTGGTGATTTTGGACTTCTTCCCCCACTGAATCTGTCACCGGAAGAAAAACAGGAATTGGTCGCCTTTTTAAAAGGACTGACTGATGATCGAGTTCGGTATCAGAAAGCGCCCTTTGACCACCCGCAACTGTTCGTCCCCAATGGACATCCAGGTGATTCTACATCTGTTACCAATGATGGCACTGGTAAAGCTACAGATAGCATAATAGAAATTCCTGCTGTTGGTAGGAATGGTGATAGTGGCACCCCAAATTTCTTGAACTAATTAGCAATTTCGGTTAGTCACTCAAGTGTGGGAAATGAGGGAAATGAGGGAGATGAGGGAGATGAGGGAGATGAGGGAGATGGTGAAAACTTTTAACTCCCTACTCCCCACTCCCCACTCCCTACTCCCCACTCCCTACTCCCCACTCCCTACTCCCCACTCCCTACTCCCCACTCCCTTCTCCCCACTCCCTTCTCCCTTTAAAAGAAATCAGGCATCCAAGGCGAGGCACCTGCAAATATTTGGGTAGCTGCTAAAATAGCCGTTTCTGTCCCATCTAGTTTTCCCGCTTGTTGCAAATGGTAGGGGGTGAACAAACTTGTGTACAGTGGTGCTAATTCTCGGATATTTAGCTGCAACTCACCCTTTCCGCCTCTTGTGACTTCACCACGTCCGTTAGCGACAGAAAGAATGAATTTACCATTATTTTCAGTTAGCAAATTATCTTGAATTTCTAGGTGCAGTTCAGCTTGGATTCCCGATGGATAACCCCGCGCCTCCAGGGCTTTAACTACATCTACTATCCGCAATAGCCAACGACTCTCACGCCATATCTTGGCAGTTTGTTCTGGTAGTAGCAATGTCAGGGAATCAGTTGCAGAACTCTTCCATCGTACCTGATGAATTTGGAAGCGATGATTTGCGAGAAAAGACCAGAAGGTTTGTGCAGCAGCAACGGTGCGGAGTACCCAATCTTTCACCCAGAGGACTTCACCATCTTCTGTTCGCTCTTGAGTGAAGATGATGTAACCTTGGGGTTGGTCTTTAGGGCCAATAAAATAGGCATAGACTGTTTCCTTCTCATCTGGTTGGATTATTCGCTGCCAGATTCCTGGATGTCGATCTAAATATCCCTGCGTTAGTCTCGCCTGCTGCTGATATAGCTCATGAAAAACTTCATGATTGATGTTCGCTACTGGTTCCAAAGATAGGGGTTGCTCACGTACCTGGATATTTCTGGTAGCAACTTCCCAAATACACCAACTACCGCTCTGCTCATACCCGACTTTTCGGTACAAACTTTGAACTGCTGGATAAAGAGCGGAAATTGCTACGCCCCTAGCATAAAGTTCTTTCAGGGTATGTTCCATAAGAGCGATCGCAGCTCCCGAACCACGATACTCTGGAGAAATGCCCACTACCGCAATTCCTGTCATTGGTACACGCACACCACCCCACCACTGGGCCATATCCAAAGTTGCCAATCCACCAATTAATTGCTCGAATCCCCGAATAATACGGAAATTTTCTACGCCAATTAGATTGATGTAAGCTTCCTCACCACCAAGTGCGCTGATAAAACACTGCTCAAGGATATACTTCATCTGCTGAATATCCTGTGGATGGGCAAGAGTGCTGTATTCAAATTGAGCCATCATCTCTCATACCATTAGTAGGACAAAATCACAATCATACTACAGTAGGTGTTGCCCCAATGCTTCACCGAATTTTAGATTTTAAATTTTGGATTTGGGAATTGAAGAGTAAAAATTAAAGAGTTGCCTCCGAATTTAAACGCAAAATTAAATGTATTTGTTAATGGGTGACTTCAGGACTGTTTTTTACATTGATAGGGTGTGATGCATCGCCCTTAACAAGTAAAAAGATAATCCCCATAAATAAATTGAGGAGAAATGATTAAGTCCGTATTATTTCTCTCTACGAGACGCAATCATGCGAACGCGCTATGCCACGACGCTCGATAACTTGCTAACGCTGCGCTATCGTTATAAATGTTTTTATTTCGTTCCATAAATAAATTTAGTTGCTTGTTACCATTTTGATTTTTCTTTATGAGTGCCTTTTAACTTTTTACTTTTGCCTTGTTCGGTCAGTTGCTCTTAACAAACCACTTACAAAAAATATGTTAATAAGCTGGATTTACCTCATCGTCGCAATCCTCTTTGAGGTTTCAGGCACAACTTGCATGAAATTATCGGAGGGATTTACGAAAATAGTTCCTTCAGTATTAATATTTGTCTGCTATGGATTTTGTTTTACTTTTTTGACCCTTGCTCTCAAGAGACTTGAAGTAAGTGTGGCTTATTCCGTCTGGGCTGGATTGGGAACTATTCTAATTGCTATTATTGGGATTATCTGGTTTCGTGAATCTGCCACATTCATTAAACTTTTGTCGATCGCCTTAATAATCATAGGGGTAATTGGCATAAATACAAGTCGTTGAATAAGTCTTGAAAAAGGGACTAGTACAACACGGCGTGAAAAAGCAGAGGAGCAGGGGAGCAGGGGAGCAGAGGAGAGTGAGAGTTCAATGTGCCTTGTTCTTTCCCCTCTGCTCCTCTGCCCCTCTGCTCCTCTGCACAAGGTTTTGAGAGATGTGGTGAGAAATCCGGGATAAGATTAAACATCGCTTCCAATAAAAAATACCTCGTAAATGTGATAATAAACGAGGTAAATAAACTAAAAGTGATCATTCTGCTTGTTGCTGTTGTAGTGAATACACCAGCAATTTTTATTAGCTCAAAATTTATTAAACCCAGCAGAACGACGATAAAGTAACCAGATAAACAATGGTGAACCCAGCAAGGCAGTGACGGAACCTACTGGTAGTTCTACTGCTCCTAGCCTAGAGAGTAAATCTGCAAAAGTCAGTAACCATGCACCTGCAAGGGCAGAAAGTGGTAAAACAAAGCGATGATCTGTACCAACGATGAGGCGGACACCGTGAGGGACAACAAGACCAACAAATCCAATCAAGCCACTGATGCTGACTGCACCTGCGGCTAATAGAGTGGCGACACCGCCAATTAACAGGCGCGATCGCGTTAACGAAACCCCCAAACCCACAGCCAAATCATCTCCCAAAGCCAGCACATTTACCGATCGCGCCAGTAAACATCCCCCGATCAATGCAACGATGATGTAAGGGCCAGCCGTAGCAATTTCTTGCCAACCACGTCCATTGAGGCTACCAACTAGCCAACTGAGTGCAATTTGAATTTGACCGTCTTCAGCTAAAAGCAACAATGTACTTTGTACAGCACCAAATAAAGAACTGATCGCCACTCCGCCTAAAATCAACCGCTCAACAGAAATTCCCGGCCCCGCACGACCGAGCAAAATAACGATCGCAGAAGTCAAAATTGCTCCCATCCACGCTGCTAGAGGAATTGCGATCGGGAATATGTGCCACACGATCATCAGAATCACAATTAATCCTGCACCCGCTGAAATGCCCAAAATAAATGGATCGGCAAGACTATTGCGTAGCATTCCTTGTAGCAATGCTCCTGACATTCCCAAAGCTGCACCAACAATCAGAGCAGCAGTAATGCGCGGGAGACGTAAATCCCAGAGAATAGTCTGTTTAACCGGATCGCCTTTGCGGAGAATGGCTTGCCAAAATTCCGACATATTTAAGGGTACCGCTCCTTGAGAAAGCGATAGCCCTAGCGTTACCACCAGTGCTATACCAAGGAGTAAAACAGCCCAAAATACGCGGTGTTTAGTAAAAATTGTCTCAATTGGTCTAGTCAAATTTAGATATGTATTTTTTTAATATAATTCGTTTCAAACATAGATGCATTTGGAATGAGAGATTGGACAAGGAGAGAAGGGAGTTAAAATTTGAACGTTGAGCCTCAGCAGGTCAACGTCGAGCCTCGGAAGGTCAAAGTCGAGTCTCAGAGGCTCAATTTTTAAGTTTTAACTTCTTGCCACATACCCAACTACGTCAGTTCCAGCCCACCTTGATAACCAGTGACAATGCGGCCACCATCCTTGAGGATGTGAATTTCTATCTGGTCGCTAGCCCAAGTAATTTGGTCTTGGAAAGCTGGGTTTAATACCCGAACCCTTTGATTGCTAGAAGACACTGGAGAGTTGGGAGAATTAATTGCTAGAGATTGGACAAAAGGCCCGTCAATCAGGATATCGAGTTGTTCTAATAATGCTTGTGAACCTGGTGGCGCGGATTGAGACTGTAGCTGCTTAAGAGTGAATCCAGTAAAAGACATGACATTTAAACCAGCAGCTTTTACCTTCTGAGCCAAAGATGCCAGTGCAGTAGCTTGCCAAAACGGTTCTCCACCAGAGAACGTTACACCTGTGTTGTGGGGATTGCTGAGAATATTTTCGGCAAGGGTATCAACAGCAATTAATTGGTTAACCTCAAATGACCAGGAGTTAGTATTAAAGCAGCCAGGACACTCACGAACACAACCTTGCACCCAGACGACTGCACGACAACCAGGGCCATTAACTTCTGACTGATCGACGTAACCCATAATGTTGAGATAGCCTGGGGGAATTTCGATGAGTGCTAACGATGGGTCAGTTGGCTTAATTTCCATCTCTTTAACTCCTTTTAGCCGTTGCCTGTTAACCGTTAACTATAGCTAATCTCCAATTATATAACCGTGAAAATTTGACTATTCAGTTAAGTAGCACCATAGTGATTTTATCTAAGTTGGCGGGGGAGGTTGGGGGAAGAGGCGATCGCCTTTGCAGAGAGAAATTAAGCGATCGCCTCCTCAAGTGAATAGACAAGAATCAGTATGGCGATTTAGATTGAGGGTAAATGCCCAAGAAAATTAGAGATTTAAATTTCATCAACCGTTGATGGTCTAAAAAAGACTCTGACTGAGTAAAAAAGATTGAAAATGCAGCCATCACTGCATCTTCTACCTCATATTTCGTATTATTTCCGGGTTTCCTTTCATCAGGTAAGTCATGTAATAATGACCGTAAAAATTGCATTAATTCAGAAATTTCTAGAGCTGCTGCCTTTTGAGCCATGTTTGAGTAATTTGACACGCTGTCGGATTTTTAGCTCACCGATTTTACATCATCTGAGAACAATTATAATTTTTTATTTCCCTTGAATTCCCTATTCTAAAAACCGAACTATTTTCCTCAATTTCCCCCGTTCCTTGTCAGGCAATCCATCTATTTGATTGAGTATTTATACTTAATTACTCGACCCAATTGTTTTTTTAGCGATCGCCTCTAGCTGAAAAACTAGTTATTTTGTACTATATTTTGAATTCCAAAATCGGGGTCAATACTCTATTTATTTCAAAATGAGAATTGCTGGCAATCTATCGATAGAACGATCAAACATCAAAAAGTCTGTTACAACTAGCGGAGCGTGACTATGCAGGAATTTCTATTTGCTCTAACACTATCAGCTTTGCCTGTTGTCAGCAACTTCATGGGAGCAATGATTGCTGAAGCTTTACCGTCATCAAAACAAACATTAGGATTTGCACTGCACGCTGCTGCTGGTGTGTTGTTGGCGATCGCATCTACCGAACTGATACCGAGAGTTGCGATCGCTAAACCTGTTTGGGCAGCTATTTTAGCTTTGTTTTTGGGTGGAGCTTTTTTTGTCTGGATTAATCAGCTTCTCAATTTAAGCAAAAATCGACTGCGTGGGGTTGATCATAATAGTTGTTAGTTGGGTGATCTTTCTGAGCATTGCTATTGACTTATTTGGCGATGGCTTAATGATTGGCACTAGTTTGACGATCGCACCTCATCTAGGGGTAGTGCTGGTATCGGGAAGAGTTGTGGCTCACATTCCCGAAGGATTTGTCACCAACGCAGAGTTTAAGAGTCAAAATATGCCGCGAACACAGCGATTTTGGCTACTTGCGGCATTTCTGATTCCTGTTTGGCTGGGTGCGACGCTGGGCTATTGGGGGTTGCGCGGACAAACTGATCTTCCCAAGTTAATTGTACTTGCATTTACAACAGGTACTTTGATGGTGGCGATCGTTGAAGAAATTATTCCTGAAGCCCATCAAACTCAAGATACAAACTTATCTACCTTGACGTTTATCGGGAGTTTTGCACTTTCAATGTTGTTCTCGTCTTATCTTGAATAGTTGAAGTTTGAGCAAATGCAGTCGTTAACTTCTTTTAATTTTATCTCATTTTATATTGATATTAATAAAAATAAGAAAATGTATTTTTTACTTGACTATTAGAACATTTATGACGTATTTTTTAGATGAAATAATTTCCCAGAACAAAATATGCCTAGCAAACATAGAGCTATTGATCCTCCTAATATACCTTCGTCTGAAACAATGAATCAGGGGATACCAGATAACCAATTATATGAATTAGAAAGCTATAAAAATGTACATTTATCAAATTGTCAGCTTCAGGGAACTAAAGGAGTAGATTTTCAGTATGCATACTTTGATAACGTTAAAGCTATAAATACCTATTTTAAAAAACTTACTCTGCAAGATGTTAGAATTGATAAAAGTGATTTTGCCAATACTGAATGGGAAGAAGGCTCAATTAATAGAGTTGAGTTTATTGACTGTAGGTTGCTAGGATTTCAAGGAATAAAGTCTAGATTTAAAAATGTTATTTTTAAAGGCTGTCAAGGGCAATTATCACAATTTAATTTCAGTAAATTTGATAATTGTATTTTTGACAATTGTATACTTGAGGATTCTACATTTATAGAGTCTTCTCTCATAAATGTAAGATTTATCAATTGCCAAATGACTAATGTTATTCTTGCTGATGCTAAATTTAAAAATACAGATTTTCGAGGTTCTAATATAGAAGGTTTACAAACTAATATAAATCAGCTTAAAGGTGCGATTTTAGATTTATTCCAAGCTGCTTATATTCTTCAAAGGTATGCAAATGTAATAGTTAAAGCTGTTGATGAAGAAACGACAGATAAAGATTTTGAGAATCGGGAGTAGCTACCCACCGCATAATAACCCGCAATCAAGAGGTTAGTGATGTCAACTGCAACAGATTTTAAAGACTATTACCCCATTTTGGGAGTAAGCAAAACCGCAACCCCTGAAGAAATAAAACGAGCTTATCGCAAGCTTGCCCGCAAATATCATCCTGACCTCAATCCTGGAGACAAAGACGCAGAAACAAAGTTCAAAGAACTGAACGAAGCGAATGAGGTATTATCTGATCCAGAGAAGCGGCAAAAGTACGATCGCTTTGGTCAGCACTGGAATCACCCTGGTTACACTGAAGCGCCGCCACCCAGTTCCACTAATGTTGGTACGGCCGACTTCGATCAGTACGGCGACTTTGATTCGTTTATCAACGATCTGCTGGGTCGTTCGAGACGTAAAACCTCCACTGGTGGCTTTGATGATTTTAGTGGTGGATTTCGTTCTCAAGCACCTGCGCCGGATACAGAAGCTGCGATCGCCCTCACATTTTCTGAAGCATTTCACGGTGTCCAGAAGCGTTTGCAACTCGACGACGAAACGATCAACGTCCGTATTCCCGCAGGTGCAAAACCAGGCAGTCGAATTCGGCTTAAGGGTAAAGGTCGTCCTAGTCCGTTCTCTCAACAGCGTGGCGATTTATATCTAACTATCGAAGTGTTAACCCATCCCTTCTATCGATTTGAGGGCGATAACCTTGTTTGTGACATTCCAATTCGCCCTGATGAAGCGGTTTTAGGGGCAGAAATTAACGTACCAACCCCCGATGGTAGCGTGACAATGAAAGTTCCTAAGGGGGTGCGATCGGGTCAATCACTGAGACTACGCGGCAAAGGCTGGACATTGCCAAAAGGGGGACGAGGTGACTTATTTGCCAAGCTTCAGATTGTCACGCCGCAAGACCTGAGTGCGATTGAGCAAGAATACTACGAAAAAATCCAGGCAAATACTAGCTTTAACCCACGTACCCAGTTAGAGGAGATAAAATTATGACCTTCAGCATTTCCAGAATCGTCGTTTCATCCGAAGGTGAGCAACTCTACACCTTTGAATATGCTGCATTGATCACTAAGACTTCGATTACCCTGGTGAAGTTTTACGTTGAGTTAGGCGTAATCGAACCCATCGGTGATTTACTGCATTCCCGCGAAATTGCGCGAATTGCTCAGATTCAACGCTTGCGTCGAGATTTGGGGCTGAACTTAGTCGGAGCGGCAATGGTGCTAGATATGACGAGTGAAATCGCTCAATTACGGGCACAGCTAAAGGTCTATCAGTCTCAATCGTGTTGTTCTACGTGACTGCGGCTGAGAATGTAAAACGAATGTTTTACAGCCACGTAAAATTTTGGTCTATCAGTTAGTTGATGAGGAAGCTTAGTTTATACCGTTTCTTTATGAAGCTGCATATAATTCACCCCGACTATCGCCGTCCTCCCTTGCCAAGGGGGGACTACAGGAGGGTATTATTATGTGCATCTTCATACAGAATTGGTATTAGCACAATCCTATCACACCAAGGGCTTGTACAAAAAAGCTATTCATCTTCGTCTCCTGATGGTCGTTCGCTCTCGCTTTGTTGGTTGTTCCACTCCAAAACAATACGCTCTAGCATTTCATCCTGCGTACAGTTATTTACAACAGCGTATTGCTTAACTCTGTTACTCTCAGACTAATGTGGCGTATATCTAGTGGGTTATTTCTTGCCGTTTTCATGATCTTTTAAGAGAATATTTAAGCAGTTTTGCTGTTTCTGTTACTAACTGCTTCACTAAAGGCTTTTGGATATACAGACGCAAGAGCCTTCAGCATTGCCTGTCAATGCGATCGCGGGAATTTCTTTTTCTTTTGGAGACATAAATTTTCGGAATTTTCGTACCCTATAGCCATCTTCTCCTGGTATATTAATTTCTCTAATTAGTACTAGTTTGTCGATCATGACAACTAATTGATCGAGGTCAATTGGTTTAAGCAAATATCCTTCAAACTCTATCTCTGAAATTTGGTCAATAGTATCTGTGGCAGAAGTTGAAGTCACAATAATTGGAATATAGTTCTTATTATGTGCTTCCATAGCCGTCAATTTATTGAGCAAAGTATAGATACTTTCACCTAAAAATCTTATTTCACAGATGAGAATGTGGGGAACGAACCAAGTCAGGATTTTTAAAGCCTCCTTGATGGAGCCAGTTGTGATCACATTTGCGCCAAAATGTTTGAGAAAGATAGTATATAGCACTCCACTATCGAGATCGTTGTCTACAACGAGTATTTGCACACCTTTGAGTATCCCAACTTTGAAAGGAGAGGCAATAGTTAAATTCATAACAAAACCTGCGATTAAGATTTTAAGTGCAAAGGGGGATTGAAAAACCGTAACGACAAGGGAGGCTCAATAACCGAGTAGTCTGAATCAAAAGTAGGAGAGAACCACTTGAATGGTTCCGATAAAACCTTCTGCTCCTGTACTATGATTTGGTGTTGTTTGATTTTGTGAATCAGTTGATTAACTACGATACAAAACTTATTCAAGATTATTTTTATAATCCAAACCTCTTTGAGGAATTAAGCAAGAGAGCTATTGCCATTCCCTATCCTCAAGTTCTTTTATCGGCAACAGTAAGCTGGCTTCAATTTCCTGCCTGATAACAGCCGTCACCTCACAATTGCTATGTAGGCAATCGAGTAGTAACTGATTAGCATCATAGTAGCGTTGCAGCACTTGCTGTTGTTCAGGGTTAAACTGCCACTGGTGGTTAATATTGCGGTAATTAATCACCGTCTTGTTTACCTGTTCAGCCCAAGCTGAATAGTTTGTTTGTGACCATAGCTCAAACCGTTCTTGACTCTGACGAGAATTTGGCAATTGGTCAGAGAGTTGTTGCAGGGATTTATGGAGTCCTACATCCAGAACAATACCCAGAATGTTTGAGAGAGCATCTCCACAGGCGTGGATGTGAGCAAAGTCCTGGTTCCCATCAATTGCACACTCTAGCAGCAGGTCATCTAATGCCGCATCTAGAAACATCCCTTGGTCGAGGCTGCTGGCTAGGGCAAAGTGAGAAGCGATGTGAGGAGTCCGACTTAAGGCCAGGTAAAAGGCTCGAACTGTCGCCTCTTTTGGTTGGGTGGAAATACTACGAGATTTTTGGCTAGCCCAGGTCAAAAATTCTTGTAAATAAGGGTCTTGGGCAACCAGTGTATCAATCTGTTGCTTCATCAACTGTACTAGAGAGTCTGCACTCCTAAGCATGGTAGCAGTTAACAAGAAGATTTCGCGCCAGTGCGGGTCGGTGATGTGACTGACCAGACCTCCAAGCGCTTGTCCAAATGCCTCTAGATTATAGCTGGCAACGATTTTCCTTGCCGTGAAATATTCTTGAAAGGCCAGATAGGAGAAGGAAAAAATTCCCCGTGCCCGTTCTGCTAGTAGCCCATGTTGAGCTTCTATCGCCCTCAGCGCTGCTTCGCTTTCTATTTGCAGTGACTCTGCATCTATTGGCTCGTTGGTCAGATTTTGAATATAGTCACTAATATATTGCTCAACAACGCGTTGCTCAAAAAAGTAGTGACCTTGCTCAAATGTTGCTGCGGCAATCTGACTCAATAACTTGAGCTTTTGTGGTAATAAAAACCCTCGGTAAACTTCATCCCGTTCTATGCCTCTGGCTTCATCCCATTTACCCAATAGAAGGTCTAAACCTTGCTTATAAAAGTCAGTGCGCTTAGTCGGAAATTTTTCTTGATCGTGAAACACCCAACAGCCAAGATGCAGAAATAGAGGTGTGACAACAAGTTGGCGAAATTGCCAGTTTTCAGCTAAGTCTAACTTCTGAATAAACTGAACGGACTGCGCCTGACCATCTTGAATATTGGTTTTGCTAAAGGCCACAAACCATTTTTGAGCGAAGGCCCGGATTTGGTCTGAGGTAAATGGGGCAATTTCAACATCGGTAAAGCCTCGCAGTCTGAGTTTTTGAGAGGCTGTTCGACAGCTCGATACCAACCGATTTTTGTGATACTTCTCTGAAAATCTGCGAATTTCGCTTAAGACAGCATTGCTCTGTTGGTTGAGAACTTCATCCATACCATCAAGCAACAATAACACTCTGCCTGATAAGAGCAAGGTTTCGATGACTGAGGGATCGAAAATTCCAGATGCGAGAAATTCCTGGCGGATGTATTTTAATAGGCTGAACTCGTTGGTAATCTTAGATTCTTCAGCAAAATTTCTCAGTGTGATGAAGATTGGTACTTGATTTGCTACAAATGTGCTTTGGTTACACTGAATAGCGAGATGTTGCAAAAAGGTGGTTTTACCTACTCCTGGTTTGCCTAGCACCCTAAGTTTGGAGTAGGTTTCAACTGCCTGTGTACCAGGTATCTGTTTTTGGTCAGCCTCACCTAAGCCAAAACGGTCAAATTCTTTGGGATCAAGGTTTTGCAAATCAGTGATTTCTAAGTACTGAAGACTTGCAATTGACTCCAAAATATTCACCAAACACCTCGCCCCGTGGAAGCCCCCGGATTCATCCGTGGGGGCAAGGGGCAGGCGAATTTATTCGCCGTCACGTCTTTAAAAACCATA
>NZ_JBALDZ010000200.1:0-33245 GCF_036917155.1 Nostoc sp. | reverse complement strand
AATTAGACATCCTGGATGTATCCTGTACCACTGAAGACGAATCAATTTTATACACACTTTTCTCTTTCGTCAGCGGTAAACTCTCTGGGGATTCTATCAAGGAATCACGCCACATAAGTGTGTCGCAGTGTTTCAAGCTCAACTTGACTAGGTGGAAGGCGATCGCCTTCACTTAGTACAGCTTTGCATAAGTTCGTAACTTTTTTAAACGCAGAGGAACACAGAGGTAAACGCAAAGGTACGCAGAGTTTTGCCAAAGTTAATTTGCTGAAACGCCTACGCTGTATTAATTTTGAATTCCGCCTTGCGGTACTAGTAGTAATTCACACTTCAGATAGCTGTTGAGAACATATTTGCAGCTTAAACTAGCAATTGACTCAAAAATTCTTGAAGAAGGTAGATATGCAAACCAAACAGCTTGGTAATTCAGAGCTTCACATTACCCCAATTGGCTTTGGTGCCTGGGCAATTGGTGGAGGTGGATGGGCTTTTGGTTGGGGAACGCAGGATGATCGGGAATCCATTGAAGCGATCAATCGCGCTCTCGACCTCGGCGTTAATTGGATTGACACCGCAGCTATTTATGGTCTGGGACATTCGGAAGAGGTTGTTGCTAAAGCGCTCAAAGGTCGATCTAGTCGCCCCTACATTTTCACGAAATGCTCAATGATTTGGGATGAAAAGGGCGAAATTGGTCGCAGCTTAAAGGCGGATTCTGTGCGGCGGGAGGTTGAAGCCAGTCTGCGCCGACTTGACATTGAAACCATTGATCTCTACCAGATCCACTGGCCAAACCCTGACTCAGACATTGAAGAAGGCTGGACAACTCTGGCAAAACTCAAGGATGAGGGGAAGGTTCGCTATATCGGGGTTTCAAATTTCAATGTAGAACAGTTGAAACGTATTCAGGAAATTGCACCAGTTACGTCATTGCAACCGCCTTATTCTCTGGTGAAGCGCGATGTCGAAAAGGAAATTCTGCCTTTTGCCAAGGAAAATAATATCGGCGTGATTGTGTATTCACCGATGCAGTCTGGCTTGCTCACAGGAGCGATTACACCTGAACGGGTTGCTAATTTCCCAGATGATGATTGGCGCAAGAATAGTAGTGAATTTCAGGAGCCACGTCTATCTCGTAACCTGAAGCTGGTGGAGGTGCTGCAACATATTGGTCAACAACACGATCGCTCGCCGGGTGAAGTAGCGATCGCTTGGACTTTAAACAATCCGGCGGTGACAGCTGCGATTGTTGGCGGACGCAATTCCAAGCAGGTAGAAGGAATCATCGGTGCTGGGGAATTTCGCCTCAATCAGCAGGAATTAGATAAGATTGCTGATTTCTTGCGCGAGAATCCCTAAAATTATGAATAACTCCACCGCTCAAGCTGTGGGGTTATTTATAATTATATTCCGCAACCCCAAACAGTTTTTTCACTTTGTCGCTATGCCAATAATATGAGGACTAACAATCGGCAATTTTGCATCAAATCGCTCATAATTGATGCTGCTAAAACCAGCATTTTCTAAGGCTATCCAAGTTTCTCTATCTGGATGACAACCATCACCGATTACTTTCCAAATCGGACTAATTCGGTTTTGCAGTTGTCGTAATAAACTTCCTTGAGGTGCCGCGACATGTTCAATAAATAAGAAGCGTCCACCTGGTTTCAGTACTCTTATAATTGCCTGTAATGTATAATTTATATTCGGCACTGAACACAAAACTAATGTACTAACAACAGTATCTATGCTGTTATCTTCCGCATCTAACCATTCAGCATTACCAATGCGGAGGTCGATGTTTAAATTAAGTTTTTCTGCCTGTTTTTTGAGATAGGAATGGGTATGTAGGTTTGGCTCAATTCCTATCCAGTGGATATCTTTAGGGTAGTAGGGTAAATTAGGGCCTGTTCCTGGGCCAATTTCTAATACTTTACCTTGGAGATTTGCAAAAAGAGAACGTTTGCGCTCACCGGCAATTTTATCATACGTGCCGCTACTTTTCGCCATCATCCAGGCAAAAAAACGCTTACCAAAATTGCCATAAATCTGATTTGGTGAATCTCCCATAATTTGGTTTACAGTCATCATCTACTTCCTAATTTTTGAATCTATAAATTGCTGTGCCAAGCAACCATTTCTACCCTCAAGGTACTATATTTTGTATTTTTTATGCCTCACCCATTAGATTCACCTAATAGGGTGCTTCAGATTAACTTTAGATAGTTTAAAAGATATTTATACTCCATCTAAAGATAATAAAGAGCGTTCCGCAATTGGGAACGCTCTTTATTTTGTAAATTTTGTTAAGATGGTATGAATTTAAATTGAAAATTGCTTGTTGCTAAAATCAAGCATGGAGATTTGCTTGTTCTTGCAACCAAGGATCTACAGGTTGTCCATCTTTACGTCGTAATTCAATTTCCACTACCATCACTTCTTTGGAACCAGGAGGCGCGGGTTTTTTATGGAAAATAATGTCATAATCTTCTGGATTATGTTTGCGTTCTTTTAACCATTCCTGTACCTTAGTTGTGGCAAAAAATGATTGCCCTTGCTCAAACATTCGGGTAATCTGCAATTGCAGTGTATAAGGATTGATGCGACCCATTTTCTACCGCCTTTGTTAAGTTAATTTTCGGATGAGTAATCTGTTTACCCTAGATAATCTAACGCTAGTACAACACGGCGTAAATAAACCACCCATTTAAAATAGCCAGAAAGCTTACAAAATAAGCATTCTTTTTTTTTACTTTTGCCTTCTTGTACTAGTGCCAGTTGGTTTTTGCCCTCTTTGGCAGTAGGTACAACTTAAGTAATGTTATAATGGTAAGCCCAAAAATGACTACACTGGACCACTGAAGTTGTATGTACAATAAAGTACGAAGAAACAGATTAGTTAAGGATTGTTTAGCATTTCTCATTGCCTCTACAACATTTCACTACTTAATTCTGTTATAGATTGAAAAGAGGCACGCCGCTTCAAAAACTGACCAACAGACTGAGATGGTTGTTATGAAGAGCAAAAATCAAGCTGTTTTCGCTTTAATTATCAAAAGCACTACTGTCTTTTTACCCTTACTGTTATCCGTTGGAATTGCCAGTGGACAATCTGCACCATCACCTAATCCAGCATTAACTCCTACTCCGGTGTTATCGAATCAGGAACGGGAAGAATTAGCACGACTACGAACGGAAAAGCGAATTCAACAGCAAGTGCAATCCGATCTTAATAGTGCTTTTAGCCGTACAACTATCTTACTTGATGTTTGGCTAGTTATATTGAGTCTATTTCCAATCGCAGTCCTGGCGTCATTATGGCTTCTGCGACGAACGGTAATCCGTGAAATTGTTGATAGGGCAATACAACAACTACAGGGAATGGAAAAATTACAAAATCAGCTTACCACAGTTAAAGAAGAGGCTGAAAATGTTATTCAAGAAGCTAAAAAAATAAATTATGAATTAGAACAAGAAACTATCGCTTTACAACAAAAAATTAAAAGTGAACAAGAGAATGTATCTATTTTTATGTCCGAGCTAGATTTAGCTAGAACACAGGTATTAAGTAGATTAGGAGTTGATCTCCAAAAATCTCAAGAAGATATAGAAAATTTAGAGTCTAAATTTGCTTCTAGTCTATCTAATTTAGAGTTGGATTATCAACAAAAAGGAGAGATAGCACTGGAGAATCTCGGAAAATTAGCATCTGTCATAGCAGAAGAACTAGCTGATTTAAAGTTAGGTGTGCAACAACAGCAAGAATTAGTTATTGCTGATTTAGAAGTATCAAAGTCTGAGTTTACATCTCAACTTTCTGGATGGCAGTCTGATACTAAAAAGCAAACAGATATAGCTTTGGAAAGCTTAAATAAATTGCAGTCAGAACTTGCTGAAAAATTATCTGAGTTACAGGTAGATGCCCAAAAACAAAAAGATATCACACTTGATAATTTAAGAATAGTCGATAAAGAATTTAAGTTTCAATTATCTGAATTACAAGTAGATGCTGTTGAGCAAAAAAATAAAATTGTTGATAATTTAGGAGTATTACAGTCAGAGTTTGCGGTTCAGCTATCTGAGTTACAAATAGATGCTCAAAAGAGTAAAGAGCTAATCATTGAAAATTTAGAAAAGTCTGGTTCTGAATTTACTTCGCAGTTCTCAGAATTACAATGGAATGCTCAACAACAAAAGATTCTAATTTTGGAGAAGTTAGAAAGATTAGAAACTGAGTTTGTCTCTCAACTCTCTGAGTTAAAACTAGATGCCCAAGAAAGAAAGAATCTCATCCTTCAAGAATTAACTGAAATTATACCTGAATCCATTCCAGAGGTGGTAAATTCTGAAGTTGAAGAAGAAATTCAGGAACAGCCACAACAACCAGAATTCACTGCTGATGAGTATGTAAAACAGGGAGATGCCTTGTTTTCCCAAAGGCGCTATGAAGATGCGATCGCAGCTTACAACCAAGCGGTTAAAATCCAAGCTGATGAACCTGTGGCTTGGTTAAAGCGAGGGCTAACTCTCGGAAGGCTAAAACGCTACAAAGATGCAATTTCGTCCTACGATCGCGCTATTCAGATTCAACCAGATTATCATCAAGCTTGGTGCGATCGCGGCGTTGCTTTGGGAAACTTAAAACAGCATCAGCAAGCCTTTGCCTCATTTGAGAAAGCGACACAAATCAAGCCTGATGATGCCGTTGCTTGGTTGAATTGCGGTCTTTCTCTAATAGCATTAGAACAATATGAAGAGGCAATAGTCTCCTTGGATAGAGCTTTAGAATTCCAACCCAATTCTCCCAAAATCTGGGATAAACGCGGTTATACTTTAGTAAGATTGGGACGCGATGATGAAGCGATCGCTAGTTTTAACAAAGCCTTAGAACTTAAGTCAGATTATGCCAGTGCCCATTACAACAAAGCAGCCTGTTACGCACTGCAAAGACAAGTTGAACGATCTTTGCTAACTCTACAACAAGCAATTGAACTCGATCCCAGGTATAAAGAAGACGCAGCAACCGACCTAGATTTTGATGAGATTGCCGACGATGAGCGCTTTAAGCTCTTAGTTACAGAATAAAAATCTAAAATGCATTGGGCATTAGTTATTCCGCTCTTGCTTCCCCTGCTCCCCTGCTCCCCTGCTCCCCTGCTCCCCTGCTCCTCTTCCCCCTTCCCCAGACATCGCTTTAAGTTTAGACGTAAAAGAGTCAGAGCGATCGCTTGTTTCTGGAGTAAATTGCCCAATTGGGGCATGAATAGTAGCAGGCGGCAGCAGTTTTGGCTGTCGTTGATGATGGCTTAGTGATGGGGAAGGCGGAAGACTTTCTTGTGAAGTTTGCCTTTGGCTGACAGCAGATGCTAGCTGAAGGGTTGCCGAAGAGGCAAATTTCCCAGAAAGCGAAGACTTCAAAGCAGTTTTATTCTCTCTATCTTCCTGCTTCACCTCTTCTTCAGCTAAAGATGCCTTTGGTTGGGAGCTTTTCAGTTGTAGAGTTGCAGTATTGCTGTATTGATAGCCGTTGCGAATCTTTGATGGTGGTAATTGAGGACTCGTCACTCTCTCTACAGTGGGATTTTTCTTCGCTGGCGGTAGGGCTGGTGTCGGCGATGAGGTTAAGCTTTGGGGAAACTTGCTACAAACCATACGTTCAAATTCCATATTGAAATGATATGTAGCCTGATCCCGGCGCTGCCAAAATACTAAGATTTGTTGCACAGAAACCGCTTTATAACGACCTTGATATAGTGCCTCAATCACTGCCAGGTGTAGCCAATTAAGTGGGTATTGCGTTTGCCAACGCTCAACTAGCTCATTGGCACTATATCCACTGAGATCAAAACTATAGTTAATTAATAAGGCGATCGCCAAGTTGGCAGAGGTGTCTGGAAGTGTTGTTAACATGGGGCTATTAGCTTTAGGCAATAGGTCTAAGATTTGTCACCCACTGCATATTAGCCTAACGTGCTTTTAACTACATGGTTTTTTTCCCACAAGTTACTAAGACGATAAGCAGTGTCCCCTATTTTACTTGTCAACTTCTAGAATGCAACCCTACATAGACTGATTTACAGAAATTTTCAATTATTTACACTATGAATGAGATGGGGATTGGGCATGGGGCATTGGGCAAAACAGTTCCTCTTTTCCGTTAGCGGATAGCTAAGGTTTAGCCCGTTCCCAGTCCTGAGTAAAGAAATGAGATTCCCCACTCAGCACTCAGCACTCTTGAGGGGCATGGGTAGTGTACTTTAATTAGTTGAAAAGCTCTGTAATCGGCGGTGTTCGCCCGATGGCGACTAATGCCTGATAAACCATTGCTGCAACTTCGGCACGTGTTGCTAAACGTGAAGGTGCAAGGACTTTCGGATCTGGATAGTTGACAACTATTCCCCATCGTGTAGCAGTAGCAACGGCTTTTCGGGCATAGTCGGGAATGGTATGACGATCGCTATATACTTCCAAAATATCGCTATCAACAGCTGGTAGTCCCAGTCCATTCACTAGGGAGACAATCACCTGTAGCCGCTGCACATGTTGATCGGGGCGGAAAGTGCGATCGCTAAATCCGCCAACAAAACCACCGCTAGCCGCAATTTGGATAGCGCTATAAGCCCAAAAATCCTTGGGTACATCCGTAAAATCAGGTGCTAGGATTTTGGAAAATGGGTTAAAGGCGATCGCCACCATATCTGCATACTGGGCGCGAGTCATGGGTTTATCTAGCTGGTAGCTACTATCAGCAAAAGCATGAGTTAAATTCATGCTCACTAATGCCTGAATAAATGGTTCTGCCCAATGTCCATCTAATTCGGGAGATGCGACAAGTTTTTGAGATGGGGATTGTGTTGGGATATCAGAATAACTAGTGCTAAATGCTACTTGATTAATTTGAACCAATTCGACCAAGCCCTTAACTAGAGAAGGATTTAATTGATTACTTACAGAAACCAGATTTTGTGTAGTAGCATTATATAAATCAAATTCATGATTATCACGAAAAATATTATTGGCGGGATCTTGGGTATTACCTAAATCGGGGACTGCATTACCATTGACTAATAGACCACCTTGGGTATTTTGAACAATGAGATTTTGACGCACTACAGGTTGGGCGTTGCGAGAAAGTGCGATCGCCGTGCGATTTTCTGATAATTTATTATTGGCGATCGTTGGAGCGGCAAAATCACTAATTGCTATGCCTAGAGGGTTTCTTTCAAATACATTCCGCAGTACTTCTCCCTGGCTATGACCTGCCATCACTAAACCGCTAGCAGTATTTTGCACAAATATGTTATCTGAAATTGTGGGCTTTGCAGTACCAGTAGTAAACACACCTTCCCGCCCACAGTCACTCAAAGTATTGTTAGCTAAAGTAGGTACAGCCGATTCAATCCAGATACCAGTACCCCTGACTGAAGGATTGGTAACAGTTACACCCAAAAGACAGGCATTATCTACCAAGAGCAGTGTAATATTTTGCATACCAAAGCTGGGACTTTGATACTCACCACTCCCGTAAATTAAAATTCCTGCACCCTTTTTTGCTTCATTACCCACCACTGTCGTCCCTCCAGGGATGACCAGTGGGAACACCTCACCACTAGCAGCGCTGTAATTTCCCGATTCCAGATGAATTATCGTCGAGATTTTGGTTAATTTTAAGGCACGGGTGAGGCTTTTAAACGGACTCAACCGTGAACCAGTATTGGTATCATTCCCTGTCAGAGGGTTGACATAGAGTGTGACAACGAGGGTAGAGTTCACCATTGATAGTTGAGAGTCAATTGTTTTAATTATGACAATCATAAGTAACACTACTTCTAGCAAACTTTTTCAAAGTATAGGACTAGTATTTGATTTTTGAAATATACGTAGGGTGTGAAAGCGTTGCGTAACGCACCAAAAGCTTGAGATGGTGCGTTACGCAACACTCTTATAGACTCTTACTGTGGTGGGGAGTGGTAAGAGAAATTGCTAAATTACACTGAATGCAAATTATCAGACCGGCGTTGATGCATGGAGGCTTAAGACAGGGTGCAAGAAATCTATATAATCATTGCTCATCAAGGATTGTTCCTTCTATATTGGCTCCATCCAAATTTGCTCCGCTCAAATTAGTCTGGTTCAAATCTGCTTGAGTGAGATTTGCCTGAGACAAGTCAGCTACAGTTAAATCTGCACCACTTAAATCGGCTCCATCTAGATTCGCCGCTATCAAGCTTGCTTCGTGCAAATCCGCCTCACTCAAGTTAGTGTCAATCAGTTTCGCAACCGTCAAATCAGCATGATTCAAATTAGCGCCTTCCATTGCAGCTCCATCCAAGATAGCTCCATCCAAAATAGCTCCGCTTAAGTTGCTACCACTGAGATCCGCATTGCTCAAATCTGCTCCATTTAAATCTGTCTCAATCAAACTGGCGTGGCTTAAATTAGCGTGACTCAGATTAGCTCCATCTAAAATTGCTTTATCTAAAATTACACCACTGAGATCGGCTTCCCTTAAGTTGGCCTCGCTCAAGTTAACACCAGTAAAATCTCTGATACCTGCGGCATAGTTTTTCAGAAGTTGATCTGCTTTCATATTTATCGCTATGCTAAAGAACATTTAATTGAGGCTATCCAGACAGGCAGTAAATCCCCAGCACGCGCCACTGAAGATTTGTGTGGTGAATTAAACCAGAGTGAATCTTGAATCAACTTTATCTAGATTAGCCATCCTTAACTACTAGCGCCACTACCTAGAGTTGTGAGTTACTCTCACACTTAAGAGGGATGTTGAGAGATTTAAAATCTAAAATTCGGTAATGACAAAATCAACTAATTGATGGGCCATTTCTAATTTAGAACAAGGTGCAATTTCTAGCTGATTTCCTTGACTATCTAAAAATATCGCTTGATTATTATCGCTACCAAAACCACTATCAGGTTGATCGATGGGATTGGCAACGATCGCATCTAGTTTTTTATTTTGTAATTTTTCTAACGCAGGCTTGACAATATCGCCAGTTTGTGCAGCAAAACCAATTAATATTTGATGTGGCTGTTTATGTTGTGCTAACTGGGCGACTATATCCGGTACTGGCTCCAGGGGTAAAGCTTGGGGGAGCGATCGCTTGGGCAATTTTTCTGTACTGTAATCTCGTGGTTTCACATCTGCCACGGCTGCTGACATGACAATGATATCAGCGTTGGGTAAACATTCCACCATGACGTGCTGCATTTCGTCTGCACTAACAACAGGAATTGCTTGCACTCCCAATGGTACATCCCAATTAACTGGGCCATGTACCAAGGTGACACTTGCCCCTCGGTGAAGTGATGCTTGCGCTAAAGCTAATCCCATTTTACCTGTAGAAGGATTACCAATAAACCTCACTGGGTCAAGATACTCTCGCGTTCCCCCAGCGCTAATTAACACTCGTTTACCTGCTAAATCTCGTTTGCCTTGAGTGTGTAATAACGATTGGATGTGAGCGAATATTTCTGGAGGTTCTGCTAATCTACCAGCACCGATGCGATCGCACGCTAATAATCCTGATGCTGTATTCATCCCATGATATCGGCTATCTATCAATAGCTGTTGCCAATTACGCTGCACCGATTGCTGTTCCCACATATCCGTATTCATTGCAGGTGCTAACAGCACGGGACAAGTAGAAGCCAGCACAGTATTTGTGAGTAAATTATCCGCCATTCCGTAGGCTAACTTTGCTAATGTATTGGCTGTCAAAGGGGCAATTACCATGACATCTGCCCATTCACCCAAGTCAATATGCAGCGGACGAGAGTGAGTTGGTTGCCAAAAATCATCATCTGTGTAGGCGGGATGACGAGATAGGGTGGTTATTGTCAGAGGTGTGATAAATTTTTGTGCCGAACGGGTGAGGATGACTCGAACTTCCACCCCAGTTTTAAACAGTCTCGAAACCAGTTCACAAACTTTGTAGGCGGCGATACCGCCACCTACACCAATTAGAACCCTGTTCAATTTTGGATTAGTCATGGTAAAAATTTAGAAGTAAGTAGTAACTTAGGAGCAAGTAGTTACTGAATATTAATTTCCAACTCCTAACTCCTAACTCCTAACTCTCAACCTCAACTACGCTTCATCGTAGGGTTCCAAGTCTAAGAGGTAGATATAGGGTTCAACTAACTCCGGACGCTGAAATGCGATCGCTCGCAATAGATGCCAATCATTTAAACCCTCAAAAGCATTACTATAGTTATCCAGTTCCAGACGTGTAGCTAGTTCTTCTACTTCTGCCGCACTCATGGCAGCAATTTCTTTTTGGGAAATGCTTAGAGTTGTCATAATGCTTGCCCCTCCCTTATGCAGCACTCGCCTTCAGCCTGGGTTAAGTTGCGCCGAACGCAGCCACCCAATATATATTACTCATTAGAGGCCATTATTTTCGTGAAAATTGTCAGAATTTGTACCAGAATTTATCAAAAATTCGTAATGCTGACTAGCCAATGGTATTGACAACGAAATTCCGTAGCACTTCTAACGTTGGTAGATGTATTTCATGCCCCATATCAAATTCATGGTATTCTACCGCCACTCCTAAAGACTTGAGAGTTTCCTGTGCCTTCAAAGCAGCTTGCAGGGGCACAACTTCATCATATCTACCGTGAGTGATTAAAGTCGGCGGAATTCCACTTTGAGCTGCTGTTAGTGCGTCAGGATGCAGATATCCGCTCATGACAACTAAACCTGCTAGGCGCAATTTTGAGCCGACATCCAAAGTCATTGCTCCACCTTGAGAAAATCCACTTAAAATGGTGCGTGATAAAGGTATGCCAGTAGTACTTTCTAAAGATTCCAAGAAATCTATTAACAGTTGCCGACTTTCTGGCAACCCTTCATACATATTTTCCACCCGTAGATCATACCATGCCCTCCCGATCGGGGAATAGGCATAAGGAAAAGGTGCATTGGGCAATACAAACTGGTAATCAGGTAAATTGATCGAGGGTAACAAAGATGCCACATCTTCAGCATTAGCACCCCAACCATGCAAAGTGACAATTAAGCCTGCGGGGGGTTGAGAAGTTTCTGTGGGAACGGTGATAGCTTGTAAAGACAGAGGTTTACTCCTAAATTCTACTTTTGTACATAGATCCTATCTCTTCAAGCAGCTTAGTATTTAGCGGTATTTGCTGCGCTGATCGTTTTCGCTGGTATGAAGAAAATAGATGCTCTATCAATTCTTGTTCTTTATTTGTTTGTCATTTACCAGAGTTACGAGATAATCCTGAAACGCTGGATTATGTGTTATCCCAGTTAAAGCATCTGCCACGAGTCAAGATTGTTCTAGTTGTGGGGTGAAAGTTCCCAAAAAACTGCATGAAAGATGGCATGATTGCCCTGGTTGTGGGTGTAGTCTTGACCGCGATCATAATGCAGCGATAAATATAAAGAATAGAGCGGTAGGGCATTCCGTTCTCAAAAGCCAAGAGCCTCCTAAGCGGTAGCCGGATTGTCTTGGAAGCCCCCACTGAAACGGTACTCCGTTCAGTGGCGGGAGATGTCACGGATTAATCGTTTGACCAGACCAATCTTGCTGGTCATCACGATGGTAAAGCCATCGATTTTGTGGTTCGCCGCGTAATTCTAAGTGATCTACTTGTACCGGATCGAGTAGCAGGAGACAAAAATTAGGTACTGGCTGCACAGGTTCGGGTACTGGTGGTGCAAAAGCTTCTGGAGTTTCGACTCTAGGTTTACCAGGATCAGGCCAAGCAAACTGTAAACGCGCCGCATCACTCAATTCTTGCCATATTGCAATCCGCGCTAACTGTAAATCCCGATCAGAATCATCACCTCTTACTAGGGTCAAACAACCAGTGATGCGGAATTGTTCTCGTGTGTTGGGGAAATACCAGCAAACTTCTGCCCAAGGTTGTTTCTGTATCTGGTCGGTTTTCGCGCTACGAACATCGGTGATAAATTTTAGCTGGTTTGTATCTTCCAGAAAGCCGCGAAAGACTAGGGTACGATTAGCGGGGCGACCGTTTGCCTGTACCGTTGCTAGTTGGAGGTAACGGGCATAAACAAGGCTGCGGTTGCGATGGAGTGCATGAGCGATCGCGCTTCGCCAAGGAGCAAGAGACATACTAATTCGTAATTGTTAATTAAGAAAGTCAGATAAAATCTGGGTTTCCAGGTTTGCGTCTGTTGCCTTATTTTAGGGAGTTTTTGTCAGTTATAGTTACGATAAAAACCATAATAAGCAAGATTGATATGCGATCGCATTCATACTTCTGGGCATATACTTTAAAGAAATGTCACATTTAATTGCGCTATTGTAAAAGTCAGCTTTACATAAGTTCAGTTATGAGCCAGTCTGAATATACTACAGCCCAAGCTACTGCCCTGACTAACCACGATCGCAAACCTATTCACATACCTGGCTCTATTCAACCTCATGGCGTACTACTGGCACTCAGTACTCAGCTAGAGATATTGCAAGTTAGCAACAATACCCAAGCATATTTGGGCAAAGAGCCAGAAGATTTGCTTGGTCAACCTTTGAGCTATTTACTTGAGGCTCGGCAAGTGGAAATTGTCAAGCAATGCTTAGGGAAAAAAATTGGCAGTTCTAATGCTTCAAAAGTATTAATAAATACCTTGAATGGGGGAAAATACTTCGACGCTATTGCTCATCGTCTAGAAGAGGCTGTGATTCTGGAGCTAGAACCGATAGACTCAAAATCGGAGTTGAGTTTCTTGGGCTTTTATAGTTTGGCAGGTGTTGCGATCGCTAAAATGCAAAGCACATCCAATCTGATAGAATTCTTGCATTTGGTAGCTGAAGAAGTCCAAAAAATCATCGGTTTCGATCGGGTAATGGTCTATCAATTTGACCAGTCGGAAGCGGGTTCTGTGGTTGCAGAAGTCAAACGCGAAGATTTATCACCTTATTTAGGATTCCACTATCCCGCTACAGATATTCCGGCCCAGGCTAGGGAGTTATACACCCGCTGCTTTCTCCGATTTCTCCCCGATTTGACTGCCGAACCGATCAAACTAGTTCCAACGGAAAATCCGACGACACACCAGCCTCTTGACTTAAGCTACTCTATGCTACGAAGTTTTGATTGGTGTTGTGCAGAATATCATCAAAATATGGGCGTGAAGGCTCTTTTGGTGATTTCACTGATTCAAGAGCAGAAGCTTTGGGGATTAATATCTTGCCACCATCAAACACCAAAGTATATTTCTTACGAAGTCCGCAAGATGTGCGAATTTTTGGGACAGATTGCATCTTCAGAGTTAACACACAAAATCAGTCATTCGGAATGGGATTATAAGGTAAAGCTCAAATCGCTACAGTCTGAGTTCCTTGAGTCCATTTCCCAAGCAGACAATTTTATCGATGCCCTAATTAAACCTGAAATCCGCTTGCTCGATCTTGTTAGTGCTTCAGGAGCGGCAGTTTGTCTGGATAATGAAATTACCCTTGTGGAAGCAACACCGAATATTGATGAGGTTCGGACGTTAATTGAATGGGCGGATACCCAAGTTAGTGATAACCTGTTTTCCACTGATTCTCTACCCAAGCTTTACCCAGAAGCGCTGAGATTTAAAGATACTGCCAGTGGCTTGTTGCTGCTGCGGATTTCTAAAGTCCGGCGCTATTACATCCTTTGGTTTCGCCCGGAAGTTCTCCAAACGGTACACTGGGCAGGAAATCCACAGGAATCTATTCAAACCCAGGCAGATGGTAGCCTTAGCCTATCTCCACGAAAATCTTTTGCAGCATGGCAGGAAACAGTTAGATTAACCTCTCTACCTTGGAAAGCCTGTGAACTTGATAGTGCGATCGCTCTGAGGAATGCGATCGTTGGTATTGTACTCTCAAAAGCGGATGAATTAGCTAAAATCAACCTGGAGTTAGAGCGTAGTAACCAAGAACTAGCATCCTTTGCCTACGCCGCTTCCCACGATCTGAAAGAACCTTTGCGGGGCATTTATAACTTTTCGACGGTGTTGCTAGAAGACTATAGTCAAGTATTAGATGATGACGGAATCGAGTGCTTGCAAACAGTAGTATCCTTGTCTGTACGCATGGAAACTCTGATTAATGCTCTACTGCGGTTATCGCAGTTAGGACAAGCACAACTACGCTTGCAAGCAACTGACCTCAACGAATTACTCAACCAAGTGATTGAGGTTTTTCGTGCTAGTCGTCAAGATTCTGGGCTTGTGGATATTCGCATTCCTCGCCCTTTGCCAACTATTTTGTGCGATCGAGTTCTCGTTAATGAAGTCTTTAGTAATCTCCTTGGTAATGCGTTCAAATACAACGACAAAGCAGAGCAATGGGTTGAGATTGGCTACTTAGATGAGGGACTAGCGACTAGGGACTGGCGACTAGGGAAGAGTTTTCTTAGCCCAATCCCCAATCCCCAATCCCCAATCACTTTTTATATCCGCGATAACGGCATTGGAATTCCACAGCATCATCTCGAAACTATCTTTAGATTATTTAAGCGGCTCCATTCCCAGGAAAAGTACGGTGGAGGAGCCGGTGCTGGGCTAGCTATTGTTAAGAAGATTGTTGAGCTTCATAACGGTAAAATTTGGGTTGAATCTAACGTCGGCGTTGGCTCAAGTTTCTATTTTACGCTGGAATAGTTTAAGATAATGACTAAATATGTATTTTTGTTAAGCTCTTTTAAGACCACGAATGACAAAAAAACTTCATGAACCGCTGCTCGTTGTTGAGGACAGCAATGAAGATTTTCGGATGCTGCAACGTCTAATGCGGCGTATGTCCGTCCAGAACCCCATACACCGTTGTACTAATGGAGATGAGGTTTTAGAGTTCCTCTATCAGCTGGGGAAGGATACCTACGCTAAAGGCGAAAGTCCACCCAACCCTAAAGTAGCATTACGACCCTCTGTGATCTTGCTCGATCTCAATTTGCCAGGTATTGATGGGCGTGACATTTTAGATCGTCTTAAGCAAGATAAGAGTTTCAAGGGAATCCCCATCGTTGTTTTTACTACATCATCTAACCCCAAGGATATTGAATTGTGCTACCAAAAGGGCGCAAATGGATATCTGGTAAAGCCGATGGATGCTCAGGAACTAAAAAAGACAATTCAGGCATTTGTGGATTACTGGCTTGAAGCCAATACGCCGCCAGTGTTGGATTAATTTGTTTATTTTCTCTTTGAGTCACTGAAACAGTGCTGAGTGCTGAGTAACGAGTGCTGAGTAAAAAAAGTAATAATCACACTCAGCTAACGAGTGTCTGTACCGCAAAGCGGAACCCGCAGGCTAGCCCCAGCATGACGGTATGGAAAAAGGAATAGATATTTATTTCGAGATGCGTAGCGCATATTTAATGCGTCCTTACTTCAATCCTCTAGATTTATCTACGGGGTTACTCTAAGCCGAGGTACTCAGCACTCAGCACTCAGTACTCCTGAATGTGTCTGCTTGTCTCTGGTAGATGCGTTTTCCCCATCTTCCTGTTTTCCCTACCTTGTTTAATTTGCTTTAGAATTCCTAAAGAATTTAGATTTTATTCATATTTATTTTATATTATTTTTAGAATTATGCAATGAAAACACAATCTGGATAAAAGGGATCTACATAGCTCCCTGATCCTCATAACCTTATGTTGGACATACGGACGCTACTCATCATCGATGATTGTGCCGCAGATCGAAAAATCTATCGTCGGTATCTTTTGAAAGATCCGCACCAGTCCTACCAGATTTTGGAGGCAGACTGTGCAGAAGAAGGACTTGCTTTGTGCCGAAAAGTACGCTGCGATGTGATTCTGCTGGATTTTTGCCTACCTGATATGAGCGGGTTAGAACTCTTCGACCAGATGCAGCAGGAGATATTTAAGACTTCTGTCCCTGTGATTATGTTGACAGGGCGTGGTGATGAAGAGGTTGCTGTACAAGTGATGAAACGGGGTGCTTTGGATTATTTAGTCAAGCAACACCTGACACAGGATGTGCTGCAACTAGCAGTTCGCAATGCCATTAAGCAATCGTTTTTGCAAGCTCAACTCCAGAAAACTCAGGAGAGACAACGCCTAATTGCGACGACTGCTTTACGAATTCGTCAGTCTCTTAACCTAGAGCAAATTTTGAATACGGCTGTAGCCGAGGTACAAGAACTTCTGAAGTGCGATCGCGTCATGGTGTATCAGTTCGCTCCAGATACAGATGGTAAAATAGTTGCTTCATCAGTTGAGTCATACCGCACTGTGGCATTGTGCGATCGAACTGGGGATTGGGGATTGGGGACTAGGGACTGGGGACTGGGGACTGAAGACAAGGGGACGAGGAGACAAGGAGACAGAGTACTGATAACTAGGGAAGAGTTTTCCCAATCCCCGATATCCAATCCCCAATCCCCAATCCCTTACATTTATGAGCTTGGCTTGTGTAATTGTGTCAGCCTAAAAGAGCAATTTAATCCTAAGGCAAATCTGGTGGTTCCCATTAATCTCAGCAACAATGGGAACCCAACCCCTAAGCTTTGGGGCTTATTGATTGCTCACCATAATTCTGGGGAACGACAATGGCAAACTGATGATGCAGAAATGCTTAATGAAGTTTCGGTGCAGTTAGCGATCGCTATTCAACAGGCGGAATTATTAGCCCAAACTCAAGCATCCCTTGCCAAAGAAAAGCAACTCAATGTATTTAAATCCCAAATCATTGCAACGGTTTCCCATGAGTATCGAACGCCCCTAACTTCAATTTTGGCTGCTGCATCAACTTTGGTAAAACATAGCCAGCAACTTGATGAGTCTAAACAAGAGCGGTTCTTGGGAATCATTGAACAGAAAGCAAGATATATGTCCAAACTCGTGGATAATATGCTTCTGGTTAACCAATTTGAACTGGAAAAACCCAAGTTTAAACCAATCCCATTAGATTTACTACAATTTTTTTCTGATCTGATTGAACAAGAGCGAGAAACAGTAGGCGATCGCCACGAATTAATTTTTCAAATTACTGGTAATCATCAGGAATTTTGGGGCGATCGCGGACTTTTGCAGCAAATTTTTATTAACTTAATGTCCAATGCAATTAAGTACTCTCCAAATGGAGGTACTGTAGAATTTCATCTGATTGGCAAAGAATCAGAAGTAATCTTTTACATCAAAGATCGGGGAATTGGTATCCCGGTGACAGATCAAGAGAATTTGTTTCAATCTTTCAGTCGTGGAAGTAATGTTGACACAATTCCTGGTACAGGCTTAGGGCTAGCGATCGCTAAAGGTTGTGTCGAGTTGCATGGTGGTAATATTACCTTGTCTAGTGAAGTGGGGCAAGGAACTCAAGTTACAGTCAGCTTACCGAAGATATGCCCAAATGCTCAACTATCCCCATCATCTACTTAATCTGTAGAATTTTAAAATTCATCTTGTAATTATTCATCTTGAATTTCTATCTTGCTAATCAACCATTCTTCGATTGTTTTTCCACAAGGCTCAGAACTTTGGCAATCACTGACGTTTTCTAAAGAATAATACATTTTTACTTTTTTGTTGACGTATTTATCTGGTTCGCAAACATCAAAGACTGCACCGACACCTTCGTATAGTTTTCCATTTTCATCTACAACAGTAACGTAGCATTTTAAGTCCCCATTTTGCATGTCTTTGATAGTACCAAAAATTGGGTTATCGTTTTCAATCTCCTTGGATTGATTGTCTTTAAGAGATGCTGAATTAGTCGGCTCTTTGCTATTTTTTTTGTTATCTAGTTTTACTTCATTTACAGAAATAGATTCCGAATTAACTTGGATAGCTGTTGCAGTATTTGCTTGATTTACTGTATTCTCTTGAGAAGCACTCTTGCCAGAGTTACTACAACTCATAATCAACATAGAACAAAAAAATAATGTAGTAGTAAAGATTGGTTTTTTCACTTCATTTATGTTCATAAAAATCTATCGATAGTTAGTTTTACTAAAAGTGCTATGGTTAAAAGGGAACAGGGAACGGGCAACAGGCAACAGGGAAATCCCCATAATTAAAATCAGGGGATTTGTACAAGGACACATTGAAACATCGTGGCTGACGCCATCTCGTTTCAAATATTTTTATCTCTTTTCATAAATAAATTTAGGGGCTTTAAACCCTGTATTCGGGGCTAATTTTTTTTCTGTTCCCTGTTAAGAGTTCCCTGTTCCCGCCCCGAAGGGGCTTGGTAAATTATTTGATTGACAATGAAAACTTTCATTAAGTTTTCTGTGATATTTGTTGATTATTACAGTTTTATATGTTGAAAGTTATAAGTGACATCGTGATATTTGCGGAAAACACTCGGCGTTATCTGCACTTTTTGTATATTTTTTGGTAAAGTGCTTAGAGAATATCTTAAAACTGGTAAACTTGTATAAAATAATGCCTCAACCAGTCCTGATCGCTAAATATTAATGCTTTAAGCATTAAATGAGTATTTAATAGAATTTAGAAGCTGTAAGTATTGATTTTGTGTTATTTCAAGGTTTTCTCAACTTAAACAAGCCATCTGACTGGACTTCCCACGACTGTGTGGCGCGGGTGCGGAAATTGTTGCGCCTCAAACGTGTAGGTCATGCGGGAACCTTAGATCCAGCAGCGACAGGGGTTTTGCCGATCGCACTTGGCAAAGCCACAAGATTATTGCAATATCTGCCAGGAAACAAGGCTTACAAGGCTACGATTCGCCTGGGTGTGCGGACTACAACCGATGATTTAGAAGGTGAAATCATCACTTCTCAACCTTGTGCTGGATTGAGTTTGGCAGAGGTAAAAACTGCACTAGCACAATTTGAAGGCAAGATTGAGCAAATACCACCGAGTTACAGTGCAATTCAAGTGGATGGTAAACGTCTCTACGATTTAGCGCGTAAAGGTGAAATAGTGGAAGTTCCAGTGCGGACTGTGGAAATTTTTCACATAGAAATCTTGGACTGGAGAGAAGGAGATTTTCCCGAATTGGATGTGGCGATCGCCTGTGGATCTGGTACATATATTAGAGCGATCGCTCGTGACTTAGGTGCAATCTTAAAAATCGGTGGCACTCTTGCGGCTTTGATTCGCACCCAAAGCAGTGGTTTCGATTTAACAGATAGTCTTACTTTGACTGACCTAGAAACTAAACTGCAAGGCGGGACATTTCAACCTCTTCCCCCTGATACAGCTTTACAACATTTGTTATCTGTGAATTTACCAGTAACATCTGCTCAGAAATGGTGTCAAGGTCAGCGAGTTTCTTTAAATTCTGATGTTACTGGGATAGTGCGAGTTTATGAAGAAGAGACTCGCTTTTTGGGTGTTGGACAACTACAAGATGAGGTGTTGATTCCTCAAATGGTTTTTGAACCAATTTCTTAAATGTTGTCAATTAGGAGTTACCCGCATTTCTCACAAGCAGTAGGGGCGGGTTAACAGATATGATCTATCATTCATGAATGTCTCGCTTAACCCGCCCCTACGACTTCGGTTTGATAAATCTGGTGAGAAATCCGGAGTTAGGAGTTGGAAGGTGCAAACCTAAGATTTATGATTTTTATCCCTCACTCCTCACTCTTAACTTCTCACTTTTTTAAATGCCAGCACCATCTAGAAATTGCTGGATAGTCTTATCCTTGAGGTTGCACCAGCGAGTATTGTGGGTTAACTCATCTTCTTGAGTGACTAAACAACCCACTAAAACAGGAGTTTTTTCAGAAGGGTGTGTGCGCTGAAGAGTTTGTATTTGTTCTTCCAGCGCCTCAATCCGGTCTACTAAAGCACGAATTACTTCAGCTTCGGAATCTGGTAAGTTATTGTGTTCAAGAGGTGCAACCCGAACTCCAGAACGATATATAATCCGCCCAGGCACGCCCACTACGGTGCAGTCTGAGGGTACATCCCTGAGAACAACAGACCCAGCACCAATACGAACGTTATTGCCAATTTGGATATTGCCCAGTACCTTCGCTCCAGCTCCGACTACAACATTTTCGCCCACAGTGGGATGGCGCTTGCCACATTCTTTACCAGTACCCCCCAGGGTGACACCTTGGTAAATTAGGGCATAGTCTCCCACGATCGCAGTTTCACCAATCACTACACCCATACCGTGGTCAATAAACACACTTTGCCCAATTGCTGCACCAGGATGGATTTCAATTCCAGTCAAGAACCGAGCCAGGTGAGAAATCAGGCGCGGAATCAAAGGAAGACCAATAGTATACAGCCAGTGAGCCAGCCTATGGAATAGCAGGGCTTGCAAACCAGGGTAACAAAATAAAACTTCCAACCAGTTACGAGCAGCTGGGTCACGTTCAAATATGATACGAAAGTCAGCACGCAGTATAGATAGCACGAGATAGCACCCTCGGAAAGCACAACAAGCTACTATCCCATATTATCCTCTCAGGTGTTACACGTAAAAATTGGGAATGGGGCATTGGGCATTGGGCATGGGGCATTGGGCATTAGACATCTGGTGAAAATGAATGTAGAGACGTAGCACTGCTACGTCTCTACAAGGACTCTGGATAACGCATATTTAATTTCTGGAGATGTCTATTGGGCATTGGGCATTGGGCGGAGGGGAAAAACTTACTGCAACTTCTCCCTCATCCCCCTCATCCCCCTCATCCCCCTCATCTCCCTCATCCCCATTACTGCTGCTCCACTTTTAGAGTATAATCTCGCTTGACTCCAGGATTAAATGTACCTACCCAAATCCGATAAGTGCCACTTTTCCAGTTGTGATCGCTAACGCTAGCATCTTTACTCTTGCCAGTATCATCGCCGCAACGAATTGTCGCTTGATCTGGGCCTTGAATCAGTAAAGTAGTGTCCGTGTTGTTGCTATCCACTTGGATTGTCAACTGAGAAAAGTCCTTTTCCAAAACCATAATGTGATCTGGATTGGGATCGGCAAAACCAATACAGGCTTTTTGATCGCGATCGCGGTTACTTATAGCAGACAATGAGTAAGAACCACCTGTAAACCCCTGCACTATTCCTTGTGCTGGATTAAAATTTGCTGATAAGTTGAAAGTACCAAAGTTTGCTGTCTCTGCTATTGCAGGGGTAGCTGTGATGGCAGTAAATATAGCCAATAGCCATCCACCGCGAAACTGAAGTCGGGGGCAACAGTATTTCATAGTAGCCCTCCAACAGGCTTTTAAAGTAGTAATGATATATACATATTCTAATGAAGAAATTCCAGTGAAATTTCAGTTAATTGTGCCACATTCAAATGTGCCACAATTAATGACTTTGAAAGCAAGCAGATAATTGCTAGGTTGTATCTTGATCTGAACAGCAGTTACACATTAGACATCTCCAGAAATTAAATATGCGTTATCCAGAGTCCTTGTAGAGACGTAGCACTGCTACGTCTCTACATTCATTTTCGGAGATGTCTATTAAACAAATCAATCATTGCTTCTATTACTGGTCAGGCATACTTAACAATTTAGCTCTTAACATTCTCGCGAAAATTAGGTTTTTATTGAGAATTAATGACGAGCGAATCATAGAGGCATAAATCAGTTAACGATCTATTAGAACAGACTAAACGGGAAACTTATATTATTCTCTCAGAGAGAGAAGTAAGTAGGGTCGTCCATGAAAAAACTGATCCAGCGTATTAAGACATTGCTCCAACGTATCCTCAAGAGGTTTGCATCCAATTCTCAGCAACCATTGCCCTTAATAAATTCTCGCCCGTTAGATATTTCTATTCCCAATGTTTCTCCCCGATGGGAGTCTGGTTTGGTGCTTGTGTGTTCACAATGTGCAAACGAGCGGTCAAATAGCTCTCATCGAACTACTAAAAGCTCAACCGCCTCCGAAGATTTAGAGAATTGGTTGAAATCTCGTTTAAAGTTTGAGGGATTATGGGGTGAATTTCGGGTTGTTAGCAGCAGTTGTTTAGGGGTTTGTCCACGGATGGGCATTACTGTCGTTATTGTAAATAATGGAAGTCACGGGAATAGTCCATGCTTAATTGTAAATCCTCAGAGCGATTGCGAACTTCTTTACTCATACATCAAAAAAAATAAATAAAAAGTAATTACTACTTTTTATTTATTTTTGCCTTGTATCGTGTGTGTGAAAAACTAGTGCTTGAAGCCAGACATTTTTGGTCTTACAAAGGTAGTTGAAGAATTATTGCTTCCGGCATTATTGGTTGAAGAATTAGTGGTTGAGGAATCGATCGTCGGTGAACTGAGGTTCAAGAAATCGATGAGTTTGAGAGTACGTTTACTAATTTTCCAGCGCCCCCTTTCGTTCACAACTTCATCTTCATAAGTGCCATTAGCGACATCAATACTAGTTTCCGAACGTTTATGAGTCGCATGAAGGTAAGAAGACATTGCTACTTTACCATTTTTAAATGAAATGTTTATCGTACCCATCAAGTGTTGGGTAGCTGTATAACCGTTTCCTTGAAATACTGAATAGACAAAATCTGCCCAAGCATCAGTCCCATAACTTGTTTGAGTTGTCCCATCAGGAAAAATAGCAGTGAGGACTGCATTTTGAGTAAAACAATCTCGATAAATATTCTTTCCCTCTGGGAGATTTCCTCTACCAATGGCATCAGTTCCCAACGAATAACAGGATGTTAATTGTTGGATCTCAAATTCTGCATTAGGTTGAGTTGCGCTTGCCAGTTCAAACCTACCTCCAATAAATAGCACAAGAGTGACTGCAATTACAACCAAAGTTATACGATTTAACAGAAACGAGATAGCCTTTGAAACTATCCGCCCATTTTCTCTTCTTTTTTCCACAGATAGTCACCTTAATTTTTAGGATTTTTGCATCTTGTAACTTGTTAAAAACTCAAGTTTTGACTGAATGTTTTAGCTTATTAAAATAGGCTAAAATTATTTTGAAGCAAGATAGATATTGCCTGTTCTTCAGCCAGAAAAATGATTTATTTGTCAATGTCAAGTTAGTACAATAATTGATGCATATAATTTAGTTATAACAGTTGATTATTAAGTTTATACATGCGGACAGTAACTATATTTATGTTGATTTGATTAAGTAGTAAAATTAGTAATTTTATATTTTTATTAACGCAAAAATAATCTTTATGTTCCCAGGTTACACAACTCAAATATAATTGTTATATGGCAATTTTATCTGATTTTTGAGAGTTGCAACCCGCAGATCCCCGACTTCTTTGAGAAGTCGGGGATCTTGTTTATTGCGAATCATTTAGGATTGCTATATATATAAGATATTATTCTCCCAAAATGGGAATAGAAATTATAAATTGTGTTCCTTGTTCCAAGACTGATTCACAAATCAAACTTCCACCATGATTTTCTACTATAATTTGCCGACTAATAGATAATCCTAATCCCGTCCCCTTTCCTACACATTTGGTAGTAAATAAATTATCAAAAATACAGGCTTTAACTTCTTCTGCCATTCCTTTGGCATTATCTTGAATCTTAATTACTACATTTTTATTATCTATCGCCACATTAGTTTCAATGGTGATAATATTAGGATATGTTTCTTGAATTTCTAAAAAACCACGGCCGATATTTGCTTCTTCTAAAGCATCAATTGCATTTGCAAGAATATTCATAAACACCTGATTTAATTGTCCCAAATAGCATTTTACTGATGGAATATCTGCATAATGTTTAATAATTGTAATAGCAGGACGATTATGATCGGCTTTTAGACGATGCTGTAAAATCAACAAAGTACTATCAATACCTTCGTGGATATTAGCTAATACTTTCGAGGTAGTATCAGCGCGGGAAAAAGTACGGAGAGAGGTACTAATATTACGAATGCGCTGTGTCCCTACTGTCATACCATCAATCATTTTGGGTAAATCTTTTAGCAAGAAATCTATATCTATCTCTTCGGATTTTTCTTCAATTTCAGCACCAGGATTGGGGAATTTTTCTCGATATAGTTGCAGATACTCTATTAAATCTTTAACAATATCTTTGGCTTGAGCAATACTACCTGTAATAAAACCAATGGGATTGTTGATTTCGTGTGCTACACCTGCAACTAGATTTCCCAGAGAAGACATTTTTTCACCTTGGATAAGTTGTAGCTGCGCCTCTTGTAAATCTTTTATGGATTGTTCTAATTCCCTAGATTTGTCTTGTGCCCTTGTGTACAAGCTGGCATTTTCTATAGCAATTGCCATTTGCGAAACTAAGACTTTTAATACCTCTACTCTTTCTAAAACAAAAGCTCCTGATGATAATTGGTTCTCTAAGTAAATAATACCAGTAAGCTGTGATTGATACATAATGGGCAAACAAAAAATTGATTTTGTTTGAGATTTCTGAATATAGATATCAAAGTTAAATGGTTCTGTAACTGTTGCATCATTTAATACAATATATTGCTGAGTTCGGGAAACATAATTAATCACAGAGAGCGGTAAATCCTGATAGGTTTCAACAGGAATCGAGCGTAAAACCGTCACCACCTCGTCAGTAGCATTTCCAGAAGCTTCGATATATAAGTGATTATCTTTAAGTAGGAGTAGTACTGCTTTTTGGGCAGCAGCATTCTCTAGTAAAATTTTGATCAGCTTGCCCAATAAATTTTCTAAAACAATTTCATTGGTAATCGCTTGTGAAAACTTAATGAATGCATTAAAATCTAGAAAATCGCTCAGGCTGTTATTGGTAGTAGTGTTAGTGGTAAGATGAATTGTATCCATTTTTGAAGTAGTGTTTTCTACCGTAGTAGTTTGTCCTACTAGAAAAGCATAATTGGATTCTAAGTATTTAACTTTAGCGATCGCACCCCAACGAATGCAGGCATAATAGGCTTTAGTTACGTAAGTTTGATGAATTAATTCTTTACCTAGAGATTGATAAAATTTTCCAGCTAACTCATAAGCTAAAGCTTCTTCTTGGAGAAAACCATTTTCTTGAGATTTGGCAATAGAGTGTTCATAGTAGTCCATCGCCTCAAGTTTTTGACCCAAAACGTGATACCTTTCTGCCTCCACGAGATAAAATCTGTGTAAGTGATTTGTGGGAGCATGAGTAGCCCAGAGTTCCATCTTTTGCTGATTAGCTCGGACTTTTTCCAGAATAGCTTGCTTGTCAGACTCTTGGGCAGTATGATATATTGCC
The DNA here is from genome assembly GCF_036917155.1 of Nostoc sp. Lineage (GTDB taxonomy): Bacteria > Cyanobacteriota > Cyanobacteriia > Cyanobacteriales > Nostocaceae > Nostoc. The sequence goes on along the minus strand of NZ_JBALDZ010000200.1, from coordinate 8,124 downwards.
AAATGGGCTAAAGAATCGTAAAAATAAAACAGTGGAACAACAAACAAGCCTGTAACACCACCTAAAGATTTTTCTGCGATCGCAGCATTTTCTACAGCTTTAAAATAGTCCCCAAATATGTAAGAAAGCATTAGCTTATTAACAAATAAATGGTTAATTGTGTAAAGGTCATTTACTTGCTGATGAACTGGCAGCATCCTTTGCTCGTTGTAGGCTTCTCCAATTAAACAGTCCACATTTTCAAAACTTCCTTTCAAGTTCAGAACTGTTTGTAAATATACTGAGTTCCAAGTGAAAGCTACTTGCTGCTTAATTTTTTTCAGCGAATCACAATAAGCTATCAGTTCTTTTTCGAGAACCCAAAGTTCCTTACCCAGCCAAAATGAATGATAGGGATAAATGTAACCACAATAGCCAGCATATTCTAAATCTCCAGTTTCCAGACCGCTAGAATACCCTGACATTGATGATGTTAATGTCTCTCTAACATGCTCTTTCCAATGCATAACATGGGCACTAACAACTGTCAGAATCTTCGCCTTGAGTTCTTCAGCATTAAATTGTGACACTAAACTAGAAGCTAACTTCCCAAATTCATAGCCAGAATTAATTTCTCCTTGAACTCCACAAAGAAGTAATCCGTAAAGACTATAACCATAGGCAGATACAGCCGTATTGCCATACCTTAAGGACAAATTGACCATTTTACAAACAATAATTGGCATCATTGCAGGAGCCGTTTGAAAAGCCGCAGGGAGAACTCTCATTAAGATTCTCATGGCTGCAATCTTGTTAGGATCGGTCATTAATGGTAAGTTAATTAAATCTGCAATGGCCTTCCCTTTCAAAGAAGCAGCGATTTCATCCATCCCCTGCTGAATATCAGTTGATGTCGGCTCCTCTGGAAAACTTATTCCTAACAATTGCAGAATTGATACTGCTATTTGAATAGCTTCCAGTTGTTTGCTTTGAATGATAGAAGCGATAATCTGCACTTCATAGACTTTCACTTTATCTAGAAGAATTTTGGCTTCTTGCTGCACAACCTCAGCCCATTTTTGCATCTGCTCAAAATCACCACCTAGATAGGCTGCCTCTGCGGCTCCTTCATATAAACCGATGGTTAAGGTATATTCATTTTGCCAAGCGTCTATATTTAAAAGTTCTATCCCATTTGTGAAGTATTTAAGAGCCGCTTCGTAAGCTGTAGAAGCTTTAGCTTTTCGTCCGGCAACTAAATTTAATCGTGCCAATTCAGTTTTTTCAGATTGCTCTATGTTAACAATACCTACATTCAACTGATTAACAATATCAAAAATATTAGCTTCTACTTCCTCTTTGGGTATATTTTGGAGAAGCAATTGCCCAATTTTCAGGTGAGTAGATTTCTTCAGTTCTTCTGGAATTAACGAATATGCTGCTTGTTGTACTCTATCATGTAGGAACTTGTAACCCACCCGTGAAGTGTCAAAATTTAAATTAACCGCTTCTTCTTGATTAAAAACCAAAGGAATACGATAAGCTTCACTTAAAGGCAGAATCAATCCCGCTTGTAAAGCTGAGTGTAAATCATTTGCTGTTAGAGAAGGTGATTTTTCATTAACTATCGCTAAAACATCCAGGCTAAATCTGTCACCCACACAAGCTGCTAGTTTTAAAACCTCTTGGGTGAACTTTGGTAGTTTTTCAACTCTACTGGCAACTAACTCAACGACATTTTTATCGGTAATGCCAATTGCTTGAATATCTTCTAAACTCCACTGCCATTTAGCCTTACTAAAGTCAAATGTTAACAGCTTTTCTTGATAAAGTACTTGAATTAATTGTGTTATAAAAAATGGATTACCACCTGTCTTATTACAAATTAGCTCAGCTAGCTTAATAATTTCCTTGTTAAAAATTCCAATTTCTTCATTCTGGTTAACCTCTGTTTCTTGGAGAGTCTCGGCAACTAGCTGAGTTACATTATCTAAATTTAAAGGTTGCAATACAAGATTATTAACAACCGTGCCGCTGTTCTTAATTTCTTCTATCTTTTGGATTAAAGGATGTGCTGAACTAACTTCATTATCCCTATATGCCCCAATAAATAAAAAATATTTGCTGTCGGTATCAGTTATGAGCAGTTGAATTAGATTTAAAGTAGCTGAATCTGCCCATTGCAAATCATCTAAAAAGATGACTAGTGGGTGTTCTTTTTGAGTAAAAACTTGGATAAATTCTTTAAAAACATGATTGAAACGATTTTGTGATTCTGTTGCCCCAATTTGGGCAACTTCCGGCTGTGTACCAATGATTAATTCTACTTCTGGAATTACATCAGTAATGACTTTTCCATTTGTTCCTAAAGCTGATAAGATTTTATGACGCCATATTTCTATTTGTTCATTATTTTCTGTCAACAGATACCGCATTAAGTAAGCAAAAGCTTGAATTAAAGAAGCATAAGGTATATTCCGCTTTAATTGGTCAAATTTACCAGAAATAAAGTAACCTTGTCTGCGGGTAATGGGTTTATTAACTTCATTGACTAAAACTGATTTGCCAATACCAGAATAGCCAGAAACTAGCATCATTTCTACCCCCCTTAGTCCCCCCTTACCAAGGCAGGATTCAGGGGGGTTAGCAACGCGCTCAAACGCAGCTAACAGTTCATTAACTTGTTCTTCACGACCATACAATTTTTGAGGAATTAATAACTGGCTCAAGACATCTAAACGACCTGGAAGAAAATCAGTAATGATTCCCTTGGTTTCCAATTGATTGAGACATAATTCTAAATCTGCTAATAATCCTGTGGCACTTTGATATCTGTCTTCCGCATTTTTTGCCATCAGCTTCATCACAATTTCAGAGACGGCGGTAGGAATTTGTGAATTTAATGACTGCGGGTTGATTGGTTGAACAGCAATGTGACTATAAACTATTTCTAGGGGGTCTTGGCTAAAAAATGGTGTTTTATCAGTGAGCATTTCATATAAAGTCACACCAAGAGAATAAAAGTCAGTGCGATAATCAAGAATGCGATTCATTCTCCCAGTTTGTTCAGGAGACATATAGGCGAGTGTGCCTTCAACGCAGTTAGGGTTATTAAATTGGGGATTTTCTTTATTGAGGCGGGAGGCAATACCAAAGTCAGTGAGTTTAACAATACCTGTCTGGGAGTTAATGATGATGTTACTAGGCTTAATATCTTTATGAATAATCTGGTGTTTATGTAAATAGTCTAAGGCTTTAGTCAGTTGAATGGCAATTTTAAAATGGTTAATTAAGTCGAGTTTTTCTATTTGTAGCAGTTGAGTTAAAGACTGACCACCGAAGTCTTCTAACAACAGTCCTACACGATTTTCAAAGGTTTCTAGACTGATAGCTTTAACTATATTGGGATGGTCTAAACCTTGCTGAATTTGGTACTCGTTTTTAATACGAGTAAAGGCTTCAAGAGTCGGATATTCATTTTTAAGCAGCTTGAGGATAACTCGCTGTTGCGTCTTTGGCCTTTGTGTTTGATAAATAATTGTTTGAATTCCTTCGTGGAGAGTCGAGTTGATTTGATATCCAGTACAATTTGGCATTGATTTTTGACTATAAAGTTATAAAATTAGCGTCACCCCCGTTCCAATACTGCGTAGGTTTTGGAATTTCTTGGTTGAGGCAAGCTGTTCTTGAGCAGGGGAAGAGTTTTGCTTCCCCTGCAACGCCAGCCTCCCCTGCTTATCCGAGCAGTATTGACCCCCGTTCTATCGTGAAAGGGGTTCTAGTTTAATTATTCCCAGCGGGAGAAAATTATTAACACTGGGATTCCGTATTCAAGGGTTGTACGATTCGTGACAAGTTAAGGTTTTTGAGGTTTTGTCAAGAGGCAGTAGAAATACACTCACAGAGGTTTCTCAGCTTTCCGGCAGAACTATTGGTACTTTTCGAGAACAACATGATATTTTTGCTCATCTAAAAATACAGAAAGAAAAACGAGCAGATTCTTAAACAATCCATTCCCAATACCCAATGCCCCTAAATCCTTGAAGCTATTTGTTTAGTACTCGCAGGGCTAACAGGTAATGGTTGAGCCGCTTTCAATACAGCATCCAGCAACCCTGGAAACAGCATCTCTAAATCTTCACGCCGTAGTATGTTAATATGATGTGTCCCCTCTTTGCGTGTCAAGACTATCCCCGACTCCCGCAAAATCTTGAAGTGATTGGACATGGTAGACTTAGCGATCGCAAAATCAAACTTGGCACAGCATTGTTCCCCCTCAGTCGCCAGCAGCCGCACAATCTCCAGCCGCACCGGATCGCCCAATGCATACAAGACTCCCGGTAAAGAAATATTTTTTCGATCTGGATGATAAAGAAATCTCATAGTTGCATTATCTCATCAGGTGGCATATACTTTTATTATTCGATATTATCGAATTATAGAATTAATTAGGAAGGCAATTTATGTCATCCATTACAAATGTCACAGAAGCCACATTCAAGCAAGAAGTCTTGGAAAGTGAAATTCCGGTATTAGTGGACTTTTGGGCACCGTGGTGCGGCCCTTGCCGGATGGTGGGTCCAGTCGTCGATGAAGTTGCTGCTGAATACGAAGGACAGGTGAAATTTGTGAAGCTGAACACAGATCAAAATCCTACTGTCGCTAGCCATTACGGAATTCGCAGCATTCCGACGCTGATGGTTTTTAAGGGAGGTCGGCAGGTCGATACTGTCGTCGGGGCAGTACCAAAAACTACCTTGAATAAGACCTTAGCACAGCATCTTTAATTTGAGTGGTGGGCATGGGGCATTGGGCGTTAGGAGTGCTGAGTGCTGAGTGCTGAGTGAGGAGTGAGGAGTGAGGAGTTTTGTTTATCCCCCTCATCTCCCTCATCTCCCTCATCTCCCTCATCTCCCTCATCTCCCTCATCTCCCCTACTTCCTAGTCCCCAGTCCCAGATCATTCTGTTTCAACTAACGGGGAAAGAGCGAAATGGACTTGAAACTGCATGGTAAATCCGCATTGGTGAGTGGCTCAACCGCAGGCATTGGTTTGGCGATCGCTCTTGGGCTAGCTCAAGAGGGTGCATCAGTAATTATCAATGGTCGGTCTGAAGAAAGAGTAGCTCAAGCGATCGCTAAAATTCAGCAAAGTACACCTGATGCGAAAGTTTCCGGTGTTGTTGCTGACACCGGCACCGCATCAGGGGTAGAGCAACTTTTTGAAAAAGTTCCTCACGTTGATATTCTCATCAACAATTTAGGTATTTATGAGCCAAAAACCTTCTTTGATATTACTGATAAAGACTGGTTAAACATATTTGAGGTTAACGTCCTCAGTGGAGTCCGTTTGAGTCGGCAATATCTGCAAAAGCAGCTAGAGCAAAACTGGGGACGGATAATTTTTATCTCCAGCGAATCTGCTATTCAGATCCCAGTGGAAATGATTCACTACGGTACAACCAAGACAGCGCAACTAGCGATTGCCCGAGGTCTAGCAGAAATGACTGTGGGCACTGGAGTCACAGTAAACTCAGTCCTACCAGGGCCAACGCGCTCCGAAGGCGTTGAAGAGTTTATTTCTCAACTAGCGCAGGAACGTGGTATTAGTCCAACGGAAGTTGAGGCGGAGTTTTTTCAAAATGTGCGTCCAAGTTCCTTAATTAAACGCTTTGCAACTAATGAAGAAGTAGCAGCGATCGTAGTTTATCTTTCTAGTCCCGTAGCATCAGCAACTAATGGTGCAGCTTTACGGGTAGATGGTGGCGTTATTCGGTCGATTGTTTAGGGACTGGGGACTGGGGATTGGGGACTGGGGATTGGGGACTGGGGATTGGGGACTGGGGATTGGGGACTGGGGATTGGGGAGATGAGGGGGATAAACAAAACTCCTAACTCCTAACTCCTAACTCCTAACTCCTAACTCAGCACTCCTAATGCCCAATTCCCAATGACTAAAAATAATTTGGAGATATAACCAATGACAACTGATATCAACTTATTCTCTCCTTACCAATTAGGGAATCTGGAATTACCTAACCGGATAGTGATGGCACCCTTAACCCGAAATAGGGCAGGTAAGGGAAACGTCCCATACGAACTTAATGCTACCTACTATACTCAACGTGCTTCTGCTGGACTGATTATTTCTGAAGCAACACAGGTAACTCCTGAAGGACAGGGCTATCCCGCGACACCAGGAATTCATTCACCAGAACAGGTGGAGGGATGGAAGTTAGTAACCGATGCCGTACATCAGCAGGGAGGAAGAATTTTCCTGCAACTATGGCACGTCGGCAGAATTTCTCATCCTGACTTACAACCGAATGGAGTTTTACCTGTAGCACCTTCTGCGATCGCTCCTAAAGGTGAGGCTGCAACTTATGAGGGGCCAAAACCTTTTGTTACTCCCCGTGCTTTAGAAACGTCGGAAATACCGCAGATTGTCGAACAGTACCGTCAGGGAGCGGCAAATGCTCTAGCAGCTGGGTTTGATGGAGTGGAAATTCACTCAGCTAATGGTTATTTAATAGATCAATTTCTTCGGGATGGTACTAATCAACGTACAGATAAATATGGGGGTGACATTGAAAATCGTGCCCGATTCCTGTTGGAAGTAACAGAGGCGGTAACTAGTGTGTGGGATTCTAACCGAGTTGGGGTACGTTTCTCTCCTAGTGGGACTTTTAACGATATCCATGACTCCAATCCTTTGAAGACATTTGGTTATGCGGCTCAAGCATTGAACCAGTTTAATTTGGCATATCTACATATTTATGAGGCAACAGAGGCAGATATCAGACATGGCGGGATAATTGTACCCACCAGTCATATACGCGATCGCTTTACAGGTACACTCATCGTCAATGGTGGTTATACTCGTGAAAAAGGCGATGCTGTACTGGCAAACAAAGCCGCAGATTTAGTTGCCTTTGGGACATTATTTATATCAAATCCCGATTTACCTCGACGCTTGGCTTTGAATGCACCACTAAATCAACCAAATCAGGCAAGCTTTTATGGTGGCGGTGAACAGGGATATACAGACTATCCATTTTGGTCGGCTGCTAATGAACCGGTAGCTAATGTGTAATTCGTAATTCGTAAGCTAATGTACTTTTAATTTGCATAACTAGGGCGCTCATGTTGCCCACCCCACAGGAGTTTTAATTCCAGGTAATATGCAAGTGAAATGTCCAACAGCTTAATTCGTAATTCGTAATTTTCCCTTGGGCGTACTATAAGTTGTTTGTTCGGAAATAAGAAATAATTTTTATTTTTGTTTCATGAATAAATACATTTGCTTGTATGCTAATTACGAATTATTTGGTCATCATCCAACTATCAAGAGAATCTCATGAGTACCGTCATCCAAACCCAGCCTTTAGATGTACCTAGTGCGATCGCTAAACGTCGTTCCATCAAAACTTTTAAAACAGACCCCATTGCCCCAGAACTGCTCAAACAACTGGTAGAGTTAACCGTGGCAGCGCCCAGCAGCTATAATATCCAGGGCTGGCAAATTATTCTCGTGCAAGATGAGGCACAAAAAGCAGCCTTATCAGCAGCATCGTGGAATCAACAGCAAATTGTCCAAGCACCAGTTACCTTTGTGTTTGCTGCTGATGCAACTGCATCTGAAAAAAACTTGAACCCGATCATTGAACAGGCTCTTGCAACTGGGGCATGGAATGAAGGTACGGCAAATTATTTTAAAACAGCTATTCCGCAATTTCAACAGGGGCTAGGAGACAAGCAACGGGAGTATGCCATCAAAGATGCGATTATTGCTGCTACCCATTTGGTGTTAGCAGCAGAAAGTCTGGGATTATCCACTTGTTTTATGAACGGTTGGATTGAGGATCAGGTAAAGCAAGTAATTGGTGCTGGGGATAATCCAGATTTAGCGATCGCTGTTTTAGTCCCTGTTGGCTATGCAGCCGAACCACGCTTAAATCCCGGTCGTCTGCCATTCTCCTCCAACGTCTCTGTAGACAGAATTGGCAACCCTTATGCAGGGTAAATTTTCCTAAATTGGGAATGGGGCATTAGGAGTTAGGAGTTAGGAGTTAGGAGTTAGGAGTTTGGAGTTTGGAGTTTGGAGTTTGGAGTTTGGAGTTTGGAGTTTGGAGTTTGGAGTTTGGAG
>NZ_JBALDZ010000199.1:0-52135 GCF_036917155.1 Nostoc sp. | reverse complement strand
ACGCCCAGACGTTCATATGTGTTTGGTTTGATTTCAATTACCGCATGGTGGAGCGAAGCTCCGCCCATATTTTGTGCCAGTTGCGTAAGTCCTGATGCTAAACAGCAAAATATTCAATACTAGAAATAAATAGGTAATACCATCGATGACTGACAATAACAATCATTCTGGCAAGAAAAAAGTTGCAATCCTCTAGGATTGGGTCAAACTCAATTTCATAACAAGTCTAGTATTTATATAGCAGCAACAGCGAAATCCGTCTCCTGCCAGGATGAGGTTTCGGCGGATGCAGGAAGAAAACGCTCCAAAGCAGTTACAGGAAAGCTAATGGCAATCCGGTATCTGTTGGATGAACATCTGAATCCTACATATCGCTCCCAACTTGTGCGGCGCAACCCTGAATTGGTCGTGCGAATCATTGGGGATTAGGTTGTTTCAGGCTTTTACAAAGCATCCTTTGTTAATTGCGATCGCAAAAAGATAATTGAAAAATCTAGCTAAAAGCCTTGAAAGGCATATCTGTCATTTAGGCTTTTCTGTCAATGCGTAAGTCCTAGTAATAATTCATCATTTATTTCGCTCATAACCGAAAGTTCAGTACATATTAAATAACAAGATAATTTTACTCAAATTACGTTCTAGTTTAGACCGTGCGTTATAAAAAATTAGCCCTCTCCTTGTAAGTAAAGAGAGGGCTAGATTAATTTTAAAACGTCTCGTAATGTTCCGCTGAATTACGAATTACGAATTACGAATTACGAATTACTTAATATCCGCCTTCTTCTTCGTATTCTGGCTGCCTTTCCTTGACTTTCTTGGGAATATTCACAGGCTTCGGTGCATCTTCCCAAGCATCGCCGTCTACGTCGTCATAATCATCGTATTCGTCAACGTAAGGCTTGCTATAAGGCTTGGCTTCATACTTTAGCGGCTGCGGTTGTTGATATCTGTCGTTGCCCGTTGCTTCGCTCCAGTTATCTTCTTCCTCGTCTTCTTCGTATTGAATAGACTCATACTGCCGTGCCTTCATTACCTGACGCTGTGGCCTTTCTTCTTCCACATAGTCTTCATTCCATTCTTCTTCCCGCGCTACGGGTTCAGGAGCGCGAACTTTTTGCCTGGGTGGCTGTAATGGCACTCCACTAGGTAGTTGATTAGCTGGTGCAACTTGGCGCGGTGGAGTATAGCCGTATTCTTCTTCTGCATCGCGCTCCCACGGCGCTTTACCGATACCCAAGCGCTCTAGTAAACCAACTGTCAACTGGTTCACCCGTTCTTCGGCTCCCTCAAATACAATCAACCGATTGGGACCAGTGCTGACAATTTCATCTACTGAGAACTCATAAGTACTCACAAATTGATCGGGAATTTGGGGCAATCCTAAAGAAGCAATGACTATAGATTCAAGCTTCCCGTTTTCACCATTGAACTTGAAGCCCCGAACTTTGCCTAAGACTTCACCTGTTTCTGTGATTACTTCCCAGTTAATCAGATTACTGAGAGATTCAACTTCGATATCTTCAATGACATCTTCGTTATCAACCAGGATGACATCACCAATCTGGCTGATGTTGTTGAGGTACATATAGCGCGGTATGCCCGAAATGGAGATCAGGCTGTCTCGCAAACCAAGAGCCACAACCTCTCTTTGATCGATATCTACCCAGACTTGACTGATGATGCCTAGCCGCTTGCCGTTGTCGCGGGTAATCACCTGGGTATTTAATATGTCGGAACGCCTAATTATCTGTTCGGAGGTCATTCTATACCGAGTCCTGATCTCGAATCCGGTTTAACGCGATGTGCGACTTATTCTTGGAACCCCTCTCCAAACCTCTCATCCACTGGAAGAGAGGCTTTGATTTTTGCTCTCTTTCGCTGGTAGGGAAGGGGTTGGGGGTTAGGTTTGAGAGAAAGTCGGACATTACGTGGTTTATCTATACACTATTATTAACAAAAACTCAAGCAGATGTATTGGATGATTGTAACTTAATCCCCAAAACTTGAGTGTAAGCTCCTCGTGCTTGAGTAACGCCAATTGTGCGTTCGGCTGATTCTATCATCGGACGACGCAAACTCACAACTATAAATTGCGCTTGTTGTGACTGTTGTTTAATCATTCTAGCTAATCGTTCTACGTTTGCTCCATCTAGAAACATATCCACTTCGTCAAAGGCGTAAAATGGCGATGGACGGTAGCGTTGCAGGGCAAAGATAAAGCTCAAGGCTGTGAGTGATTTTTCTCCCCCAGACATGGATGCTAGGCGCTGTACGGGTTTGCCTTTGGGGTGCGCGACTAAATTCAATCCACTGCTAAAGGGATCTTCGGGATTTTCAAGTTGCAAGAAGCCGTCGCCGTCGGAAAGAATGGCAAAAATTGATTGAAAGTTTTCGTTGACAGCATCGAAAGCTTCTTTAAAGGCAAGTTGTCGCAATGTGGTAAAGTTTTCAATCCGCAAAAGTAGTTCGGTGCGTTCGCCTTCTAGTGTCTCTAATTTTTGGGTGAGTTCCTGGAGACGGTTTTGCGTGCGTTCGTATTCTTCCAATGCCAGCATATTCACAGGTTCCATTGCCTGTAAGCGTTTGGTAAGCGATCGCAATTCTTTCTGTAATTCTTCTAAATCTACCTGCTCTGGAACTTCCGGCAAGGGATTTGGTAATTCTGCTCCCACATCCCGCAATTGAGTTTGCAATGCAATTAGTTCCTCGCGCCGTTTCTCTTGGGTTTCTTGGAGTTTTTGGATTTCCCATTGCAATTGTTGTTGGCGTAAAAGGTGCGATCGCACTTCCAATTCTGTAGCGTCGCGTTTTTGTTTCTCTTCTCCCAAATTTTGCTCCATTTGACTCAACGATAAACGGGTTTGGGTGATTTGGTCGTCTATCGTTGTGATTTGTGTGGAGACGCGATTCATCGCGTCTCTACAAGAGATTTGTTGGGTTTCATATTCGGTGATTCGCGTTTCACCTTCTTGGATTTTTTCTTGCAAACGTTGTTGCTGATTTTCTAAATTTTTTAATCTTTGTTCCGCTTCCCGTAAGGCTGTTTCGCGTTGTTGCAATTGTTGCTCTTGAATTTTAATGGTTGCCTGGATTTGTTGCCATTCACTGGGAGTTTGAGACGCTTCTAACTCTGCTAAGGCGTGTCGCAATTGTTGCAACTCATTTTCTTGTCCTGGTAATTCCCGCTCTAAAATTTCTAATCGAGATTGAGCAGTGGTTAACTTTTGACTGTTTTGTGAAAGTTGCGATCGCGTCCCCTCTAATTGCGCTGTTAAATTCTTAATGTCTTTCTGCAACTGTTCCAATTGCAACTGCTGTTCGCGCCGCGCCTGACGCGCTTCTGTGAGTTCCTGGGTGAGTTTTTTGGTTCTGGCTGACAAAGTTGCGATCGCTTCAGTACAACGCTCTAAAACCCGTTCAATATCCACCAAGCGACTTCTTAAAGCGATCGCTTCATCAGATTCCGCTGCTTCCGCATTGCCAAAGCGCAAAGACGAACGCTGGGTATTACTACCACCAGTCATTGCACCGCTAGTTTCCAGGAGTTCCCCGTCTAAGGTGACGATGCGATATAGTCCTAAATTTTTCCGCGCCGCTTCCAGGTTAGCAAATACTACCGTGTTACCGAAAACATAGCTGAAGACATCTTTGTAACGGCGATCGCAATCGACTAAGTTCACAGCATAGTTAACGAAACCACTGGCAAAACGCAGTGTTGCATCTTGAGTAAATTTGGGGGCGTGAATTTTATTTAGCGGTAAAAAAGTCGCTCTCCCTGCACGTTTCTGTTTGAGGAGTTCAATCCCGGCTGCGGCGATGCTGTCATCTTCCACCACAATATGTCCCAAGCGTCCCCCAGCAGCCATTTCCAAAGCTAGCTGATGGCGAGGTTCCACCTTTGCCAATTGCACAACTAAGCCACAAAGTCCAGGTATTCCCGATTGTAAAATGACTTTACTCGCTTGGGTTCCTTGAACTTCTTGCTGTGCTTGCGCTTGCGCCTCGATTTTATCCAACTGGCGTTGTTTTTCCCGTTGTTCAAAAAGTAAGCGTTTTTGGGTTTCCTGTTGAATTTGCAGTTCTTGTTCTGTGGCTGAGAGATTTTGAGCTAAATTTTGGATGGGTTCGCTAGAGACGTTAAATTCGGTTTCAACTCTACTACACTCAGTTTGTTTTTCTGCTAACAGGGGTTCGTCGCGTTCAATTAACTGGGTTTGCTCTTGGAGAAGCTGTTGTAACTGATTATTGCGTTCCCTGAGTTGTGCTTGTTCGGTGCGTTGCGGTTCTAGGGTGTGCAGTAAAGCTTCAATTTGACGGTTGAATGCTGTTTGTTGTTGCACCCATGCTTCCGAAGCCGAGGCGATTTCTGCGGCGGCTTCGCGGGAGGTTTCTAGAGCTTGCTGTGCTTCATTTCTTTGGTGCTGGGAAGACGCGATGAATCGCGTCTCTACAATGTGTGTTTCGGCAATTTCTTCTAGGGAATGACGGTGTTTTTGAATTTCTTGCTGAGTTTGAGTTAGACGTTTGGCAGTTTCTTGGGAAGCTGTTTGTAATTCGGTTAGCTGACGCTGGAGTTGTTTACGTTCTGCTTCTTGGGTAGCGAGGGTAGATTGTACCGCCAAAAGTTCTTCTTCTCCCAAGGCTTTGACATGGGCATTGAGTTGTTCAAGTTCAGCAGTTTTTTGGACGATTTCGGAATTTAGGTTGGTGAGTTGGGTAGTCAGTTCAGTAAAATTACGATCGCCTGTTTGAATTTCGTGAACTAACTTTTCTTGTTGCGCTTGCAAGGAACGCCATGATAAAACAGCTTCCCAAGATTGTTTCGCGAGAAATTCCGTGCGGAGTTTTTGATATTTCTCAGCTTTCGCCCGATCTTGGGAAAGGCGATCGCGCTGTGCAGTTAATTCCGTTTCAATAATCCGACAGCTATCTTCCTTTTCCTTCACCTCATCTAAAGTTGATTTGGCTTGGACAATTTTGCGATCGAACGCCGCCACCCCAGCCAATTCATCAATAATTTCCCGTCGTTCCCGCGCATTCATCGAGATAATGCTGGTGACATCCCCTTGCAGTACCACGTTGTAGCCTTCAGGATAAACCCGCAGGTTACTTAATTCCCCATGCAATTCTGTCAACGTACAAGCTTCACCATTGATATAGTAATTCGAGGTGTAAGTCCCTTGGTGAGTAACTCGCAGCCTTCTAGTGACGCTCCACTCTGCCGATTTTGGATTTTGGATTTTGGATTTTGGATTTTCTTCCTCTACTTCCCCTGCTTGCTCTACTTCGTCCCTTTGTGGCTTTGTGTCTTTGTGTGAGATTTCATCTGACAAATCAAATGTCACAGTGACGCTAGCCTCAATAGAAGCGCGTCCTTTAGCTGTTTGAGTATTATTTACCAAATCCGGCAGGCGATCGGCTCGCATTCCCTTAGAACTGGAGAGTCCGAGGCAAAATAGCAGTGCATCTAAAATATTTGACTTACCCGAACCATTTGGCCCAGATATGACAGTACACCCCGGTAGCAAAGGGACTGAGGTAGTGCCACCGAAGGATTTGAAGTTGGTAAGTTCCACGCGCTTGATATGCACCATGCAGCTATTCACGTATTATCAAAACTTTCAGCCTTTACTCTCACCAAAATGCTCATACAATGCTCAAATAGCCTATTCTCAGCGTTTGAGTATCAATATTAGGTATGGAATAATACTCAGTAGTCATGCTCAAAGGATGCTCACCATCTCAGGGATAAATGTCTCTCTATCTTATGTGCAAATTTAGTCTAACTAAGTAGTTCAGCTAAATTCGCGCTACTTCCCTTTCTTCTCATCTAGTGCCTTTTGCACAGCGTCTCTACAGAACTGGGGAGGGTCGTCTTGTGCTTTAACCTCTTCCTTCATTTCCTTGGTGACACGGAAGCTTAATTGGTCGGTTAATTCCTTGCTTGGTGGATTATCAAAATTTTCAGGTTTACCTTTAGCTTTAGCCATTTATATAGAAACGTAAATATAGCTTGAAATCGATGAAACCATCGGAGTAGAGTTTCAATCGGTAGGCGATTAACCGTGGAAAGTTGCTACCTACCGATACCACTTTTACAAATGGGTAATTCTATTTTATGTTCACACGGTCAGAACTCGAAATCAAAACCATTGCTGAGTTGAGAGATTTGTGCAGGCGGTACGGCATCAAGCCAACTGGCAACGCTGGTTACAAGGTCAGCTACATAACCTCGTTAATGGCATTCCCGGCGATCGCACTTCACCAGCTACAGGAAGGTAAGGGATTAAGGAAGCTCACTTTTGAAGCCTTTCAAAATATCGGCGTAGCACTTGACCAAATGAATTCACCCACAGATGAGCAAGCAGCGTTGATCAAGCTGACAATGGAAGGGAAACGCTACAAAGCACCTCAGAGGCGGGAGCAAGAGAAGCTGCTAAACCTCTATAAGGCAAAACTGAAGCTAGAAGAGGTATTGGAACTGCTAGGGGAGTAAATTACAGCTACAGGCATTTTACCGGGGAGGCAATCAAATCTCCCCTTTTTACTATTTCTTGCAAGACTATTTTACAAGTATGTAAGATGATTTTATAGGTAAATATAATAAAGTAAATTATGCAACTAGAAGATTACTTCGACTTTCAGCGACCTGATGATATTCGACTCAAAGGTACAAGAGTAGGAATTGAAACTATCCTTTACGAGTACATCCACCGCGCTATAACTCCAGAAGAAATTGCCAACATTTATACATCACTAACGCTAGAACAAGTTTACGCGACTATTCTTTATTACTTGCACAACAAAGAAGCTGTAAGCAACTATATCGCTGATTGGTTGGAGTGGAGTCATAGAATGCAGGAAGAACAGCGACGTAATCCCCCACCAGTTGTAATCAAATTAAAAAAACTGATAGCTGAAAAAGAAGCGATGAAAAAACCACAAGAAAATGACTCTCAAATATCTGCTGGATGAAAATGTTGCCCCTCTTTATCAGGTTCAACTCAAACGACAAAAACGCGATTTAGTTGTCTGGGTAGTTGGTGATCCTGGTACGCCTCCTAAAAGTACATTAGACCCAGAAATATTATGCTGGTGTGAGGAACACTACTTTTTATTGGTTACGAATAACCGCAAATCTATGCCTGTACATTTGGCTGAACATATCGCGCAAGACCGTAATATACCAGGTATTTTTATTTTGAATGATAAATTAACCATCGGTCAGAATATCAATGAATTAATTTTAATTGCTGAAGCATCTTTAGATAACGAATATCAAAACCAAATTCTTCACTTACCACTGCTTCAAGAGCGATAATACTTATAATCTTGTATAGTTATTCTGATAAAGACTATAAAGGAGTAAATTGATGACTACTACTTTAGATGCAAGCAATCTCAGACTTAAAGATGTTCAAAGCCTTCGGAAATTGACAGAACATTTAAATGACTCATTTACATCATTGCTATCGTTAGAAAATCTCACAGAATTTGAGCAACAAGAATTACAGGTGATCCGTAATATATTCCGTGAATACTACTCAGAGGGTAAAATCTCCGATATAGTTTAGGAGTCACAGCAATGTATATGAAAAAATATAAATTTCTTTGGGACGTGACTACTAATTAACTCACCCTTATTTACAGCTATTTTCAGGTAAATAGACCACGCGGTAGGGGCACAGCAATGCTCATAGGTGTCAACTTAACGCGAAACCGCTTGTCCGCCGGGAATTGAAATTCCCGTCTCATAGCTAAAGTCATCTGAAGATGACTCAATATCGCCAAAAATTTCCAGTCTACTTCAGTAGACTTAAGCTATTAGCCCGAAAATTTATTTCCGGGCGGGCATGGAAGCCAACAGATAAGCTATTTCCAGCTTAAGTTGACACCTATGGGCATTGCCATGCCCCTAGCATAAATCTATATGTATCAGGATTTTCGTGAATTGGTATAACGTCTCCCTACCCGCTTTCAACCCTTCTGGGTGACACAAATCCAAAATTCAAAATTTAAAATCCAAAATCTGTTGATTACCCCCTTTTGCCTGGGACAGGGGAAAATAAAGACATATAAGAGCGATTGCCTGTATGAGCTACTGCCTTAATCCCCATTGTCCCAAGCCGGAAAATCCCCATCATGTCAATTTTTGCGTGACTTGCGGTTCTAAGTTACTCCTCAAAGAACGTTATCGTGCTATCAAACCAATCGGACAAGGTGGTTTTGGCAAAACTTTCTTAGCTGTGGATGAAGATAAACCCTCCAAACCACGCTGCGTAATTAAGCAATTTTATCCCCAATCCCAAGGCACAAACACTCTTGCAAAAGCTGTAGAGTTATTTAATCAAGAAGCGGTGCAGTTAGATGAGTTGGGCAAACATCCCCAAATTCCTGAACTACTGGCATATTTTACCCAAGAAGCTCGGCAGTATCTTGTACAAGAATTTATTGACGGGCAAAACTTAGCCCAGGAATTAGCACATAAAGGGGCTTTTAGTGAAACGCAAATCTGGCAACTATTAAATGATTTATTGTCAGTTTTGCAATTTTGTCACGCCAGACACGTAATTCACCGTGATATTAAGCCAGAAAATATTATTTTACGTAG
Organism: Nostoc sp.; assembly: GCF_036917155.1. Lineage (GTDB taxonomy): Bacteria > Cyanobacteriota > Cyanobacteriia > Cyanobacteriales > Nostocaceae > Nostoc. Next base: position 43,524 of record NZ_JBALDZ010000199.1, on the reverse strand, counting down.
CAGTGATAGCAAACTAGTATTAGTAGATTTTGGTGCGGCTAAATCTGCCACTGGCACTGCCTTAAATAGAACCGGTACTAGTATTGGTAGTCCAGAATATGTTGCACCTGAACAAATGAGAGGTCGGGCTGTTTTCGCTAGCGATATTTACAGTTTGGGTGCTACTTGTGTTAATTTATTAACCCAGCGATCGCCCTTCGATTCTTATGATACCCAAAATGATACATGGGTTTGGCAGCAATACTTGCAAACTCCTATTAGCAATCCGTTGAGTCGCATTCTGAACAAGATGCTAGAAAGTATTCCAATTCGACGTTATCAAACAGTCGATGAAGTTCTCAAAGACTTAAATCAATACTCACAAGTTGCAGCTACACCAGCGAACGCGGCAAAACCTATCCCTCAATCACCACCCAATTCTCCACCCGCTTTTTTATCGAAATCTCCTAGTCAACTTGATAGGGAATTAGAAGAAATGAAAACCCAATTTATGGGTAGCAGCAAGCCTCAACCAAATAAATTACAGTCACCAAACCCCACATCTCAGTCTCCTATTACAAATAAAATAGATCAAGAATTAGAAGAATTAAAAGCTAAATTTCTTGGTAATAACAACCCGTAAAACACACTATGAACTCTCTCATAACAGACTACTGTATAGACACATCTCCGTGCAAATTAAAGAAGAATTCAGAAGTCAGAAGCGGAGCCGGAGACGTTTCCGTTGCTCCGGCCAGAATCAAGACGCTCTCTACGTTCGCGCTGCGCGTAGCTTGCTTCCCCGTAGGGGTACGCGGACTCACTACCGCTACGCTATCAGTTGCGGGTCTGAATCCCCGACTAATTGTTCGCCTTTGGGAGAAGACTACCAAATTTTCAATTTGGTGGTGATCTTAAACCCGATTATTCATCTACCAGTCGTACAGAATTCATTCTGTAGCTTGCTTCCCTGAAAGGTTATTCTGACCGGAGGCGGAGCGTCTCCGGCTCCGCTCCTGACTCCTGAATTCTGTTCGATAAAAATAGTTATAGTAAGTTCTAAATACAGGTGATTTTTTTAAATGTTAAAACAATATGAAGATTTATAAACTTTTAATTATCTTGGTAGGAGCGATCGCACTCCTCACTAGCGCTGGTTATTATTATGTATTCATCTTAGGTGCGCCACAACTAGACCCACCCCAAGAAGAGGTCAATACTGGGCTAAAGTTTCAATTAGCTACCTTCAACTCCCAAGCGATGGGTACAGTCCGTAATTATGGCGTGATTTTGCCCCCTAGTTATAGCAAAAATCCGCAAAAGCGCTACCCTGTAATCTTCTTACTACACGGTGGTCATGATGATGCCCGTGCTTATGCTGATAAATATGCACTCTTAGACGTACTGCATGAACTTTATCAAAGTCGAAAATTACCACCATCAATTGTGATTACACCTGATGGTAATGATAATCGCGGTTCCAGTCCTTTATACGACCCTGATTACTTTGATGGGCCAAATGGTAAAGTGGGAACTTTAATTGGATCAGAATTAGTGCAAGTTGTCAAGTCGCGCTACCGCACTTTAGAAAAACCCCAGTCTTGGGCGCTGGGAGGTCTGTCTTCTGGAGGATGGGGGGCTTTTAATATTGGGTTACGGCATCTTAACAACTTCCAGATTTTGTTTAGCCACAGCGGTTATTTTACCGATAACAGTGGTTCACAAAATAGTCCCCAGCAAATTGTACAACAGCTATCACCCCAAGATCGGAAGCAATTGCGTGTTTACCTGGATGCGGGTATGAACGATAGTAATTTACTAGCTTCTACCAAAGCTTTTAACGAAACCTTGAATCAGTTAGGCATTGCTCACGTATTTTATGCGTTTCCTGGAGGTCATGGTTTGTCTGGTGCAGATATCGGCTGGAACTACTTTCACAAACATCTTAAAGATTCGCTATCGTATGTAGGTGAACAGTTTCAAAAAAGTTAGGAGTTAAGAGAAAAAAGTTAGGAGTTAGGAGTTAGGAGTTAAGAGTTTTAACGCCAAAACAAATAACTAATGACCAATGACTAATGACTAATGACTAATGACCAATGACCAATGACCAATGACTAATGACTAATGAATAATAATTTAAAAACTCAGATTGGACTTTGGAGTGCGGCATTCCTTACAGGTTTAGTCGGAGTAGTAAATTTGTTATCAGCAGTGACACCTAACCTGTATGGTAGAAATCACTGGTTGAAGGAATTTTTGCCATTTGATATCCGAGCCAGTGGTCATATATTTGCAGCCCTGACTGGGTTTATTTTACTAGCACTTGCTACTAACTTATTACGCCGAAAAAAAATAGCCTGGTTGCTTACCATTGGTTTACTAGTAATTTCCATTTTCAGCCATTTGCTGAAGGGATTGGACTATGAAGAAAGTCTACTCTCAGGAGTTTTACTAATGCAATTAATCTTGATGCGCCATTTTTTCACGGCGCAGTCAGACCGTCCTTCCATCGCACGGGGAGTCAGGGCGCTGATAGGCGCTTTATTATTTACTCTGGCATACGGAACTATTGGATTTTACTTGTTAGACGGCAAATTTTCCGAGAATTTTAATTGGCGTGAAGCGATAGTTCAGACTTTGGCGATGTTCTTCACTGCGGATAATTGGGGACTGCAACCAAAGAGTCGATTTGGAGAATTTTTTGCTAACTCTATCTATATTATTGCAGCAGTTACTATTACTTATGCAATGCTAATGCTATTGCAACCTGTGTTTTGGCGGAATCTAGCAACTACAAATGAGCGAAAAAGAGCTAAAGAAATTGTCGAGCAATATGGATGTTCTTCTTTAGCAGCGATCGCACTCTTAAATGATAAAAGTTATTATTTCAGTCCTTCTGGTAACAGTGTAATTGCTTATGTTCCCAAAGGACGGGGTGCGATCGCCTTAGGAGATCCCATTGGCCCTGTTGAAGACCGCAAAGAGACAATTGTTGCTTTCCGAGAGTTTTGCCAGCGTAACGACTGGTATCCTGGCTTTTATCAAACTTTGCCCGATGATATTGAGCTTTACAAGTCATTGGGGTTTAGAGTACTCAAGATTGGAGAAGAAGCGATCGTTGACCTGAAAAGTTTTACGTTACAAGGTAAAGCCGGTAAAAACTTTAGACCATCAATCAGTCGTTTAACGAAGCTAGGATACCAAATCGACTTTTACCAACCACCCATCGCCAATGATTTATTGCACCTCCTCAAACCTGTCAGTGATGAATGGCTAAAGATGGTACAAGGTTCGGAAAAACAATTTTCTTTGGGTTGGTTTGATGAAGCTTACCTGCGAGAGTGCGAGATTGCTGTAGTGCATAATCCTGAAGGTCAGATCAGCGCCTTTGCCAACATTCTCCGGGAGTACCAACTTAACGAAGCCACTATTGACATGATGCGACACCGCTCATCTCTTGAAAATGGTACAATGGACTTCTTATTTATTTCCCTACTCCAACATTTTAAAGAGGGTGGCTACGACAGCTTTAATTTTGGTCTTTCTGCCCTTGCGGGAGTTGGAGACAACCCAGAATCGCGCCGCTTAGAAAAAGTATTGCACTATCTTTATGGGCACTTGAATCGCTTCTACAACTTCAAGGGATTGCAAGCTTACAAAGAGAAGTTCCGCCCGCGTTGGGAACCGCGTTATTTGGTTTACCCCAGTTTAACCGCCTTACCCGATGTAGTTGTGGCATTGATTCGCGCAGATTCAGGCGATCGCCTCTTCGATTATTTCAAACCTGGAGCTTAAATGTGGACAGAAAAAATTCGCAATGATTTTAACCGAATTGCTTTGCATGAGCAAGAAGGATGGAATCCAATACTGCGTAGGTTAAGAAATTTCTTGGTTGAGGCAAGCAGGGGAAGCAGGGGTAGAAATGGAGGCTGGCGTTGAGTTTTGCCTCCCCTGCTTATCCGAGCTGTATTGGGATGGAATCACAACAGTCACTATCACAATTTTCTACTAAAACAGTTACCATTCCACTGCGAAAATGTTCTTGATATTGCTTGTAGAACTGGTTTATTCTCGCGTCTTCTAGCTAAACGTGCTGATAGAGTTGTTGCAATAGATTTATCTCCCAAGATGATAGAAGTTGCTAAACAAAAATCTCGACAGCATGTCTACTAGGAGCTACGCCTACATAACTTGGCATTTGTATGATACAATTGTACTATAAAAGGATGAATATCCGGTAAGTATGCAACGCGAAGTACAGCTTTGCCCAAGTTAGTAGCGAATGAACTCAAACAAACTTTGCGCTCCTCTGCGCTATACTCTGCGTTTAAAATTAAACCCTCAATTGTCCACGAATTTACGAAACTGTATACAAAGTTTGGTAATAATTTTTTTGTGTGTTTGCCCTTCAATTTTGCACGGTTGTAACCAGCTTATGTAGGAAGAATAATAGACTTCAACAACCGTGACTTTAAAAGATTATTGACCTTTATACGGAAGGTAGCAATATGACAAATAATCAAATTTGTCTGGTAGAATTAATTCAAATTTTTACACAGTACCGCAACAATATTATCGTCAATATCAAGCACCTACAAGAACATTATCAAAGAACAGGTATCAAGCGTGTTAAAGGTGTTAGAAACGAAAATGGGGAACTGCTTCAACCTTGGTTGAGAACAGAATATATTGATAATGCTGAGTATGTAAGTATGGGTGATTTTCAGTTTAATCGCAATACTGCTACTATCAATATGCTTATCAAACGTAAAGTCAAACTTGCCAAATTTGAAGACCAAACCCCCACTATTGAGGTAGCAGGTCTGCTAGTGAATGACCTCAATACCTTTAATAACTATACAATTGTCAGCGATGGCAAAATTAACGTAAAGTCTTTAGTAGTCAAAATCAGCAGTAAAAAAGCCTTTGACTTACTCAAAGAAAAAGGCATACTGGATGCAGAAGAATTTGACTTCCGTGCTGAACATACCATTCAGTTAGATGACTTGCCCCTTGTCGCTGCTAATAGTTGTTACAGCAGCATTGATGGACTATTCAATGAACTAGCAGAAATAAAAGTACTAACTAGTATTATTTGTGCTCAATTGAAAAAGGAGTCAGATGTATTTATTGAGGCGCAGTTAGATGAATTTAAAAAGCACTATCTGTCTAAAAATATTTACATCAACGTCAAATTCAATTTTTTTAACGTAGACGCGGAGCGGCTTGCCGCAGGCTACCGCCTTCTCTGCGAGAGGCTTTGCCAACGCGCAGCGTCTCGTAAGAGTTGGACGCCAAGGACGCAAAGAGAAGAAAGAAATGCTTAACTGAACTGTATTGCACTATATTGGCGTGGCATTGTAGGTTGGGTGGAGGCTTTGCGTAACCCAACCTACGTCTAATGCACAATTTTTTTGCTTGCCACGCCACTGCGATTAATAGCTCATTTTTATGTTTTTATGACTCAAGACAGAGTCGCTATTGTCTTGTGATTTTCATATATCACTTTGCAAAGTTAATTTTATTACCTGATATAGCAATAGATTTACTAATAATCTTTAAGAAAATTACGCAGAAATCAACTTCAATGAGACAATCTGACCTAATCTTCTCAACCGAAAGGAAGACATGAACGATCGCACAAAGGCTCTTCAGGCTCTCGCCGCTGAACGTTGGCGGATATCCCTGATTCTCAGTGGAGCCATGATATTTATTTACTTCGGCTTTATCCTATTAATTGCGTTCAATAAGCCCCTGCTGGGGTCATTAGTATCTCCTGGTCTTAGCCTGGGAATTTTACTAGGGGCGCTGGTAATTGTCTCAGCATGGGTATTAATTTTTATCTACGTGCGTTGGGCAAATAGCAGTTACGACGACCAAATCGCAAGGCTGACACGTAAGTGAAAATTGGGTATGGGGCATGGGGGAGGTGAGGGAGGTGAGGGAGATGGGGGAGATGGGGGAGATGAGGGAGATGAGGGAGTAGGGGAAAAAGAACATTGATTTATTTACCAATGCCCCATGCCCCATGCCCAATGCCCAATGCCCAATAGCTATTAGCAATTTCTAGTCCCAAATTCAAAAATACTAAACCAAAAAAGCATGAATAGTGTGTGGTTCAATCTGCCACTGGCGGCGGATATTACCAGTCTTGGTCACTTTAACCCGTTAGCGATCGCTTTCTTCTTTCTATTTGTTATCAGTTCTTTAGGCATTACCTATTGGGCGGCAAAGCTTACCAAAAATACGGCACAGTTTTATACAGCTGGCGGTAAAATCAGCGGTTTCCAAAATGGGCTGGCCCTAGCAGGAGATTTTATGAGTGCAGCTAGCTTTTTAGGTATCGCTGGACTGGTTGCACTCAATGGTTTTGACGGCTTAATTTATTCTATCGGCTTCCTGGTAGGCTGGCCGATTGTCATGTTCTTAATTGCCGAACCACTACGAAACTTAGGTAAATACACTTTTGCCGATGTAGTGGCTTATCGCTTGCAGCAAAAACCTGTACGTATCGCCTCTGCGATTGGAACGCTGGTAGTGATTAGCTTTTACTTAATCGCCCAGATGGTAGGCGCTGGGGAGCTAATTAAACTGTTGTTTGGCTTTGATTATGAATTAGCTGTGGTCATTGTCGGTTGTGTGATGATGGCTTATGTGATTTTTGGCGGGATGATTGCCACCACCTGGGTACAGATTATCAAAGCAGTTCTGTTGCTCGGCGGAACTATCTTATTAGCTATTTTAGTACTGGCACAATTTGGCTTTAACCCACTTGCTCTTTTCGCTGCTGCATCTGAGAAGTATACAGGTGTCTTAGCTCCGGGCAAACTGGTTTCTAACCCCTTGGATGCTATCTCTTTGGGACTGTCCTTGATGTTCGGCACTGCTGGATTACCTCACATCCTAATGCGTTTCTACACAGTACCTGATGCCAAAGCAGCGCGGCTCTCTGTTACTTATGCCACAGCTATTATTGGCGTTTTTTATCTCCTTACCTTCATCCTGGGCTTTGGCGCGATGGTATTGGTAGGTAAAGATGCCATCGAGAAAATTGGTACTGGTGGTAACATGGCTGCGCCGATGTTGGCAGAATTTCTCGGTGGTGATGCTTTCTTAGGTTTTATTGCGGCTGTTTCCTTTGCAACGATTTTGGCGGTTGTCGCTGGGTTGACACTTTCAGGTGCGGCTGCACTGTCCCATGATTTGTGGGTGAACGTGGTGCGTTCAGGTCATGCTGACGAGTCAGAACAACTAAAAGTAGCTCGCGGTGCGACAATGCTTTTGGGGTTAGTGGCGATATTCTTGGGTATTTTGTTTAAAGGGCAAAACGTCGCTTATATGGTAGGTTTAGCATTTGCGATCGCTGCTAGTGCAAACTTCCCAGCATTGCTTTTATCAATGCTTTGGCGACGCTTCACTACCAATGGTGCAGTTGCAAGTATGTTAGTAGGTACTGTCTCCTCTTTAGTACTGATTTATTTGTCGCCTACGATTCAAGTAACGATTCTTAAGCACGCTTCTGCACCCTTTCCGCTAAAAAATCCTGGATTAATCAGTATCCCACTGGCGTTTATTGTGGCGATTGTGGTTTCCCTATTGAGTACTGAAGAGCAAGCACAGGAAAAATTTGCGGAAGTTGAGGATCGCATTCACATTGGTTCTGGGATGTGATTTTGTTAAGCACAAAGAAGTTAAAAGGGCGGTTAGAAACCGCGTCTACAAAGGCAAAACCCACCTGCGTGGGTTAAAAAACCCTGAATTTTCTTAGTCCGCGCAGGCGGACGAAAGTTTGTGTAGCTGCGAATTCTATTCGCCTTGGCTTTTGACTACTGTCCAAGTTCTTTGATGTTATTCATCACTTGTTGGTATAAGTCATTGTTACCCTGACTTTGAAAAATGTTTGCTGCTTGTTGTAAGTCTTTGAGTGCCCCTTGTTTGTCTCCGTTAGTGGCGCGGGCGTTTCCCCGGTTATTGTAGGCAGGGGCAAAGTTAGGATTGAGGCGAATGGCTTGATTGTAATCTGCGATTGCACCCTTGGGATCTCCATTGGCAGCACGGGCATTTCCTCGGTTATTATAGGCGATGGCATATCTGGGGTTGAGAAGAATTGCTTGACCAAGATCGTCTATTGCCCCTTTTTTGTCTCCATTGGCGGCACGGGCATTTCCTCGGTTATTGTAGGCTTCGGCATAGTTGGGATTGAGGCGAATCGCTTCACTGTAATCTTTGACTGCTTCTCTGTTACCTCCTAATGAGGCGCGGGCATTTCCTAAGTTATTGTAGGCTTCAGCGTCGTTAGGGTTGATGCGGAGTGCTTGATTGTAATCTGCGATCGCTTTTTCCTTGTCTCCCAAATCGAAGTAGACTAATCCCCGGCCGTTGTAGGCAGCACCATATTGAGAATTTTGACTAATTGCCTTACCATAAGATGCGATCGCAGCTTGCAAGTCGCCATTTAAATGCTGATTCTTTCCCTGAAGATAGAATTCTCCACCTTTAGAAGTTGTAGCTGAACGACGGCTAGGTTGACTGACTCCTATTTCTGTCACCAACACATTGTCATTCTTACTACAAGAAATACTGCTAGTTGCAGCCAATGTAGTAAAAATAGCTATGGTAAATAAAGTATTTACCCTTGTTCGCTTTTGCCCAAATAAACGCCGTCTCATAAGTTAATATAAACTGCCATAATACCTGAATCGAATTAATACCAAAATCTAGATTTTAATTCTTTAACTCAATAATTATTTTAACTTTTAATAGACCTTTAAAGTTAATTGACAAATTTCCCTCATATTTTATAGATTTATCAGGGTAGGTACGAGAAAATAATTATTAAATTTCAAGATTTATGCTTCACAATAACTCTATAAATTTCGATATTTGTAGCCTGATGAACAATTTACTCATCCTCAGCTTCACTCTCTTGAGTTTTGGGAATTAGCCGCCAAGAGGTATTTTTATCAATATCTACAGACAATTGCTCTAGATTTTGCCCTAAATCTTTTTGGAGTTTCTGAGTTAGTGTAATCGGAAAATCTAAATTAATACCTTGAGTTTGTGCTAGCCTTGCCAATTCGGTAAATGTAGCTTTGATTGTAGTGCGCTCATAACTAGTCAGCTTATAATCATAAGTTTCAGATATATTCTGAGCCTGCATAGATTTTTTTATACGTTCTTGTAAATGCTCAAATTCTGAATTCAACAACTTCCATTGCTGCTCAACTTCCGAGTATCTGGTACTTAGTGATATTAAGTCTTCCGTTGCCGGATCGGGGCTGGCTTGGGCTTGTAATCGTAACAATTTTAAGTGGATTTGAGCAAGATAAATACAATCTAAGTAAGCATACTCTATCTGTTCTTCAGTTAGGGGACGTTTTCCCCAATCGCTTGTTTGTTCTTGTTTATCGATATTGTTAAAGCTACAAAGCGCTGTAGCTATGGTCTTAAGTTGGTAGTTGGGTAATGGTAAAAGATAGTAGGGAATTTTTTTTGCCGTTTCCAAAGTGCAAGTAATATTTTTGGCTTTCTTGTTACCGAGAAGCTTTAGATCGTAACTGGCGTTGTGAAAAACTTTTTCAATAGCAGAATTTATCATAATTTCTTCAATAAATTCAGCTATAATATTAGGCTGATTCAAGACATCTAAAAGATAGATGCGATCGCCACTCATATCTTGAGGATTATCTAATACCTGAATCAGTGACAGTCGGGGACTACGACTTTTATAGTCAGCGACTTCTGTATCTATCCACAGTGTTTTAGCATTGGTATATTCAGCGACAATGGCACGAATTTCGCTGGCGGAAGTAAGGTAGGGCATTGGCTAATATTTCCTGATATTTAGGGCATTGTAAGTAACCCATAGTTTTCTAAAGTAACATTTTGTTGCTAAACTTGTTCGCACAGGATTGCAAAAACCCTGAAGTTTGGAATTCGTCATAGACATCGCCAAACTGACTCAAATCTGATAATATCGAGTCACGACTGTAAAGCGGTACAGTCTCAGCTTAATAAAGCTTGTTAGCATCTACCTTAAATTGACAGATAACCACAGACTGTATGCAGACTATACTGGTCAGCAACCGTTAGGAAAATTGAATTGGCGCTTTTCAAAAATGGCTGCAAAATCTTAGCCTCCAGAAATCGTTTAAGTTTCAATTTTAAGTAACCTGAGTGCTTGCTTGGGTACTTTTACTGCCTCATATTTAATTGCTTTTTAACATCTGCTCCTCACCATGACACACATCTTAATTAATCGCTTCAAGTACTCAATTCGGAGATGATAATGAAAAAGCTAATTCCATTACTAGTTAGTAGCATTTTGGTAGTTGGTACTTTTGGCTGTCAAGAGGCTCCTAAAACTGGTTCGGAAACTCCTAGCACTACAAATGAAGCCGCTCAAGTACCAGCAAAACCAGCTTCTCAGACAAATCAAACTACGGATAAAACTATTGCCAACATTCCAGCAACAGAAACGACTCCTTCAGTAGCTAGTCCAGGTACTAAAGTTAAAATTGATTCGGAAAAAACGGCTGCAACAAAAGCTAAGAGCGACTTAAAAACGGAAGTTAGCGAAAAGTTGAACAAAGGCTTACCAGGCAATAAGTTACAAGTTGAAAACAAAGAGGGTAAAATTATCCTCAAAGGCACAGCCGCTTCTAAAGAAGAACTCAAGAAAGCTGAAACCTTGGCTAAAGAAGTTAAAGGTGTGAAAACGGTGAAAGTGGAAGCAAAAGTTGAAGCTGCGAATAAGCCAGAAAATAATAACTAAAGTTTTCAGTTAATCGTGGACTAGCTAAATCAGCTTACATCATCAAAAAATTTAAACAGGACTTACATCTGCGTAAGCCCTGTTTTTTTGCTTACAGCAGTTTTCATGTATTTGAACCACATCTGTCGTAGGGGCACAGCATTGCTCATAGGTATCAACTTAAGCTGGAAAAGCTTATCTGTTGGCTTCCATGCCCGCCCGGAAATAAATGAGTAATGAGTAATACCCATTACTTATTACTTCAAAAATAAATTTCTTTGGCTTTTAGCTTAAGTCTACTGAAGTAGACTGGAAATTTTTGGCGATATTGAGTCATCTTCAGATGACTTTAGCTATGAGACGGGAATTTCAATTCCCGGCGGACAAGCGGTTTCGCGTTAAGTTGACACCAATGGGCAATGCTATGCTTACCAAGCCCCTTCGGGGCGGGAACAGGGAACTCTTAACAGGGAACAGAAAAAAAATTAGCCCCGAATACAGGGTTTAAAGCCCCTAAATTTATTTATGAAAAGAGATAAAAATATTTGAAACGAGATGGCGTCAGCCACGATGTTTCAATGTGTCCTTGTACAAATCCCCTGATTTTAATTATGGGGATTTCCCTGTTGCCTGTTGCCCGTTCCCTGTTCCCTTTTACCAGCGTATTTGTATCATTATTAAAGTGAAATGGTATTAGAACCAAAAGAATCTAAAATCTAAAATTGGCTCGCGATGTCTACGACAGGCTACGCCTATGCACTGTTAACTACCCCATACTTTCTATAACTGGATGGAAGTAGAAGGCGAACCCCAATACTGTATAGGCAGCTAATAACAAAGTACCTTCCAGCCAATTGGATTTACCATCGGAACTAATACTGTTGGCAATTAATACTGACACAACCACAGCGACTAATTCAAAGGGTTTGAAATCCAAATCCATTGGTTGGCCTAATATCCGCCCTGCGATAACTAACACGGGCGCGACAAATAGGGCAATCTGCATACTCGATCCCACAGCTACCGAAAGGGAAAGATCCATCTTATTTTTCATCGCCACGGTGACTGCTGTAGCGTGTTCAGCTGCGTTACCGACGATGGGAACCAAGATTACCCCTGTAAACAACGCCGTCAAACCTAGCTGAGATGTCGCCACTTCCAGAGAATCGACCAACATTTCTGACTCAATTGCCACTAGCAAGGTACATACTAGCAACACGCCAACCCACAACATCATATTTGGTTTCGCATGGGGTGTTTCCTCTTCTTCTGTCTCCGCTACACCCACATCATATAGATAAGAGTGGGTTTTCATCGAAAATAGCAGCGTTAGAGCGTAAACCAAAATTAATACTACAGCAACAGCAATAGAAAGATTTTGCAGTGTTTCTTCGTTAATTCCTTGAGAAGTGTAATTCATCGCCGTTGGCATCAAAATGGCAATCACCGCCAAATTCATCGAAGCAGCATTTACCCGCGCCACAATTGGCTGAAATGTCTGTTCTTTATAGCGTAGTCCTCCCAAAAGCATGGAAAAACCCATCACCAATAGTAAGTTGCTAATAATCGATCCCGTAATACTGGCTTTGACTACATCGATTAATCCAGCATTCAGCGCTACTAGGGCAATGATTAGTTCTGTAGCATTGCCAAAGGTGGCATTTAATAATCCCCCCAATGATGGACCGACTACGACAGCAATTTCTTCTGTGGCTGTACCCATCCAAGCTGCTAAGGGCAAAATTGCTAATCCAGCTGTAATGAAAACGATCAATTCTCCCCACTCCAGAAAGTGGGCTGCTACAGAAACCGGGATGAACAGTAGTAAAGCGAAAAGAATAATGTTTTTGGTTGACATTTCTTGTTTTGGGTTGAGGGTATCTTATCGGAGTGCTGAGTTATGAGTGAAGAATAAAGAAAAAGTGTGAAGTAAGTGAGCATAATTAACTGAAAATACTTCATGGTTAGTAGTTGGTTAGCGCTTTAACGCCAACTAGGAACTTTAACTTAATTCATATTTAGCTATTTATCTTCTTTCCTTTCATTTACTCAGCACTCAGCACTCACTACTCCCATAGGATACTCTCAACCGACTGTAGACCAATTCAGAGATTGTACTGTTTTCAGTTCACCACTGCGGATGTTGTGTAAAATCAGATTGCGATATAATGAGTTTTCGTAATCTTTTGTTGCAAAAGTATGAATTTGAGCCAAGATATTACATCAAAAATGGGGTTTAATATATTAAAAGACAATTAAAATTTTGATTAGCGCCCAAGAAGAGAAAACCCCTAACTGAGGCTTTGTTCAATGGCTAATAATTTTGAGCCTTCAGGGAAAGGGCTGTGCGATAACGCAGATTTCCCACTACAATGAAACCGCTTTGTCAGAAATTTAGTTGGATTCCATAGTTGTTGTTTATACCGGATTTTGTGTTCAAACTATTGGAGAAAGGTTTACGCACAATGTTTTCGGTGCAACTGCAAATTTTTTGTTTTGGATAAATATACATGACTTCTGCTGCCCAAATGCCAGCTAGCTCTGGCTCAACGTTAACATTACATTCAGATCCCAATAACGCCAAAGAAACTGATCCCCTGAGAAAGGCTAATGGTGTTTATGTGACGGTGCATGGTCATTTTTACCAGCCACCAAGGGAAAACCCTTATCTGGACGCAATTGAACGCCAACCGAGCGCTGCACCTTTCCATGATTGGAATGAGCGGATTCATTGGGAATGCTATCGTCCGAACGCCTTTGCCAGAGTCTTAAATGACCAAGGCGAAGTGGTGGGGATCGTCAATAATTACGAGTATTTCAGTTTTAATATTGGGCCAACGCTGATGTCGTGGCTAGAACGCTACGATGTGGAGGTTTATCAGCGAATTTTAGAGGCGGATGCCAAGAGTAGCGATCGCCTGCATGGTCATGGCAATGCGATCGCGCAAGTATACAATCACATCATCATGCCTCTGGCCAATGAGCGCGACAAATATACCCAAATTCGCTGGGGTAAAGAAGACTTCCGCTCACGTTTTGGCCGCGATCCCGAAGGAATGTGGCTAGCAGAAACCGCTGTAGACTACGCCACCCTAGAAGCTCTTGTTGCTGAGGGTATTCGCTTCATCGTCCTTGCACCATCTCAAGCACTGCGTTGCCGTCCACTCCCTACTCAAGAACATCCCCATCCTGAATGGATCGAAGTTGGTGGTAGTCAGATTGATTCTACCCGTCCTTATCGTTGTTATTTGCAGCCGACACTAGACACTTCATCTTCACCGCTGAGTGCGATCAAGGAAGGGAGTGGGGAGTGGGGAGTAGGGAATGGGGATACCGATCACTCCCTCCCGTACATTGATATCTTCTTTTATGATGGCCCGATATCGCGGGATATGGGTTTTAGTGATGTCGTTTATAATTCGAGTCGCTTTGCCGGACGTATCGGTTCAGCAGTGCGTGGGGATCATCGCCCAGCACAGTTGATTTCGGTGGCGACAGATGGGGAAACCTTCGGACACCACAAAAAGGGAACTGAGAAAACTTTAGCCTACGCCTTTACCAAAGAGTTTCCTCAACAGGGTTGGACGGTGACGAACTTTGCCCACTACCTGAGCTTAAATTCTCCCCGTTGGGAAGTGGAATTAAAGTCAGTCACAGCTTGGAGTTGCGCTCACGGTGTCGGTAGATGGGAAGATGATTGTGGTTGTGGTGGAGAGGGCGGTGTTTGGCATCAGAAATGGCGCCGTCCTTTGCGGGATGCCCTAAATTGGCTACGGGATCAGCTAATTGAAGTATATGCAGAACATGGTAGACAGTTATTTCGCGATCCCTGGCTAGCACGAGATGAATATATCCAAGTATTGCGCAATCGCTCTGCTAGTAATGTCAACCGTTTTCTCTCCCGTCATCAAACCCACAAACTAACGGCAGCCGAACAAGTAGACGCCCTGCGCCTATTAGAAATGCAGCGTCACGCTTTGTTAATGTTCACAAGTTGCGGTTGGTTTTTTGAAGAAATTTCCCGTCCAGAGGGGACGCAAATTCTGCGCTACGCTGCCCGTGCTTTAGAATTGGCAGGGGATGTGGCAGGTGTGCAGTTAGAAAAAGGTTTCGTCAAACGCCTTGGTTTAGCTCCTAGTAATGTAGATGAGTTCAAACATGGTGCGGAAATTTATCGGCAACTCGTGTTAACTGCCCAACTTGGCTTTAAGCAAGTCGCAGCCCATTACGCCATTACTTCCCTATTTACCAATCAGAAACCAGCAGAAACGCACAATTCACTACCGAGAAAAGATGCTGCTGACAAACAGTCTCAGCGTTACCATAAGCGGGTTTATTGCTATGCGGCCAATGAGCTAGATTACCAACTGCAACGGATGGGATCGCTAACTCTGGCTGTGGGAAATTTAAAGCTAGTATCAGAGATTACTTGGGAAAGTGAGCATTTGGTATTTGCGGTTCTGCATTTGGGAGGCTGGGATTTCCACTGCGGCATTCAACAATTTACCGGGCGGCGTGACTACAGCCAATTAAAAGAAAAGCTGTTTGGGGCACTAAAACAAGCTAGTGCGGCTCATACGATCTTGGCGATGACGCAGCTATTTGGAGAAGAAGCTTTTAGCTTGCAAAATCTATTTGCTGAAGAACGCCACCGGATTATGCGGCTGCTGAGTCAGGAAACACTGACACGTTTAGGACAGTTATATACCCAAGCCTATCGTGATAATTATGGTGTGCTGATGGCGTTTCATCGCGACGAAATCGCAGTCCCCCAAGAATTGCAGGTAGCAGCAGATATTGCTTTAGGGCATCGCTGTCTGATGACATTGCGATCGCTTGAGCAAGATATCGCTGATTCTCAAAAGAGTTGGAATCACATCTTAGAATTGGAGGCAATCGCTACTGAAGCAAAACATCTGCGTTGTCGGCTAAATATTCCCGACGGTAAGCAAATGTTAGAACAATTAATTGCGCGATCGCTCTGGCAATTGTTGCACGATGCCAATGGTAGCTTTAATGCAGATATCCAACTATTGGAACGATTGATTGATGTCGGGGATCAACTAAATATTGATGTTTCCCTACAGCGATCGCAAGAACTATATTTTAGTTGTCTGCACAGTCAGATAGCGCCGGTGTGTATTACTAACCTTGACAATGAAGGAGATAATCAGTGTCTTCAGTTGCTCAAGTTAGGCAAAAAGTTAGCTGTTGATGTCAGTATGATCTCAAATCAGTTGCGATAGATATCGGGTAGCACAACGGTGCGCCCAAAGCGCGCCTGACCCCTCTCTCCTAAAAGGCTACGGTGTACACACAAGTCTTGTAGAGTCACCCTATAGCCTTTTACCATACTCAGTACTGAGTACTGAGTAAAGAAGATTGAATACTCAGTACTTTTGCGCTATGGTAAAAGCCCCGCCCCTTGTGGGTGGAATCTTTTGGTCAGGAGAAGGTTGATACCCCGCCCGCAAGTGGCGCGGTCTTTCAACTCAGCACGATCCTTTTTATAACCTCATGGAGTTTAAGTACTATACTCACCCAGAGGCGATTTTTGGAAGTTACGAATATACGCAAATAGGGAATAGGGCTTAATAAATTCAAAATTCAAAATTCAAAATAAATCCAGCGTGGTAAGCATTCTAGCTACTGATTGGATTTTTTATTTAGCAAGGGTTGCTTGATAGGCTCTGCTAAAGTTGCTGTGACTACTGCTAAACTTCTGGAGTCTGTCAGCATCCAAGGGTGTAGAGCAACTGGTACTGTTACTTCCCGTCCTACGGGCATTTGTGAACTATTTGCTGGGACAATCATCAAATCATAAGGTGTCCAGATGGACGTAAAATCTAGCTGCCCCAATATTACAGCATTAGAATTTAAATCCTTGAGAAAAATGCTGTTAGGGCGCATTTGTACACAACCAGGACGCCGGGAACCATAAGCAAAAACAGTTCCATGATGGGGTGAAGAGATGGTAAGAAACCTCTGCACACGGTTAATTCCTCCTAGTCGCTGGATATAGTAACGGCTAACAATTCCTCCCATGCTGAAGCCTACTAAATCTAGGCGTTGTTCTGGTGCAAAGGAAGCTGTAACAAAATCGGCTACTTGATTTGCCAATTCATCAAGACCCACATCACCATTATTAGGAACTAGATTCAGACTATAGACAGACCAACCCCGTTGTATGAGGTATGCCCTCATTTTATGAAAAACTGCCTCTGTGTCGTCAATGCCATGTATTAATAAAACGGGATTGCGTTGTTGATTTTCAATATTCATTTACAAAATCTAGCTGAATTAAGGGGGTATATTTTACCTTTGTCGGTACATACTGCTCTACAAACTGAAGCTATTGCTTTTCGGATTCTTTAAAAGATATTTTTGCAAAACAGAAATGCTTCCACAAAGATAGTTTGTATAAAATTTAACTAATCAATCTTGCCATCTGCCAATAGGCTATCACTGGTTGAGAGTAAACTGCTTGCTTAACTTCAAATAGGTATTTACCAAACAAAGAAATGTTAATTCTTGTAAAGCTTGCTTTCAGAATCTTGCTCTTAGTTACAGTAAAATTTAATAATTAGTTCTTGGTGTATGTAGTTTGCAAATGCTTGCAATAAAACATTTGCCCTGTGATTTTACTACAATGTTAATTAAGCACAAGCCTATAAAGGTTGTCACCAGAACGAGGTGACGCAAAGTAGAAAATGTAATATTTTGTCGTAATTTTTAACAATTACGGTAGAGTTCCCAATATAAAAGGTAAAAGGCAGGAGTAATTGTAATGGATTTCATCAAAAAGTTAATTTCGGGTATTCAGGGTTTTCTTGGCGGTATTCTGGGTTTCATTACGGGACTGTTACCAGGGAAGAAGGAAAGCAATGGCTACTTCTTAGAATTGGATGAAGCCAAAGATGCTGTTAAAGAGGTCGCATCCAATGCGAAGAAAGTAGCAGACACAGTTGCATCAAATGCTAAGAAGGTAACAGCAACAATTGCATCAGAAGCACCAACTTCATCCAAGCCAGATTCATTGAACGGAACAAAAACCGCTGCGGCTAAGGCAAAATCAGCTAAAAATTCTAAAGCAGCTGATGTTCAACTAGTTCAGACTGCTGAGGGTCTTAAAGTTGAACCGGCTAAAAAAGCAAAAGCCGCAGCAGCCAAAGTCATTAAAGAGCAGCCAACTGAAACCACCTTTGCGCCAAAATATCTTGCTCCTTCGACTACAAGCTCTAATGGTCGTCGTCGTCCAGGGGCGAATATGAGTGCTTATCTAGAACTGGCACGTCAGGTTAAAACCCCTAAGAATTAATTAATTTGTAGAGACGCGAAATTGCATTTCGTGCCGAAATACTAACGCGTCTCTAAAAATTAAACGTGAAGATGTAAGGTTAAGATAACTTTGCCAGTTGTAGATGGAGAAACTCTCCAAAGAAGGAGCGATCGCTTAATTTTCTCTACTACAACTGGATCTTTTAGGGTAGAGGCTTCCTCGTCTAACATTACCCGTTCTACCCGACCTTTATTGACGGTGAACTCAAAGACGATTTCACCATCGAAGCCGGAAGGAAAGTTTAGTTGTTGAAGGTGTTGGGTTAGGTTAGCAATTTCTGCTTCATCCAAGCCAGTAACACTGATGACCTCTAACTGATGGTTGATGGCTGCGTCTGATATTTCATCTTGTTCTATCTCTTCTAAATCAAAGCTCAAAGATATCTCGACTTCTTTGGCTACTGGAGATGGTGGCGATCGCTTTTGCCGGAGAAAATCGGGAGCTTCTGCTGAGGCTAGTGCTGACAATTTCATTTGAGGCGCAAAACCACCAGCCGGAAGACTGCCAAACACTCCTTGGTAACTAACGGCTTCAGGCATTTCCACTGGCACTTGCATAGACAAGTATTCGCTTCCTGGTTCAACCCGCACGTCATCGCTGACAGCCACAAAAGCGGTGTATTGAGAAAGCAGTTGATAAGTTAAGGCTGTTTCTGTAACTGCTTCTACACCAGCTTTGGTTTCAAAACTCACCATTTGATTCATCAAGTATTTGATCCGAGCGCGTCCCCACAACTGCGCTACAGCAACATTTCCTGTTTCCTCAAATATGAGGTGAAACGTTTTTTCATAGTGTTTACCGCCCGCAGCAATGCCGGAAATTTTGAGATTACCACTAGCTCTATCTTGTTTGCGACCAAATAAAACTAATGGTTGTTCGCTGAATAAATCAGGGGCTACCTTTGGGTAAATCACAGGTGATTCTGTGTCACCTTGCCAAGAGATTTGAATATTCGTAAGTACGGGATTGTTAATTTGCCTGTAAAACTTTTCGGCAACTTCTTCTGTGGGTTCATCATGACGAATAATTGTAGATATTCCCCGGCCAATTTCGGCGATGCGATTCAGTAAAAAACGGTTAACTGAACTACCAGCACCAAAACTGTAAAGGCGATTTGCTGGTTGTAGGTGCTGTTGTACCTCTGCTAAAATCTCATTTTCGTTACCGATGTAGCCATCGGTTAAGAGTACAACACTGCGTAATCTTCCGACTGGTGTGGGGAAATTTATCGCTGTACGAATACCACTGAGCATTTCTGTGCTGCCATCAGCTTGTAAATTGTTAATGTAAGCGATCGCTTGGGCACGATTTTCTGGTGCATTCGGCAGAGGTGTTGGCGATAACTGTCTGACTCTATCGGAAAAATCGATAATTGTGAAAGTATCGTTGGGATTCAACCCATTGATAAATCGCCGCATCAATTCTTGACACTTTTGCAACGGATCGCCAGATTGAGAACCAGAAGTATCCAACAAAAATACGACATCTTTGGCGACAATCTCATCCGTGGAATATTCCAAAGCTGGAATCAGATATATCGCAAAATGTCCGCCGCGATCGTCGGCTTGGGTTAATACTGTAGATTGAGTTTCCTTACCAGAAACTTGATAGCGGAGAATTAAATCTTTGTTGGGAATTGTATCTTCTCCAGCTAATTGAATCCGCACAATTTGACCTGAGTGTTCAATTTTTAATTGATGCGAAGGAGAACGCACTTGAGAAATTGGTAAACCTGTATCAATTTCGACTGTGACATTAATATTGTGACGTGAGCGCATTCCTTCTGGGACTACAGGCGGTGTAATGCGCGAAGCATCAGGAACTTGGTCTGTGTCACCGCTACTATCTATCGGTGTTCCTGGAATATATCTTGGCCCCACCACCATCGGGAAAACAAACTCGTAGTTTCCCGCCTCAAATTTTAAGCTTTCGGTGTAACGGATTGTGACATCAATTTGTTCACCAGGTTTGATATTAGCGAGAGACTGGGTAAAGATGTTGTCTCGTTCCTGTTCTAGGAGTCCAGCAGTGCGTCCTTCTTGTTTTGCCTTTTCGTAGATGGCTACAGCTTCTTCACGTTTTTTAATATTACCTTTGATGGTGCGATCGCCTATTTTGATTTCCATGTCATCCACCGCTGCCTCATCAGGTAACGGAAAGACATACACTGCCTCTAAAGGCTGCGTAAAGGGATTCTCAAAGCTTTGGATGACCTCAACTCGTGACAAGTTACCTGCAATTTTTGCTATAACTTCTGTGTGTTTTAGGGGAAAAACTAGCTGTTGTCCTTCAGGGGATTGGACGTATAAACCCCCTAGCTGTTGGTTTTTAGCACTTACTGTATTCATCGGTTTGATAGCTTTCTTTGTGTGGAACATAACCCTAGAGTAACCAAAGCAACAAGTAACTGTAACCTAACCACTCTTAGGAGCAAAACTAAATAGCCAAATTGTTATCCAACATGCATCAAAGTTCATCAGTTTGATCAACTTTAGTTTGCACCCATGTTTCAATCACTTCCTTCAACTCATTCGTCCATTGAGGGATTGATCTGAGGGGGTGACAAAACTCTTTGAACCAAAAACGCAGCAAGGGTTTTGAACGCTTGTGCCATGAAAAGATAAACATCATTTTTCGGGTTTATTGATTCCATTTTCAATAATCACAGCCCAAAAGTCTGATTTTTCTGTTGGGATAGGTTGCCAATTTGTTTTGAGCGTTTCAAGGCTCACCCTTTGATAATCCTTATTTGATAAGGCTTTGAGACGAAGTTGTCATCCCCTCAGAACAATGACACCAATTCCCCAACCCTTTACACAAGCAGTGTCTTAGCCTAAAATCGGTTCTACCGATCCCTTTATTAACATTCAATACTTCTGGCTCAATGCCTATTCTTCGTGTCTTTAGCAGTTGTAGTACTAGTGACTTCCAAATCATCATACTTATTGACTTTGTAGATGATGCTCGAAAGTAACCAACTGAATATAAAAATGGCAATGATTAAGTAACCAATTGTGCCAAAGTTATCACCTAGTTTACTAATGAAATCCCAAAATGGACTTTTCAGTTGTAACTGATCGCCAATAATATTCAAAGCCTCAATTCCGCCAATGACCACAGCAACTAGTACAGAAACAAGGGTGATGGTCATGTTGTAGTAGAGTTTGCGGATTGGTTTGACGTAAGCCCAGCCATAAGCACCAAGCATTAAAATACCGTCAGTGGTGTCAATCAGGGACATACCTGCGGTGAACAAAGCTGGAAATAATAGGATCGACCAGATAGGCAAACCTTTAGCGGCTTGATTTGCAGAAATCCCTAGCAGTGCTACCTCTGTCGCTGTATCAAAGCCTAAACCAAAAAGGAAACCTAAAGGAAACATTTGCCAGCTACTATCTATCAACCGAAACAAAGGACGGAAGATGCGACCAAGTAGCCCGCGTTGGTTCAAAAATTCATCTAAGGATTGCTCATCATAAATTCCTCCTCGCTTGACGGTTTGGAAGGTCTTATAAACATCCCACAGCACCACCATATTAATTGCTGCAATTGCTAGTAGGAAAAGTGCAGAAACGCTACTGCTAATTAGCCCCCCAACCTTTTCAAAACTGGGAAAGTTGTTATGGATAGTTGCAGTAGTTAAAGCGATCGCAACAGAGGCGGCAATTACAACGGTGGAATGACCTAGAGAAAAGAAGAACCCAACGGAAACAGGTCGTTTGTTCTCCTGCATCAATTTACGGGTAACATTGTCAATCGCGGCGATGTGATCGGCATCGACAGCATGACGTAGACCAAAGCTATAAGCTAATACGGCAGTCCCAAGTAGAAGGGGGTAGCTGTGGAATGCAATTAGGGCAACTACCCAGACCAAAATATTCACGCTAATCAAGAACGCATAGATGTTGATCACTTTACGTCTAACGTTTCTGGAACTATCGTTGAAAACACGCGAAAATCTGGATAGCATTTATCACTCCTTATAAAGACAGGCATACTTCGACAAGGTGAAAAATGAATCTCTGTATGAACCAGAGTTTTCATTCATCAATATTACTTACATTGACATCCACGTAAGGTTAAGTAAAACCTATCTAAATGACAAAGGCATTGCAAAATTATGTCAAAAGTGTGACTCATGGTGTTGCTTCCTACGGTATTTGACAGTCGATACCTTGGGGTTGATTGTTTATAAAAGCGATCGCCACTACTACGATCTAGGCTCTTGTCTCCACAAGACACCAGCCTACACTAACCCTGATTATTTACCCTGAAATGCTGTATACTTTCCTCCTAAACCTTCCACAATCGTGCGTGTATTAGCAATCAACATTTTCTGGTAAGTCTCACCCTCTGTTCCTTTCTCGCCCAAACCATCAGCAAACAGTTCTCGGTCTGAAACCTTTACTTTTGCCTCTTTTGCTACCGCCTGTATGAGTTTCGGGTTAATCGTCGTCTCTGCAAAAATCGTTGGCACGCCCTGTTTTTTTATATCCTTTGATAATGCACCTACCCGCGCAGGTGTTGGCGCTTCTTCTGTGCTAATACCCCCTAGCGCCCCTTCAATGGGAATTCCATAAGCTTTGGAATAGTAACCGAAAGCATCATGGGTGGTAACTAATTTGCGTTGCTTGGGTGGAATTGTGGCAATTTCTGATTTAATCCAGGTATCTATCTGACTGATTTCATTTGTGACTTTTTGCGTGTTGCCAGTATAAGTTGCAGCATTGTTTGGGGCTAATTTCCCTAACTCTTGAGAAATTGTCTGGGCGATCGCTATGCCATTCTGGGCATTGTGCCATACATGAGGGTCGGTAACAGTTTTACCATCATCCTCAAACTGCTGAGGTTTGGGGACTGCAATTTCATCCACAGCCACCTTGGAAGCAGGATTTGAAGTAGCTTTAATTAACTTGATTAAGCCTGGTTCAAAATTGTAGCCACCATAGAGAATTAACTTTGCTTGCTCAATTGCTTTGCTATCCTCCGGCTTGGGTTGGTATACGTGTGGATCTGAGCCTGGATCAATTAAGCACTTGAGGTCAATGGTATCACCTGCAATTTCTCTAGTTAAGCCACAAGTAACTGTGTTGGTGGCGACTACTAACGGGCTTTTCCCACTGGCTTCTGGTGCGGGTGAAGTACCTGTTTGCGGCGCTACCACATTATTAGCAGGTGCGGGAGTCGATTGGTTGGTTTCTGATGTCGGACTACATCCAAAGACTCCACAGGTTAAGGCAAGAGCCGCTAGGGATTGCAATCGCAGTTTGTAGGATATCATAAATCTGGTTGCCTCAATTATATTGATTATCATTATCATATAAATGGTAAATTTATGTTAGAAGTTAAACATTTAGCTGTAAATTATCGGGGAGTCACGGCGGTTGAGGATGTGAGTTTCCGTTCTTTACCAGGACAAATTGTGGGTGTGATTGGCCCCAATGGTGCTGGTAAAAGCACGATGGTGAAGGCGATTTTGGGCTTAGTACCAACTACGAGTGGAGTTGTGAAGTTTCGCGATCGCGCTTTGAAACAGCAATTAAATTCTGTTGCGTATGTACCACAGCGATCGCAAATTGACTGGGATTACCCGATAACAGTCTGGAATGTAGTGCTGATGGCGCGGACTGTGCATACAGGCTGGTTTCGCACACCTTCACGGCCATCTCAAGAAATAGTCAAAGATGCTCTGGCGAGAGTCGGGATGTTAGAGTTGCGATCGCGTCAAATTGGAGAATTATCAGGAGGACAGCAACAGCGAGTATTTTTAGCAAGAGCTTTAGCACAACAAGCCGAATTATTATTCTTTGATGAGCCATTTGTTGGAGTTGACAAAAAGACGCAAGGCATGATGTTTGATGTATTTGAAGAACTAAAATCACAAGGTAAAATTTTGCTGGTAGTTACTCACGATTTAGACACTACTTTGACTAAATGTGACCAGCTATTGTTATTAAATAAACAAATAATTGCTAACGGTTCACTAAAAGAAGTCATGACAGCAGATAATATTCAACGTGCTTATGGAGATAACATATTTCTATTAAATAGAGAAGTAGTTTAATGTTAAATTGGCTAATTGAACCCTTAAGTTTTGAGTTCATGCGCGGAGCTATTATCACAGCAATTTTGTTGGGTATTCTTTGTGCTGTTGTCGGTAATTATCTGATTGTTCAACGCATGGGAATACTTGGTGATGTAATCGCTCATGCGGTTTTACCAGGACTAGCTATAGCCTTTTTCTTAGGCATCGATATTTTCTTAGGTGCTTTTATCTGTGGAACTCTCAGCACTTTTGTAATTGCCTGGATTCAATCTCAATCTCGCATCAAAGTTGACGTGGCAATGGCGTTAGTTTTTTCAGGTTTTTTAGCATTAGGTATCATGTTAGTTACTTTACTAAAAAGCAAATTAGACCTGCATGAATTTTTATTTGGTGATATTTTGAGCGTGACTACAGATGATGTCAAGCGGACTATAATTATTACAGCTGTTGTCTTGCTTTTAATTAAACTATTTTACAAAGAACTGTTATTTTACACTTTTGACCCACTTGGCGCTCAAGCGAGTGGTTTACCAGTTAACTTGATTCATTTTGCTCTCAATGGTGCTATTACCTTGACGATTGTTGCGAGTATGCAAACTGTGGGTGTAGTCTTAGTTGTTTCCCTGCTGATTGGCCCAGGAATTACAGCTTATTTATTAGTAAAAGAATTACACCAGATGATGCAATTAGGTACAGTTATTGGTGTGTTTAGCAGTGTAACTGGAATGTATATTAGCTACTATTTGAATGTGCCATCAGGCGCGGCTATAGTTTTAGTTGTTTCTGTACTATTTTTATTAGCATTATTTTTTAGTCCTACCCAAGGAATTTTGACCAGACCAGAAATGGCCCATCGTTCAGTTAGACTATTTAGCCAATTTAAATCTCAAAATCCGAAATGATTTCAACTAGCTCATTCAATCTCAACTACTGTGGTGTGGGCAGTTGACTTTGTGGTCGCATCTCACTGGCAAGGGCTAGGCATTAGCACTATCTGAGTCTAGGTGAAAAGACTAAAAATTACCATTATAATGTTCAAATTGCCCGCATAAATGCGGTAAGCAAAGTCATTCTGTCAGACTTATCACCTACCTATACTTGCAATTCAAATCCAGGTAAGATATCTTCGCCAGAAAGAATCGCTGGCATTTGAATAACTTCTACAGCTTTTAAAAGTCGGTAAATTTCCACTTGCTTATCTTGAGGATTAATTAGCCAACCCAAACGCAAACCATTTTCTATGTATTCCTGCATTTTCCCTTGGATAGGTACAAGCCGGTCTGTCTCGGAACGCAGTTCAATTGCAAAATCGGGTACAAGTGGCGGAAATTTTTTTCGCTGTTCTAGTTTTTTTAGTTGCTTACAGAATGCTATGGATCTTCAGGAAAAACCCATTTTGGCGGTTCCGTCATTTTTTTTCGCAGACGTTCTTGTGCCAACTCCAGCATTTTGTCTAAAGGAGTCTCTTCAATAAATTTTGCAGCTGCCTCTCTAAACTCGATATTGGGGCATTTATCCCCTAAAACACATCCGTTAACACAGGCTTGGGCACAGTTAATCTTTTGCTCCACAGTATATTCCTCTCTCTAAAAGTTATGAGTTATAGTTTACATCTCTAACTCTTCAATATCAGGTATAACCCTCCAGGTAAATTTTACCTTGCCAGTTGCTATCTCATTAATCTAAATACCTATCATTCAGAAAGTTATGAGTTATGATTTTTACTCCTAACTCTTATAAAGGGCGCTCATGTCAGAACTCTTTGCTACTACTGGAACTATAGCCGCGATCGCTACTGCTGTTGTCCCCCAACAGGGTAGTGTTGGTATTGTGCGGATATCGGGTTCCCAAGCAATGGCTCTAGCCCAAAGTCTCTTTCATGCACCAGGGCGACAAGTTTGGGAAAGTCACCGGATTCTCTACGGTTACATTCGCCATCCCCAGACGCAACAACTAGTGGATGAAGCCCTGTTGCTGATTATGAAAGCACCCCGTTCTTATACTCGTGAAGATGTAGTGGAATTCCATTGCCACGGGGGAATTATGGCAGTGCAGCAGGTATTACAACTATGTTTGGAAAATGGGGCCAGACTAGCGCAACCTGGAGAATTTACTCTTCGCGCCTTTTTGAATGGACGATTGGATTTAACCCAAGCCGAAGGTATTGCTGATTTAGTGGGAGCTAAATCGCCCCAAGCCGCTCAAACTGCCTTAGCTGGTTTACAAGGAAAATTAGCTCATCCGATCCGTCAGTTACGCGCTAACTGTTTGGATATTTTGGCAGAAATTGAAGCTAGGATTGATTTTGAGGAGGACTTGCCACCGTTAGATCATAAACTAATAATATCAGAAATCAATAAAATTGCCGCAGAAATAACTAGGTTATTGGAAACCAAAGACAAAGGTGAGTTGCTACGTACTGGTTTAAAAGTGGCAATCGTTGGGCGTCCAAATGTGGGTAAGTCGAGTTTATTGAACGCTTGGAGCCGTAGCGATCGCGCCATTGTGACTGATTTACCTGGTACAACCCGCGATGTTGTTGAATCTCAGTTAGTTGTCGGGGGAATTCCTGTACAAGTGCTAGATACTGCGGGTATTCGGCAAACAACAGACCAAGTGGAAAAAATTGGCGTCGAGCGATCGCATCGTGCCGCCAATGTAGCTGATTTAGTCTTACTGACCATCGATGCTTCCGCAGCTTGGACGGAAGGCGATCAAGAAATTTACGACAAGGTACAACACCGTCCGTTGATTATAGTGATTAACAAAATCGATTTAGTAGAAGAAAGTGATAGGAAAAATATTCAATCCCAAATCCCAAATCCCAAATCCCAAATTCTCACAGCCGCAGCCCAAAATCAAGGTATTGATGCTTTAGAAACAGCAATTTTAGAGATAGTTCAATCTGGAAAAGTACAAGCTGCTGATATGGATTTAGCCATTAACCAAAGGCAGGCAGCAGCTTTAACTCAAGCAAAAATTTCTTTGGAACAGGTACAAGCAACAATTGCCCAGCAGTTCCCTCTTGACTTTTGGACAATTGACTTAAGAGGTGCAATTCAAGCTCTAGGAGAAATTACTGGAGAAGAAGTAACAGAATCAGTTTTAGAGAGAATTTTTAGCAAGTTTTGTATTGGAAAATAATCTAATCAGAATATACTACCTCACAGCCAGGGTTTGAAGGCTTGATAACCAATTTTTAAGTAGCATTTGAGTAGCACGAAAGATGGCAGTCATAACCTGTCTCCGAACGGATTTCTGAAATTGCTAGGCTCCAAGCCATTTAGTGTTTGGAGTAATCGTCCTATAACGCCTGTCAATAACTATGGCAACTGTAATCTATAGCTAAACAGCCAGTTTATTCAGCGTGGTTCTAATTTAGCAACTCGCGCCTCTAATTTATTGACTTGTTGCTTCAATTCAATCACCAAAGTTGCCAGGCGATCAAACATTGGATCTTGCTGTGATAAATTCCCTCTATAACCAGTTGACTGTCGTGGGGTAAGTGTTGTTATTGAGGATGGAGAGTGGCGGGTTTTACCTAGCTGAGACTCTATTTGATTTAACCGCGACTCAACACGATTAAAGTCTGCTTCCAGGTTATTGATGCGAGACTCAACTTGCTGCGATGAGGCAGTTTTGGGAAAAAAACTGCCCCAGATAATTGTTATTAAAATCCCGGCGATTACTAGCACCTTGATTTTTTTCATAGAAATAGCTGACTTGTTATAACAGTCTATTTAAGTAGACTTTGTTGATATAGTTATAGACAAAAAACCTATAGATATTTCATCTCTTATCCGGTTGTAAGTTAGAAAATAAATTTTGCCAATCGATAGAGTTGACAGTATTTTCTCCCTGTTTAACCTCAAATGTAATATTAGACACTTTCTCTAGTTTGAGCGCTTGCACGCAAAGTTCTGCCACATCCTCACGACTGATTTTGCCTCTAATATTATCACCTTGCTCAAATATTAATTCCTTACCCCCTATATCTTCAGTTAAAGCACAAGGTCTAATAATCGTATAAGGAATACCGCTTTCTCTTAAACTATCTTCTCCTTTCAACTTCCAAGTTAAAATTCCTCCTAATTGGTCATTTAATTTTACTGCTGGCGGTTCTTCATCTAAATTAATCCCAGGGCGGCCGGGACGAGTTACACCTGCTGAACTGACGAGGATAAATTGTGGTAAAGTTGTTCCACCATAAGCTTTAATTGATTCTAACTGCAAAGCAAAACCACCTGGGGAAAATTTGGGATTCAAAGCGCCATCATATTCAAATTTGCTCAACATCAGTTGGAATGAGCAAATTCTACTTTGTTCAATTGGCGGCGCATCTTTAACAATTTTTGCCCGAAAGACGGGAATCAAATCTGCAAAGGGAATGTGAATATCTATCCAAGTATTAGCTACGGTGTCGAAAGAATAGCTGTAGCCAATACCATCCCATTTTGTATCTGTCCGCAGAAAGATTTTATAACGCTGACCGTCACCTTCGACACGTAATTTTACACCAGTGTAACCAGATAAGTTAAAGGGTGGATCAAAATTCTTCGTCCTGACAGAAGCAAATCCGCCAGAGTTAGCGGTAGAGACATTACCAGCAAATAAAGCTGTATTATCTAGTAATTGGATATTACTGGCACTTACGCCACCCATGACGACATCATCCAACGCTCCCCAGTTATCCTTTAATTCTGCTGATGGCTTGGTGAAATCAAATATCGGTTTTTCGTTTGCTTGGGGTAAATATTTTGCCGCAGCTTGGACTAAGTTTTTGACTCCTTGATATTCTACATTTTCGGGAGTGTCGCCCACAATTTCCGGTTGGTAAAATTTAACACCTTGATAATATTTGGCTCTATCTGCTGTGTCTCCCTCAACAGGTTGTACACGTACTGCTGTGCAACAAACTACAGCTTGAACATCAGCTAGAACTAAAGAAGTTAAAGTTTCTGGTTGCGTGATATCCGCAACTACTAAATCTATATCATTACCAAGAATTGACCGTGCTTTGTCAATGTCTCGAACTAGGGCGCGAACTTTATAACCTTGTTGGAGCGATCGCAGCACTACTCGTTTACCTACACCACCAGTTGCACCTGCTACTAATATTACACCCACGTTTCTTCCTCCATTGGGTCTATCTTGATTATCCTTAGGACGGCCTTGGATTAACTGCTGTACCCAGTTAAGGAAAGGAATTACCTCAAAGTAAGTCAGGGTTTCGATAAACCTGCCTAAGTCCCATTGAGAACGATCTTTGTCAGTCACATTTGCGTCCTCATAACTTTATTTACTCTAACAATTTTGGGGGAGTGGGGAGCGGGGAATAGGTAAAAGTCAGTAAAATTTAGCCAGATGGTGTAAAGCATCGACGACACCAGCAAACGCAAGTTTTACAAGCTTCCGAAAATGGTATAGGTGCGATCGCACATTTCTTCCATAAGAAATTTTCATAGAAGCATCATCAGGCACTAAGGGTAGTGTGGGGAAGTATGCGTCTACGTGTAGTTTATTCACCACCTGCTTTTAAATTTATTTTCTTTAATAAAAATTAAAATAGGTTTATTATCCTTTAAAATCTTTTGCAGATATTGAGGTTAAGATATATGGCTGATATAGTTGATATTGCAGTTACGGCTGAGTCTTTTAAAACACTGGTAGCGGCTGTACAAGCGGCTGGTTTAGTAGAAACATTAAAAAGTCCTGGACCGTTCACAGTCTTTGCACCAAATGACGAAGCTTTTGCCAAGTTACCAGCGGGAACTATCCAAACTCTATTACAGAATATTCCCCAGCTAACGCGGATTTTAAAGTATCATGTTGTTTCAGGAAAGCTGCTACAAGCTGATTTGGCACAACTCGGTACGGTTAGTTCTGTGGAAGGTTCACCCATTAAAATTGATTCTTCTGATGGTTTTGAAGTTAAAAATGCCACAGTTTTAGCAGCAGATATCGAAGCTGATAATGGTGTAGTACACGTTATCGATACGGTAATTTTACCGGGTTAATTCAGCTAGGGTGGGTGTTTTCCACCCTAGTTATTCAAAGATTTTATAATTAACTAACTATTGATAGTATCAAAAGACAACTAAATAGTTTAATTTATGTTATATTTGCAAGTATGATTACTCACTCTTATGTTAATATATATTTCTTTATAAAATAATTTAAATTCCTAAAAAGCTAACATCTATCCCAACAAATTAATGCTCGATTTTAACACCTTAGCTGAGTTCTCTCGTGGCAACTGCATAAGTATTTGTGCATTTCTCGTACCAGCGAACTTACTTGTCACAATTTTAACGATGGGTCTGGTAGCGTTACGTCGTCCATCACATCAAGTATGGCAATCTGCTGGAATTGCTAGCTTTTTTGCTTCTGTAATGATATTTCACGTATATACTTGGTTCATGATTGGCGTGGTGATGGCTCCTACTTATATCTTGCTATGGCTAGCAATCACCTGTCTAGTGATTAATTTAGCAGCAATTCTTTTTCAAAGACGCTATAGCAATAGTCCTAGTCTTTCCAATTGAAGTCTATCGGGCGTTTATAGATGATATTTTCAGAAAATCAATAGACGCCTCTCCATTCATGCTCAAGGATGGCATATAACCAAGAGTCTCGCCATTCTCCCTTAATCCAATGATGTTCTCGCAAATATCCTTCTTGCTGCATTCCAATTTTTTGCATAACTCGTGCGGAGGCAATGTTTTCTGGGTGACAAGTCGCAAAGATGCGATGTAAGTCTAACCCCTGAAAACCAAAGGATACAACTGCTTTTACAGCTTCAGTTGCATATCCTTGTCCCCAAAATTCCTTAATGAAAGAGTATCCAATAGAGCCTATTTTGTTGCCAGTATCCTGAACGGATATGCGACATATACCAATTAATTGCTTTTGGGGTACAAAATGAGTTCGATCTCAACTTGGTGGTGAAGGACGGGTTGCTCTTACTTCTTCCACTTCTACTCAGTATTCTTTCCAGCAAGAAGGAGCAAATCTTTCTACTTATACTCATTACCTCGTCGAGGGTATTGAAACAGGAGCAGCAGACTTAGATAATGATGGTGCAGTTTCTATTGATGAATTGCATGAGTACGCTAAAAAGAAAGTTCAAGAAGCAGCTCCAGCGATGCGACCAGAAATCTATGCACACAGCGAAGGCTTCAAAATTCTTTTGGCTAAAGCACCAATTGGCAATCCAAAACTGAGGTATCGCAAAAAAGTTGAGACTTATGCTAGTAGAGGAGGTTTAAAATGGTGCAACGCTAAATATTCAGTTTTCATGATCAGGCGATCGCATAAGCCATGACATCAAATTAGTTAAAATTCAACCAAATAAGTTTGTGCCGATTCAACCTGAGTTTTGAAGCTTTACTTAATAGCGATCGCACTTGTTCATTCTGCTATTTCCAAATAGCGATCGCACTTGTTCATTCTGCTATTTCCAAATAGTGATCGCACCCAGTCTTTTAATTTACCCGACTTCTTCAAGAAGTCGGGGATCTCACTGAGTTGTTGAGCGATCGCTAATCTTGCTTCCAACTTAGTTATACTCAAGCTGCTTCCCGCAGTTGTGGTTGTGATGACACACTCACCTCTGGAAATGAAAGCGAGAGTTGTTCGGCTTGAGGTACTGCGGCTTGCTGTAAAACTTGAACTTCGATATTCACGCTCACTAAATAACTACCAGTATCAGCACCAACTGCTTCAGCAATTAGTTTAGCAATGTCTGGGCGTTTGGCAGTCAGCGGATCGCGTAAAATACACCGATCCCATTCATGCTTGGCAGTCGGATTGAGGTTGAGAATATAATGCTTCATCATCGAACTAACCCTTGAATCCATCTTCCAGAAGGTTTTCACAGAGCCGTTATGCATTTGGCTAGGCTTTGTGGACGCTATCCATATTATAGTATATTTGTACTAAAATGGGCAATATCTGAGTGAGAAAGTGGGGAATATAGATCATTGGTAGGTGCGTAAATAGGTAGGCGTAACCTGGATTTCTCACAAGCGAGAAATTGAGAAGCAAAGGGACAGAGGAGAGAACTTGCAGTGAGATTTTCCTTCCCCTCTGCACCCCTGCACTTCACCGAACAAATTTCTTATCCGAACCTGATGGCCTTTGCCCCTCGCCCCCCCAATACTGCTTGGATAAGCAGGGGAGGCAGGGGAAGCAGGGGAGGCAAAACTCTTCCCCTGCTTGCCTCAACCAAGAAATTCCAAAACCTACGCAGTATTGCCTCGCCCCCTACCTCTTTTCAATGCCCCATAACCAATTCCCAATCCCTGTTCAGTCGATTTAACGTCCTTGAGTTGCCAGAAAATGACGCAAGCTTAACAAACTCAGGGTTTGACCCAAATTTAAAGGCAAAATTGAAACTCCTTCCAAGCGCGACTGTACCCAACCTTCTCCCCAATACCACTCGTGGAAACCGTCAATACCTCCGCTGAGTACCAAGCGGAGACAGTTAGATTTGACAATGTTTACTTGATGATGAATAGCAACTGGCCCAGTCCAGGTTGTAAACTGGAATCCGGGCAGCAGTTCTTCTGGCATTCCTGGCGCAAAGTGTTGCCCTAACAGCCATTTTTCTAGTTGCACCGGATGCAGCAGGCTGTCACGAATTGCATCTGTTGATGCTTCGATTTCGATCCGCAGTTGGCTTTGTTGAAAATTACCCAGCATTTTTCTCGAATTACCTAAAGATGAAACATCGCTATTTCTAATATTGCAAATAGTTTTTGTCATTAGTCATTAGTCCAAAGTCCAATTGTAAATAACTCATGACCAATGACTAATTACCAATGACCAATGACAGCCGTTTATTTGCGTAGCACCCTACTAAGTTACTTTTCTACCAGCAGAGAACTTAGAATAGAAAATGTGAACTTGTTAAGAAATGTAAGGTTATTCATGGCGGATCAGTTAATTCGTGCAACAGCAGCCGAAGGTGGAATTCGTGCCGTAGGTGTGATCACCACACGTTTAACAGAAGAAGTACGGCAGCGCCACAAGCTTTCTTATGTGGCAACAGCAGCACTGGGCCGGACTATGGCGGCGGGCTTGTTAATGGCTTCTAGTATGAAGCGAACTGGATCGAGGGTCAATGTTCGGGTGAAGGGCGATGGGCCTTTGGGTGGCATATTAGTAGATGCCGGCTTAGATGGTACGGTACGCGGGTATGTCGGGAATCCATCTGTGGAATTGCCTCCCAATGCTAAAGGTAAGCTAGATGTTGGTGGTGCAGTGGGTGGCGGCTACCTCTATGTTGTGCGGGATATCGGTTATGGTTATCCTTACTCTAGTACGGTAGAACTAGTCTCTGGCGAAATTGGTGATGATGTGGCTCATTATCTGGTAAATTCCGAACAAACACCTTCAGCTTTAGTTTTAGGTGTGTTCGTCGGATTAGGGGGAGTAACTGCGGCTGGAGGATTACTGGTACAAATATTGCCCAAAGCTGCCAGAGATGAAGCCTTGGTAGAAATATTGGAATCACGGGTTGCCAGTCTAGCAGGATTTACGCCATTGTTACAAGCTGGGAAGACCTTACCGGAAATCTTTGGCGACTTGTTGGGAGATATGGGGCTGGAAATCTTTTCCGAACGGCAAATGCTACGCTTCCACTGTGGTTGCTCTTTCGATCGCGTTTTGGGGGCATTGAAGATTTTGGGAGAAGCTGAACTGCAAGATATGATTATTAAAGATAATGGTGCTGAAGCAACTTGCGACTTTTGCGGCAACATCTACCAGGCAAGCCGCGATCAGTTAGCTCAACTAATTGCCGATTTGCAAGCTGAATCTGCTATTTCAGGATAAAGTATAAAATAGCACTGATTTTTTAGATTAATAATGGTACTCTGTGGAGAGAGATAATCAAAAAAGTAGCTTTTTAATCATGAGAAAGTTACTATGTCAACAATGGAATTATCGACCTAAAACAGAGCGCTATTCAATTATTTTGGTGTGAGAGATGACAGAGCGGGATATTCCAGACAGTTGGTCTTCAGCCAGTGGAAGAGAGCCAGATCAAAACAAAAGATTATCCCGAACAGAACAATTCGGTGAAACTCAGCCATTTGATGCCCCAGCTACTGGTTCTAACTCCAAGTCAGTGAAGCGGCGAAAAAAAAACCATAAGAAAGGATTACCTATAAATAGTAATTCAAAAGAAACAGCCCAAATCAGTAATAATTCTGGGAAATGGCCACGCTGGATGAAAAGCTGGACATTGTGGCTAGTACTATTAATGTTGATTCCCGGCAGTGTAGGATTCTTGGCAATGGCAATGCTATTCAAGTTGCCAGCTGCTCCTAATTGCCCCTCGATTTTCTGGCCTCTAGCTAGTGCTTCTGTGCGGTTACACTGCGCTCAGTTGGCGGCTTCTAAGCAAACAGTTAACGACCTATTGCAAGCGATCGCTCTGGTGAAGCAGCTACCACAAAATCACCCGTTGCATGGAGAAATTGATCGTTTCATCGAAGAATGGTCGCGGGATATTTTGAAGCTAGCCGATCAAAGTTTCCAAACAGGAAATTTAGAAGAAGCGATCACCACTGCGAAGAAAATACCCGAAGATGTGGCAGCTTATAAGTTAGTTGATGAACAAATTGGTAAATGGCAGTTAATTTGGTCAAAGGCAGAAACCACATACGACAGTGCGATCGCCGAAGTAAAGGAACGACGCTGGCAATCGGCCTTTATGTTATCCGCCAAAATGCTGCGCGTGGACAATCAATATTGGGCGGGTACGAAATACGACCAATTGAATCGTCTAATTGCCACAGCGCGGGAAGATGGCGATAAGTTAGGCAAAGCCGAAAGTTTAGCAAATAGCAAAGTAGTCGATAATTTATTAGAAGCGATCAAGTTAGCCGAGTCAATTGGGCAAGAAAGTTACCTTTACCAAAAAGCTCAACAAGCGATTCCCGCATTTGGACGCCAAATGCTGGAATTGGCAAAGGCAAAACTAGATAAAAAGGATGCGGATGAAGCGCTGAATATTGCTAGGCAAATACCGGAAAGTACGAAACTACAAGGTGAAACCGATGACTTTATTGCTATAGCTGACGCAAAAAGGAGTGCTTGGATAGGTAACGTTTCTGGTTTACAGGCAGCGATCGCTCAAGCACAACAAATTGCTCCTTCCAGACCAGTATATAACGAGGCGCAGCAACTAGTTGCTCGTTGGCAGTTGGAAATTGAAGATGTTGCCAATCTAGAAAAAGCGAGAATATTGGCTAGCCAGGGAACAGTTAATAATTTAACAGCAGCGATCGCCCAAGTACAGCTTATCCCTGCTAGTAATCCCAGGGCCACAGAAGCTAGGCAAGAGATGGATCGCTGGACTGCCCAAATAGAAACAATTGAAGACCAACCTTACTTAGACCGCGCCGAACAGATAGCAATATTCGACGATATTAACTCCTTGCAAGCTGCGATCGCCCAGGCCAGCGAAATTCGTAGAGGTCGTGCGTTATATCCCGAAGCACGGAAAAAAATTCGTACTTGGGTCGGAAAGATTCAGCGAATTCAAGACCAACCCTACTTAGATCAAGCACAAGAACTGGCTCAGAGTGGAAATCTCACTGCCGCTATCAATGCAGCTCAACAAATTGCCTCGTCGGGAAGGGCGCTTTCTGGGGACGCACAAGCTGCGATTAATGACTGGGAAGGGCAAATCCGCACTAGAGAAAACTGGAAAAAAGCCCAGGAAGTGGGAGCAGTTGGCACTCCAGAAGCCTTAATTGAGGCAATACGACTAGCGGATCAGGTTTCCAACAATAGCATCTTACGTATGGATGCGAATCAGGCTATTGACCAATGGAGTCAGCAATTGTTAGAAATAGCACGTTCTCAAGGTCAGTCTGATATTGCTAGAGGCATTGACATTGCCAAATCGATTCCACGCGGTAGCGCTGCTTACAGTGCAGCGCAAGAGCAAATTAAGGCTTGGCAGGATTTTCTCAATCCTCAGCCGAAACCTCAGCCTCAGCCTGAATCTCTACCATTTCCTCAATCAACAACTACTAATGGGCAGTAATATACAGCATTTTTCATTTAATTGACCCGTGGTCTATTTATAGAGGAAGGCAGGAGGCTGTTTTTGCTGGAGGAAAACTGCCCCCTGCCTCCTTCAATCCCCGATCGCTTCTCCCCATTCCTTAATTACAGAAAATAGTGATGAGTAATCATCATCGGCAAATGACATTTTTACGGCTGTTTGCAAAATTTGCCGCACTCCTTTAATACTACTGAGATCCAAACTCTGAGATTTCGCTTCTGAGATAAACAGTTCTGTATCTTTAAGCAAGTGTTTTGTAGGGAAATTTGGATCAGCATAGTTACCATCCAACATCCGTTGTAGCTTTTTATCAAAGGTAGGTGCGTAGAGTGGACTGTCGCGCAATATTTGCATAAACACATCTACATCCACACCCTGGCGCTGGACAAAAGCTAGACTCAGAGCAAAGCTGCTTGTTAGGGAAGCTATTAGTTGATTGAGTGCCAATTTCAGCGCCGCCGCAGATCCCACTGGCCCTATAAGTAAGGGTTCTGTCCCAAAATTTTGGAGTAACTTTAAGTGGCGTTGATATTGTTCTGGCTCGGCTCCTACCATAACACTCAACTTGCCAGCTTTTGCTTCCGAGATACTCCCTAATACAGGTGCTTCTAAATACTCACCACCACCCGCAACAACTGCATCTCTAATTTCTTGGCTTTCTGTGGGAGTAATTGTTCCCATTTGAATGATTGTGCTACCTTCTAAGGTTTGCCAAGCTGTATCTGAAAGCAACACATTATAAATAGCCGAGGCATTAGTAAGCATGAGAATTACGCACTCAGCAGCACGAATGGCGTGGCGGGGATGTGTGACAATTTCAGCCCCAGCAGCTTGTAGTGGTGCTAATTTTTCTGGGGTGCGATTGTAGGCAACTAGCTGTATATCTTCTGCGGCTAATAACCTTTGAGCCATTGGTAGTCCCATCAGTCCAGTTCCCAGAAATGCCACCTTCATTTTTTAAGTTCCTTTAATGACGTGTTAGCGAGTCTTCTCCCAAAGAGAGACGCCAAGAGCGATAGCGAGTCAGACGCTCGTGCTGTCGAGCGTCACGAGCGTTACAGCCTATCGTGGACATCGCGTTTGTATTGTTTGATTCAAATTAATTGGGAAGCAGTTATTTGAGACTTAAGATACAATCCTAGATCCCAGTTTTCCTACTTCCCACTCCCTAGTCTCTAGCTCTGGCAATCAACCACCAGCCGCAAAAGTCACCATAATTATCACTGAAAGTAAAATACCGGGGGTAAGTAGTGTTGCTAGCATTAGCAGGTCGTGAGTAGTCATAATTATTACTTCGGTAGTGTGTTTGACTTTACAGTAATCACTGTTATGCTAGTCTAAATCAGACTGATACGGCATTCTTAAATAGAGTTTTAACGTGTCGCAAAAGTCCCCACCTTCAATGTACTCTAATGGTAGGTATTGTGAGCGGGGGATGTTCGCGAACAGCCTCACGAAGTGAGGATTGCATCTGGAATTGATTTAAAACCCAAGTAAAAACTTTCTTCCAGATGTATGACGAATCCGCAATTTTTTCGGGTATTATAGTGGGTGTCTTGACCATCAATGCCACAAGCGAAAACCAAGCTAATAGGTATATGTCGCAAGAGAAAGATTTGGGTCTTGGGAACCAGGACTCCTGACAAGAGGAGGGAATGTCAGACTTCCTAGTACTACGAAGACAAGAGAGGCTATTCCCCACGAATTGGGAGCGATCAACTTCAGCCGTAGGCAAGTCTGAGTAGTTCACCTTTTCAAATTTACATTTACTCTGGCAAGGTCAATCCTTTTAGTGGTTGATAAGTTTCTGTCTTCTCCAAACCTTTGCTCTGAATTAGGACTCCAAAGGCGCCTAAGCCTGTGGGAGCTATAAGTTGGTGTAGTGCGTCCCGCCGCTGTAGTAACTGTGAGAGGGGTTGCTTTTGATCGGAAAGGGCCGCAATGCAATCGCCTAACCCCAACGCCATTAAAAATAATCCCTGCTGGATAAAACCAATATTCTCTAAATTACACTTCTCGCCCCAACGCTCTAAAGCCGTAAAGTCAACATGGGCAGTAATATCTTGCCTGCCAATATTAATATAGGGGTTGTCATGGAAACGATGATGGTAATAACACTGTAGTGTTCCTTGCGATCGCCTGGGATTATAGTAACGACTAGCAGGGTAGCCATAATCAATTGTTAGCACATAGCCGCGCTGTAAGCGGTCTGCTACTATACTCAACCAGTTTAAAGCAGCTAAATTAATTTCACTACGGTAGGCATCTGGATAGGCACTTTGGGTTAAGTCGATTCCCAGTAAATCTAAATATTCAGTTAGTTGGGGCGTTGAAGGTTCCCCTGTGACTTCTACAAATGATGGGTATGGGGCATTGGTTTCTTGCTCATTCGGATCTGTGGTTACATAAATTTCTCGGAGTTTTCCCATTTCTAGGATAAATTGATGCACGGGGAATGCATCTACTAACTCGTTAGAAAAAAAGCAGCCTGCGATCGCATTTGGTGGTATTTCCTCTAGATTACACCAACGCACAGGTAAATCTTGCAAGCGTTGCTGCTGTTCTTCTCTTAGAGTTGGTGACTTTTCAACAATGATGTACTCCAGCGCGGTAAAAAAATCTGGGTAGTGCAGCTGATGATATTTCAGGATATGCAATGCCAGCAATCCTTGACCTGCTCCCATTTCTACCAGAGAAAAGGGTACAGGTTTTCCTAAAATCTCCCACATTTGTAAAAATTGTTCTGCTAATAACTCGCCAAAGTCAGCACAGAGGTTAGGAGAGGTAAAAAAATCACCACCCTGAAAGCCAATTTTGACAGCATCGCTGGAATAGTAGCCATGTTCAGGGTGGTATAATGCCATGTCCATGAATTCAGCAAAAGTAATTCGCTGTTGCGGACTGCTGGTAATGTGATGAGCGATCGCAGCACACAATGCTGGATTTGAATCCATAAAATTTCAGGTTTGAGATTGAGGAGTAGAGAAAATCAATGAATTATGAATGATGCAAAACAAAATTCATAATTCATAATTTCTCTAACGGTCTACAAACCCCATAATATCGACCACTATGGCATAAGCGCTGGCATTTATTGACAGACAAAAGTTGAGAAGTTTGCGGTTCCATGCGATCGCCCACCAGTGTCATGCAGGAGCATGACTATTTTGTCAATACTTCCTTCAAAGCAGAAATCGACGGTGCAAAGAAGTAGCCGCCACCAGTAGGAATTACCCAGTCTTCAGGTGCAGTCAACTCCTGAGTTTGAGGTTTACCTTGGTCATCCTCAAGGTGGATAAAGAACTTGCGTGTGCGATCGCCATTTGGTTTGTTATTTGCACTTTGACCAATAATTGGATCGTGACCAAGAGTTAATTTCCCTTCAAACTCGTGACCGGTAGCAGCCTCCTTGCTGAACTCTGGATTGTTAACCCAGAATTTAGTGACAAACTCAAATTGGTCTACAATCGAGGTTTGATAAGCCAAAAAGTGAAGACCACGGTCAACAAACTTCTCATCTTTTAGTGGATTGTTTGGCGTCGAAGCAGACACTGGGCCATAAGGAATGCCGCGACGGAGTAAGCGGTGTGTTTGAGTGGTCACTTCACTGCGGTCAATCTCTTCGGGCCCTGGGCCTCCACCTCCTGGTGTTTTGTCGTTGCGTGGATAAGTCTTGCGGGTATGGGCAATAAAGGGACAGCGCAGACCCGTTGCATCGTCGGAAGGTGGAACTACATCGTTTTTGAAGAAATTATCCTTCGGTGGATCATCACCGTTGAATTCAAAATCATTGTTGGCATTGTCATCATCACCCAATTGTGGGGCATCTTTTTCGGGTGTGCGGACAGTGGGAGCGCCACTAGGCCAACGACCAATCAGCTTTGCGCTCACCTTTCGTGGGTCAGTGTTCAGGTTAGCAGCTTTTTCGTTCAAAAAAT
The DNA here is from genome assembly GCF_036917155.1 of Nostoc sp. Classification (GTDB taxonomy): domain Bacteria; phylum Cyanobacteriota; class Cyanobacteriia; order Cyanobacteriales; family Nostocaceae; genus Nostoc. The sequence goes on along the minus strand of NZ_JBALDZ010000199.1, from coordinate 3,387 downwards.
GGTGGAACTTGTATACATCTTGGCGTAATCGGCGGAATACAAGGTAAGAGCCATCATTCGCCCAGTGTAGTCCTGCTGATACAACCTGACCTTTGCTATCTTCCAACGTTTTAGCATCATTGTTTTGACCTTCATAGCCAAAAACAAACTCTCCTGGCCACAGAAGATCCTGTCCTGGTTTGCCCTGATTTTTATTCTCTGGGTTCTGCCGAGGTGTGAGAAGTTCTTTCGGATTATCAGCAACCCGGCCACGAATACCAGGTTGTGATATTCCATCCAGGTTGCCGAAATGCTCATGTCCAGACAGAGGTGGGGGTAAATTGGCTCCTTCTTCCAAGAAAGTAATTCTGGCTCCACTGCTCTTAGACTTGCCTTCATCGTCTGTAAATACCACAATGCTTTCTAATATCCGCGATACTTCTGCCAACAAGTCCGCGCGGTCGTCACTGGCAATGATGAAAACCACATCAGTTTTGCCATTATCCGGCACACCCACAATCCAGCCAATAGGCTTACCATCTTTATCCACCGGGTCATTCAAATCAGCAGCGCGTGCTGCTAGCCCAGCTTTAAATGATTCATCCGTAAACGAGTCGGCATCATTGGTTAGTTTCTTCAGCCCCTCAAAGGAGAAAGCTATATTGACCCAGGTTGCCTTAACAGCACCTTCGCGGCCTCGTCGTTTTCTGGCAGACTTGAATAGGCGGTTGAAGGCAATCACTTCTGAGGCGGTGGCAATAAAGTCGATTTGTGACTCCAGCCAGTGCTTGAAGGCATTTGGATTTTCAATTTCCAGGAACAAGAGGGCCTGGTAATCTTTATTGAACCCACCGAGAATGTTGCCTTGAATGTTGTTGACATTGAGAATAGGCTCATTAGGCGCAGGGACGTAGAAGAATTCGTTTGTCTGTTGACCTTCTAACGGATCAGGAGCAGGTGCTTCACGAATAATTTGTTGTGTCATAATCAAAGTCCTGTTGATAGAAAAGCCTATTGGCTATTCCAGAATGGAAAGATGGAATCAGCTATACCTGATGGGAAGCTATGTTAAATTATCGGAGGTAGGTAAAGAATTTATGCAGCGCAATCCTCAGTCCAATTAATTGCGTCTAAGGAAATTTGCCATACATTACGCTGTATTCATCTAAAACCTCCATTCCTCCCGCCACTAATCGGAGTACCGATATAGTGGCGGGAGGAATGGAGGGGGAATTACGAAACGTTCCTTGAATGCCTTTGAGCGAATGCGAAAACAATGAGAGGAACAGTTGAGTAATTCCCAATCTCTTGGGTTTAGTATGCATAGGAGTAACCATCTTTTGCGTGAATGCGTTTACAAAACTCTTCTTGAGGTTAAAGCGTCTCGAATTGCAAAGCCTCTATGCTTCAATTCAGCAGCAAATACAACCTCTCCAGTAGCATCATTAACTAATGCAATTCCAGTTGTTTTTGCACCAGGGTCAATTTTTAGTCTCAAAGGGAGCCAGTGCGGTCTTCTCCCTTCGCGTAGCGTCTCGTAGAGAAGGGGAGACGCTAAAAGCGATGGGGTATCCCCAAGTGGAGCATCTGGCGTTGAAACAGGAGATTTATGACGTGACTCTTTCAAGATTAAAGTGAATGGAAATTGTCTATAAATTGCTGCTTTTTTGTTTCTTAATAACTGTCGTGCCTGTGCTGGATGAATTGGATCTAATGGACGTTTGTTTTGGTCAAACAATTGTAGATTGCCGATTGTAGATTTGAGATTGACTGCACCCACAAGGGATGCAGCTTGAGGATTTGAGATTGACGATTTTAGATTTATTCCGCCCACAATATGCTGGGCTTGTACCAAAAATATTCAATCTGCAATCTGCGATCTTCAATCTCCAATCTTCTCGGTCAATAACAAATATTTTGGACACGAAGTCCCTCCTTTCGGGTAAAGTTAGCCTGGACAATGATTTAAAGGCTTTTGACGCTAACAGCACGGACTCAAACCCAATGATTCTGTTTAACTGTTAACCTTAGAGCTACAAACTGGCTGCGTATTTGTAGGTAAGATGACCCAAAAATCGTAGTACTCAAGGTACTTAGTCGGGTAAACTCTGGGCTTTAAAGCCCCCACCATCTTGCTCTTAGCAATTGGTGGTGGTTAGTTTACATTTAATTTTCAATTTGTAATTTTTAATTCCGCCTTGCGGTACTAGGCACTCACCAATGACACCAGCACACCATTAGGATCACGGACACGAGCGATCGTTTGTCCCCAAGGCTGGGCTTTAGGAGCATCTGATGCTTTTGCACCAGCCCCGATCGCTCTCATGTAAGCACTGCCAACATCAGGAGTAACAAATGATATCTCGATTAATGTCGGTGGTTGTGTGGCATCGTTGGCATGGAAGCCGCCAGGAAATAACTTTTGGGCTTCGCTACTAGAGGAAAAAGCTAGTGTGGTGTTTCCGGTTTCGATTTCGGCCCAGGTAAACTGCCCCCTATCTTGGAGACTGCGCCGAACCAGACCAAATGCTTTTTCGTAAAACTCAACGGTTTTAACTACATCGTCTACCCAGATGACCGTATAACCAAATTTCATAATTCTTTCTCCTGATTAGAAAAATCAAATTGAGTATTTTCAACCCACAGAGGTGGGTAAAGCCTCGTGTAGACAAGCCAGTGCGTTGGGCGGCTCCGCCGACTTGAAGCAAATGGTGCGCGGTTTCTAACCGCCCTTTTAACTTAATTCCGAATTATATTTAACTTTCTAGTATGTAAGGGGCTGTTGCTAGAGTTTGTGCCCCTGTTTGCATCATTTCTATATCTGATGGCGACCAAGAATGAGACCCTTGACAATGATGTGCCGCTAGCAATCCCCATAATCCTCTGGGAATCAAAATTGGTACAACCAGATTAGCGCGAACCTGCATATTGCGGAGAAAATCTCGATGACAAGATTCGATTGGCTCTAATTCAATATCAGCGATCGCCTTTACTCGTCCTGCCAAGTATAAAGCAGCATACTCGTCATTAAAACAACCATCTGGGCCAGTGGAACCAAGTATTGAAAATTCTTTAGAACTCAAAGATTCAAAAGTTACTTGACCTTGCCACTGCCCGTAAAAATAATACAACACCACCCGATCAACCTGAAGCGATTCTCTGAGTTGATTGGTTGTTTGCCGCACTAACTCATCGCGCTGCATTGTTTTAACAAGGCGATCGAGCAATTTTTGCAAACCCTGTTCACGGCGATCGCGGCTATGGTTAAATTCGGAGTGAGGATGAATTTGCACGGTTCTAAAATTATGACTAATTGACATCCACCCCAGCCATAAATGGCGGGGATTCTAAGAAGTTGCCTTCTGAGGTTTTCTGCTTCTACGAGTCGGCTTGCTTGGAGGATTTGCA
>NZ_JBALDZ010000198.1:0-48637 GCF_036917155.1 Nostoc sp. | reverse complement strand
AAATAGAATGCCTGCTTTATCACAATATAGTTAACTCTCATGAAATCGAATGTTAGCAACTTTTATTCGCTACCCCGACTTATTGAGCCGATACATGTCTAATGGCTAAAAATAATTTTTTTAGGCTCTTTTAACGTCAGAGTTTATAAGTTGCGAATCTAATGTAGAGTTTTTTATAAGTGATATTTAGGAAACAACGTGGAATTTCAGAAGTTATTGTATATTTTTACTCTAGTAAAGATTGCTACGTTCCCTCTGGGTGTACCTGTATTTGCTCAAATCACACAGACTATCTCCAATTCTTCACAGTCGAGTTGTCGTGCAATTAAAGTAGATACTCCAATTTTTCAAGAACCTTCAACATCATCGAAGGCTATCAGAATATTGTCGGCAAAAACAAAGATTAATTTAGCATATATACCAGCTAGTGGAGATAGATTTGTCAGAATCAAATCTCCGACTTCAGGATTTATTCAAACTGCTGTGCTGAAATTTTGTCAGACGAATAACAACGCTCAAAACCTATGGACTAAACCTACTATTGGCAGTGCATGTCGGCAAATTGTACAACCTGTAACTTTACTTCGCCAACCAAGTACAAAAGGAGCTTTTATTACAACACTTAATCCCAACGCAATCGTGTTTGTGAACTTGGTTACAGGTAATATAGTTAAGTCATACAAATCTGAAAATTACATTTGGGTAGAAATCGACCTTTCCAGAAGTTTCCCTGGAGAGTTATCCGGTAATGGTTGGATAGCCAATACTGACTTAGTAAATACTCCCGGATTAAGCAATCTGGCTTATTGTAGCTAGTAGCTTATTTCGCTCAATATCTCCACTCGACATGAGTTTTTCCATGCGCTTTCTTTGCACCTTCGACTGCACAGCAATAGCCTTAACATTTTTCAGTATTTGCTATGGGCAACGTAAAACAAGTGCCTTTATGACAATCTTTCGGCTCAACACTTGTAACCTGTTCAAAAATTAATGATTAAAACAATAATTTTCTTTTTCACCATTGGGCTAATTATTGCTGGGATTTTAGTCAATCCCATTCTAGTTAAAAGGCGAAGAAAGCGTCTCAAACATCGTCCTTTTCCTCCCCTTTGGAGTGCCATTATTGAGAATAATCTTCCTATTTACCCTTGTCTTTCTCCCGATGAAATCAGACGACTTCAGGGACATATTCAAGTGTTTTTAGCAGAAAAGCAATTTATTGGCTGTAGAGGATTACAAGTTACAGAGGAAATGAAACTGACCCTTGCTGCTGTTGCCTGTTTACTCCTACTTAATGAACGTGGGCAGTACTTTCCTAGACTTCGTTCAATTCTGATGTATCCCAATGCTTATTTTGTTCAGGAAACGACTGCTATTGGAAATTATGTTGTTGAAGAAAGGCGTGTGGCAAGATTAGGCGAATCGTGGACAACTGACCAAGTAGTAGTATCTTGGGAACAAGTGAAACAAGACACTGGTAACTGGAGGGATGGACGTAACGTTATACTTCATGAATTCGCCCATCAGTTGGATCAAGAGGATGGTAAAGCTGAGGGAGTTCCTATACTGCAACATAACTCAGACTATCCTATTTGGTCAAAGGTGATGACAGAAGCATATCAGCAACTTTGTAACGATCTTCTACAAGGGGTAAAGACAGTAATGGATAGCTATGGCGCAACAAATCCCGCAGAATTTTTTGCTGTGGCGACTGAGACATTCTTTGAGAAACCGCACCAATTGTTGTCCAAGCATCCAGCACTTTATGAGCAATTACAACGTTACTATCAATTAGATCCTGTGCAATGGGTTTAAACTACAGCGGATTGCAAGTCAATATATAGGGACACAATAAATATATTAGACATCTCCAGAAATTCAATATGCGTTACCCAAAACCTTTGTAGAGACGTAGCAGTGCTACGTCTCTACATTCTTTTTCGGAGATGTCTATTGCGCCCCTATAAGTGCGATCTATTTAATTGAAAACCATCTTGAAAGTGAATTCATCCTTGGATTACACTTCTACCCAGTTGACCCAACTAACTATGCTTGAATGATGAAGTCGGAGGCAGTAAGAGTAGGCTTACCAGTCAGTTGTGCAAATTGACCACCACTGCCGAAACCAGCAGCGCTACCATTTTGATTGTATAGTAATTGCCCAGTTGCAGGGTCGTAGATAATTACAGCATTACTAACTGCCCCTAAACTAGTGATTTGAAAATCACTGGCGTTACTAAAACCTGTTCCTACAATAGAAGTAATGGCATTAAAGGTGGTCTTATCTAGAACAATCTTATCACCTTCAGAGTGATTGAAGTCAGCGATCGCATCAATACCCACAGCAGCGCTAGTAAAAGCAGCATCGGTGTTGTAGATGAAAGAGTCAGCACCTATACCACCCACAAGAGTATCATTGCCTTGTCCACCAATAAAAAGATCATTGCCAGCACCACCCCGTAGCAGGTCGTTACCACCGTTGCCATTGATAGTGTCATTACCCCCTTGACCATTAATCACATCGTTAGAATTATCAAAACCGGTAATGTTATTGTTCAAGTCATTGAGGAAAGTAACGCTGTTTGTATTGAAAATGCTAGTTTGAGTGGAGTTAGCATTAATCACATCAAAGCTGTCGCTAACACTGGCTTGTCCGTCAAATATGATATTACCGATGGCGGATTGTGTTTTTGATGCAGCTAAGTTCTCTAGGTTTTCTAACTGAAAGTTTTGCAGAGTGACTTTGGTATTAGCCACATCTTCAAAGGTAACTTCTAAATTATTGCCATTTTGAGTTAATTGCAGATTTCTCGCAGTCAAGCCAGCCCCAATAAATTGCAAGGTATCTACTTTGGCAATCACCGCAGCCGAAGGATTTGAGCTAGTCCCTACACCACCAAAATCGCTGATGATGTCATTGCCATTGTTTGGTCGGGTAATAAAGATGTCATTGCCGGCTGTGCCATTAATGATTTTGGGTTTAACTGTGCCACTGATGGCAAAGTCAAAGGGACTTTCATTACTATCGTTGTTGTTTAAACTAAAACTGCCACTATAGATGCCGGGTGTAGTGGTGTTGAGTGCCACCGATATAGTGGTGGAAGCATTAGCAGCTACACTTGTTGGAAGAGTCCCAACCAAACTAAATCCGTTGGGAAGTTGAAGATTACTCAGGTTGAGTGCAGCTGTACCGGTGTTCTTGATGGTAAAGGTTTTGGTTAAAGTGTTACCAGCAATGATATCGCCAAAGTTAATCGCAGTAGTGCTGCCATCGGTAATATCAACTGTGCCATTGAGAACTTGAATTTCTGGAGCAGTAATGGTGATGCGCGGAGCTTCGTATGCGCCAATGTCAATCAATGCAGTACCATTGCCATCACCATCTTGAATAATGTTCGTACTGATGCCATTGAAAAGACTAGAACCAGCATCAATCGCAGCACTTCCAGGTTTAAGTGCAAAATTCTTTCCAGCCGCATTCACAAATTGGGGATCTTTACCCAAAATATTCTGTAACCCAGTGACGTTTGGATTACTTGAAGCTTGGAAGGCATTAGAGTTATAAACAAGGTTGCGATCAAAGGTTATATCTGTGGCGTATTTGATCACATTGGCTTTTTGATTGTCGCTTGCATACAGAATGTTGTTGTTGACACGTACATTGTCTGAGTAAGAAACACCAATCTCTCCAGAATTTGTGAGAACACGGCTATTTTGATAAAGCGTATTATTGACAACGTCTACATTAACCGCTTTAAAAACGTCAATGCCAGAGCTACCATTGTTATAGACTATGTTATTTGCAATTAATGCCTTACCGTTATAGGTTACACCACCTTGAGCCTGCATAGTGGTGTCAAGCATAATACCATGCCCTTCAGTAATTTTACCAGCTGCATACCACGGAACCAGACTTTGATTATCGTAGACAATGTTATCTCTAATAATCATCTTGTAGTTAGTAGTATTGTTATCTGAATTAAAACTGCGAAGAGCAGTAATTCCCTGATTACCATAAGGCGAGTACCAAGCGTTTCCTGACACAACATTCTTCTCAACTGTGATGTAGTCTGCATTACTGATTGCAATACCCCCACCTGAAAAGTTACTAACTGTGTTACCAGTGATGACAATGTGATGAGGATTAGTACCACCCACTCCCTGGCTATTTTTCCAAGATGTTACATAAATTCCATTGGCATTAGTTAAGGGGTTACTCAGATTATCCTTCTGTTGTAAGGCATAAGCTAGAGTGATGTTTTCCCGATTGCCCTCAAAGACAAGTCCTTCAACCCGCACGTAGGATGAACTAAATATATTCATCCCACTTGTCGTCGTTTTTATCTTAGGCGTAGCTCCTGGATAGGCTTTGATTGTTGTCCAGTTGTCTGGTGAGCCATTTTTGTTAAAAAGCGTAAATCCTTTGTCATAAGTTCCGTTCATGACATATAGTGTGTCACCTGTTTGCAGTTGAGACACGGCTTTTGTCAGGGTGCGAAACGCATTTTCTTCGTTTAAACCATTACTTCTATCATTGCCTGTTCCAGAAACGTAGTATGTTTTGCCAGCCATTTGTTTTCTCCGAATGTGTGTAAGGGGAATTAATTGGTAATACACTCTCAGCAACTTTCTTCAGTCGCTAAGTAGTTGTTTGAATAAGTCATCTGTCTGGACTGTTACAGACAGTCATAGTTGTCCAAGGCGACTTGAAATCGCATCGGTTGTAAAAATGCTGTTGTAAAACTGGAAATATTTCTCTTGTCAACCGTTGATGGTTGAACTAGGGGTATTGATACCGTCAATCGTCAGGGTTTTGTTGAGGGTAATCGGACGATTAGCGGGTAAATACTTTGTTTCTAGATTTGTCGTCAGATATCGTTTGATGAGCAAGACTTGAGGTCGAATTGAATCGTATTTTCATCTGTAGTAGCTGCGATCGCTACTCTTTGTAAACTGGCTATTTTTTAGGCTATTTCGTCGCCCCGACTAACAGTGCTGCTATCAGTAATGTCATTTGTGCCATTATTTGCATAGTTAAATGGGCTTTCATTACTATCGTTATTGTTTAAACTGAGGCTACCACTATAAGTGCTTGGTATATTAGTGATGGGAGTATTAGCAGCTATACTCCCTGGATTTCTCATCACAATTCTCAAAGCCTTATCAAATCTAGATTCCAGTTTTTCACACTGCATCAAAAATAATCTTTCAAAAATGCCCTAAATATATTTCGGACAAGGATGATGAGGACTAAAATCGCGGAACTTGTGAGCAATGCGGGACTCATCGGAAGAGTACCGACCAAACTAAATTCTTCGATAAGTTGAAGATTATTCAGGTTGAGTGCAGGTGTAGTAGTATTATTGATGGCAAAGGCTTTACTTATTAGGGTGTTACCAACTATAGTGTCACCAAAATTAATCCCAGTAGTACTACCATCTGCAATCTCAACTGTGCCATTGAGAGCTTGAATTCCTGGGGTGGGAACTTGGTATGTACCAAGATGAAGGTATGCACCAAGATCAACCGCTGCAATGCCAGTACCATTACCAGTGATGCTATTGAAGGCATTGGAGCCAGCACTGATCGCAGGACTTCCAGGTTTGAGGGCAAAATTACTTTGAATCGCATTAACAAATTGGGGATCTTTACCCAAAATATTCAGCAACCCTGTGGCCTTTAAATTATCTGAAGCTTGAAATATGTTGGAGTTATAAACAAGGTTGTGATCAAAAGTTACATTTGTAGCGTACTTGATGGAATTGGCATTTTGATTGTTGCTTGCATACAAAATGTTGTTGTAGACACGTACACTGTCTGAGTAAGAAACACCAATTTCTCCATTATTTGTGAGAACACGACTATTCTGATAGGCTGTGTTGTTAATAACATCTACATGATTAGCCTTGAAAACATTAATACCAGAACTACCATTATTGTAAGTTATGTTATTTGTAATCAAAGCTTTCCCTGTATAAGGTACACCGCCTTTAGCTTGAATAGTAGTATCAAGCATGATACCGTGCCCTTCAGTAATTTTACCAGCTGCATACCACGGAACCAGACTTTGATTATCGTAGACAATGTTACCTCGAAAAATCATCCTGTAGTCAGTAGTATTGTTATCCAAATTAAAACTGCGAAGAGCGGTAATTGCCTGATTACCATAAGGCGAATACCAAGCATTTCCAGACACAACATTTTTCTCAACTGTGATGTAGTCTGCATCACTGATTGCAATACCCCCACCTGAAAAGTTACTAACTGTGTTACCAGTGATGACAATGTGATGAGGATTAGTACCACCTACTCCCTGGCTATTTTTCCAAGATGCTACATAAATTCCATTGGCATTAGTTAAGGGGTTACTCAGGTTATTTTTCTGTTGTAAGGCGTAGTCTAGAGTAATATTTTGCCGATTGCCCTCAAAGATAAGTCCTTCAACCCGCACGTAGGATGAACTAAATATATTCATCGCACTTCCCGTTGTTATGATCTTAGGCGTAGCTCCTGGATAGGCTTTGATTGTTGTCCAATTGTTTGGTGAGCCATTTTTGTTAAATATCACCCCTACGCTACCGTAAGTGCCGTTCATGACAAGGATTGTGTCGCCTGCTTTCAATTGGGGAAGGTAAACTGCTTTGGCTATTGTGCGGAAGGGAGTTGTCGTAGTCAAGCCATTGCTATTATCATTGCCTGTTCCAGAAACGTAGTATGTTGTGCCAGCCATTTGTATTACTCCAAATGTGTGTAAGGGAAATTGGTAGTAGACTCTCGGCAACTTTTTTCAGTTGCTAAGTAGTTATTTGAATAGGTCATCTTTCTGAACTGTTAAAAACAGTCATAGTTGTCCAAGGCGACTTGAAATCGCATCGGTTGTAGAAACACTGCTGTAAAACTGAAAATTTTTCTCTTGTCAACCGTTGATAGTTGAACTAGAGGGATTGATCCCGTCAATCGTCAGGGTTTTGTTGAGGTTAATCGGACGATTAGTACGTACATGCTTCGCCTCTAGATTTGTCGTCAAACATCACCTGATTAATAAGGCTGGTCAAGTCAAATTGAATTGTATCTTCATCTGTTTGCAAGCCAGTTTTACCATCTGCTATATTTGATATAGCGATGATATTTGGCATAAAAATTCTTCTGAACTTTATCCGTTGTTTTAGGTCAGGAGGTTGCCAAATTGGCATGATAAAATGCACCCCTAACTGATAACTGGGGACTTAAAGTTATAGTGGTCAAAGTTAAATTGGTTGAAACTTTAGTAGGTTGACCCCTTAACTTAAGGGAACTAATGTAACAACTTAGTCGAACCTGTTCTAAGCGGTGTAACTGAGCCTTGTGAACTTAGTTAAAAGTAACCTTTACAAACAGCACTTGTTATCAGTAAATGCCCGGAATATAGTAGGTTTTTTTACAACAAAAGCCAAAAAACTATGGAAGTATCTGGTGGAGTCCTGTTAATTTCCAGAGTGATATGGAAATAGAAAGCGCTTTTTGCGAGGATTTGATGAAGTTTATCTAAATCTTTTTAAAGAACAATACCTTTGGTGGGCTACGCCTGAAAAATGGGGAGTGGAGATTGGGGAAGAATGATTAATAACTCATACCCCAATACGGTTCGGTTAAGGTTTTTTGATGAAAATTCTAGATCACAAAGACGCGATAAATCGCCGTCAAGACGAAGAACTGATTATTGTAGAGACGGCGATTTATCGCGTCTCTTGCCTTAACCGAACCGTATTGACTCATACCCGCTAACTCAGCACGTTCATCAATCTTTGAGATAGTTTGGTTTGATGACGCCAATTTACCTAATCTTCATAATATGAACACTGAAATACAGTCCAGCATACCTGTTGCTTTAACCATTGCTGGTTCAGATAGCGGTGGCGGTGCAGGAATTCAAGCTGATTTACGCACCTTTGCTTTTCACTGTGTCCACGGTACTAGTGCCATAACTTGTGTCACGGCACAAAATACTCTGGGAGTGAGGAGAGTTGATGCCATGCCAAGAGAGGCTGTTGTGGCGCAAATTCAGGCAGTAGTTGAGGATATTGGTGTACAAGCTGCCAAAACGGGTATGTTGCTTAATCAGGAAATTATCTTTGCTGTGGCCCAGCAAGTGGAAGCTTTACAAATCAAGAATCTAGTTGTTGATCCAGTAATGGTGTCACGTACAGGGGCACAATTGATTGATGATGATGCAGTGAAGACTCTGTGCCATACCCTGATTCCTAAGGCGGTTATAATCACGCCTAATCGCTATGAAGCCCAGATTTTGAGCGGTTTACAAATTAATTCTTTGGAGGATATGCAGAAGGCTGCTGAAATTATTCACAAGACTTTAAGGACGAAGGCTGTTTTAGTCAAGGGTGGAGGTATGCAGGGAGACTTGCGTGGTGTTGATATCTGGTTTGATGGGGAGAAGTTAGAAGTTTTGACTTGCCAGCAAGTAGAGACAAAAAATACCCACGGTACTGGTTGTACACTATCGGCTGCGATCGCTGCTAATCTAGCTAAGGGAAAAGACTTGTGGCAAGCAGTGCAACAGGCAAAGGAGTATGTGACTACTGCACTCACTTACGCTCTAGACATTGGCGAAGGGCAAGGCCCTGTGGGACACTTCTTTCCATTGTTGGGACTGGGGACTGGGGACTAGAGACTGGGGACTAGGGACTGGGGATTAGAGAAAAGTTTTCTTAGTACCCAATACCTAATACCTAATCCCCAATCCCCAATAAAAAATCTTTGCCCTTTCGGCATTTTTCTATTATTCTTGGGCATAGTTTGAGGGCTGACTATCTCTGTTAGCATCTCTGTACGATCTAATTACCTTGATTTTTAATACCAACCCCCCAATGCGAACAACCATAGGTTCTGTTCACAGAAATTCGCCAATACCGACTACTCAAGCCTACCCTCCCTCTGTACCACTATCTGTATACAGGGAATTGTCAACAGAGTTGCAAGCAGCACAGGCGAGGCTAAATGCACTCACCACCCAAAATCAGCAATTGGCACAAGAAAATCAACTATTACGCCAAGAAATTACCAAAGTCGTTGAGTCTTTTTCCCGGTTGCAAAATTTTGTGGATTCCCATACTACACCTGGTTATCATCAAGCTACCCAAGCTTCTGGTGACTTTCAAAGTGCCGCCAAACAGCCAGTAGCACCAGCGCGTCCACGTCAGGAGGTTTCTCGTTCGCGTCCATCTGTTGTACCCAAAACCCCACGCGAAAAAAGTCGCCGCCAAGACTTTCCTACACCTGTAACGGAAATGAATTTCCCGATACCAGAACCAGTTTTTATAGAAGAGCAACAAGTAAGTTATTATTATTCCACTACTGAGCCAGATGCCAAGGGAATCAATAGCTGGTGGTTAATTATTACCATCTTGTTAATTATGCTGACTGCCTTTAGTGCTGGATATTTCGTTGTGCGTCCCTTGTTTGAACATCAGAAACGTTAGTTGACATTCCCACAGTCAGCAGCAGTAGCAGGCTTTCGGGCTACCGTGCAATTTGTCTGCAATCACTCTCTAAATATCCGACCAAATCTGCTAAATGGTGGAGTTGATATATTATTGGGTTATAAAAGCTACATAAAATGCTAAATTGACAGCAACTTACTTATGTTAGAACTTCAAAGATTATCCAATTGACATTCAGATATTCTGTAAGAAATTAATTAAAGCCGTGCTAGAAGCACAGGGTTTTAAACCCATTTTTCTGATAAAAAACTCCACGCTACTTGCGGGATAGAGTTTTTGAGCATGGGGAATGGGGCATGGGGAAGAATCACCAATGCCCTATGCCTAATGCCCCAAGTCGGCGGGCAGCAGCTATCCCTCCCCACCCACAAAGGGATGGAGTTTCCCGCCGACTTTCAATAAATCCTTGCTGGTTCTCATGTCCCAAACCCTCAAGCAAAGCATCTACGATTTAAAAAAGTGGTAATTATTACATATCTTTTAGGAAAAGCACTGCTGGTTACAGCTTCAGACAGCGGATCTGGTTAGATATATAAACGAAGCTAGTAGAAGTCAGGAGTTAAGAAGATGAAAAAAGTAGAAGCTATTATCCGCCCATTTAAGCTAGATGAGGTAAAAATCGCCTTAGTTAACGCTGGTATTGTTGGCATGACTGTTTCTGAAGTCCGGGGATTCGGACGGCAGAAAGGTCAAACTGAACGGTATCGCGGTTCTGAGTATACTGTTGAGTTTCTGCAAAAACTCAAAGTGGAAATTGTAGTTGACGACAATCAGGTTGATATGGTGGTAGACAAAATTATTGCTGCTGCCCGCACTGGTGAAATCGGCGATGGTAAAATTTTCATCTCGCCTGTTGAGCAAGTGATTCGGATTCGTACTGGCGAAAAGAACACAGAAGCAGTTTAAAAAAGTTAGGAGTTAAGAGTTAGGAGTTAAGAGTTATAAGTCAGGAGTTAAAAGTTATAAGTCAGGAGTAATGAATAAAGATTTAGCAAAATTCATAACTCCTAACTCTTGTGCAGATGCGATTAATCGCGTCTCTCCTAGCTCTTGTACAGACGCGATTAATCGCGTCTCTCCTAATTATTAACTCTCTCCAATTGCGGAAGTAAAGCTGTAAAAGCCTTGCCTCGATGGCTAATTGACCTCTTTAACTCCTTTGTCATCTCAGCAAAGGTCAATTGCAACTCTCGCACATAAAAAATTGGGTCGTAGCCAAAGCCACTATCCCCACGGGGTACGTGGAGAATTTCGCCGCGACAAATACCTTCAGATTGTAATACGATCGCACCATCAGGACTAGCGATCGCTACTGCACAGACAAATTGAGCTTGTCGATTTACCTCGTTGCCTAACTCGCTCAATATCCTAGCAATGCGTTCTGAGTCGGTTTTGGCGTAACGTGCAGAATACACTCCTGGTGCGCCATTCAGGGCATCTACTTGCAAGCCCGAATCATCAGCAATTGCCCAGTTTCCAGTAGCTTTAGCAATTTGTGACGCTTTCAGACAAGCATTGGCGGCAAAAGTTTCGCCCGTCTCTTCAATTTCCAATTCTTCAGGTTTGAGGGCTAATTCCCAACCAGAATTTTCCAGGTAAGCCTCCATTTCCCGCAACTTACCTGGATTTCCTGTGGCTACTACAAGTAATGTCATGAATTTTAAATATCAGTTAAGAGTTAGGAGTTATGAGTTATGAGTTATTAATTCCTAACTCCTAACTCTTAACTCCTCACTAATTTTACTCCGCCCACTGTTTCGCCCAAGCAAGAGTTTGATGCACTTGCTCAATTGTCGGTGCTTCGCAGTAGAGGCGTAAAACTGGCTCAGTACCGCTAAAGCGAATCATTAACCAGCTTTTATCAGCTAGGCGATATTTGTAGCCGTCAATTGTTTGGCAATCAATTACTGCTAAAGAGGCAATTTCCGTTAAGGGTTGGGTTTGCAGTTGTTGCAAAAGACGCGATCGCACTTCCATACTTGCTAAGGGTAAATCAATGCGATCGTAAGCTGAGGTAAACCCTGTTTTTTGCTGCAAGTAGCGATAATACTCACCTAAATCCAAACCAGATTCGACGATCGCCTCTAGCACATACAATGCTGACAGCAGGGCATCACGTTCAGGGATATGGCTACCATAGCCAATTCCTCCCGACTCTTCGCCACCCAGTAACACTTTTGCTGCTAACATTCTGTCAGCGATGTATTTATAACCAACTGCTGTTTCAAAGACTGAGAGGTTATGTAGTGCCGCCACAAGGGGCATCAAGTCGGAACCACTAACAGTTTTGACTATTTCTCCAGTAAAACCGCGCCGTAGGGTTAGATGGTCGATTAATATCGGGATTAATACTTGGGAACTTAGGAAGTTGGCTTCTCCATCTACTGCTGCAATGCGATCGCAGTCTCCATCAAATACTAATCCCACCGTTAAACCTGATTTATTGGTTTCTCGGTCAGCCTTGATGACTTCAAATAGCTTTGAAAGGTATTTAGGTAAGGGTTCCGGCGCACCGCCACCAAATAGGGGGTCGCGATCGCTGTTGATTTCTTTAACCTGATTGCCTAGTAGTCTGGCCAATCCAGTAGCAGCAGCGCCATGCATGACATCGGCAAATAATGTTAATTTGCCAGATGCGATCGCTTCTCTAAGTTTGGCAATATCAACTTTACCTTCTAGCGCTTGGGTATAACTAGGCCAAGGATCGAATTTCTCTTGCTTACCTGGGGTAGCTGCTAGAGGTACTCCCACCGCCAACTGCTCTTCTATCTCTTTTGTGACTTCTGGCGGTACCGATCCACCAAAATAACCCTTGACTTTTAAACCCAAATATTTACCAGGATTATGGCTGGCCGTAATTACCAGCGCCCCTAAAGCATTGAGTTCTTTTGCTGCCCAACTATAAGCTGGGGTTGGGGCATAGCTCTCGCTCAGTAGCACATCAAATCCCACAGCACTGACAGTATCGGCAACAGCACGAGCAAAGTCTTCAGCCATGAATCGGCGATCGTAACCGACAATTATTGTTCGGCTACCAACCGTAGAAAAATACGTATCATATAATACTTTTGCGGCGACTGGTGCGACCAGGGCTAGGCGTTCAAAGGTGAACTCGTCACCAATAATGCCCCGCCAGCCGTCTGTACCAAACTTGATTGAGTTAGCTACAACTGGCATCTAAGTATCCTAACTGTCTACTTGAGGATTCTAGCATTTATACAGTGTGCAGAGTAAAAAAAGAATCTAGTAAAAATATGTACTAATGATATTCAATACAAAAGTTAGCCAATTTGTGTATTGCAGAGGTGCAATGTCTAATGATAAGCCTGTCTACGCGTGCCATATTTAAAAGAGAATAGCGCCTTTGTAACATACTGTTTCAAAAGGCTTACACTATTAGAATTGCAGGTATCTATCGTTAGCACGAAGCAGAATTGAGGGTTCCAGCAAATCGTATATTTGATTAAGGCTGTAAGGATAAAAGCAGTGATAGACAATCGGGCAATATCAATCAGTTTATTTACAGGAGCAGGTGGACTAGATATTGGGATAGAACAGGCAGGTTTTCGGGTAGTAAGTGTTGTTGAGAAAGATCCTGATGCTGCGAAGACTATAGCTTTCAACCGACCTCACCTAAATAGAGCCGTAGGAAGAGATATACAGAAAATCACTGCTCAAAATCTTTTGGAGGAAGGAGCATATGTTATTAACCTTGGTAGACCCCTACGTATTGGAGAAGTAGATTTAGTAACTGGCGGTCCCCCTTGTCAACCCTTCAGCACAGCAGGAAAACGTGGTTCAGTTATGGACCCGCGTGGTAGCTTGTTTATGGACTTTATACGTATTGTTGAACAAGTGCAGCCACGCTTTTTTGTCATGGAGAATGTTAAAGGTTTACTCTCGGCTCCTATTCGTCATAGACCTCATCTGGAACGAGGAACGGGTTATGCTCCTCTGGAACTAGATGAAATACAAGGGAGCGCTCTTGAGATTGTTCTAGAAGAAATGAAGCGCCTTGGTTATCAAGTTATTTATAAAGTAATGGAAGCAGCAGATTACGGTGTTCCGCAAAACAGAGCGCGAGTAATATTTATTGGTTCAAGAGATGGTGAATCAGCTACATTCCCTTTGCCTACTCATAGTAAAGATGGCTCTTTATTACCTCAATGGCGCACTCTTAAAGATGCTCTGATCAACTTAGAAGATCCACAACCGGAGTATACTTCCTACTCAAAAAACCGTCTTCAATATTTAAAGCTTTTAAAAAGTGGACAAAACTGGAGAGATTTACCTAACGACTTGATAAAAGAAGCAATGGGAGGCGCTTACAAATCTGGAGGCGGTAAAGTAGGGTTTTACAGAAGGTTATGTTGGGATAAGCCGTCTCCTACTGTTACTACAAGTCCTTACCAAAAGGCTACAGATATGTGTCATCCAGAGGAACTGCGTCCTCTAAGTGTTCGAGAGTGTGCCAGGATTCAAACCTTTCCTGACTCATGGATTTTCTATGGTTCTACAGCCTCTAAGTACCGACAGATAGGGAATGCTGTACCTGTACTCTTAGCTAAAGCTATTGGTGATTATTTACATAGTTTAATTAGAGAGGAGAAACCTAAAGGAATACCAGTTTTTGAACAGCTTTCACTATTTAATTACTACCCACATTCCGCACCTTAACTGTCACAATCGGTTATTACGGAACTTAATTCAGAGAAAAGGAGTAAAAAATTACATTTATCTCAAAAAAAACAGATTTGGGATAGGAAAATTTATTAAATATATTCTCAATAAGCAGCAATAAATATAAGAGTGGTTTGGTGGAAAATTTTAATAAGACGATTTTATTCTTACAAGCTCAATACATCTTTGTAACTTATGCTTGTCTGAAAATAAAGTTAAAAACGCCATGACTTGTTCAGAACATTAATTTTATTAATGAGCTAAATGGTCTAATTAAAATATTAATAATATTGCTCAATCAACTTATACATCTATAGTAATTACGGCAAGCTTCTGGGAGGAATAGGAGAATGTACTTCATTTCAGATGTCAAATTATAAAATTCTGTTTTTTGTTGAAAAGTCACAAGATGAACTGATTGAAAACATTGAAATATCCACCGCATGGTTGGATTATTTATGGCTTTTCCTAATTGATTTTTTACAGTATAGTTTAAGGATTTTAAAGCTGCTCTAATTTCTCTTTGGGCTAAAGTGTAGACTAGCAAACACAACCCCATTATCACTGCTAATGCTTCTATTCTTTCTGGGCTTTTTAGAAAAATACTATCTGCTAAAAATAAAGGATTCTTGAGAAAACTAAACCCTCTTTCACATGATTGCTGTGCTTTATATTCAGACAGCATTTTCTCATTGCTCAATTCTTTATCTGACAAAACATTTGTAGCAATTATAAACCTTCCTGCACTTAAGATTTCTTGGTCAATAACATCTTGGTTTTCACTAACAGTTGCTGAAATTTGATAGTACTTTGATTGATTCTCTTCTTTGATATTGGGAATTTTTTCGAGAGTTTCAATAGTTTCTACTTGATGATATTTAAATCCTTTACTTATTTTAGTTAATTCTTTTCTAGCGTCAGCAACACAGGCAAATTTTTCTTGTGCTAGTTTTTTTAACTTAGCTTGAGTATTTATCAAAGCTTTTTCTATTTTCTTTGATAATTCCTCTAAGTCAGATTTTTTTCTATCTTGACTTTGTACAACTAACCATCTTTGTTCTATATCTCCATAAGTTATTTTCTTTTGAGCGTATGAATATCCTGTCTTTTCACTTTTCACAAATTCCGATTCTGCTAAACTCCTGACTAAGCTTTTTGCTAATTTTATCGTCAATGGTACTCGTGTCAACCATTTGATACTCGACATTAACTTCATATTTGATTCTGTATATAATGCGCTATCTGCTACTATTAGACTATCAACTTGTATTCTTTTTTGATACTCGACTGCGATTTCTCCAAACCTTTTAGAATCAACTTCATTTCCTGAGACTGATTTGATATATATTGGTATATCTCCATCTCCTGAACATACTAGTTCTGTAATAAATTGTTTTAAGTCTGGACGATGATCACGGGAATAACCGTAGGTTAGTTTTATCGCTTGAGGTGATTTACCTTCTTCATTTTCTTTTCCTAAATAATCTGATTGCTTTTGATTATTAAATATTACTTCCGGTAAACTATATTTATATTCTCCATCTACATGAAATGATGTTGAATCCAAGTGTGATGATGAAAGTGATATATGATATCTTTGTACAGCATTTAAACTGATTGCTAAAAATACTGTATCTAGTCCTTTTATAAATAATTTATCTAGGATTCTCCCCAGCTTATCATCATTCAGGTATTCTGGCTTTACTCCTGTACCAATTAAGTGTTCACAAGCGATTAATTCAAAGAATTTTGGGAACATATATAAAGGCTGTGACATCATGCTTAAGCCGTTTAAAATCATTGCCTTTACCACCTGACCCGCACTGACTTTTTCTCCTGGCTCTGACCCAAGGAAATTATTAATTATTTCTACAATCCCAATTGAATCTACTATTCCTGCTACTATCCCTAAATGATCAATCTTCTTCAATTCCAGGTCTTTAGCACTAAACATGGCAACAGAAACTCCACAAAAGTATCTGTTGAAATTTTCTCCTGATTATGTTGATTCAAAATATTTTTTTATCTTTTTATAGTTATTGAGGATAAAGCTTTCAATGATTTTGAACCAATTTTGACATCAAAATAACCTAAGAACTCAAATTTTGTACTTAGTCGTAAATATTCAACTGTATATCTAAATTAATCATAATAATTCCTATTTAGCTCTAATAGATTCTAGTCAATTCTCTCAATCATTAGTTCTTATGTACTAAATATATCCGTTTCTTTGGAGTGTGACAGTTGTAGGTGCGGAATGTGGGTTACTAAATTCACAGCCTGGTGACTATTTTTAGGACTTTCATTACTGAATCTGTTGCCAATAGTTACTATCTTCTACATACAAAGCTGCGGGATTTTCAGTGATAGTTTGTCTAACAAAGACGGCAAAATCTTCTTCAGAAAGATCAGAACATCCTATTAATTGATTCAGCTTTTTCCAATAGTAAACTCCATTTTTAGCATTGACTCTATGCCATTTCCGAATGATAGTTTCTTTACGGACACTACTGCTCGAACTATTTTCAGAATTACTACGATTTTTAACTTGTAATAGTTCACCTTGATTGGTGCAAAAATCAACCTTGTTTATAGTCTCTCCCCAAGCACAGTACCAACCATAAAATGACAATTTTTCGGCAATATATTCTTCTAAAAGAAGGCCTAAGATGTTTTCTGCCGACATGGAAAGACGATGAGCATCCTTTATGTGATTAATGCCATCAGTGCTGATAGTCGGTAAACGAACTGAAAGAATCGTGTCAATAATTTCGTCTGAAACAGTTCCTATCTTTTTACTAGTTCGCTTTGATGGTCGATTATTATAACCACCAAAATACTTATTTAACCACTTAGTAATGTAATGAGAGCGAGAATTGCATACTCTTAAATATGGAAATAATTCAGGCGAATTACAACAGACGGATAAAACTGTTTTTACAGAATCATTCCAGAACATTCCAGTACGAACTTTAGCAATATTTTCAGCTTCTGACATTATCAGATTGGCATCAAAATCAGGTATTTTTAGGTTCTTGCTCACAGTTACTATTGGGTAAAATTTGCTGTTTAAGTTACTTGTTCTAGTTTTCCCAACAATTCACAAGAAGTAATACCCAAAGCCTTACCTAACTCCAAAAACTTCACCACGTCCAAACTTTGTTTGTCAAGCTCATATTTATAGATCAATACAGTTCAGTTAAGCTTCTCTTCTTTCTCTTCCTTTGCGTCCTTTGCGGTAGCCTGCGGCAAGCCGCTCCGCGTCTACGTTAAAAAAAGGGTTTTAGCCTTAACTGAACCGTATTGATTTATAGATACACAAATCTCAATAATCCCAATATTTCCATATATAAACATTAATAATCCTTAATAGTATTAACTATTAAGGATTGTTAACATGAGCAAAAACTGCTCACCAACCTGATTTTTCCTTAAAAATCATCGAGAAACTGACTAAGGCGACTGATTACGGGGTCAACCTCTTGAGGAGGGGTAGCAACAGTATAAGAAGTATTATTTACTACTTCTAATTGATTTGGAGACGGAATGAATGATCGATCATTGACTATGAGCGCCAGTTGTGCAACTTGTTGAGAAAGTTGCAGTAGATGATGTTCCATCGCCTCCAAACGATTAGATCCCTTGGCAAAAAAACGTTCCTCAAGTCCAGCCACTTGACGTTGCAGTTCACCGATTTGTTGATCAATCGGTGTTGTTGCTGCTGTTTGTGGAGCAGGTTGTACAGGTTCCGGTACACATAAAGATTGCCATAAGGCTTCTTTACAGAGGTCGCTGAAAGTCTTGTCTGGTTGTTTTTCCAAATAACTTTCTACTTGCGCTAACAAGCTTTCATCAGCAAGCTCTGGGTTGAACGTGACGGATTTAACTACCTTTTTTGACCATTGGAACATCAGCTTTATGCCCTAGCAGCGCGATTGGAGGATAATTGTGCCTCTCCATAAATATACTGCCCCAAAGCATTCGCCTGACGGGAAGGTGCTGCTAAATGAGCATTAATCTTTGCTTCTTTGAGCAGACGTTGAACGTCGTCCCAGAAGAACTCACCACCACCGCCAGTCAGAATCACATCGGTGACGCGTTCTGGCAACCAGGCTAGCACACGGCTACAGATTTCGCGAGAAAACATCTCCGTAAGGTTAGGAAGAAAATCATCTAGGTTGGTGGGCTTGCTAGCGCCTTTAGGACGGTAAAAGCGTTCACCTCTGGGTTTGTTAACAGCGGAAATCAGCGCTAGAGATTGACTATCGGCTCCCTCGATTTCGGCAGACACCAATTCATAAAACTTATTCATCCCGAAGTCTTCGCTCTTAGAAGCACCTCTAGCAAAACGGAAGTTATCTACCATCAAAAGATCGACGGTTTGATGTCCAATATCGACGATCGCCACCGATATTTTTGTAAAATCGGGACTGCCAGGACTTTTCTTTGGTTGAGCTTCAGACCACAGCAAACTGCCGTAGCCCTCTGGCATGACCCAAACTTTATTGACGTTCAGCGTCACAGATTCGCCTCGGAAGTTCAACACATGAGGCCCACCTACTTGGCTAATCAACTGTGCTTTTTCCTTTTCAAATTGCTCTAAAGAAAGAAAAGGTAGACCTAGTACGACTGAGATATCATTTTTGAGTTTGAAGTAGCCAGCACTTGCTAACACTTTTACTAGTGCAGCCTCTACCTTAGATTGTCCGACTCCTAAATTCGCCCCAAAATCGGCTGCCAGTTGACCAACGGCATATCCATTGCCTTGATACTCCAGCCACAAATCCATTAAGGGGTCGGTAGCTCTGGCTTCAAAAACACCGCCGCGTACTTGCTCTATTGACATCTGCTTGACGTTGGCAGGTACGAACACTACATTACCAGGTTCGCGACTCACACAAGTTTTTGTGGAAGTTCTGCCTAAATCAACACTGAGAATGGTTTTTCCTGAAACCGTTCCTGTGCTTGGGTTAGGATTATTAACAGCATTTATGGGAGTGGATGCCGACACTCTATTCATCGGTATAGCAGCGGCATTAATAGGGGTAGCGGCGGAAGGTTGGTCTGTCATGAAAGCTCCTAGTTCAAACTTAACTGTAAAAAGTTGTCATGCTCATCTTACAAAAATGCGAGCAACCAGAAATTCTAGGTTGCGTCAAGTGTAGCTAGAAATACGCCAAAAATTAATTCCGGCGATATCTCCGGTAAGCTCTGCCAACGCACATCTAGTATTATTTGGCATAGTGTAGGCGAATTTTGGCCAGATGTAACCCCTGCTTTCACTGCTTTCAAACCAAAAGCGTCCGTGTTTCATCTTCTAGTACGTCTTAACTGGCGCTGGGACATCCAGAAAATAAATGCCAAAACTAAACCCCCAAGTACGATTTTGGATACAGGAGCAAGGTACTTGTCCACAAGTTCATACTGACTACCCAACGCGTATCCTGAGTATGTTAGCAAACCCACCCAAGCTGCGCTACCTAATGTTGTGTAAAACAAAAATGGTAGCAAAGGCATATTGCTGATCCCTGCGGGGACAGAAATCAAGGTGCGGATTCCTGGTACAAGACGACCAATTAATACTGCTTTTCTACCTTGTCGATCAAACCACACTTTGGCCTTGGTGATATCTTTACTGGATATAGCCAGCCATTTGCCATATTTATCAGCCCAAGCTTTCAAACGGGTTTCGCCCAAAAACTTACCTGGATAGTACCAAATAAGTGCGCCTAATACAGAACCCAAAAGTCCTGCAAAAAACACACCAATGATATTCAGCTTTGGGCCTCCTGGTTGATATGGACTTGCTGTAAATCCAGCCAGTGGCATGATCAATTCTGAAGGAATGGGGGGAAAAAGGTTCTCTAAGAACATTAGTAGGGCAATTCCCCAATGGCCAAAATAGTTGATAGTATTAGTTATCCATTCAAGCATTAAGTCAATTCCTGAAATTGCTGTACTAGTTCTGTTACTAAAATTCCGCCTTAGCTTTTTTAAAAGGTAATTGTTCTGGATTGTTAGAGTCAAGGTAACTTGGCTGTACTAAAAGTTGACATCGCAACTGAAAAACAGAGTAAGACAGGTGGAAGTTAAGGATCTGTTTCATTAATTTTGCGGGGCTGCGAGATCCCCGACTTCTTCAAGAATTCGGGGATCTGATCACCCTTATTTATCACAATTTAATTAATGACATGAACCACTAGGTTTTATTTTCCAATTTTTTAGATCCCCCTTAGTCATTTTTTTGAAGGACTAGGGAGGATCTAAAGATTTGATGGCAAATTTCAAAACATACTTTAGGGTTTTCTTCTGAGTTGATGCTGTGGGGAATCAGGAACAGAGAAGGAAGAAAGTTTTACCTTGTCCTCTTCGTCCCCCTCATCCCCTCTTCTTTTAGGCTGTCGGAGTCAATGATTGTACTCTTGGTTCCGATTGCCAGTCTAAGGGATTCCAAACTCGATCTTCCAGTGCCATCTGCTCAATCAAACTTGCCAGTCTCAGGGCTTTGAGAGCTTGTTCACCGCCTACTGAGGGCTGATTGCCACCATGTACACAGTTGACAAAATGCTCTAATTCTGCACTTAGAGGTTGAATATTGCTGGTGTAGACTTTTTCAATTACACCATCTTGCCTGTAAAGTACTTGTCGGTGGTCGGTGAGAGAATTGGCAGTGGTTTGCCGATGAATCAAAATTTCATTCTTGAGGAAATCTGCCTCAGTAAATGAATTTTTGCAATGGGCGACAATCCGGCGAATTTTTCGGTGGGTGACTTTACTGGCAGTCAGAGTAGCAACAATACCATTGGCAAACCCCAAGGTGGCGGTTACGTAATCTAAATAACCAGAGTCTAGGGAGCGAGTACCGCTAGCAGTCAATTTTGTGACTGGGGAAGCAGCTAATTCCAGAAGTAGGTCGATGTCATGGATCATTAAATCCAGCACAACTGAAACATCATTTGCCCGATCTGAGTAAGGACTCATTCTGTGGGCTTCTAGCGCCAGCAATTCCTCTGTTTTCAGTACTTGGCTCAATTCTTTAAAAGCTGGGTTGAAACGCTCAATATGACCCACTTGCAGGATACACTGAGACTCAGCCGCAGCATTGACTAAAGACTCTGCCTCTGAAATACTGGCTGCGATCGGTTTTTCAATCAAAACATGAATTCCCGCTAACAGACAGTTGATGCCCACAGCATAGTGCAGACGGGTGGGAACAGCTACACAAACTGCTTCCACAAGGGGTAGCAGGTCACAGTAATCTTCAAAAAAACGCACCTTATACTTGCTGGCAGTTTCTAATCCTCGCTCGACGTTAATATCTGCCACTCCGACTAGTTCAACATCTTTCATTGAACTCAGCACGCGAGCGTGGTGTTGTCCCATGTTACCCACTCCAATCACGCCTATGCGGATTGGTCGTGGCTGGTTGCGCTGTGTGTATGGATTCGGTTCTGCCACTGACATGCTATCTTGCACTATTATTCTCTCCTCAACCACCAAATTTAGAGACGCTACGGCCGTTGGCGTTTATACTCGAAAGCCAGTTACGATCCGTCTAAAACCATCCAGATGGTAACATAGAGCCTATGTTTATGAAGAATTTCAAAGTTTGTGATCGGTTCCCGTAATCCAAATATCTTTTGTATAGATATTTCGGGTTTGTTTGGGATTTTGTACTTTCTCCAAAAAAATATGTCTTTTGATTAACTTTAAAAAATTCGGTAAGACCTAAGTGTAAATTCTTCTTGGCATTGCTTTCTGGCATTTTGTTAAGGTTTGATTTGGCGATTTGAAATCCAAAATTTGCAACTGAGATGAAAGCTGTAATTCTGTTATCTGGGGGATTGGACTCTTCCACAATTTTGTATAAAGCTCAGGCTGATGGCTGTGAATGTCATGCTATTTCCTTTGATTACCAGCAGCGACACCGAAAAGAGTTAAAGTCAGCCCTTGCTGTTGCTCAAAAAGCTGCGATCGCAAAACATCAAGTTGTTAATTTTGACTTACGACAATGGGGTGGTTCGGCACTTACCGATGACACCATTGATTTACCCCAGGAGCGATCGCTGGATGAAATGTCTCAAAATATTCCTGTCACTTATGTTCCGGCTCGTAATACCATCTTTTTAAGCTTTGCTCTTGGTTACGCCGAAGCGATCGCCGCAGAGCGTGTCTATATCGGCGTTAATGCCTTAGATTATTCAGGATATCCTGATTGTCGCCCTGACTATATCGAAGCAATGCAAGAAGTTTTTCGCCTGGGAACTAAACAAGGGCGTGAGGGACAACCAATTAAAATTGTTGCGCCCCTAATCAACCTGAAAAAAACCGAAATCATCCAACTGGGGAACCAATTAGGAGTTCCTTGGGAGTTAACTTGGTCTTGCTATGCTGGTGATGATGTCGCCTGTGGCGTATGTGATTCTTGTCGCTTGCGGCTAGCAGCTTTTGCCGAATTGGGACTTGTTGATCCACTGACGTATGATTCTTGAAGAGTGAGGAGTTAGGAGTTAGGAGTGAGGAGTTAGGAGTTAGGAGTTAGGAGTTAGGAGTTAGGAGTTAGGAGTGAGGAGTGAGGAGTTAGGAGTTAAAATTCATAACTCCTAACTCTCAACTCCTAACTCTTGTAAGCGTCGCAGTTGAATCTGATGTAGGCGTGGGCCAACAATTGATACGACAGTGAATTCGAGATTTTGATAACAGAATATTTCGCCAATGGCCGGAATTTTCTGTAACTCGTACAGCAAAAAGCCCCCTAGTGTTTGGTATTCTCTGGTCAGGGGCAAATTGAGATGCAAAACTTCGTTGAGGTCTTCGAGGTTGATTTGTGCCTGTACCAAAAATTTCTCCTCATCTAACATCTGAATCAGTAATTCGTCGCTGTTTTCAGGTTCGCTTGCGTCGCCAATGATTTCGGCAATGACATCTTTGATTGTCACTAGTCCCACAGTACCGCCAAATTCATTCACTACCATGACCATAGCGGGTTTCTCTTGCTGCATCATGGGCAAAAGTTCACTCAAGGGCGTGTGTTCTGGAACAAACCGAGCGGGACGCATCCAAGGTTGGATCTGTGTCTCTAAACTGAGCTTTCCTACGGCTAAAGGTTGTGCCAAATCTTTAAAATAAACAATGCCGCGAACATCATCCAAAGATTCACCAATCACGGGATAGCGAGAGTAACCAGTAGAAGCCATTTCCCTTAGTAATGTTTGGAAGGTAGCATCTTTTGGCAGCGTGATAATACTGGTGCGGGGGATCATCACATCTTGGGCCATGACATCGCCAAACTCAAAAACATTATTGAGCAATTCTCGCTCTGCACGCTGTAAACCAGTAGATCCCCATTCTGTAGAGATAATCAGTTGCAATTCTTCGGGAGTCACAGGTGGCCTCCAGCCTTGACCTGTGTATTGGATGCCAAAAATCCGCAATAAAAAACGAGTTGATTGGTTGAGAATCCAGATGAAGGGGCCAAAAAAACGCACGATCGCTTTTACTGAAGGCCCCAAAAACCTCGCTAGCTGTTCTGAGTACAACATGGCTAAGGATTTGGGACATAGTTCTCCAATCACAATTTGCAAATAGGCAATTAAGAAAAAGGCAATAGGAATTGATAGGGAATGTGCCAGGAAGGTGGTCATGCTAACTGGTAAAGGCCAGGATCTTAACCAGGCATTCACCAGCACAACAATCGTACTTTCGCCAATCCATCCCAGCGCCAAACTAGAGAGGGTAATACCTAACTGGGTGGTAGATAAAAGTCGGTCAATACTGCGTTGTAGCATTTCCACAGCGATCGCAGGAATATCCCCAGCCTTAACTAACTGGTGAATACGTGATCGCCGCACGCTGACCATCGAAAATTCCGCCGTCACAAAAAAGGCATTTATGGCAATCAGTAGTAGCACTGATAACAACCGCAGCGCCACGTCTGTCCAAATTAAATTAGGAAAACCACTCACTGCCAAAGCTCGTGTAAAACTCACGTCCTCCATTTAAGGGGATTGGGGATTGGGTATCAGGGATTGGGTATTGGGAAGAATTCAGTCCCTAGTCACCAGTCACCAGTCCCCAGTCCCCAGTCCCCAGTCCCCAGTCCCCAGTCCCCAGTCCCCGATCCCCAACTACCTTCCTACAGGAATATTCGATGCCTCTAGCTTCAATTGTTGAGCAGGATAATCAGTAAGAGCAAGTGATATTTTCTTGACATCATCAAGTAAAGCTGTGGGAATGCTCACTGTACCTGAAAATGCTGGCCCATTTACAGGCAATTCTGTTGGTAAGCCCTCTGTACTCGCACTTAGAGTTCGTCCTTTGTCATCGGTAACATCTAAAAAACTATACAGGAAGCGCACAGAATCCTTACCTTTGTTCTGCATTTTCACTTTCAATAGCAAATCACCGCCAGAGTAGTGAGCAGATTGCACAATCATGGTTACACCCTGACTTTGGGCAGTAACCGGAAAACCTGGCAGGGGTTTTTCTTCAACCACTTCTGGGGGTTTTTCCTCTGGCTTCTGCTTGCTGCTATTGGTTTCTTCATCATCTTCCTCTAGCTTTTCAGATTTAGCCGCCTTGGTCTTACCCTCAACTCGTGCCTTAACAATTTTCAGAATCTCTTCCTCTTTTAATAGCACTAGCCCCCCCTGTTGGGAGTTATTTGCCTTATTGCTGGCAAATTTGGTTGTGGGACGCCCATCTGGTGTAGTAACGCCTTTAAGTGCTGAACTCCCTAGTTCAAAGCCCAAAAACGCGCTCACAGAGCCGGCTCCCATCATCAGAATTAGCAAAATCAAAGTAAGAAGTACAGTAGAATTTATTTTCATCGCTGACAAGCTATCACAATAGAATGCTGGTCTATTTAAGAATAGTGAAGCTTTTGACCTCAATCCTTAAAGGAACTTAATCAATATTAGTTTGCACTATATCTATGATCAAATTATGTAGTATAGAAAGCTGGTAAATTATTGTCCAGTCTTCACAAACGGGAAATTTGTGATACAATCATACAATTGGCTAAAGTCAGTGCGTAAAGATTTTATTAACGCTAAAATTAGCAAATAAAGTTGACCTAAGAGTTAAAGCAAATTTACTCATAGCAACCTGAAACCCAGCAAAACATGCGCCTTTGGCCGATTGGGGAGGCAGCGAACTCATAATTCGCCTTAAGGCTGGTTCGATTCCAGCAGGGCGCACTGAATCATCAAAAATGGGCATGGGGCATTGGGCATTGGGCATGGTTTATTCTCCTTGTCCCTGCATTTTCCCACTCCCCATTCCCTAATCTTACCGAGATGGTAAAGTTTCAAACCTGAATTCAGTTCCTAGTTTGAGTTTGTTGCTATTCAAACGAGGAGACATCATCATGGATGTGTCATAAGGATTTGGTAAATCAGGAGTGCGAATATAAGGATCGTTGCCGGCTTGCTGAGTCAGGACATCATGATATAAAGTGTTAACCAATTCGGCATCGTGGGCAATTTCATTTTCTGGGAAGGAACCACCAAAACCGGAACCAGATCCGAACAATGAGTCTAGCTGACGCTTGAGGCTGCCATTTTCGTAGAAATTGCGATCGTGACTAAAATAAGCTCGTTCAAAGACATCACTCGTCGTTTCATAATTGGGTGTTGCCGTTTGGGCAGATGCAACAGAGGGAAAAGCGATACCAGCGGCAAGCAGCACTAATAAACCACCAAAGGTTTTGAATTTTATACGCACGTTTCTGACTCCTCAATTTTTGGGCAATCTTAATTTATGCTTAAGTTCAGAACTCTGATGAGTTCAACCTTTGGTGTAGCACAACTTTTAATGTTTTGTAATGACGTATCCTACTGAAACTCTTACCCACTCAGATATTTGGGCAACCACTCCTGATTTGACCATTTTGCGCCACAAGCTACTAGATTTATTTTGTCAACTTGCTTATCAAGAAGGTGATTTTCTCCTCTCTTCTGGGCTGCGTAGTTCTTATTACGTCAACAAGACACAGGTAACACTCCATCCTCAAGGCGCTTTGGCAGTTGGACGCTTACTGTTTCCTTTATTACCTGTAGATACACAGGCTGTAGGTGGTTTAACAATGGGGGCTGATCCAATTGTGACAGCAGTGAGTGTGGTTTCTGTTTATGAAAACCGACCGATACCAGCGCTGATTATTCGTAAGGAAGCCAAGGGTTATGGGACGAGAGCTTATATAGAAGGCCCTAGTTTACCTGAAGGTGCAAAAGTAGTAGTTTTGGAAGATGTGGTGACAACTGGGCAATCTGCTCTGAAAGCGGTTGAGCGTCTTAAGGATGCGGGTTATACCGTAAATCAAGTAATTTCACTAGTAGATAGAGAGCAAGGGGGAGGTGAGTTGTATCAGTCAGCTGGGTTGAAGTTTGAAACTTTGTTTTCGATTCAGGAAGTTCAGGAACGCTACCGACAACTTGCGAATTCATAAATAAGGGGACTTGTATTAATTCGTAATTCGTAATTCGTAATTATGAATTGGTATAAGTTCTGAAGATGAAATATCCGTTTTAGTTTTATAAAGTATTGGGCGAATAGAATTCGCTACTACACAAACAAAGTCCACCTCCGTGGACTAAGAGAAATTAAGAGTTTTTAACCTGCGTAGGCAGGTAAAGTCTCGTGTAGCCACGACTTCTAGTCGCTAGGGCTAGTATGAATTGAGACTTTACAAATATCCTCTAAAACAATATCTCTGCCTCAATGAACTTTATTGCTCATAATGATATTTGCAAGTCAAAATAATCAATCAGTCGTCTTCAATTTTATAAGTTTGTGGTTCAAAGACAATTTTTTCATATTCATCTAAATTAACAAAGATTAAGTTACCTTTTTCTACATTTTCTAAAGCTTTGAGTAGATGTTTTTTGTTAGTTTCTGATTTCAGAAGATAGGTAGTTTCGTCTTCTTCAGATGGTGGTTCAACTAGCATAATTACTTGTACTAAAGTTTCCGCATCTTTCCCACCCGATTGTAACTGTATTTGAGTGAGATGAATTGGAGCGATCGCTCTCCTCTACGGTTTGTTCAATCTTCTGGAGGATGCCAACCCGCAAGTACCCAATAACTGCGAACTTCCAGCGCATCTGCATCATCACTCAAATGTAGAACTGCAACAGTTGCTCTACCAGTCGGCGTTTTGCCGACAATACGTAGACCATCTTCACTCCAGCCAAAATGCTCAAACCAGATTTGAGTACGAGGGTTAAATAGCCTTACTGTTTCGTTCGTCTCTGGGTTAACCCCTGTAGTTTTATCACTTTTGTAGCGATTACACAGTGGACAAGCTAGCCACAAGTTTGATTCATCATTGCTACCACCTTTAGATATGGGAATAATGTGTTCAATTTCCAAACGTGCCATTACTAAATGCTGAGGACTCAGACAATAACCGCAGCGATTTCGAGCATCGGTGCGGACACGACGTTCTATTTCTACAGAAATGTAAAAGCGGGCCATTGCTGTTAATTGAGGGCTGGTTTCAAGCCGCGTTCAACAGCCACTTTTAATGCTCTTGCTTTACTTATTAAGCCACGTCGGTAGACCTGCATGAGTTCATCTAGTTGAAGAACTTCTGCATCATTAAGCTGTCCCTCTCGGTGAAGCGCTTGCAAGTCACTGAAAACCTCTTGCTGCTGAGTTTCCATCTGCATATCGCACATAGCCAAAACCTGTTCATCTGGTAGAGACTCCATAGGTAGTTCGGTAATGGCGCGGTCAATCCATTCTAGTAATACATCTTCAAGCCGCCGATGTCTGAAAGCAGCGATTTCCTTTGCTTTTTGTGCCAGTGTTTCAGGGAGTTGAAGGGTGACAATTTCAGCCATTTTCTACCTGCTTGCCTTTTACTTATGATTGTATCTGCGATCACTCTGCATCCTCTGGTTAAAAAGAGCGATCGCTCTTAGACAGAATAGAACTCAAATTGGGAATACTGAGTAAAGCGCAGCTATTTACCAAGCCGCTTCGGGGCGGGAACAGGGAACTCTTAACAGGGAACAGAAAAAAAATTAGCCCCGAATACAGGGTTTAAAGCCCCTAAATTTATTTATGAAAAGAGATAAAAATATTTGAAACGAGATGGCGTCAGCCACGATGTTTCAATGTGTCCTTGTACAAATCCCCTGATTTTAATTATGGGGATTTCCCTGTTGCCTGTTGCCCGTTCCCTGTTCCCTTTTAAGGTATCTGAAATAAAAATATCTTGAGTCTGGAAAATCTCTCTGCTCCTTTGAAACTGTAACTCATCATCTTGAGTCAAAAATCTAACAATTATATTTGTATCAGCTGCAATTATGCCACGATTCCTCTACACCTTGGCGAATTGCATTGTCCATATCCTCAAGACTTTTAGGTTTTCCTTGATATTTTAAACAACCTGCTACATCATCTAATTTAGTTTCTGGAAGAATTTTCTTAGGCTTTAAAAGAATTCCATCACCCATATCAATAATAATAAATTCTTGACCTACTTTCCATTGATGAGCTTCCCGCAAAGATTGGGGAATAATTACTTGTCCTTGAGGAGACAATTTTGTAATTTCCATTAAGTTAAGAAGTAAAAAACTAAGAGTAATATAAAAATTTTAGCATTTTTGATTATCTTCATTCCTCCTCTTCCTCTGCCTTCTCTGCGCCTCTGCGGTAGCCTGCGCCGCTCCGCGTCTACGTAAAAAAGGCGAACCCAAAAGTTCGCCTGTAACATAGTATTATGCTGTTGCTAAATCCAAACCCAAATTTAAATCTTCGCTTCTTCTCTCACCAACTTATCCCAACCCAAATCTTTCAAATTATTATTCCGACGCAACGGACGAGTCACCAACTCTAACATGTCACGCGCATTCGTAAAGCCGTGAATTTGAGCAAAAGTGAACTCCACAGACCACTTTGTATTAATACCGCGTGCTTCCAACGGGTTAGCGTGCGCCATACCAGTAATTACCAAATCTGGTTTCAACTCATAAATTCGCTGAAGTTGATTGTAATTATCCGGCTTCTCCACAATCCTTGGCAGGGGTGAATTCATTTCCTGGCAAGTTTTCTCCAGCAATGCCAACTCAGCAGCTTGATAGCGCTTATCCATGTAGGGAATACCTATTTCGTGAACAGTCATCCCACAACGGATTAAGAATCTTGCTTGGGAAACTTCCAGCAAGTTATCACCCATGAAGAATACAGATTTACCGCGAATCAGTTTCACGTAATCTTCCAAACCTGCCCAAATTTGGGCTTCCCGTTCATCCAAACCCTTGGGAGTAATACCAAACACCGAGCAGATTTTCTCAATCCAAGCGCGGGTACCATCGGGGCCAATGGGGAAGGGTGCGCCAATAAGTTTACACTTGCGGCGGCGCATTAAGGTAGTAGCTGTACGGCTGAGGAAGGGGTTGACACCAGCGACATAATACCCTTCTTCTAGTACTGGCAATTCTGTGAAGCGCTTCGCGGGTAGCCAGCCGGAAACTTTGATGCCTTGTTTCTTCAGTTCCAAGGTTAACTGAGTAACCACAGGGTCGGGAAGGGAGCCAAAGAGAACTAAGGGTGGATGATCTACGTACTCAGACTCATCTTGGGCGACATCTTCTTTCTTTTTACCAAAGTTGAGCAATTTAGCGATCGCATTACGTTCAATTTTCTCAGTTTCCGCCACCGGAGCCTTATCAGGACAACGGTTAGCCATAGCAGCTAACACAGTGTCTTCCCCTTGGGTGAAGGCGTAATCTAGACCATTTGCCCGCGCTACAACAATGGGAATCCCGATTTCGGATTCTAGTTTCGGTGCCAAACCTTCCAAATCTGTTTTGATAATTTCGGTGGTGCAAGTGCCAATCCAGACAATTACACTAGGATTGCGATCGCGTTTGATCTGCAAGCACAACCGCTTTAACTCTTCATAATCACTCAGTTGTGCGGAAATATCGCCCTCTTCCAACTCTGCCATTGCATAGCGGGGTTCAGCAAAAATCATCACCCCCATCGCATTTTGCAGGAAGTAGCCACAAGTTTTTGTTCCAATCACCAAAAAGAAGCTATCTTCAATTTTTTGGTATAACCACGCCACGCAGCTAATTGGACAAAAAGTATGGTAATTCCCAGTTTCACATTCAAAGCTTAAAGCTTCTGGTTGTTGAGCGACAGTCATTTTGGTTTTTTCTCCCCTTGATATTTAATGGCAGTTCAACCAATTTCAGATTTTAGATTGATAATTTTGGATTGAAGGCTGGGACAACAAAAGTATCCGCTGTCTAACGACAATTTCCCTAATTCCTCATCCAAAACCCCAAATCTAAAACTTAAAATTGCGAAGAACGGCAATAATTAAGCGTTGGGGAAGAGACGGGCAATTTCTGATTCATCAAAAACGCCTGCTGGCAGTTCTTCCCCCAAAAAATCGTTATTTTCTTCAGCCTTTTGCAAAGCTGTTTCATCACCCCAGACATCTGATAACACGTCTTTAAACGCATTCTCATCTAGTGGGCTATCTTCAAGCGCCTCTTCTTCATCCAGCTTTACTTCGATTGCAGCTGTTGAATCGAAAGCGATTTCCCCAAACTCATCTGCTTCTAAACTAGAGGTTTGGAGAGACTCATCTTTTGAGTCGTGTCCGTTGGTTAAGGAAGTATCGCCAAAGCCATTTTCGGTTTCCTCCAACTCGCCAATACCCAGATTTTCATCATCGGAATCCAGGATTACGAATTCTGGAACTGCCGCCGCCGCAAAGCCATTTGTATGAGAATGTGTCAATGTTTCATCTTCAGGCTTTTCGTCAACGATAGCTGCTGCTTCTTCTGCGTATCTCTCGACATCTGGGTTGCCGACGAAGCGATTACCGAGAGCTAAATCTGGGTCAAAATGCAAATCCAGCACTTCAATCAGGGTATCGGCGTCAGGATTGAGTTTGGCAAAGGGCAACATTAACTGCGCTAGCTTTGGCTCTAGGGCGTTAAGAACTCCCAGGATGAGGTAAGAAGGTGGTCGCTTCCCGCCATCAGGGGTGTACACTGATTCTACTTCCATGTGCAGGGTAATCCAGTCTCGATTATTCTGGAAAAATTGCAACCACTTTTGCTTTATTGAATCTGTAAAGCTGTGAAAGAAAGCCATATTATTGTCCCCCATCCTGAGAACTTGATGATTTATACAATCATCAAGTCTAGTTCCTCTTCTGAATTAGGAACCTGGGGTTTACCCGGATTTAGATAAAAATCGGACAACAAAGAGAACAACTCCCGATCTGGTGTATCGTTAGGTACAACACCTTCGGGACGCGCCAGAATTTGGTCGGCGATGTTGAGGTAGTAGTCGCAAACGTAGTCTAGGGAAGGATCTTGCTCTGCCATCTCGAATAAAGTTTTCCCTTTCACACGGGAAACACGGATATCTTCAATTAAAGGCAAAACTTCCAAAACTGGCATGGGCACAGCTTCTATATATTTTTCAATCAAGTCGCGCTTGGAGGTGCGATTACCAATTAACCCAGCTAAACGCAGTGGGTGAGTTCTTGCTTTTTCGCGGACGGAAGCAGCAATCCGATTGGCAGCAAATAAAGCATCAAAGCCGTTGTCTGTAACAATCAGGCAGTAATCTGCATAGTTGAGTGGTGCTGCAAAACCACCGCAAACTACGTCACCCAGAACGTCAAAAAGAATTACATCGTATTCGTCAAAGGCATTGAGTTCTTTAAGTAATTTTACTGTCTCGCCGACTACGTAGCCGCCACATCCAGCACCCGCAGGTGGTCCACCCGCTTCTACGCAATCAACACCGCCGTAGCCTTTATAAATCACATCTTCTGGCCAGACATCTTCGTAGTGATAATCCTTTTCTTGGAGGGTGTCGATAATTGTCGGAATCAAAAACCCAGTCAGGGTAAAGGTACTGTCATGTTTGGGGTCGCAACCAATTTGCAGCACTTTTTTGCCACGTTTAGCTAGGGCGACGGATATATTACAGCTAGTTGTGGATTTACCGATACCACCTTTTCCGTAGACTGCTAGTTTCACTGTTGTTTCCCTCTTATAGCTTTTGGTCAAACTTGTGGCTCAAACATTTGCCTTCACCTTTCCTGAGATGGCGATGCGTGAGGTCTGTGAATGTCATTATTAGGCAAATTACATAGAAAAGAAAGTGGGTCATAATTTTTAAAACGGTCTTATTCAATGAATTAAAGCTTAATTAAGTCTATTTAGATTTTTATCAGCCTTAAAGACTTTAAAAGCTCTAAAAATAGAGAATAAAAAGATTTTATTACTTATTTTTATAAAAATAGTTACAAAATAAAAAAAGCTAAAATCGGCTTTTTTGAATGCTTTTCATAGAATTAGCTGATGTTATGACAACGTGTTTTCAAGGCATTGGGGCGCAGGGTCAAGGCTAAAGAGAGGTATATGCAGCCTGATACTGGAAATACTACTGGAATTTGCGTTAGCGTAGCTCACCGTTCGCGTAGCGTCTCGTAGAGAAGGTATCGCAGATAAATCGCTAGTTTTCAGTCGGTAGCCAAGACCGTTTAATTGCTGCTTGAGAGTAAGTTAGTGCGATTTTGTAAAAAATTATTAATTTGCCAAATATTAGCAGGCGGCGATTAAGTACAAATTGATTGAGCTATTTCCGACAGCAGCCCCACGCCGTCCCGAAGGGCGGCGCGGGGAGTATGTCACTCTCTCAATTAACAATTGCTACGACTATAAATTAGGTTAGTGATCGCTCGAAGTAATTTAGCTGGCTCCACAGGCTTGGTGATATGCCGCTCAAATCCGGCGGCAATTACCTGTTGATAATCAGCCTCACCAGCATAAGCTGTCAGGGCGATCGCAGGAATTTTCCCTCCTTCTTCTAGTGACATCGCTCTAATTTGACGAATCAGCATATAGCCGTCTACTTCCGGCATTCCAATGTCGCTTAACAGCAGATTTGGCTGAAACTGAGGCATAATTTCTAGTGCTTCCATCGCCGATGCAGTTTGGATTACTACCGCACCAGATTGCTCTAAAATGAAAGCAATTAATTCTCGCGTATCACGCTCATCATCTACAAGCAAAACTTTCAACCCATTTAAATCGGGCAAATCATCAGGTTGAGAGAGAACTTGGTGAGTATTTAGATCAATCTCGATCAGCGGTAACATGACTGTAAAGGTTGCTCCCTGTTCTTCACCTAAACTTTCTGCCTTAACTGTGCCGCCATGTAACTCGACAATGTGACGAACAATAGCTAATCCTAATCCCAGTCCGCCGAATTTTCTGGTGGTTGCGCCATCAGCTTGTCGGAAGTAGTCAAAGACATAAGGTAAAAAGTCAGGGCTAATTCCCTTACCTGTATCACTGACTCGAAGTTGAACTTGAGAACCAATAGACTGTAAACTGATTTCTACCTGTCCACCTTGGGGTGTAAACTTAATCGCATTGGAAAGTAAATTCCAGATAACTTGTTGCAAGCGACCGGAATCACCTGTTACTAAAAATTTGGAGTTGCAACTTTGTTGCATTTCCAGCGCAACATGAATTTGGGATTTGAGATTGTCTGGTTGCTGATTAAAATCGATCGATTCTAAATTTCTGTCAGAATTTTCTAATCCAAAATCTAAAATCGTAAATTGCAAATTAATAGATTTGGCTTCAGCGGCTAGACGCACAGTTTCTATGGCTGCGGCAATCGCAGTTTCCAGATTCACAGGAGCAATATTCAGGCTCAGTTTACCTTGCAGAATGCGAGATACATCCAACAAATCTTCGATTAATTGGGTTTGAAGCTTGGCATTGCGTTCAATGGTTTCAAGAGCGCGAGTGGTGGTTGCTTCATCATACTTTTTCATTTGGAGTAACTTCGACCATCCCAAGATCGGGTTTAGCGGCGTGCGAAGTTCGTGAGAAAGAACCGCCAAAAATTCATCTTTGATTCGGTTAGCTTGGATCAATTCTTCTTTTCGTCGCTGTAACGAAGCCATTAACTGAGCGCGTTCCAGAGCAACCGCCACCTGATCGGAGGTTGCTTGTAATAGAGCAATTTCCCCAGAAGTAAAGTGAGTACGGGTGCGACTGGCAAAAGAGAGGACACCAAGCAGCTTTCCCTGAGCAATTAATGGTTGACCTGCGTAGGCTGTAATTTCTAAAGCACGGAGAATGTGAGCTTTTGGATGGGTAGAATGCGGCACATTATTGACGACGATTTGACGGCGTTCTTGCACCACTATTCCGCACATCCCCTCATTAAATTCCAGGTATTCAATTGCTTGAAATACTTCATCAGTAATACCGTTCCAAGCTACTAATCGAAGTTTCTGCTTATTTTCGTGTGTATCAATTAGATAGTGAAAGTAAAAATGCAAATCCATCTGCGCCGATAGTTTGCTAAACAAGCTGTTCATAAGATCCAAGGGGCGCTCGGTTGAAAGCAAATCACTGGTTGTCTCTGAGAGGAGTTTAAGTCTTTCACTGCGCTCTTGTAAGGCTTGTTCTGCAAGCTGACGTTCGCGAAGGGCGCGTTCGCGTTCGGTGATGTCAATCGCAACTCCCCCTACTAGGCGTTGCCCAGATGCATCGGCGATGGGAAACTTATAGATCAAAAATTCGCCAAGAGTGCCATCTGTGCGTGGAGCAGACTCGATGGTTTGAATAACTTGATTCGTCTCGGCAACTATTCTAATGTTATCGAGGAGGGGTTGAGCGATTTGGACTGGGTATAGGTCAAAAATGTTTTTATTAATCGCCTTATTTGTTGCTAAATTGAATGTCCTGAAATAAGTTGGACTGAGGTAAAGTAGACGCCCTTCTGCATTCGTAATCCAGGCGGCGGCCGGAATATTGTCCATAAAAGCTTGAAATTGCTCTTGACTCTGACTCAGCGCTTTTTTAGCTTGTTTGAGATCGCTAATATCCAGAATTAATGCGACTGATTTCTGACGAGATTCTCCTAAAAGGGAATAGCCAACTACAACCGGGACAATGGAACCATCTTTGCGAATACATTCTTTTTCATAAGGAGTGCAGGTTCCCTTCGCTGTTGCTTCGGAAATAGCTAGTTCATCTAAATAAAGATACTCAGAGGGGGTGATATCAGCCCACCGTAATTTACCTGCTTGAATATCCTCCTGGGTATAGCCGACAATTCGCAAAAACTCGTCGTTGGCTTCCGTGATGCTACCATTAACATCACCAAAAATAATACCAACTACATTCGCTTTGACAAAACTCCTGAGCCGCTCCTCGCTTGCTTGGATAGCCTTCTCTGCCTGCTTACGAGCGCTGATATCTGTAGTGCTACCAACTAAGCGTATCGGATTTCCATCAGCATCCCGTTGTACCACTACCCCTTGATCCAACACATAGATGTACTGATTATTCTGATGGCGAATTCGATACTCAGCAGTATAGCGATCGCTATTTGCCAAAGCAACTACCGCCTCCTCTTGTACACGTTGCAAATCTTCGGGATGGACAAGTTCACACCACCAATTACCCGTTGGTTGAGCTTCTGCGAGGGAATAGCCCAAAATTCGGGTTAACCCCTGGGTTCTTTCAACAGTATCCTGTTCTAGATTCCAGTCATAGATGAGACAATTGACCGCAGAGGCGGCTAACTCAAACCGCTCGTTAGCTTGCTTTAATGCCATTTCTGATTGTTTGTGTACACTCAAATCAACAACAAAGCCAATGACGGTTTCTTGAGTGTCTCCCAACATCACAGAACCGATTAGAACCGGAATGCGATCGCCATCTTTACGAATGTATTCTTTTTCAAAGGGCTTACATACTCCAGTAGTTTTCAGTTCTTCCACTGAACGCTCACTTAAAAGAAGATACTCAGGCGGGGTAATCTGGCGCCAGTTCATTTGATTAGTAGACAAATCTTCTCGCGTATAGCCAACCATATTCAGAAAAGCATCATTGGCTTCCACGATCGAGCCGTTATTCATATCACTGACAATTACCCCAATGATGTTGGATTCTGCCAGTCGGCTAAACCGCATTTCGCTATTTTGCAACAAGTTTAGGCTTGTCTCTGCCTTGCGTCTGGCAGTTCGTAACTCTGAAGAGAGGGCGGTAATTAAAAAAGATACTAGTGAGAATGTGGTTAGTCGTACCAAAACTTTCAGGCTGAGGAAATCAAAGGAGTAGACTGGCTCAATCAAAAAATAGAGCGAGATTGTAACAGATAAAGCGATCGCTAACACTCCCAGTCTCATACCGCCATACCAAGCGCTCACTGCTACAGCTGCATAAAATAATGTAAATATGCTCGGTTCAAAAACTGGCAGTAACAGTTTTGTCAACAGTAGGGCCGCTATGACTGTCAAAATCATCACACCATAAGCTATTAACCGAGAACGCATCATCAAAAATTTTTCCGGTACTTTCACCATCATCTTAAGAGTCCTCCCGTTGCTCCGGTTTTGGGAGATACTCGTTCACCAGTCTTTTGCCTACTTCACCCATCTTTTCTAACATTTCTTCAATTAGCTTTAGTGCCATTGGCGAAGGCACTGTAGATCCGTTTTCCCAACGATTCACTGTTCGCAGGGAAACTCCCAACTTGGCTGCAAACTTTTCTTGAGATAGATCGAGTTGCTGCCGAAGTTCACGGATTAAATCTGAAATTTTGAGTGGCTTTCCTAGTTCCATAGTAGGAAGAGTAGGACAGGTGTCTCGCCATTTGTCTCCAGCTTGAGGAAGAATTTCAATAATCATCAGTTGTTATCAATTTCATCTTTTGGCGAAATACCAATATTCAGTTATCAGTGTTCACGGATTACTGTTCACTGTAGAAGCTATATATAAAATAAATATTAAATTTTGTCTAATAAGCGATCGAAAATAGTATGATATTTAAAAATTTTATTGATAAATTTCAGCGATCGCACACAACCAAAAACTTTGTGGTGCGTTATATTTTCACTGATTTATACCCAAGCTAATTTTATATATAGATAACCTATATATAAGTTCTGGTTAATACT
Organism: Nostoc sp.; assembly: GCF_036917155.1. GTDB lineage: Bacteria > Cyanobacteriota > Cyanobacteriia > Cyanobacteriales > Nostocaceae > Nostoc. Next base: position 11,488 of record NZ_JBALDZ010000198.1, on the reverse strand, counting down.
TTTCGTTTGATAAAATTTTCCAAATCATTGCTAATTTTGGCAACTAAATCTGAACATAGATTTTAAAATCTGTTGTTAACTTTACTTCTATGGTTAGATGCCAATGACAAAACTAGAAAGCTATAGTTCACCTTTATTGAAGAAGAATTCTGACTCCTGAATTCTGTTCGATAATGAAAAAACTCCAGAAATGTTTGTAACAAATCTGGAGTCAGGAAAGATACGCATTTACCTATACCAAATTTTCACCCTGAGAAAATCCTACGTCATCAGGGTATACACTCAAATGTAGGTCAAAGGGAATAGGGGACAGGGAATAGGGGACGGGAGCAATGCTCTAACAGTGAGGTGGGGAGGCAGGGGGAGAGAAAGAAATAAGTATATTTAGGACTATAACGGTCGTAAAAAATACTAAAATTTTCTCTTCACTTCCCCTGCCTCCCCTGCTCTTTTCACGATGATCTCACTTTTTCGCGTTGCTCCCATAGGGAACCTTCTCGATTGGAAGTAACGCAAAACAGCCCCAGATAAACTGAGGCTGTTTTGCGAGAGTTGTTTGGCAGGAAGGGTACATCAATTAAGTGATGCCCTGTGTTAGATATAGATAATTCAGTATGCATCCTTATTCAGCCACCTTTTGGTATATCAGGATGATTGGGAAAATTTTGTAGGCGCAGCCCGTCGTAGACATCGCTTTTTCCAAAAAGAAACTCCAGATGCACTAAAGGCATTCTGGAGCAGTAACAGGTTTCTAACATGAATCAATTTTTACATCTGCGATCGCCCAATGTCGTTAGGGTATATACTCAAATGTATTTATGTCTACTCATCCGCAAATCGAACAGCAAATTACCTTCTTGTCTACCCATAACCTCAATGTATCTACAGAATTCTACCGACTGTTAATGCCTCTGCGTACTTGGGATTGTGTGAAGCCAGCGAAAAATCAACTCCTGCAACCAACAAACAATCAAGTGTCATTTTTACCCTGGTAACACAGCAGGTGGATGAATGGTTTGAATATCTCAAAGAACGTGGCGTCGATTTTGAAAAGCCGCCTACACTAAACAAAAAGTACAATATTTACCACTGTTTTTTCCGCGATCCTGATGGTTATTTGATTGAAATTCAACGTTTCGAGACTAACGATAAGAAAAAGACATAACTTATTTAGTTATGCCTAAGCGTTTAATTTACAGGGCAGGATTTTACAGATTAGAACTTTTTGATTTACTGGGGTACATGATACGAATAATACTGTATGGACATCATCAATAACTATGTACCTTTTCTTCTATAGATTTATCAAGGTAGGATGCAGGATTTATGCAGACACCAGAAAAGATTTACATTTCTTTACAATTGCTGCACGACTATGGGCATTTATATAATATATACCTAATTACTGATCAAAAATTCTCTGTATCAGTTCTAATAATAGGTATTTAACCGGACTCGATATTGTATAACAGAAGCTAGAATACAATCATTGTTATCAGAATATAATGCTTCTTGAACAAAATTATTTTCAAAGTAGCTTCTTTGCCAGTTGTGCTATTTCTATAGTTATTACTTTTAACCTCTATGATATTTAATGTATTCAATTTAATAAATATTTTTCCGGTAAATGCATGAAAGCCAAAACACTCACTTGGCTACGCGCAATACTACAACTTAAGGGTTCGGTAATGAAATCAATTTACAGACATATCTTATGGTGTGGAGCTTTCGGATTTTTGATTTCTCTACTTTACCATTTTGACAAACCTGTATCCCAACCTATTTTAGGAAATGTGATTCCTAGTATTGTTTTAGGGTTGTTACTTGTCTTTCGTACAAATACTGCTTATGAGCGATTTTGGGAAGGGAGAAAATGCTGGGGTTCTATAGTAAATAATGTCCGAAATCTAGCGCGGCAAATTTGGGTATCAGTTGATGAAATTTCACCAGAAGATAAAGAAAATAAAATTACGGCATTAAACTTATTGGCAGCTTTTGCTGTAACAACTAAATTACATTTGCGAGGAGAAGCTGTCAATCGCGAGTTAGAAGACTTAATGCCGTCTACTAAGTACAGAAAACTGAAGATTATGAATAATCCCCCCATAGAGGTTGCCTTTTGGATAGGAGATTATTTACAACAACAGTACAATCGTAATTGTCTTAACAGTTACCAGCTAACATCTATGCAAGAATTATTGAATAATCTTGTGGATAATTTAGGTGCTTGCGAACGTATTTTAAAAACACCTATGCCCCTTGCTTATGCTATTCATTTGAAGCAATTACTGATACTATATTGTTTTCTGCTACCATTTCAAATAGTAGAAAGTCTCGGTTGGTGGACAGGTTTAATTTCTGCTTTGGTTGGGTTTACTGTGTTTGGCATTGAAGCCATTGGCTTAGAGATAGAAAACCCCTTTGGCTATGATGCGAATGATTTACCATTAGATGCAATTTGCGAGACAATGAAACGCAATATTGACGATTTAATTACTTTGACTCCAAATGCGCGATCGCATACAGAAAATATCTAATTTAAGGATATTACAAATTATTGTAGTATTGAAAATACTTCTTGAACAAACTGGTCATATAGTGTTGAATCTTCGCTCAATACTTGCGTCAAATTGAAATAGGTGGATATTATTGGATCATTTTGAATCCGAACCTCTACTTCAGTAGTGATACAACTGGCAATTAGAATAGATTTAACCTTTGGGTTCCTCCGAAAAACTTCTTCAAAAGATTTTTTAGCAGCACCATAACGTTACGTTCTAACGCTCCCGCCGGATCAGTTCCTCCTTTTATTTCAATGACACCGACTGTTGTACCTTGATTGCTTAAAAGTGAAATATCTGGCTCACTTGAAAAAAGTATAGAAGTATGATTAGCCAACATTACGCCTCGATAGTCCTCAATATTTCTTAGTTGTTCTTCAAGCCTGCCAGGATTATATACTTCAACTCCTGTACCCTGACGGGGAATAAAAGCAGCAAGAAGATTGCGTTCTTTAACCTCTTTGATAAGAAGTCGCTGTACAACTTTTTCTGCTTCTTCCCCAATAGCATTACGCCAAGAACTGTCTATTTGTGTTCCTGTTGAGGCTAGTAGTATTCCATATAATTCTTCCTCAGTTAAACTTTCTATAGAACTATCAATTATGAGCGATATATGTTCATTAAAAAGTCGAGAAAGTGCTAATGCTTTATCTTCTCCTAGAGGATATTTATTTTCTTGATCGAGTTCAATTTTCTTTACATCAATTGCTGCTAAATACTTAACAGCTTTCTGGGAAAGTGCTGCAATATTACGATAGTAAGCTAACAATGAAGAGTATTCTCGGATTAACCTGGGATGGCAAAATACCTGCATTAGTTGCAAGTTAGAATGCTCATTGATGTAGGTAAATGCTTCTTCTCCAATACCCCATTCTGCCCAATTATCCCAACTGTATAAATGATTTACAGATAATAAGGCATCAATTTTAGTCCGCAAAGATAGCGTTTTATAATCCTTAAGCTTGCGATAAAAGAAGGTTGAACGCAAGCGATAGTTTATACGATGTGCCTCACTTAAGAGATTTGTTTCGTCTAATGGCACTGTACTCACTTTTCCCAAATATAAACGCATTTACGTAGTTCTGTGCGTCCGTGATTTCCCATTTGCTGACTACTATTTCCTTTACCTCGTCCTAATGTCCAAATGTATCGCGTTTTCAGTCCAAAAGACTCTGCTATATCTGATAAAATAATGTCTACAGGAATTTCCTCTCCAGCATATCTGACGTTATCATTTACCATTGCGACTATACCACCAGGTTTGAGAACACGAGATAATTCATAAATTACAAAGCACATTTCGTAAAAGTAATTACCTACCATTCTGACAATATTCTCATTATTTAACTTACCTTCTTTTTTATAACTTTCTAGTATTATTAATACTTCTTGTAAGGCAGCCTGACTTTTAAAGGTAAAATCTATTTTTAAGAAATCCTGATAGCGTTCTTTAGCAGTATAATAGTCTTCTAAGTAATTACGCTTGTCACGGTTCTCTACGGTGCATGATAGCATTTTCTGACGTAAATACTTTACTTTTTCTTCACTACATCCCAAAAATGCAAGTTCAAGAGCATACGTGCGAGTGTAATCATATCTATTAACGTATGGTGGAGACGTAATGACAAAATCAATACTATTCTCTTGAAGAGTTGGAAGAATTTCTAAACAAGAACCTTCATAAAGGTTAGGTTCTGTATTTTTGACAATACTAGATTTTTTGGTTGCTAATTCTAACAGTGAATCATCACTAAATAAATCTAGTTGGATAGAATTAATATTTAAATCTGATATAATCTGCTTTAGCTTTCGATTAATTGCATCTTCAAAAGATAAAATTTCTCCTTTATTAAATTCACTATTTCCCTTTGAACGACCTGAACGACTATCCCAGCGCAGATATTGTCCATCTTTCCTGGTATAACTAATATCCTCCAGAATACAAAATGCAGCATATAGAAGTATTCTACTGATATCTTTATTTTGAATAACATTATTGCAATAAGATATATAACCAATTAGTTGTTCTTCATTTATAGCAGAAAATGCTCCACGGGTTATTGCTAAATGATTAAATTTAAACAATTGATCGTAATAATCTTGAAAATTGATTTGTGTTAACTTTTTAATTTCTAATTTTAATAATTCTACATCTATTTTCTGAATGACGATTCGAGCTTGTGTAGCGAAAATGCCAACAGGTAATAGTTCAATTCCTGTAGTTTGCCATCCTAATGCACTTGCAGCAAATAGAGATGAGCCAACTCCTGAAAATGGGTCTATCAGTACACCTGGTTCTGGTTTAAATGTTTGAAGAAGATAGGTAACTAAGCGTTCTGAAAATCCTTCTCTATACTTGAACCAAGAAGAAAATGGAGTTTGTTTATTACCCTGATAACTAACTAAGGTTCTATCTAAACAAGAATTATGAATAATTTTGAGTTTAAATTTTTCGTAAAGCTCAGTTCTTTGAGTTGAAGAGGATATAATTTGCATAAAAATACTGAATATTAAATTGTTAATAACGATTATATTAATATCATTTAGCTACTTACCAATTTTTATTTATTCTCAATCTAGTTATTATTATTCATAATATAATCATTAACTTTTCATAGACTCCGAATCGCAATTTCTAACCCTTCACAGACACGAGTCAGGAAATCTAAATCCAAAGTAGCGATCGCATCACTAGCTTTGTGATAATGTGGATTTCGCAAGAATGCTGTATCTGTCACCATCATCGCCGGATAACCCAAATCCCAGAAAGGTGCATGATCGCTAAGTCTGGTTTGGGGAACTATTAAACCTCGATTTGGCACGGGTAGCCATTGACTAGGTACGCCAGCTTTGCGAATATTACGGCTCATCCCAATTAAGTCGGGCAATATCCGCAAGTTGCCAATTAAAGCAATAAAATCACCTGTATCTGGGTAGAAGCGTTCCAGAGGAGGGGGGTAATTTTGGGAACCAGGTGTAGAATCCTTATAGCCCAGCATTTCCAAGGAGATCATTAAGCGTAGTTGTTGCTTTTGTTGATGCAACAGGGCTGCATAGTCAGCACTACCCAATAAGCCATATTCTTCCATATCGAAAGCAACTAACCTTAAAGGATATCTGACAGCTTGGGCAGCAAACTTTCTCGCCAATTCCAGCAACACTGCCACACCTGTAGCATTATCATCAGCTGCAACTGTTCCCGGAACGCTATCATAATGAGCGCCAATTAAAATAGGTGGTAAATCCTTTTTTTGCCCTCTAGTTTGGGAGGGTAAATTTAATATCAAGTTATTACAAGCTTTGCCTCGGACTTCAAAGGTGTGGATTTCCACACTCCCCCATTGGGAAAATTGCTGGCGGATGTATTCTTGGACGAAAAAATGTCCAGCCGTTGCCATGTAAGGATCGCGTTCTCGCGCGATCGCACTCAGGGAAGTCTGTAATCGCTCTGTTAAATTCAAATTTTTCAGATAGTGATAATAGTATGAGAGTCTTGCACTAGGCGACTATAAGTCGCGGCTACACGAGACAAAACCTGCCTACGCGGGTTTAAATCCTTGATTTTCCCTAAGTCCTCGTAGGCGGACGAGAGTTTGTATAGCTGCGATTTCTAATCGCCAGGGCTTGGTGCAAAATATGCATTTACCAACTTGCGGATATCGTAAATAGAACTAGGCGGATAACAAGAATTGAGGCTGCTTGGGCACACCAACCATCTCAATGCTATTCTAGTCTTGCAACTATCTCCTCTAGCTGCACATCTTAGCTTACTGCTTTAATGATGACTATCATACCATTGAGGTGTTTTCATCTTGTAGCACAAAGCTAGAAGTAGTTCCGCCCAATCATAATAAATATATAAAGACACTTTAGGAGAAGAGTAACGCATGGGCAAGGTAGTCGGCATCGACTTGGGTACAACCAACTCAGTAGTCGCCGTTATGGAGGGTGGCAAGCCGGTGGTGATTGCCAATGCAGAAGGAATGCGAACAACCCCCTCCGTAGTTGGCTTCAGCAAAGAAGGTGAAAGAGTAGTTGGGCAAATGGCACGGCGACAAACCGTCCTCAATCCCCAAAATACCTTTTTTGCAGTTAAACGCTTCATTGGGCGGAAGTATGGTGAACTGAATGCAGATTCTAAGCGTGTGCCCTACACAATCCGCAAAGACGAAGTAGGTAATATTAAAATTGCCTGTCCTCGTCTGAATAAAGATTTTGCCCCAGAAGAAATTTCGGCAATGGTGCTGAAGAAATTGGCAGACGATGCTAGTCGCTATTTGGGTGAACCAGTTACCGGGGCAGTGATTACAGTACCCGCCTATTTTAATGATTCTCAGCGCCAGGCAACCCGTGATGCTGGCAGAATTGCCGGTTTAGAAGTGCTGCGGATTCTGAATGAACCGACGGCGGCATCTTTGGCTTATGGATTAGATCGGGGTGACACGGAAACTATCTTAGTCTTTGACTTGGGTGGTGGCACTTTTGACGTGTCGATTTTAGAAGTTGGTGACGGGATATTTGAAGTCAAAGCTACCAGTGGAGATACACAACTTGGTGGGAATGACTTTGACAAAATAATCGTAGATTGGTTAGCAGAGCAATTTCTGGAGACAGAAGAGGTAGACTTAAGACGCGATCGCCAAGCTTTGCAACGTCTCATGGAAGCTGCGGAAAAGGCCAAAATTGAGCTTTCTGCTGTTAGCGTCACCGACATTAACTTACCCTTCATCACCGCCACTGAAGATGGCCCCAAACATCTGGAAACTCGTTTAACTCGTTCCCAGTTTGAAGGTTTGTGTGGTGATTTGGTGGGACGCTTACGGACACCAGTGAAACGTGCCCTCAAAGATGCCGGACTTTCACCTAGAGACATTGAAGAAGTTGTGTTAGTTGGCGGTTCTACACGGATGCCAATGGTGAAGCAGCTAGTGCGAGACTTGATTGGCACAGAACCCAATGAAAATGTCAACCCCGATGAAGTTGTGGGAGTGGGTGCAGCAATTCAAGCCGGAATTCTCGCAGGTGAACTTAAAGATGTGCTGCTTTTGGATGTTACACCCCTTTCTATGGGATTGGAAACCATTGGCGGCGTGATGAAAAAACTCATTCCCCGCAACACCACCATCCCAGTCCGCCGTTCTGACATTTTTTCTACGTCTGAAAATAACCAGAATACTGTAGAAATTCACGTAGTCCAGGGCGAACGGGAAATGGCTGCAAACAACAAGTCCTTAGGACGGTTCAAGCTGTATGGCATCCCGCCAGCGCCACGAGGAATTCCTCAAGTTCAGGTGTCATTTGATATTGATGCTAATGGCATTTTACAGGTAACAGCCCTAGATAGAACCACTGGGCGAGAACAGAGTATCACCATTCAAGGCGCTTCCACCTTGAACGAGTCGGAAGTGAATCGGATGATTCAAGACGCTCAAAAATACGCTGATGTCGATCGCGAACGTAAAGAAAGAGTAGAAAAGCGGACTCGTTCTGAGGCGTTGATTTTCCAAGCAGAACGACAACTCCGAGAAGTAGCGCTGGAATTTGGTATGCAGTTTGCCCGAAACCGTCGCCAAAGAATTGATAATATTTGCCGACAACTAAAGGAGAGTCTGAAGGAAAATAGCGATCGCGGTATCGATCAAGCCTACGCCGACTTACAAGATGCTCTCTATGAGCTAAATCGCGAAGTCCGGGAGACTTATGCTGAAGATGAAGACGACGACTTATTTGGTACTATCCGTGACATCTTTACTGGCGGCGATAAAGATAAAGAACGCGAATCTCCCAGAGATACATACCGAGAACGCGACTCATACAGCCAAGGCTATGGCAAAGATTACGGTAAAGATTATGGCAGAGATTATAACCGAGATAATCGTTCTTCCTCTTATGAAAGCCGTCCTCCACGCAAAGCCCGTCCTAGCTACCAAGATAACTGGGATGACGAAGAAGACAATGATTGGTTGTAAGAAAAGTTAGGAGTTAGGAGTGAGGAGTTAAAAATTAAATCTTTCAACTCATAACTCATAACTCCTAACTCCTAACTCATAACTCATAATTAATCTAAAATCTAAAATTTAAACAACTAACTATGCAAAATTTGCCGAACTTTCGCGATTATTACGAGATTTTAGGAGTATCTAAAGATGCCTCTGGTGAGGAAATTAAAAAGGTTTATCGGCGGTTAGCCAGGCAATATCACCCCGATCTCAATCCGGGTAATAAAGAATCTGAGGAAAAATTTAAGGATATCGGCGAGGCTTATGAAGTTCTTTCAGATCCAGCCAAGCGATCGCAGTACGACCAGTTTAGCCGCTACTGGAAGCAAAAAGGCTTTGCAGGTAACAAACAAGCGCCAAAGGCGAAAACTTGGCAAAGTAGTGCTAGCGATCGTAACGGCAATCAGGACGTAGATCCCAGCCAATTCTCCGACTTTGAAAGCTTTATTAATCAAGTTATCGGCGTTAAAAATAAGAGTGCGGCAAATAACTCCAGTAATGGCAATACTAGCGATCCGTTTCGTTCCCCTAGAACAAAAGTTGCCTACACCGTTAACACCCCACCTCGCACAACCCGGCGGGATATAGAAGCCAGATTGACTCTACCCTTAGAAAAGGCTTATCAAGGTGGTAATGAGCGCATTCGTTTGGAAGATGGGCGATCGCTAGAAGTTAATATGCCTCCAGGGATGGTATCAGGTCAAACCATCCGTTTGCGGAATCAAGGTGTTGGCGGTGGCGACTTATACTTAAAAATTACTGTTGAGCCTCATCCATTATTTAAGCTAGAAGGTTCAAATATCCTCTGCCAAGTTCCAGTTACTCCCAGCGAGGCAGTTTTAGGAGGACAGGTAGAAGCACCAACTCTTGATGGACCTGTGAAAATGACTACCCCTCCCGGAGTTAGGTCTGGTCAAAAATTTCGGCTAGGGAATAAAGGCTATCCCAGTGATGACGGTAAACGTGGCGATCAATTAGTAGAAATTCAAATAGTTACACCAAAAAATATTAGTCAAGAAGAACGGGAACTTTACGAAAAGCTACGGCAAATTGAAACCTTTAAACCCCGTGCTGATTTAATCCGTTAGGGATAATACAGCAGAATTCAGAATTCAGAATTCAGGAGTCAGAATTCAGGAGTGAAACAGGCTCTATAACTGGTTTTAAGACTTAGTTTGTGTACTTTACTAACTTGAAATCGTCTGTATATAAAGCTATTGATCAAAATTTTGCTGTCCTCGTGCTTTAATATTTGCAAAAAAAGCTGGAAGTGACTCGTCGTTATATTCAGTATACTGTCCACTATCGAGTTGCTTAATACCAATGTCAATCTGACTGCGTAACGCTTCTAACTTGAGTTTTTGCAGTTCTTCCTCAAGGCGCTGGAGTTCATCTATCATTTGCTGAAATGCTTGTGCTTCATGCACCACAACCTCAGCTTTCCCATTTACTGTTAGTACAAGCGGGGACTTTGTGGCTTTGATTCGCTCTACGTAATCTTTAGCATTGCGCTTAAAGTCAGTAAGAGTTTGAATATTTTCGAGATTAATTCTGATCTGCATCGCATCTAATTAAATGCTTTATTAAGATATCTTATCAGATACTAGACCTGCTGTGTCTTCTCAAATTCACAAAGGATTTAAAATATAAAAAATATCTTTGAGCAAAGTGACTCAAACAGCCGTGAATCAAAACGGGGCAATGCCACAAAGCAGCGAACCAACTTATTACTCCCTGCTAGGACTGCATCCCTGGGCATCGGTAATTGACATTCGTCGTGCTTATCGGCAACTGAGCAAACTCTATCATCCAGATACTACAGACTTGCCGACTGCGATCGCCACTCCCAAATTCCAGCAAATCAACGAAGCTTACGCCACCCTTAGCCATCCAGAACGGCGCTTCGGCTACGATTTAAAAATTGGCTATTCCCGCTTTGGAGTGATTCAGCCACCCGCTGATTTAAATCATCCCGTATCACATTCTCATGACTGGTCAAAATCAGCTTACCTCAATGCGAGCGATCGCCCCTTATCATCTGGCGAAATCTTTGCTTTATTTATACTGGTGTTAACATTTGTAGGCTGCCTACTGTTAGCAGTTGCCATTGGCTTAACTCGTGGCGAAGCTGCTATCCATTCCCATCAGCTGCAATCAATTGTATCTATACAACAGCAGATTACTTATATGTCGCAACTAATTAGCCATCTTAATTAAAAAATTCCCTAATCCAAAATCCAAAATTCCTATGCCTCTTCTTCCCTCCAATACCCCCCTATATAATCATCCCCTGCCACAAATTGAACAGTGGCTAAAAGACCAAGGCTGTCAACAAGACGAAACACAGAGACATTGCTGGCGTGTGCAGCGGCCTAGTTGGCAAGCTGAATTATGGCTCGATGTTGAGCAAATTGTAGTGCGATATGTCCAATCTGGGGAAAATGGACAAGATATCCAACGCTCATTTAAGTATTCTCTGAGTCGGGATGATGTAGAACAAGCGGTTTTTTCTGGCCCATAAGAGAGTATTTATAAAGTAAAAATAAAATTCTTGTAGGGTGTGTTAGGCGCATACTTCGATATGATTTGTCACGAGAAATACAATCTGAGCGCCTAACGCACCGTGTTATATAAAGGTGCGTTAGGCTAAAGCCGTAACACACCCTACTTTTTGATTTACTTTATAAATGGTCTCTAAGAAAGTGCTAAGTATAATTCATCGTAAATTTAGACAAAAGTCGATAGCGATCGCATTTCGATAAACTGTAAAATTTGTTTGGTATAAAATGCCTGACATCAGAAATCATAGCTTTTACCCATCGATGAAGGAAGGGTCAGGGTTCTCTAGTTGAGTACCAACCCCATAGCTGAAGCTAGGGGCTTGTAGGAGACTTCACCTGACCAGACTAACCGTTTAGAGCAAGAGTT
>NZ_JBALDZ010000197.1:0-9162 GCF_036917155.1 Nostoc sp. | reverse complement strand
CCCTGTTCCCTATTCCCTATTCCCTGTTCCCTATTCCCTATTCCCTGTTCCCTATTCCCTATTCCCTGTTCCCTATTCCCTATTCCCTGTTCCCTGTCATTTATGACTAAGGCGGCAAGATAATCCACCAACTCGCCCACAGTGGGGAAGTCAAAGGCAGCCGTTGAGGGGATGGATACTCCCAAACTCGCCTGCAAGCGATTTCTCAGTTCCACAGAGGTCAGAGAATCCATGCCCAGTTCAAAAAAGCCTTGCTCTAGGGCGATCGCCTGCCCTGACTCCAGACCTAGCACCTGAGCAACTTGGGTTTGGACATGATTCACCAGTAGTTCTCGCCGTTGGTTGTTCACAGTCGCAGCCAATTTCTGGAGGAAGTCACCTTCAACAGGGCGAGTACTAAGTTCAGCAGCCTCTTGCCAATCCTGATAAAAGGGACGGGACAACCACCGTCGCAGTTCTGAAGACCATTGCAACGGTGCAACCCCAACATTTACTGCGGCTGTTGACATCAAATGTTCCAGAATTTCCAGCACTTGTGAGGGAGCGATCGCCCCCAATCCCAGATTTTGCCCGCGAATATCGGCTTGTTGTTTAGCCGCAGCCCCTACTTGGGAGACAGCACCCCAGTTGATGCTCAAGCCAGTTAGCCCCAAGGTGCGGCGATAATGTACCAAGGCATCCAAAAATGCATTCGCTGCCGCATGATTGCCTTGACCAGGAGAGCCAAACAAAGCAGCTATGGATGAAAATAGCACAAAGAAGTCAAGGGCGTGAGCTTGGGTCAACTGATGTAAATTCCAAGCTCCTTGTACCTTGGGAGCCATGACAGGGAAAAATCGCTGCCAATTTTGCTGCAACAATACCCCGTCATCTAGAACACCAACAGCATGAATTATTCCTTTGAGAGGGAAGACAGAGCGATCAATATCGGCAATGACATTGGATATGGCTTCAAAGTTAGTCACATCAGCTTGGGTGATGGTAACAGTAGTCCCCGCATCTACTAACGCTGCAACCTGGTCTTGAGCCTCTGGGTCAGGGCTACTGCGGCTCACCAAAACTAAGTGTTTAGCTCCCCGTTCTACCATCCACCGCGCCACTAGCAATCCTAAGCCTCCCAGCCCCCCAGTAATCAAGTAAGTTCCCTCGTCTGAGAAAGAAAGAAGAGTTCTCTGTTCCCTGTTCCCCGTTCCCTGTTCCCTTTCATTGGGAGCAAATTGGCTACGGGCTAATCGTGCCACATAACGCTTGCCTTCTCGAAATGCCACCTGATCTTCTGCGGTGCGATCGCCAATTTCTGCCCAAAGTGCTGCTGTTTGGACTTCTACATCCGCATTGGGATCGAGATCGATACGAGTACATTCTAATTCTGGATGTTCTAGAGTAATCACCTTACCCAAACCCCAAACAGCAGATTGGGCAATAGATGACATCAAAGGAGCATTTCCCGGTACTGGTTGGGTTCCTTGGGTGACAATCCACAGTCGGGGCAGTGTAGATAACCCTATTTTCAGTAAGCCTTGAACTAAATGCAGAGTCGTCCCACATCCGATTTGCGAGGCTGTTGCTAGGGTTTCTGCATTCTCTAAACTCCAGCACTGGATTACGCCTTGTAAGGGAGCCTGTGCCGCAACTTGGGCAATGAGTTCAAAAATAGCTTTGGGATCAGTGGGGTCGATCGCCACATCATCCGGTTGGTATGGCTGGAATCCTGATTTGGGAACGACCAACTTACAAATGTCTCCCGCATCTCGGTAGCGTTTGGCTATCTGCTGCCCAATGCCATTGCGATCGCCCAGTATAATCCAACTTTTGGGGGTGGACTGAGCAACCGCAACTGCGCTAGATCGCCCAACAATCAAACTCTGCTGGGAAAGGGCATTTTCTGAAGAGCGATCGCCTGGAAAAGTCACCACCTGCTCAAATCCATTTTCTCTGAGCAATTGCGCCCACTGAACCTGACTGACCAAGGGATAATCCGGTCGAATGTCATTATCCTGAAACTTCCACCAACCCTCCAGCAAGCCGAAAGTCAGGTCTAGCCACCGTTGGCGTGCAGTACCCTCTAACAGCAGCAGCAGTCCCCCAGTGGCAAGTAACTGCCGGACGTGCTGCAAAGTTTGGCTGAGGTTGGTTGTGGCGTGGAGGATATTTACCGCAATCACAACATCAAATTGATGGGGTACAAACCCTTGGGATGCAGGATCGCGTTCAATATCTAAAGTTTGATAGCGCACAAAGGGGTAGTCTCGGAACTTCTCCTTCGCCTGACTCAGAAATATAGATCCCAAGTCAGTAAAGACGTATTCTGTTTGCTGGGGATGAAGTTGAGGCAAGAGGTAACTAGTGGTTCCCCCAGTACCAGCCCCAATTTCTAGCAATCTCACCCCTCGATCGCTGGGTAGTGCTGCCAAGGCGTGAGCGATCGCTTTCTCAACGAGGGTATTCGCTACTGTTGCACCAGGGGCATCTTGATAAAGGTGAGTGGCTGAAGCTAAGTCACCATTGGGAAAAATTAATTGTAGGGGGTCGCAAGCACCCCGCAGCACAGCGCTCAATTGCTCGCCGCATTGAGTCAACAGCGCTAATTCCACTTCTCCATCGGCATAGCTGATTTCCTCTGGCGTTTCCCAAACTGGACATTGCCGGACTTGCCAGCGATCGCCACTGTCTTGCAAAATATTTTCCTCTGCTAAGATTTGCAAGAGGCGATGGAAAAGTCGCTGTTGTTGAGGTATAATCCCAAGATGTTGGATGAGCGCCGCTTCTGAAATCACATCCCCAAGCTGGAACTGCCACCCCAAAGTTTGTAGAGCTTGCCAAATATACCTGACGCTGAGACTTTCTAACTGGTGTAAAAACTGCCCATAAGGTTCGAGATTGACCTGAGCAATTAGATTTAACAAATCTGGAGTGAGTTTCTCAGCAATTTCTCTAGGCGTTGCCAAAAATTCTGGTGCTAATGGCTGCCCAAACCTAGCTTGCAGCCGCCATTCTACCTCATAAAGCCAGTTAGCTATGGGTTGGGTATCGCTCTTGCCCACAGCCAGGGTAGTAGCTCGCCTAGATCGCAATCCTTCTAATGTGGCAAAAACCGTGCCATCAGAGTCTAGAAGTACCAAATTTGCTTTTAGGGTTGCGTTAGTCCGGTCGGCATTTTCTGAGATTAGTTTTTGGCTGTAGCACAAACAGTGATCGCTCGGACTGCGGTAAAAGCGGAATCGATCTACCCCAAACGGCAAATAGGTTTCGCGCTCAACCTCTTGAAACAAGGCAGCACTAAAGCCACCTACCTGAACGCAACCATCGAGTAAAATCGGATGAATCGTATAGGGAATGCTTTCGCCCATCCACTCCTGGGGTAATTGGTAGGAATAGAGAGCATCGCTGTCTCCATAGTGGATTTGTTGCAAGGCTCTCAAAGGCCGATCGATGTCAATGCCCAGAGATTCTAAAAGCTGATAAAAGTCCTCAGCCAATAGTTCTGTAGACAGTTTCCCTTGAATCGCTGCAATGTCAACCGGGTGAGGATATTGGGGTTGGGTATCGATGGAAACTTTACCCGACACGTGTAAAGTTTCCATCGGTTTAGCTGCTTCGCCAACCTTGGTTAAACTAAAAATTTTAAAAGATGCGGCAGTGGTTGTTTCTAGTGTTACGACTAGCTGGAGTGCTTTGTTTTCCCTTGCTGGTAAGATTAATGGTTGCTGCACCAGCACATCTTCTAAAACTAACGCCGATGTACCGAAAACAGCTATGCCTGCAAAGAGAGCCATCTCAAAAAAACTGGCTGCTGGTAAAATTACCTGGTCATAAACTCGATGGTACTGAATGTAGGATGGGCGATCGCTGCTAATTTCCGATTCAAACCGGATTTCTTGAGAACCCGCTAAATGCACCTGCCGTCCTAGCAATGGATGACCAGTAATTGAGGTTGATGCGGCGATCATCGGGCTGTCAGCCGTATCGCCTTGACGTTCAATCCAATAGCGTTGTCTTTGAAAGGGATAAGTGGGCAAAGTGACTTTGTGGCGGGCATAGTCTTGCTCAAAGCCAGACCAATCAATTGCTACCCCTCGGACATACAACTGTGCCAAATTTGCCAACAGTTGCTGCCATTCATCTTGCCCTGGCTGTAAACTAGCCAGCCATAGCACTTCGCTTTCAGGAAGGCTAACTCCCATTTCCGACAACATTGGCTGTGTCCCAATTTCCAGAAAAACTTTGTAGCCTTCTGTCTGGAGTGTCTGTATGCTTTGAACAAACGTTTCCGTTTGGTGCAGGTGGTTAACCCAATATTGGCCACAGGCGATGTCTGCATTCACAATTTGACCAGTAACGTTACTGACAATGGGTAATTTTGGTGAATGGTAGGCGATGCCTGCGGCGGGCGTAGCCATCGCCTCTGCTATGGCTACAAATTCTTCAGATAATTGACTACGGGCAACAATCAGCCTCAGTCCATCTTCTAAACTGAAAACTCCTGCCAAACAAGCAGCAACATATTCACCTATACCATCTCCCATGAGAATACTTGGCTTGACACCCCAAGATTGCCACATTTGTGCTGAGGCAAACTCAAAAGCAAATATTGCCACTTCGCTATCAGCCGTTTCCTGTGTGCCTGTCAAAAGAGGCAGGGAGCAAGGGGGAAAACTGAGCGCCCGATTGTACTCCGCCCCAGTCAAAGCGCCCTGGAAGGGCGGGGCTTCGTACCCATGCTCCGCTCCGCTCCGCGCAGAGGGGAAGGGATTGCTCCCCCCGCTCCCTGCTCCCTGCCCCTCTGCCTCTTCTGTGGATGGATAAAGTATCTCTAGCAGATTTTTATTCCCCAAGGAATGTAAGATAGTCGCGCACCTATCTAAGGCTTGGCGGAATGTCGGCTGAGTTTGATAGAGTTGCTGACCTATACCGATGTATTGCGATCCTTGTCCGGTAAATAGAAAAGCTACTTTGGGTGATGTTGTACTACTTTGTCCAGAGTAAACACCTGAAACTTGTTCTTGAGCTATCAATTGCCCTAGTTTTTGCCTCAGTTCGTTTAAGGAACTGGTTACAACAGCTAAACGGTGCTTAAAATGCGATCGCCCAGTATTAGCACTAAAACAAACATCAGCTAACTCTAATTCAGGCGCAGTTTCCAGGTAAGCTCGATACGCTAAAGCCAACTGCAATAAAGCCGTTTCACTCTTTGCTGACAAGCCCAAAAGATGGAGGGGACGCTCAGAAGAGGCAAGGGGGCAGAGGGGATGGGGGGTAGAGGGGTAGAGGGGCAGAGGAGCGGAGGGGCGGAGGGGCAGAGGGGAAATACCATTGTCACTCCTCCCCTGCTCCTCTGCTCCCCTGCTCCCCTGCTCCCCTGCTCCCCTGCTCCCCTGCTCCTTTAATGGGGCTTCTTCCAGCACCACATGGGCATTTGTGCCACTGAAGCCGAAGGAACTAACCCCTGCTATTCTTGGCGTATTGCCACGCAACCAGTCTTTTGTCTGTGTGGGAATCACCACAGGTAAATCTGCCCAGTTGATGTGTGGGTTGGGTTGATGGAAATGTAGGTGGGGGGCGATCGCTTGGTGTTGCAACTGCAAGACAATCTTGATTAATCCGGCGATACCTGCGGCAAATTCTGCGTGTCCAATGTTGGTTTTGACTGAGCCTAAATTCAGGGGTTGGCTTGGGGAATGACTAGAGCCAAAAACAGCACCTAATGCCCCCACCTCAATGGGATCTCCTAAAGAAGTACCTGTACCGTGAGCCTCAATGTAGCTCACTTGTGCAGGTTCAACCGCACCATTTTTTAACGCCTGACGAATGACTGCTTCTTGAGAGGGGCCATTAGGTACGGTGAGTCCCCCACTTGGCCCATCTTGGTTAACCGCAGAACCCCGAATTAAGGCGAAGATGCGATCGCCATCACGCTGGGCATCAGATAGCCGCTTCAGGGCAATCATCCCACAGCCTTCAGACCGGACGTAACCATTAGCCTGAGCATCAAATGTTTTACAGCGACCATCAGGGGCAAGCATCCCCGCTTGGGAAAAAATGATACTGGTGGCTGGAGATAGTATGAGATTTACACCCCCCGCCAAGGCGAGATGGCACTCCTGCAAACGTAAACTTTGGCAAGCTAAATGAACAGCGACCAATGAAGAGGAACAGGATGTGTCTACAGCTAAACTGGGGCCTGTTAAACCCAACACATAGGAAATCCGGCCTGCTGCAACACTGAGGGCATTGCCAGTACCTATATAGGCATCTGAAACGCCGGCTTGCTCTAAGTGCCGAGCGTAATCATTGGCTCCAATCCCCACAAAAACGCCCGTCAGACTATTAAATAATTTTTGGGGAACAATGTGAGCCTGTTCCAAGGCTTCCCAGCTAACTTCGAGTAACAAACGTTGCTGGGGGTCTAAGTATGTGGCTTCACGAGGGGAAAGACCAAAGAATTGGGGGTCAAAAGCACCAATCTCGTCCTCAAGAAAACCACCATCGGCAACGGAAATTTTCCCAGGTGTTTGCGGTTTGGGGTCGTAGTAATCGTCAATGCACCAACGCGATCGCGGTACTTTGGTAATAGTATCAGTGCCATTGTGTAGCATCTGCCAAAAAGACTCAGGATCTTTAACACCGCCGGGAAATCGACAACCCATACCGATGATGGCGATCGGTTCAGCTTTGGCATACTCTAGGACATCTAGCTTGTTTTGGAGTTGCTCTAGTGCTAGTAATGCTCGTTTTGTGGGAGAGAGGGTTGTAGAGGCAGGGGGGCAGGGGGCAGGTGGTAGGGGGGAAAATGGAGTTTCCCCGCCGTTCTCTGGTACAAACCTCACCTCTGCTGGGTGAGAGCTAACCTGCTCCTTTTTCCCTTTGGTTGAAACCTCGCCCGTTGTGGGTGATTGTTCTTCCTTGCCCTCTTCTTTTTCATTTGCAGCCATCTTAAAAATACCTACCTGGGAAATTTTAGGAATTAAAAATTAAGGTCTTCTAGCTTTTTCAGCAGCAGTGCTTCAGCTTCATCTTCTGAAGCTGCTAATATCTGTTGCCTCTGAGTTGTTACAGCATCCACCTCCTCTGATAGTTCTACTGGCTGAAGCGGAATCACGTTTTCAGCCAGATAGTCAAGCAGTGCTGCCAGCGTCGGATAGTCGAACAGCAGCGTTGAACGCATGGCATAGCCCAAGCTTGTCTGCAAACGATTTCTCAACTCCACTGCGGTTAAGGAATCTAGACCGAGGTCAAAAAGTCTTTGCTGCGGCTCTACTTGTTGAGGGTTGGACAGACCCAAGACTTTTGCAATCTCGCTTTGCAGGTAAGCTTTGAGTAACTCCCGGCGTTCTTCAATTGGAGCAGCTTGCAACTGTTGGAGTAGTTCATCTTTGTACCGTTGGTCGGTTGCAACAACTTTGAAATTCTGCAACATTGGCACCTCTACTCCTGGTGCTATTTGAGCTAGTAACTGCTGCCAGTTCACGGACATAACCCCGACCTGAGTTACATCCTGCACCAGTAACGCTTCTAATGCTTGCAAACCCCGCTCTGGTGAAATCGTTCCCAGACCATAACTCTGCATTCGGCTCTGATGTTGGTTTTCTAATTGTGCTACCATCCCCCCTTGCTCCCAAGACCCCCAGTTAATGCTTAACCCTGCCAGTCCTTGCTGTCGGCGATAGTGAGCCAACCCATCGAGAAAGGCATTGGCGGCAGCATAGTTGCCCTGCCCTGGTGAGCCGAGAAGGGATGCTGCTGATGAGAAGCAAACAAAAAAGTCTAGGGGTAAGGCTTGAGTCAGCTGATGCAAAAGCCAAGCTCCTCGCACTTTTGCAGCCATGACCCCGGTAAACCTCTCCCAACATTGTTGTTGGAGAATGCCATCATCTAAAATCCCCGCTGCATGAATAATTCCTCGCAGTGGTGGCAACTCTGCTGCTATCTTGTTCAGGAGTTTAGTCATATCGGACTGGCTAGAAACGTCTGTTTGCTCAACAAGTACCCGTATACCCGCTTGTTCTAACTTGGCGATCGCCGCTAGGGCTATTAGTGATGGCTCCCGACGACCAGATAGTATAAGGTAGCGACCGCCTTTGTCTGCCAACCACTGGGCAACTTGTAGACCTAATGTTCCCAATCCGCCGACAATCAGATAACTCGCTGACTCTGGAATGGCAAGGTGATCGCTAATCGTCCGTTGTCGAGAGCGAACTAACCTAAGTACATGGCGCTGTTCCTGGCGGTGGGCAATTTGGTCTTCGCCGTCTGGGGAAAATAGTTCATCCACGATCGCGTTCAGATTCAATGAGATAGAGGCATTTGGGTCAAGGTCTAATCGGCGACACCTCAGATGGGGATATTCCACAGCGATCGCCCGTCCTAATCCCCATAACGGTGTTTGCTGTACCTGAGTTATAGCTTCCGTTGTCACGGCTTGGCTACCTTTTGTCACCAGCCAAAGTTGTATCGGTTCAGTTCCTCTCTGCTGCTCTAGTGCTTGAACTAGGTGTAAAACACTGGCACAACCCAGGATTTGCGATCGCTCCAATTCATCTAGATCCAGTTCTGCTGAGTCAGCGCCCTCTAAAGACCACAGATGAATTACACCTTGCAATTTTGTTTGCCGATCGCAACTTGCCTGTACCACTCGATTAAAATCATCTGGTGCTAGAGGATTAATCTGGTAATGTCTCTCATCTAGTTGCTGATAGTTTTCTCCAACTGTGACAGCTGCACAACTTCCCCCGTGCTGGGTTAACTGCTGGCTGAGTTGTTCACCAAGCTCATTGCTGTCTGCAAAAATCAGCCAAAGCCCTACTGCCAACTTCTCAATTTCATCTGTAATTAGGGACTTGATCTGCCAGTCAAGTTCGTAAAACCAGTTGCTGATATCTGGCTTAATCATGCGTTCTAGGGATTGCCAGGTAGTACGACGCATAGCAAAACCTTGTATCTGAGCTACCACCGCCCCACTAGGATCGACTAACTGGATATCACTACTCAAAATTTCATCAACCTTCGGTCGAGGGAACAGGGTTGAGGCAACGGGCAACAGCGAAGATTTTTGATTAGATGCCGAAATTGTTCCCTGTTCCCTGTTCCCTGTTCCCTGTTCCCTGTTCCCTGTTCCCTGTTCCCTGTTCCCTGTTCCCTGTTCCCTGTTCCCTGTTCCCTGTT
>NZ_JBALDZ010000196.1:0-11597 GCF_036917155.1 Nostoc sp. | reverse complement strand
TATTCCCTATTCCCTATTCCCTATTCCCTATTCCCTATTCCCTATTCCCTATTCCCTATTCCCTATTCCCTATTCCCTATTCCCTATTCCCTATTATTTCCAGTTTATCCAATCTTGAGGTTTCAAGAATGTCTCATACAACTCGGCTTCAGGGGAATTTGGTTCCGGTTGATAGCCGTATTCCCAGCGTACTAAGGGTGGTAGGGACATGAGAATTGATTCGGTGCGTCCGTTGGTTTGTAGACCAAAAATAGTGCCTCGGTCATAAACCAAGTTAAATTCTACATACCTTCCCCGGCGGTAGAGTTGAAAATTCCGTTGGCGATCGCCATACTCTATCCCATGTCGCCGTTCTACAATTGGTACGTAAGCTGGTAAGAATGCTCTACCACAGCCTTGCACAAAGCCAAACAAATCTTCCCAATTGCGGGTTGCTGGTGTTCCTACCTGGTTGCTATAAATAGCCGCTTCCCCATTGGGATTTGGCCCGCGATATAAAGCACCCTGGCCATCTTGGTAATCAAAAAACAGACCACCTACACCCCTTGTCTCGTCACGATGCTTGAGGTAGAAATATTCATCACACCACTTCTTAAACACCGGGTAATATTCTGGGTGGTGTTGGTCGCAAGCCTGCTTTAATGTCTTGTGTAAATGTGTCGCATCTTCAGCAAAGGGGTAATAAGGTGTCAAGTCAAGACCGCCACCAAACCACCATACTGGCCCCGCTTCAAAGTAGCGATAATTCAGGTGAACTGTGGGCACGTAAGGATTGTGAGGATGTAACACCATTGAAGTGCCTGTTGCATAAAAGCCATGCCCTGCTGCTTCCGGGCGTTGGGCTAAAATTGAGGCTGGCAAATGGGAACCCCAAACTTCAGAAAAGTTTACACCTGCTTGTTCAAATATTGCACCATCTCGCAGCACGCGCGATCGCCCTCCCCCTCCTTCTGGGCGTTCCCAACTATCTTCATGAAACTTAGCTACACCATCTAGTTTTGCTAATGATTCAGTAATTTCGTCTTGCAGTTGTTTCATAAACTGACTGACCCTAGTCTGAGCGTCAGATGCTGGCAAAGACTTGGATGATACTGCTTCTACAGTTGGTGTTTGCGAGTTGGTCAACATAGATTCCCGAACCTAAATTACAATTTCCAGAAAGCCACAAATTTTTAATTTTAAAATTTGGGGGAAACACGCACCAAAAATCTACCTCTATTTGCCCAACCCGCTTTTTTCTTACTGGTTAAGCATTTATACGATTGATGGGCATCACTAGAGTTATTTTCCCTCAAATGCGTATAGCCTTGTGTATTGAATTAGTTTTTTTTGAAATTCTTAATTGGAATATTTTGGTATAAAGACTAGATTTTAGTCTTAAGCTTGAGGTATCAAGGGTTTCACTATCTTGGCTGTTAGGGTTTGTACCGAATCGAGGCTTGCTATGTTTAGGACATTTTTGAGAAAGTTTTAATTTAGGGGTTAAGCGTAGTTGCACACCATACCAGAGTTACCAAAAAGTGTCTAGGGAGGAGGATTAGGAAAATGCAAGGTTGGTTATCCAAATTCATCCACCGCAAACGTCGTCGTTTTTGCGCTTCTCTGGTGTGGACGTATCGAGAGATTAGTTCTGCGTCTGTAGATGAACTGTGGCAAAAAGTGGTTGACTTAACAGATGTTTCCTGGCATCCACAACTTAAGAGTACTAATGTACCCTACGGATTAGTACCCAAACCAGGATTAATTTTTCAAGCTGTAACACGCTTTTCGCCAATTCCCATCAGAATTTTTGTGGAACGCGTCAATCCTAAAGAGATGCTGAGTATCCGAGTGATGGCGATTCCGGGAATAGAAGAACGGGTAACTTACCAAGTAGAGTCAACGGTTTGTGGTACTTGTTTGTCTTATTCTGTAACGCTACGGGGTTGGTTATCGCCCTTGATTTGGTCTTTATCCCGTCCTTACGCAAACCGCGTTGCACGGTCTTTAGTCGAAGCTGTAGAAAAGACGGCATTACCAGCGGTATCCGGTAAGAAAAAATCCCTTAATGACAGTTGTTTTGATTTTTAGGGAGTGGGGAGTGGGGAGTGGGGAGCAGGGAGCAGGGAGCAGGGGAGCAGGGAGCAGGGAGCAGGGAGCAGGGGAGCAGGGGAGCAGAGGAGAATAAATAACTAATAACCAATGCCCAATGCTCAATGCCCAATCCCCAATCCCCAATCCCCAATCCCCAATGCCCAAAGAAAGTTAAGATCCTATTAGGTAATAATGCTATTTGCTAAGTTTTATTATGGCAGTGACAGTGATAACACTAAGCTGACCTTACTTAAGAAAGCATCCAGTTAATAGCTAAGACGTTCCCCACAATTGTATTTATTCATTTTGAATTTTGAATTTTTATGTACGATGTCCTCGATTCCCGCTCTGTCTTAGAAGTTTTGCGACCAGTAGAAGACCCAGAACTCCGTAAAAGTCTGGTAGAACTGAACATGATTCGCAACGTCACAATTGACGGTGGTAAGGTTAGTTTCACTTTAGTGTTAACCACCCCTGCCTGTCCTTTACGTGAATTTATTGTCGAAGACTGTCAGAAAGCTGTCAAAAAACTCCCAGGCGTTACAGATGTCAGTATAGAAGTGACGGCAGAAACACCGCAGCAAAAAAGTTTACCTGACCGCACTGGCATTTCTGGGGTGAAAAATATCATTGCTGTTTCCAGCGGCAAAGGTGGCGTTGGTAAAAGTACGGTGGCGGTGAATGTCGCAGTGGCTCTAGCTCAAACTGGGGCAAAAGTCGGTTTGCTAGATGCTGATATTTATGGCCCCAATGACCCCACCATGCTGGGTCTATCTGATGCCCAAATCGTGGTGCGTTCCACTGAAACAGGTGACATTCTGGAACCTGCTTTTAATCACGGCGTCAAATTAGTTTCGATGGGGTTTTTGATTGACCGAGATCAACCAGTAATTTGGCGGGGGCCTATGCTCAATGGTGTAATTCGCCAGTTTCTCTATCAAGTTGAATGGGGAGAACTGGATTATTTAATTGTAGATATGCCACCAGGAACCGGAGATGCTCAGTTAACTTTAACTCAAGCAGTACCAATGGCAGGGGCAGTAATTGTCACCACGCCACAAACTGTAGCTCTGTTAGATTCTCGCAAGGGATTGCGGATGTTCCAGCAAATGAATGTTCCGGTGTTGGGGATCGTGGAAAATATGAGCTATTTTATTCCTCCCGATCAACCAGATAAGCAATATGACATCTTTGGTTCTGGTGGTGGCTCCAAAACAGCCGCAGAATTGGGAGTGCCATTGTTAGGGTGCGTACCACTAGAGATTTCCACACGAGTTGGTGGTGACAGTGGTGTACCAATAGTTGTCGGTGAGCCAGATTCAGCTTCGGCAAAAGCATTAACCGCGATCGCTCTTACCATTGCTGGTAAAGTATCAGTTGCCGCTTTGACATAAATTAATTTTAATTTCTATCTACTTCCTGGGCTATAGCTTGGGAATACTAGGGATTGGGCATGGGGCATGGGGGGATGAGGGAGCAGGGAGCAGGGAGCAGGGAGCAGGGGAGCAGGGGAGCAGGGGAGAAGTTGCAGTAAGTTTTGCCCCTCTGCCCCTCCGCACCTCTGCCTTTTATGCCCAATGCCCAATGCCCAATGCCCAATGCCCAATGCCCAACATTTAAAAAAGTCTAAACTGACACAATGTTGTTAAAAAGATCACTCCCCAAAATTCGCTGGAAGTCTTGGGTTAAACCCTGGCAGTCTATAGATTGGCTACTACTTTGTTTGCCTATAGCTATCAGTATCTTTGGCGGCACTATGATTCTCAGTACGGAACTGAAGCAGCCAGTAACTGATTGGTGGTGGCACTGGTTGGTAGCAGGTATCGGTGTGCTTATAGCCCTGTTTTTATCTCGTATCCGTTACGAACTCTTGATGCAGTGGCACTGGGTAACATACTCACTAACGAACTTCAGTTTAATCGCCGTGATGATTGCTGGTACCAGCGCCAAAGGGGCGCAGCGGTGGATTAGTTTCGCTGGCTTTAACGTGCAACCCTCAGAATTTGCCAAAGTCGGTATGATCATCACCTTAGCAGCTTTGTTACACAGGAATACTGCTTCTAGCCTGGAAAGTGTTTTCCGCGTTCTAGCAATCACCGCCATACCTTGGGGATTAGTATTTTTACAGCCAGATTTAGCAACATCAATGGTATTTGGTGCGATCGTCTTAGGAATGCTTTATTGGGCAAATGCTAACCCCGGTTGGTTAATTCTGATGATTTCTCCAGTGGTTGCCGCCATTTTGTTTAGTATACCTTGGCCATTCGCAGAGCCGATAGTTTTACTCAAAGAACTATCTTTTGGCCCATTAGGGCTAATTTGGTCAGTGGCGATGGCTATTGTGGGCTGGCAAACTCTTCCCTGGCGCCGATTTGGTTTTAGCGCTATCAGTGCGTGGACTCTTAATATACTGGGTGGCGAATTAGGAGTTTTCGCTTGGAACCATATTTTGAAGCCGTATCAAAAAAATCGGCTCACCGTATTCATGGACCCCGATCACGATCCCCTCGGTGCTGGGTATCACCTAATTCAATCTCGTATTGCTATTGGTGCTGGTGAAATTTGGGGATGGGGTCTGTTCAAGGGGCCAATGACGCAACTAAATTTCGTGCCTGAACAACATACAGATTTTATTTTCTCCGCAGTGGGCGAAGAATTCGGTTTTATTGGTTGTTTGGTAGTATTATTTGTTTTCTGTTTAATTTGCTGGCGTCTACTACATGTTGCCCAAACCGCCAAAGACAACTTTGGTTCCTTGTTGGCTATTGGCGTTTTGTCGATGATCGTGTTTCAGGTGATTGTGAACGTTGGTATGACTGTTGGTTTAGCGCCTGTGGCAGGAATTCCCCTACCTTGGATGAGTTATGGACGTTCTGCTATGCTGACTAACTTCATTTCCTTGGGAATAGTAGAATCGGTAGCAAATTTTCGACAAAGGCAGAAGTATTATTGATGCGTCATTTGTCATTGGTTATTTGTCATTTGTAAGAACCAATGACCAATGACTATTAACAAGTATTAAGCTATTAGAAGGAAACAAGCGAGGCTAAAAACATGATTCTGCCTGGAGCAACTGTTCGCGTCAACAATCCCGCAGATACCTATTATCGCTACGAAGGACTCGTGCAACGGCTGAGTGATGGCAAAGTAGCTGTATTATTTGAAGGTGGTAACTGGGATAAATTAGTTACCTTCCGCCTGAGTGAATTGGAACTCGTAGAAACCACAGCCGGACGTAAAAAAGCCAAATAAAATTAGTTAGGAGTTAGAAGTTAGGAGTTAGGAGTTATGATTCCTCAACTCCTAACTCATAACTCTTAACTCCTAACTCAGCACTGTTATGCGCCTCCCTTTACCACAGTTTGCCACTGGCGATCGCCATCCCAACCATATTGCGGAGGTGATCGAGACTACTAGTACGGAATTTTTAGCTCAGTGTTTGGAACCGGAAGATTTAAGCTTTCCCTCCATGCCACCCTTTGGTAGTTGGGTCTGTTCTGTGGATGAAGAATCTGGCAATCAAATTTATGCTGTAGTGTACTATGCCACAACCATGCCCATAGATTCCGTACATCGGGCTAGAGCGTTGGGATTGTCCTTGCAAGACTTACGGGAGGAACAACCCCAAATTTTCGCTATGCTCCGCACAGAATTTCGGGCTGCGATCGTGGGATTTGAACTATCTTCGCAAAATCAAAGTTATAACCAAAGAGTATATCAGTATCTTCCACCGCGTCCCCCGCAAATTCATCAAGCTGTTTATCGATGTGAACCAGAAGCGATCATTAAATTTACTGAAGAACTAGATTTTTTACGGACACTACTTTGTATCAATGGTGCGCCTATAGAGTCTTTAACCGCAGCTGCGATTCGAGATGTATACCAGTTACGCAAAGCTGACCGAGAATGGTTAATTAAAGCTGGACGTAGCTTAAGTGTGCTACTTAAAGACGACTACGATCGCTTGCGGTTCATTTTAAGTCAAATCCACCCGTAGGTAGTTAATTCTGAGACAATTACTTAGTTAGTGTAAATTAAGATTTTTGATTTTTCGTCAGGTGGCTTCTCCATTTATATCGCTCAGGCGATCGCCCCAAGTAATCGCAGTTTTACCATAGCCCCTTCAATTCCTATCTATGGAACTCTTATCACAAGTTCTTGTTCTGGAACCAACTTCCCAAGTTCTTGGCAAGGAACCCATTGTTCCCTTTGCTATTTTGTTGGTGGTCATCTTAGTTATACCCATCATGTTTGAGCGGCTAAGATTACCAGGATTAGTGGGTTTGGTTTTTTCAGGGCTAGTACTTGGGCCCTCGGGCTGGAATCTATTTCAGCCTGACTCACCAATGATTAACCTACTATCAGACATTGGGTTAATTTATTTGCTGTTTGTCGCTGGGCTAGAAATCGATCTCGAAAAGTTCCGCCAAAGAAAAAGTCGCGCCTTGGGGTTTGCTAGCTTGACTTTCAGTCTACCTCTGTTAATGGGAACTTCACTAGGGCTAATTTTCGGCTATGGCTGGAATACTTCAATTTTAATTGGCTCTTTATTCGCTTCCTATACCCTTTTGGCATATCCGATAATCAGCCGTTTGGGAGTGGTAAACAACGAAGCTGTTACTGTCACCATTGGAGCGACAATTTTTACAGACATTGGTGCAGTGCTAATATTAGCCCTAACTGTAGCGATCGCTCATGATGGGACATTTAGCTTTGCTAAACTACTCACCTTGTCGGGTTGGTTAACTATTTACTCTGTAGCCGTTGTGACCGGCTTTGATTGGGCCGGCAAAGAATTTTTTAAGCGGTCTGGAGACGATGAAGGAAACAAGTTTTTGTTTGTGTTGCTTTCTGTGTTTCTAGCGGCTGTGGGCGCTCAATTAATTGGGGTAGAAAAAATTGTTGGTGCTTTTTTAGCGGGTTTAGCGGTGAATGAAGCTGTGGGTGCAGGCCCAGTCAAAGAAAAGGTGGTATTTATTGGCAGTGTGCTGTTCATTCCCATTTTCTTTGTTGACCTTGGCTTACTGATCGATCTACCCGCCTTTGGGAACAACCTAGACACATTCAAGTTAACGCTGTTAATGATAGTTGGTTTGATTGTCAGTAAATTGATTGCAGCTTTGTTGACAAAACTGCTTTACCGCTACAAGTGGCAAGAAATACTAACGATGTGGTCACTTTCACTTCCCCAAGTTGGTACAACCTTAGCAGCAACCTTAGTGGGATATCGGGCTGGATTACTGCCACTAGCAGTATTACATAGTGTCATTGTTTTAATGCTTGTGACATCAACCTTGGGGCCGTTGCTGACCAGTCGAATAGCTGTTGGTTTAAATTCTTCACCAGCCGAAGATCCAACACCACCCCTACCTGACCAAAATGCACCAGAGGCAGACAGTGCTTTTACTATAGTCGTACCTGTATATAATCCTCAGACTCAGCAGTATCTAATTGAAATGGCAGCATTATTAGCGCGTCAGTCTCAGGGGAAAATTATACCGCTAGCGATCGCTAATGCTGCTGCTCAGATGGATGCACCGCAGTTAGAAACATCTCTACAACGGAGTGAGTGGTTATTGACCAGAGCTACGGCACAAAGTCTAGCCCTGGGTGTAGCCGCAGAACCAGTACTGCGAATTGATGATGCCTTTGCTCAAGGAATTAGCAGAGCGGCTCGCGAACAAAAGGCTAATTTAATTGTTATGGGTTGGGGTAAACGGACTGGGTTGCGAGCGCGTTTGTTTGGGAATGTGATTGATGGTGTGCTTTGGGCCTCCCATTGTCCAGTAGCGGTGACACGTCTAGTAGAATCACCGAAAAAAATTCAGCGCATCTTAGTACCTATAGAAAATTTAACAGCGCCAACATTACAGCCAGTACAATTCGCCCAGATGCTAGCAGAAGCAAATCAGAGCCATATTACTGTGCTGAATGTGTGCGATCGCCGCACTAGTTCCAGTAAAATCGCTTGGAGGCGATCGCACCTTTCCCTATTAGTATCAAAATTGGCTTTGGCTAATACCCCAGAAATTCAAATCATCGCTCACGAAAATGTTGCCCAAGCAATTTTGCAGGCAGCACGATTATATGATTTAGTAGTTTTACCTTTTATACGTAATCGTACCAGTCCTGGAGGGTTAGCCATTAGCGATGTCACAACCCAGTTAGCCAGACAACTCACTTGCTCCATAGTCATGCTTGGAGAACCGCAACGTACTCAAACTAATGTCATTACTTCTAATACAGCTACCAGCATCACATCTGCTGTATAATACCAACTATACTTCAGTCCACTTGAGTGACTTGGGGTGTCAACCCACTCCTGACTAACTTCTATCCAACTAAAAACATAAGTAACCTTAAAAACACTTTATTTTGTTGAAGATTTGATGAAGCTCTACTAAAAAAACAACAATTTTCCAACAATGTTTGTTACTTTGCTAAGTGAACTACTCCGCCGTAAGACGGACGTAGCTCTCCCAATTCATCAGGAATAGCCTCCAGAACTCCGTAGTACTAGAAAGTCTGACATTCCCTCCTCTTGTCAGGAGTCCTTCCAAGACCCAAATCTTTTTCTTGCAACATATACCTATTAGCTTGGTTTTCGCTTATGGCATTGATGGTCAAGACCAAATAATTCTATCAGAAAATCCCCCGCTCACAATCCCCACCTTCAATGTACTCATAACTTGGGGACTTCCGCGACACGTTAAATTCGTCAGGATTCAGCTAGAAATATCACAAAATTACATCCCTAAAAAAAATAGGTAAGTTCAACAACACTTTTTGATTGAACCTTGTTCTTTTTATTTGTTTTGTATTTTTGTACCCAAGCTGGGTAATCTAAAAGTAAGTGCAATAGCTACTGAAAATATTTGTAAGTAACTGGGAAACTATGAGAATTTTGGTAACGGGCGGTGCTGGGTTTATTGGTTCCCATCTCATCGACCGACTAATGGCTGCTGGGCATGAATTAATATGCTTGGATAATTTTTACACTGGTCACAAACGCAACATTCTTAAATGGTTAGGTCATCCGTACTTTGAACTAATTCGCCACGACATAACCGAACCAATTCGCTTAGAAGTGGATCAAATTTATCATTTAGCTTGTCCAGCTTCACCAGTACATTACCAGTACAACCCAGTTAAAACCGTTAAAACTAACGTGATTGGAACACTGAATATGTTGGGGCTGGCAAAACGCGTAAAAGCGAGGTTTTTCTTAGCTTCAACTAGTGAAGTATACGGAGATCCAGAAGTTCATCCCCAAACTGAAGAGTATAGAGGTAGCGTCAATCCCATTGGGATACGTTCATGCTACGACGAAGGTAAAAGAATTGCTGAGACTTTAGCATTTGATTACTACAGGCAAAATAAAGTTGATATTCGAGTTGTGCGGATATTCAACACCTACGGGCCAAGAATGTTAGAAAACGATGGTCGGGTGGTGAGCAACTTTATCGTTCAAGCCTTGCGGGGTAATCCTTTAACCGTATACGGTGATGGTTCGCAAACTCGTAGTTTCTGCTACGTTTCCGATTTGGTAGAAGGATTCATCCGCCTCATGAATAGCGACTACATTGGGCCAGTTAACTTGGGCAATCCTGGTGAATACACGATTTTACAATTAGCACAAACCGTGCAAAATATGATCAATCCAGACGCGCAGATTAAGTTCGAGGCATTACCTTCGGACGATCCCCGACGTCGCCAGCCTGATATTACAAAGGCAAAAACTTGGTTAAATTGGGAACCTACCATTCCTCTGCAAGACGGGTTAAAACTGACAATAGAAGATTTTCGCGATCGCATTCAAAGCGATGTCAATAATTCAATCACCTGAGTGGCATCTCGTGTCACTCTGATTTTTCATGCAGGTTCATCCCCGATAACTAATATGCTTAGTAGCTGAGTTTACTGCCAGTGTGTAAGTGTCAAATTGAGAAATTTTTGTTAGAGAACTTCTTGTTGAAAACTAAGCCCAAAAAAGTGAGGAGTTAAAAAATGCGTGTTTGCGTCATTGGTACTGGTTACGTTGGTTTGGTTACAGGTGCTTGTTTGGCTCATATTGGGCATGATGTAATTTGCATAGACAACAACGAAGAAAAAGTTAAATTAATGAAGTCTGGGCAGTCTCCAATTTTTGAACCGGGACTCTCAGAAATTATGCACTCTGCCATTCAATCGCAGAAAATTCAGTTCAGCACTGATCTCGCCGCCGGAGTCGCCCACGGAGAAATCCTGTTTATTGCTGTGGGAACACCACCTTTACCCACAGGTGAAAGTGATACTCGTTACGTCGAAGCTGTAGCCCGTGGGATTGGGGAAAATCTCAACGGTGGTTATAAGGTGATAGTGAATAAATCTACAGTACCCATTGGCTCAGGTGACTGGGTGCGGATGATTGTTCTAGATGGGATTGCGGAACGTCAGAAAATCCTAGTAACCGCCGGTGGAGGGTCGAGTGATGAGAAATTACCTGAGTTTGCAGCTGAGTTTGATGTCGTCAGCAATCCAGAGTTTTTACGCGAAGGTTCGGCAGTTTACGACACCTTCAACCCCGATCGCATTGTACTAGGGGGCAATAGTCAAAGGGCAGTAGCCTTGATGCAACAACTATACTCCCCAATTGTCGAACGTAAATTCGCTGCCGATCAATCTTTACCCCCTGTGCCAATTTTGGCAACAGACCTCAGTTCGGCGGAGATGATTAAATACGCCGCTAATGCCTTTTTAGCCACTAAAATTAGTTTTATTAACGAAGTTGCTAATATTTGCGATCGCGTCGGTGCTGATGTAACCCAAGTAGCTAAAGGTATTGGTTTAGATTCCCGCATTGGCAACAAGTTTTTACAAGCTGGTATTGGTTGGGGTGGTTCATGCTTCCCCAAAGATGTCTCTGCTCTAATTCACACTGCTGACGATTATGGCTATGAAGCCCAATTACTCAAAGCTGCTGTCAGTGTCAACGAACGCCAGCGGTTAATTGCTTTAGAAAAACTCCAACAAGTTCTAAAAATTCTCAAAGGCAAAACAGTCGGACTACTAGGACTAACCTTCAAACCAGATACCGACGACTTGCGCGACGCTCCAGCACTCATCCTAATTGAGCAGCTAAATAGACTGGGAGCTAAAGTCAAAGCCTACGACCCCATTGTTTCCCAAACTGGTCTGCGTCATGGGCTTTCTGGGGTGTTAGTAGAAACTGATGCCGAAAGACTAGCTGATGGCTGCGATGCTTTGGTACTGGTCACGGAATGGCAGCAGTTTAGCACTCTCGACTATGTGAAGATGGCAAAATTGATGGCTCATCCCGTTATCATCGATGGTCGTAACTTCCTCGACCCTGAAACACTGATACGCGCTGGATTCCAATATGTAGGCGTGGGAAGATAGAGAGTTAGGAGTTAGGAGTTAGGAGTTAGCAGTTAGGAGTTAGGAGTTAGGAGTTAGGAGTTAGGAGTTAGGAGTTAGGAGTTAGGAGTTAGGAGTTAGGAGTTAGGAGTTAGGAGTTAGGAGTT
>NZ_JBALDZ010000195.1:0-26822 GCF_036917155.1 Nostoc sp. | reverse complement strand
TATGGTTTTTAAAGACGTGACGGCGAATAAATTCGCCTGCCCCTTGCCCCCACGGATGAATCCGGGGGCTTCCACGGGGCGAGGTGTTTGGTGAACTTTTTTATCGGTTGTGCTGTTTGGGCATATAAAGGTTGGGTGGGCGAACTCTATCCCCAAGGCACTCGCACTGCCGATTTTCTCCATCTCTACAGTCGTCGCTTCACCACTGTAGAAGGTAACACCACCTTTTATGCCGTGCCTAACCAAGAAACTGTAACCCGTTGGGCTGCCGAAACACCAGCAGATTTTGAATTTTGTCTAAAATTACCACGAGATATTACCCATCAAGGTTTGCTACAACCTTATATTCCGGCTGCTTTAAAATTTTTGGAGGGGATGCGCCCTTTAGGTAAGCATCTTGGCCCAATCTTTGCTCAGTTACCACCCAGTTATGCACCTGCATTACTTGACGATTTGACCAACTTTCTGGAAGCTTGGCCGCATACAGAAGCACCCCTAGCACTGGAAGTTCGGCATCCCGACTGGTTCCGGGAACCCTATGCTAGTAATTTGACGGCACTTTTAGAAAAGTTAAGTGTAGGACGAGTATTATTAGATTCGCGCCCCATTTATACTGGAGATGATGATCCCCAGTTGCAATCGGAACGACGTAAACCCAAATTACCGTTGCAATTGAGTGTGACAGCATCTTTTACTCTGATTCGGTTTATTTCTCATCCGAATTTATCAGTGAATCAGCCATTTATGGAAGAGTGGGTAAGACAGATTCAGCAATGGTTAGAGATGGGAGTGCGAATTTATTTCTTTGTCCATTGTCCAATAGAAGCGCGATCGCCCAGCACAGCCCGTCACTTCCAACAGCTATTGGAACAAAGTGGGACATCAGTTCCACCCCTACCTTGGAATAACCTTGAGTATCCCCCTAATCAACTCAGTTTATGGTGAGTATATTTAGTTTCCGGGTATCCTGAATAAAAGAAGAAAAAAACCTGAAAGGTAAGTAAGGCAATGGATGTAGAATTACAAATCTTGAAACATTTGGCAAGATGCCCACCCCACAATCAGATTGAAAAAATAGTAGTGCAAATTAAAGGCACAACAGCTTAGTACATCTTTATTTTATTAATAAATTTTGATAGCAATTTAGAAGAACGCGAGAGTGTGATTTAACGTGAATTCGACAAACCTCTCCCAGCTTTGCAATAGCAATACTCAAAACTATTTCAAACAGATCCAGTCGCCTTCTACTTGAGCGATCGCACCACCAGGAAATGGATCGGTTTGCGATCGGTTGGGCGCTATAATTAAAGCCGTTAATTTCTCAATGTGTTCAAAACTGGGCGCATCAGTCAATATTTGCTGCAACACCTGACGCATCACCCGACGTTGCAACGCTAGTGGTGCTTTCTGCAATACCCGACGATTTAACCGTAAAGGAAGAAGAGAAGTAAGAGAATCTTCTTCATGCCCAATGCCCCATGCCCAATGCCCCATGCCCAATGCCTCATCCCGCAACTCCTGGGCAGCTTTTTCCAGATATTCCACTTCCGCCTGTAAAAGTTCTGCTGTTTGGGCTAAGGCTGATTCTACTTGGGGGTTGAAATTATCTCGCAAATATGGTACTAATTCTTGGCGAATGCGGTTGCGGGCATATTGCAAATCTTTATTGGTGGAATCTTCCCATATTGGTAATTTAAATTCTTGACAAAATTGCTCTGTTTGTGAACGAGTGACTGCTAAAAGTGGACGCACTAGCATAATGCCCGTAGTTAGAGGGCGTTGCCAAGTCAGGGCTTGTAAGCCATCAGCACCAGTACCGCGAATTAAATTGTAGAGGAGAGTTTCGGCGCGATCGCTGGCAGTGTGTCCTGTAACTATATATTGATAATTATTTGCCTGAGCGATCGCACTTAAAGCTTGATAGCGCCAATCGCGTGCAGCAGCTTCACTATTTATCGGTTCGTTTGCTGTTTCTAAATAAAAGGATATACCCCAAGTTTTCGCTAAATTTTCGACGTGTTTAGCATTAGCCTCGGAGTCAGAACGCCAGCGATGATCGCAGTGAGCAATACCTAAATACCATCCCCATTTGGATTGTAAATCTAAAAGTAATTTTATTAAACACAGAGAATCTTGTCCGCCGGAGACAGCGATTAATAGCCGTTGGTTACGCTCAAATAAGTGGCGCGATCGGATGGTGCGATGTATTTTTGCGTGTAGGGGAGTCCATACCATTTTATTTTTTTCAGCGCACACAGACAAAGATAATTTTCTATTATATCTGTGTAGATAAACTTTGGTATTAGTTTTTACCTTCCTTTAGTTGCTGCCGAAGATCGTCAAGGGGAGAGTTTTCCTGTTTGATGTCTAATCGATGATCTTCGATTTCATCAGGGCAAAATTCTAGGCTGACTCTAATTTTACCTGTTCGCCATTGTTGACCAGGTATTAAAACACAACATTCAAATCCTTCTCCAAATACTCTTGATCCTGGCAATGTAGAGTGTTTTTCCCAAATTTTCTTGATTTCCTTTAATAACTGAAAGACTATTTGAGTGCGGGGTAAATTTTCAA
This sequence comes from Nostoc sp., assembly GCF_036917155.1. Classification (GTDB taxonomy): domain Bacteria; phylum Cyanobacteriota; class Cyanobacteriia; order Cyanobacteriales; family Nostocaceae; genus Nostoc. Next base: position 24,248 of record NZ_JBALDZ010000195.1, on the reverse strand, counting down.
ATGCTTCTTGGTGAAAATGCACAACATCATCATCAGGATTTAGAGGCTCCCATTGATCATTCATAGTCAGTCTCCTGTAACTAAATTTATAGTTCCCAAGAGTTCGGAATTAATTGTTAGGATTTGACTTACAGCCACAACTTGTTTAACGTCACCGCTAATTGTAGGAAAGTAATAAAAAGTCCTGAGTAGTGATAATCACCTTGAATATCAGGCGATAGAGATAATTCACTTATAAAGTAATCTGTGTAAATTAGAACCGAGTATATCTCTGCTACCCAAGGGTGAAGGACATTATACATCATAAATTTCTGTTGTAATTAGTGCAGGGTAGAGCTAGCGTAAAGTGGACAATTTGACAATCTTTAATACTAAAACTACTTGGCGTATAGTCATAATCTGTCCGCACGCAAGAAGAACGCAAGACACTTAATATATGGTTCAGAATCTCGAAAGAACACGCCAGAGTGCAAGGTTTCCAGAAACAGCACCAGCTGCAAATCCCGTATTTTTTAGAACCTATAGCCGCAAGACATTGGCGGGACTAAGGGAAACATGGGATGAGGTATGCGATCGCACTCTACTCGGCTTAGTCGAGTTAGGAAAGCTAACTCCAGAAGAAGCTCTCACATTGGATAAGATGCAGCGCAACTTGAAAGCTATGCCCAGTGGGCGCTGGCTATGGGTTGGTGGTACAGACTGGATAACCAAGCCAAAGAACTTTTCCGGGGCATATAATTGCACCTCTACCAATCTCCAAGACTGGAGTGCCTTCGGGTTAATGATGGATCTGGCAATGATGGGTTGTGGTACTGGAGCCGTCCTAGAACCACAATTTATTAACCAGTTGCCCCCCATCCGTAATCAACTGAATGTCACTGTAAAAGGTGAAATTGGCAGCACTCCTGTCCAACAGCGGCGTGAATATACTGAAACTCATATAGAAGGCAATAACGTCACTATTCACGTTGGAGATAGCCGTGAAGGTTGGGTTGAATCATATCAAACCCTATTAGAACTCTCCACTGATGAACAATTTTCAGCAGAAGTTGAAGTATTAGTTGATATCAGCGATGTCCGCAAAGCAGGAGAAACTCTCAACGGCTTTGGAGGCGTTGCTAATCCTGTAAAATTGCCCGGACTGTATCAGCGTTGTGCTTCCATCTTGAATAAAGCTGTAGGACGACAATTAAATTCAGTTGAATGTTGTCTGTTAATCGATCAAGCTGCTGTCACAATTGTTGCAGGCAATATCCGAAGAAGCGCGGGGATGCGTCAGTTTGATTCTGGCGATGACTTAGCAGCCACCGCTAAAGATAACTTATGGCAGCAAGATGAAAATGGCAACTGGCGAATCGATCCAGAGCGTGATGCACTCAGGATGGCAAACCATACCAGAGTTTTTCATCGCAAGCCAACCTTAGAAGAATGTGTTGGTGCTGTCCGCAAACAATATTACAGCGGCGAGGGAGCGATTCAATGGGCTGGTGAAGCCGTAGCGCGATCGAACATTGATTTGCTGTCAACTCCTAACTTAAAAATTGAGTTCTTGAAAGCTTACGAACAAGGAACAGCAAAACAGTGGTTAAAACAACGTTATCCAAATCTTGATGCTAATGAGCTAGAACATCGTTTGCAGCGATATGCTTTAAATCCATGTGGTGAAATAGTAGGTGCTAATTTCCACTGTGTAAGTGGTGATACTTTACTCATCACTAGAGATGGAATACATAAAATCAAAGATGTTGTCAGAGATGACATTGAGATTTGGAATGGTCAAAAATGGAGCCAAGTAACACCATTTAAAACTGGTAGCGATACCTCCGGTGGGCTACGCCAACGCAAGCTATATCGAGTCAAATTTGCAGATGGTACTTACTTGGATGCAACTGAATATCATCGCTTCTTTGTGAAAGATAGATTTGATAAAGAATACAAAGAAGTCCAAACCAAGGATTTGATGGATGTTAGTAGATATGCCATTCATACTGAGCCTTTTACGATTCAGTATGAAGATGGATTAAATATCGATCCAAGTTATGCCTATACTTTGGGGATAGCTGTAGGAGATGGAACTACAGACCAAAATGGTAATGCCAAAGTTAGACTCTATGAACAGAAAGCAGCTTTATCTGTAATCGGAAGTAAGTCTCCTGAAAGAAACTATGACTACTCACCGGCTTTTAAAGATGTAACAGACTTAGGTTTTTCTGGAGAATTTCTAAAGAGTTTAAAAACAAATCCAGAGTCACTGAATGTAATTGCTAGTTGGAATCGCCCAGCAATTTTGCACTTTATCGCTGGTTTAGCGGATACAGATGGCACAAATACACATAGCAATGGCATTAGGATTCACATCTCTGATTATGAACGTGCGTATCGAGTGCAGTTATTATTAACTAAATGCGGTATCCGTTCTTCTTTAAATCTCTGCGCTCATCAAGGGTCAGGAACTAACTATGGTGTTCGCAGTCAAGATTTATACTACTTGCAAATCACTGACTGTGGACAAATTCCTTGCCAGCGTTTGGATGTGAGCAAAGGGTGTGACGCCAAATACAAAGGTAAATGGCAAATAGTCAGAGGTGTGGAAGAATTACCAGGTTTACACGATACTTATTGCTTCAATGAACCGGAACATCACAAAGGAGTATTTGGTAATACCCTAACTGGCAACTGTAATTTGTCAGAGGTTCATCTTAATCAAATTGACCCACATAATTACAAAGAACAAGAGGAAGCTTTTACTGCTGGGGCGCTATCTGTAGCAGCACTTTTAAATCACAGATTCCTGGAACCACGCTATCAATACAGCCGTGAATTAGACCCAATTGTGGGAGTTTCTTTTACAGGTTTATTTGATTTCTTTGTCCATGCTTTTGGTGTTGATTGGCTGCGCTGGTGGGAAGCAGGAAGGCCTGCAACTCCACAAGGATTAGCTTTCAAGCGTGAGGAAGAGAAATACCTCAGTTCTTGGAGAGATATTGTACATCGGGTGGTTTGGGATTATTGCGATCGCCACAATCTCAAACGTCCAAATCGTTGCACCACAGTGCAACCCAGTGGTACTAAGGCTTTATTAACTAATGCCAGTTCCGGCTGGCATCCCCCGAAAGCCCAAAGATTTATTCGCCGCATCACCTTTGGCAAAAATGACCCAGTAGCCTTAGCTTGTATTGACTATGGTTACAACGTCATTCCCTCTCAGTCAGACAAAGATGAACAGGGCAATTTGCTCAACGATCCCTTTGATCCACGGGTGAGTGAATGGCTAGTGGAAATCCCTGTTTCTGTAACTTGGGCTGATTTATCTGGAGCTGATGAAATTGATGTTTCTAAGTTTTCAGTCTTAGCGCAATTTGATTTTGTCCTTCAAGTTCAACGTTGGTACGTGACTCACAACACATCAGCGACTTTGGAACTTCGCTCTGATGAAGTCGAGCCTTTGGGGCAGCGCATTTACGAAACCATCCAGAATGATGAGGGATATATTTCAGCGGCTCTTTTAGCCCGTTTTGACGATCTGCAATCATTCCCGCGTTTGCCATTTGAACCAATAGACAAATCCACCTACGATCGCTTAACTCAAGAGGTGAAAGCGCGGCGCAAAACAGATGACTTCTGTGCAGTCTTAAGCCGCTACGATTTAGGCGAAATGACAGAGGCCGGGCCTAGTGGTTGTGATTCTGATAAGTGCATGTTTCCCGATCAGCAACCAATGACTGGGGACTAGGGACTGGGGACTGGGGGATGAGGGAGCAGGGGGAGAGAAACAAGTTAAAAGTTAAAAGTTAAAAGAAATATTGAACTTATCTTTCTTTTTACTTGCTTCTTTTTACTTGTATGCCCAATGCCCCATGCCCCATGCCCAAACACGTTACGATCAATTAAGAAGTAATAATTTTTTACGGCAGTGCCAGGAGTCCCTTAATGTTCATTAATGAATTGTCACCTATATTCAGGGAATTTACTCAGCATCCAGTTTCATTTGTGGGTGGGTTCTTCTCTGGTGTGCTTCGGCTGAATCTTGCAGAAGATCCCGTTAAAAGCTGGCTGGATAAACAGATTCGCTCAAATAGTTACACCAGCACCACAACGGATGCACATAACGGCAAAGCCACTGGCCCTCAGCAGATTTCGATTGACTAAAAACTCCAATCATGGATAGTTGAATTTACTAAAAAACAGGGAGTCAGTGCTGCCCTCAACAGCACTGAACCCTACTTTCTACATCAGCAACTCCGTATCACGGATAGAACCTTTACCAAACAAGAACAGATATTAAAGGGCAGAAGGTAAGAATTTATTTTCCACCTGCCAAAAGAGTATATTCGCGTAGCCTATTGTAGAATCTTATCATATCGATCGGGGAAAATACTAGCGCATTACTACGTAAACCTAAGTAAATACGTAAATCTAAGTACCATCTGAATTAACCAAACAAGTTTCTTGAGTAACTTGTTAAAGATAGGCAAACTTCTGTCATAGCACTAGTACTGCAAATCGGAATTAAAAATGAAAAATTAATACGGCGTAAGCGTTTCATTGATTTGGAATAGATGGTTTATTTCCGCTATGTTCTACTAGTCGCTTGTTCCACTATTTAAGAGATACTAAAGTCAGGTACATAAGCAAGAAAACATGGAATCCCTAACCTCTCGTATGCAAGCGGTACAGTCACCGATTATTCCTGTGGTTGGGGAACTGATTAAAAATTCTCCTGGAACAATCTCTCTAGGACAAGGTGTAGTTTCTTACAACCCACCACCTGAAGCCATAGAATTTTTAGCCCAATTCTTAGCCGAACCAGCCAATAATTCATACAAATCAGTGGAAGGAATTCCCCCATTGCTGACAGTACTTGCAGGAAAATTGCAAGACTTCAACGGCATTGAAATCAACGGGGAAAACTGCATCGTCGTGACAGCAGGGAGCAACATGGGATTTATGAATGCCATTCTTGCGATCACTAACCCAGGCGATGAAATTATTTTGAATACGCCCTATTATTTCAACCACGAAATGGCGATCGCAATGGCTGGTTGTCATCCGGTGTTAGTAGCGACAGATGAAAATTACCAACTGCGCCCAGAAGCGATCGCTCAAGCAATTACTCCCAAAACACGGGCTGTGGTGACGATTTCACCAAATAACCCGACTGGAGTTGTCTATTCTGAAGCAGCATTACACCAAGTAAATCAAATTTGTGGTGTTCATAATATCTACCACATCAGCGATGAAGCTTATGAATACTTTACCTATAACGGAATAAAACACATTTCACCTGGCGCATTTGATAATAATAGCGAGTACACCATTTCTCTCTATAGCCTTTCCAAAGCATACGGTTTTGCCAGTTGGCGCATTGGCTACATAGTGATTCCCAAACACTTACTTGTCGCCGTTAAAAAAGTCCAGGATACAATTTTGATTTGTCCGCCAGTCATTTCTCAATATGCAGCTTTAGGAGCATTGCAAGCAAAAGAGGAGTATTTGCAGAGTCATATAGCAGCGATCGCTCAAGTACGCCAACTAGTATTAGACTCCCTTAATCGCCTACAAGGCTTGTGTAGCATTATCCCCGCCGATGGCGCTTTCTATTTTTTCCTCAAAGTTCATACCCAAATGGATGCTTTTGAGTTAGTTAAAAGACTAATCCAGGAACATAAAGTAGCAGTTATTCCAGGTACAACCTTTGGCATAGATGACGGATGCTACCTACGCGTTGCTTATGGGGCGCTGCAAAAAGAGACGGCAAAAGAAGGTATAGAAAGATTAGTGCAGGGTTTGGAAACTATAGTTAGTAATTAGGAGTCATTCAATTTTGGATTTTAGATTTTTCCTTAAATTTATGAGGACGTTAAGCTATGTTAGCGTACCTTGTCTGCAATCCCAAATATAAAATTCAACAGATGCCGATTATTAATAAGTTAATTGAAATTGAAACTGAGCCAAAAATTAATATTCATAATATCACCCCACAAATTCAAGATTTTATTGCCTCAACATCAATTAAAAATGGACAAGTTTTAATATTTTCTCAACACACAACAACAGCATTAGCTATCAACGAAAATGAAGTCAGATTATTAGAAGATGTCAAAGTGTTCTTGCAAAAACTAGCACCTGAGTCAGACAGCTATTTGCATAATGATTTGCATTTAAGAGATGTTCCAGAAAATGAGCCGATAAATGCTCACTCTCATTTAATGGCAATGATGCTGACCACAAGTGAGATAATTCCCCTTGTGGATGGTAAATTAGTATTAGGAACTTGGCAATCTGTTTTGTTTTTTGAGTTAGACGGCCCGCGTAAAAGAACGATATTTGTGCAAGTTTCTGGCGAATAATGCAAATTCACACCTGCAATGATTCCAGCGAAACCCAAAACTAAGAGAATCACGAACATGACCAACAAATGTATCAGTTGAATTTTACTTACAGCAATTAAAAATTTGAAAGAATGTTTTCAAGCATAACCTTTCTTTCCACAAATCAGGACTTTTGTTGTGTCAAAGGTAGATGCAATTATACCAATTTTGGATTTTAGATTTTGGATTTTATAGGATTACTATTTGATTTTTGAACAAAATTAGGTACTGTAGTGGCGTGTCAAGGCTAAAATGTTGCAAAAAAATTGTCGGTTGGGGAGCCACTGCGTTGCGCGGGTTAAGAGCGTTGTAGCAAGTGGCGTTGGAGGCTTTGCCAAAGCCAACAGATATCAGGATGTTGGGTTGCGCTCCGCTCCACCCAACCTACGTCTCATGCACTATTTTTTTGCTTGCCACGCCACTACATATACTTAGATTTTTTCAGGAATCAAATCGGATTCCTATAGATTAAACGTATTTACCAAAAGTCTGTTCCAGTAATGTCCAACATGCTATCTATCTCAATTTGGTATTAGTTATGAAAAATAACGATAATTTTGTATTACGTAATACTTGGTACTATGCTTTGCCTAGCAATCAAATCAAGCCAGGTATGATGATCAGCCGCATTTTCTTGGGAGAACCAGTACTGCTAATCCGCAGCCAGGATGGCAAAGTCTCGGCGATGCGGGATATTTGCCCTCATCGTGGTGTGCCCTTGAGTTGCGGTAGATTCAATGGGCAGGAAGTGGAATGCTGTTACCACGGTTGGCGCTTTAACGAGGGTGGACGCTGTACTACAATACCATCTCTTGTAGAAGAACAGCAGATGGATTTGAGTCGCTTCGACGTACAGTCTTATGCAGTTCGCGAAGCTCAAGGAAATATCTGGATATATATGACTGATCCAGATAACCCTCAACCTGCTTCCGAGATAGAAATTCCGCTGATTCCAGGGTTTGATGAGCTGCCCCAGTTCGTAAAAGTCGTGAAATTTCCCTGTTTTGTGGATCATGCTGTGGTAGGTTTGATGGACCCGGCTCATTCACCTTATGTTCATCGCGCTTGGTGGTGGCGAAATGAGCAATTACATGAGGAAGTAAAGCAGTTTGATGCTTCACCCTACGGCTTCACGATGCGACGACATCGATTACCAGCGAATGGGGGTCGATTATACTGGCTGATTGGCGGTGGTGTGCCAGAAACGGAGATTTCTTTTCGTTTACCTGGAGTTAGAATCGAAGAAACCACAATTGCTAATCATCGAGTCGTTAATGTAACGGCTGTTACACCGATTTCAGACACAGAAACAGAAGTAACTTTTGCTCTTTACTGGACACTCCCTTGGGTAGGATTTTTCAAGCCACTAGTACATCTGCTAGCGCGGACTTTTATCGACCAAGACCGAACAATTGTGGCAAAGCAGCAGATTGGCCTCAAATATAATCCTGTGCTACGGCTGATTAAGGACTCGGATGTGCAGGCGCAGTGGTACTACCAGTTGAAGCGGGAGTATGCTCGTTCTATTGCTGAAGGACGAGAATTTGTGAATCCTGTTAAGGGTCAAATACTGCGCTGGCGTGCTTAAATTACTCCAAAATGAAAGGGAGTAGGGAGTAGGGAGTGGGGAGTGGGGAAACAAATCAGGCTTAACATCGGGCGGGGTTTCAACCTACCTTGGGATACAAGGATTTTTTCTCTGACGAGACGCTAGCGCGAACGCGCCACTTGCGGGCGTTCGCGCAGCGGGACGAAGTACGGCTTTAAACCTCAATTTCTCCCAAAGGGAGACGCTACGCGAACGGGGCTAATTTCTTCCCCTACTCCCTACTCCCGCCCCGAAGGGGTTGTAAATTCCGCAAATTCTCTTGGCCCAAACAGCATATTTCGGTCTATGGCTGACAAGATTTTATTATTGGCGCGATCGCTATTTAAAGAACGGACAACTAACTGGGCGACATCTGCACGATTGATGCTACCAATAATGTGCGGATCTTCAGTCAAAACACCATTACCGGTTGCTGGTTCTGACTTTAGTCCACCAGGACGGATGATTGTATAGGTGAGTCCACTGGCGATTAAGTGTTGTTCTGCTTTGTCTTTCTCAACTAAAACTGTTCCCAGTGCTGCTAAAACTTGGGGTGACAGAGCAACAACACTATTACCAGCACCAATGGAAGATACAAGAATAAACTTTTGCACTCCAGCTTTAACTGCTGCATCGATCAGATTTCTATTACCAGGGTAATCTGCTCTTTCTCCATCTGTTGGTAAACCGCCAATTGTGCTGATAACGGTGTGAATAGGTTCATCTTTCAGGATTGCGCTTTCTACATCCTCAATATTCAAGGCATCTCCCACAACTACTTGAATACCTGTTTTCTCTAGTTCAGCTGCAACTGCTGCTGTTCTCACGAGTGCTTTAACCTTTAGCTGTTGCGCCCTCAGATATTGGGCAATTTCTCGACCAACACCGCGACTTGCTCCAGCCAGAAAAATATAAGATTCACTTGTCATAATAAACTTAATTACTTACGCTCAAAGGATTTTATCAGAGGATTGGCAGCACTTAATAGTTGCTCAAGCAACAGAGATGCTCCTGATTGGTGGCGAACGTGAGTGTCAATAAACAAACTAATAATTTCACCCATCAGCAAACGGAAGGTTTCTTGAGGTTGGGTAGCGGGAAAGTCCAACAAGGTTATATCTAGAGTGGAATCTAGCCGATCAACTATCGAAAAATGATTTGCTCCCTCCAAAAGTAGTAGATAGCTGTCATTTCGTCCTCCAGCAATTGCTTCTTGGAATGTACGGATGACTGAGGTGGTAGCATTTCCAGAGCTTACACCATAGCGATCGCTGTTGTTCGCAATTACTCCATCACAAGTTCCTCCCATCAGTAGAAGTGGTAGGGAGTCTGGTAAGGATAAGATAGTTGCTGCCTCGTACCCCAATGATAACGTTGCCATAGTGTGTAAACCATAACCAAAAGATGCTGCAACTTGAGGGAAAAAGTGGGGATCGGCATTTTCGATTGCGACTCTACCACCTGCGGAATGTCCACCTAAAATTATTCTTTGCAGATCGAGCATTCCAGTTAAAATACCCTCAGACTGTAACTGTTCCACTTTCGCTAGCAGTGTTGGCAAAGCCGGAGCAGTGGGAACAGTACGATAAATTGTTGGTTTCAGCTTTTCAAAATCAACCCCTGGAGTCAGACTCATTATTCCTGGTATACTTTCTGCAATCCAGTTAAAGAGAATCACCACTAATCCACGTTCAGCAAGTTTAACCGCCAACCATTGATATTGTTGAGCATCACAGTTAAAACCGTTGAAAAAAATCACCACTGGAAAAGGTGCCTTTTCTAAATCAACTGGCAAATTTGCTCTATTTCTTTCTACCTTACCCGTCGATATTTGTGCTGGATAGAAAACTTTCAAGTGAATGGTATCGTAAGGAGACTGGAAATCCTCGATTTTAGCAGCTTGGAAAAAAGCACGAACTGTCATCTGGTTCTTCCTAATATCATTTTCCGCAAATTTTTCTATTGGCCAGGTACAACTGCTCCTAACAATCCCAATCTAGCGATCAGAAATAACTGAGTAACTATAATTACATAAATACTAGGATAGCAATTATACCTAACCCAATGGTAGGAAGTATTGTAATAGGTAATTGTGTCAATCTAGCAAATAACTTTTCAATGGATTTATTTATGGCTAAAAAATCTCAACCAAATCTTGAGCTATACCAAGATGTCAGATTATCTGCTACTACAAGAATTTGGGTAATTACAGTAGCAATTCTCGGAGTTTGCGTCCCACTGTCAGCCATTACTAGAAGCGGTGCTATTCTTCCTTTAGTTGCTATTGGTGGTGCCGCTGTTGGTACCGTTGCTGTTTGGCGTTCTGATGAGCAAAAATCAAAAACTAACTATTTGCAACAGCAGCAAATAGAACTGCTAGAGGAGAGATTAGCGAATTTAGAAACAATTGTTAGCAGTGATGACTTGAACTTGCAAATGAAAATTAAACAAATCGAAGTCAGGGATACTTTTGGCAACTCCTCTGATGTCAGTACTACACCCAGACAACCAAAACGTAAAGGTTAAAATAATTCGTAATACTCGCCATTCGCGTAGCGTCTCGTAGAGAAGGCGAGAAGTAAGCTACGTAATTCCTATACCGCAAGAGTTTCATTGATTTGGAATGGGTGGTTTACTTCCGCCGTGCTGTACTAGGTTATTTTTGTGTAGGTATTTGTTGACTTAATGTATCTGCAATCTTTGAAATCCGTCTCCAATTAAACTTTCTTTTGCAGCTAGAAGTGTTTCTAGGAAAACAGTATCTCTTTGTCCATGTCCGTTAGAATTGACTGACATCATCTAAATTCTATACACTTCAACTGCATCAATTCATGAAACGTCTAAGTGCTGTTTATCTATCTCTTTCCCGGAAACATCTGCCAATGGCTGTGTTTTATTAGACCGCTAACATTACTGAATTTTTAATTAACTAAGGTTATAAACTTGAGTAATTGTATTGGTATAGCTTACCGTAGGTATGCAACAGTTTGCCGCAGGAATGCAGATGGATTGGATTAGCTTACTCAAAGCTCAACAAACTGACTTTCTTCAACGTGTGAAAAAACCTAAAACTTACGACTTATCTTTGCTAGAAAGTCAAGTTAAAGGTTGTCACACTGAAGTTATGGCCTTTTGGGGTGAGCCATTGGCTAGACTCCAAGAACTTTCTCGCCAACAAGCACAAGTTCTCGCCAAAAATCCGCCGCCAACGCCACCTGAATATCCTGAGCCTCCTGACTGGACGATACCTTTCCCTAAATACTTCCAACAACAAGCCCAAGATTATCTTTTACGGGAGTATATTGTTGACCGAGTAATAACTGAACGGTTGGGCAAATTGGTAAAAAAGGTGTCACAAGATACCTTACAAAATATGATTTTAGATGATGAAGGAAATTTGTGTGGCGAAAGTAAATTTCCTTATGTACTTAAAGATCATCCTCAGCTAAGTGTTCAAGTTTACGTTGCTGATGGAGAAAGTTTTAATGGTATTAAGAAAGACAAAATTAGGTGGTCGATTACTCAAGAAGATTTGAAAAATCACCAAGTATTAATTTTTCTATGTTTGTTTTATCCATCTACAGGTAATTTAGGTTACGAGAGGCAAAGCATAATAACAGGCTTTTTACCGACAAATCAACTTGAATTTGCTGAACTAAAACTGTATGTAACTCCAAGTAACTTGTTGTATGCAGGGGGATTGAGTTGGTACTTAGAATCACTTACTGGCAAAAAAAATGCGTCGCCAGTAATTAATGAGAGAGCGATCGCAGATACAATACAGACTCTACCATCAGAGCATTGTCTCAAGGATATAGTCGGTGACTGGGAATGCTGGCAGACTTTGCAAGGACACACCAGAGGGATTAATTGCCTAGCTTTCAGTTCCGGGTGTAACAATGGCAAAGCCTTACCCATATTGGCAAGTGGTAGCCGTGGAGAGACGAAACTGTGGGATTTGAGCAAGGGTGAATTAATAGAGACATTATCAGAGTATCCTTGGGTGATATCTGGGCTAGTGGATGAGGTGAATTCCCTAGCTTTTAGTTCAGATGGACAGACTTTAGTGAGTTGCGGTGCAGATTCCACAATTAAGCTTTGGCACGTAGGCGCTTTAGACTTGATAGATATTTTGCACAAACACAATGGGGTAGTGCGGTGTGCTGCCTTTACCCCAGATGGCAGAATGCTAGCGACAGGCGGAGATGACAGAAAAATTCTATTTTGGGATTTGATGCAACGTCAGGTAGCGATCGCACTTTCTTTAGATGATACAGCTGCTCATTCCCTGGTTTTAAGTCGAGACGGGGAAACTCTGGTGACAGGTAGCTACCGCAAAATCAAAGTTTGGCGCACCTTACCGCAGACAGGAATCAAAAGTTTAAAAGATGCACAACCGCTGCATACCCTCATGGGTCATGCTCATATTGTGCGTTCCTTAGCAATCAGTGCAGATGGTAAACTACTCGTCAGTGGTAGCTGGGATCAAACAATTAAAATTTGGCAATTGGAGACTGGAGAATTAGTTCATACTCTTAAAGGACATAGAGATAAAGTATATGCGATCGCTTTAAGTCCCGATGGACAAATTATCGCCAGCGGTAGTGCTGATAAAACCATCAAATTGTGGCATCTACAAACTGGAGAATTGCTGGGCACATTTACAGGTCATGGGAATATAGTCACAGCCTTAGCCTTCACAGCATCTGGTGAGATGTTAGTTAGCGGGAGTTTAGATAAGACAATTAAAATTTGGCAACGGAGTTAATAGTAATTCGTGTTGAAGAGGCAGAAGGCATTCCCGATGAAACGAATTTCAAAAGCCTTGGATGAAAGAATGATTGGGGACTGGGGACTGGGGACTGGGGACTGGGGACTGGGGACTGGGGACTGGGGACTGGGGACTGGGGACTGGGGACTGGGGACTGGGGATTGGGGATTGGGGACTGAGTATGGTAAATCCTTTCAGCAGCTACTCTGCCCTGTGAAAGAATTTGAGTAATTTTACGTATCATGGATTGTCAATTTTTGTAGTCAAATTGACAACATTTTAATAAAAAGTAGCATATAATAAGTATTATCGGTCTCCCATAAAAAATCCGGGAGAATTTCAACGTGCAAGGAGGTAAATCCTATGCAAGAGGTGTGGACATCAACGGAATTAGAATATGCTTTTTTGTTTACCCTAAGAAAAGTAAATTCGATCAATCCAGAAGGTTTCAAGCCATTTTTTAGTAATATGCCTATTGACCCTTATATCAAAGGCAATTATCGTTCTAGAAGATTATCTCGGTTCATAGTCTCTGGAAATCAGTTACTCAAATTACCTCATGGCTACCTTTTTCAAAGTAAAGAATATAATCCATTGGTAGGTGACATAAAAAGAGAGTTTGCAGAATTAGATGATGCACTCATAGAACTTGATATTTTTAGAAATCTTGTCTTGGCATTTGGTGATTCTTGTAAACTTCATCCAGAAGCGGAAATCGGAGTTCATCAAATTAGAACTATTTGTTCGGCAGATAATTTGGGTAATCCTGCACCTGAAGGTATCCATCAAGATGGTACTGATTTTATTGGGATATTTTCAGTAGATAGAGATAATATTCAAGGTGGAGAAACACATCTATATACTACCAGAAGAGAAAAGCCTGTGTTTAGCAAAGTTCTAAATCCGGGAGAACTCTTATTGGTCAACGATCATGATTTTTTCCATTTTACTACTTCGATAAAACCACAAATTGATGCTCAAGGAAGTAGGGATGTTTTTGTACTGACTTCTCCCAGCTTACTTTCGGAATAATTTTAGTAACCTGGAAATATTTTATAATCTACAAGATATGGGGAATTGAATCTATTCATTTCCCCTATTTTTTTGTTTGTACTTGTAAATAGTTATGCTGATATTAGTTTATCTAAATTGATGGCTAAAATTGCTATATAAATTAATAAAACTGTATTTTTTATCGTTATATAGGACTCCTATTTCATTTTTTAAAAAACTCCGTATAACTCGAAAAGCCTGATTCCCTACTCCCTTATTTATTTTATTTCATCAAAAATCCGAAATTAAGCAAAGCCACACTGGATACTTAGAATATTAAGGGTGAGTGCATAAGTTAGACTACAAAACAAGCCTGCTGGAATTCAACTAACTGAATCAACCAAATAAATAAATGCTATGAATGACGAATTCTACAATAGAGGATTGGAAAAGGCTAGGCGAAAAGACTACGCTGGAGCAATTGAGGAGTTTAACCATGCTTTACAACTGACACCTTACTTTACCGAAGCTTACTTGCAAAGGGGTTTGGCACATTATGACTCAGGAGCAATCCTGAAGGCTGTTTCAGATTATACCGAAGCCTTGAAGCTGAATCCTGAGAGTGTAGAGGCCTACTATTGTCGGGGATTAGCAAGAGTGGCGCTGAAAAATTTGCCGGGGGCGTTGGAGGACGTAGAACGCGCTATTCGTCTCAATCTTAATTATGCTGCTGCTTATAATCTGCGAGGGATGGTGCGGCGCAAACAGGGTTATATTCAAGATGCGATCGCTAACTTTAAAAAAGCTGCACAATTATATCTAGAGCAACAAGACAAAGAGAATTGTCGTCAGTGTCTAGAACAAATTAAACAGCTACAACCCAAAGAATTACCAGCCCTTGAGCAATCACATTCTACAAGTGCGCCAATTTTATCCACCAATGATTATTTCACACAACTATTAGAAAAAGCGGAAAAAGGAGATACCCAAGAGGCACTCGCCGATTTAAACTGGGTATTAAAAGCCGATCCGCAAGATGCCCAAGCTTACTGCTGTCGTGGGGTTGTGCGTTGTAAAATGGGTAATTATCGAGAAGCGATCGCAGATTTTAATCAAGCATTGCGGCTAAACTTTCAAGATGCCATTGTCTATCGCAACCGAGGTAAAGCACGTTCTATATTGGGAGATCATCAAGGAGCGATCGCAGACCTTAATCAAGCACTCCAGATGCAGCCTGAAGATGCCTTAGTCTATATTGCCAGAGGTAATGCCTATCGAACAACAGGCAATTATCTTGGTGCAATTCAAGATTACACCCAAGCACTGCAAATCAACCCCGATGATGCTCAAGCTTACTACAATCGCGGCATTGCCTATACTTGCTTAGAAGAAATACAAAAAGCCGTGGAAGATTATCAACGGGCGGCGAGTATCTTTTGTGAACAAGAAGACTGGGGAAATTATCAACAAGTCTTAAGTAGCCTAGAAAAAATCCAGAAGTTTAGTCCAGAGTCGAAAAAGCAAAAGTATAACTTGCTACGTCAGCGAATTTTGCGGATGGTTGGAGGATACTGGGAAATTGCCGAACGATTGATTCAGCAAAAGCAGAATTACCATCCTGGGATGTCAGACGAGTGGTATTTGCAAAAAGTGATTGATGATTTAGAACGCGATCGCGGTAGATAAAATATAAATACCACTACAAACGTAAATTCACCCGTACAATTATACGGGTGAAAATGCAATTAATTACTTGTCGTTTTCCAATGAAACTAAATGCACACTATCTTAAGCACGTTTCAAAGCTTAGTTAGAAATGCGAGTTTGACTGCGGCGTCGCAATCCAAACATCCCAATCGCGTGTTGCTTGTTAATTTCTAACAGCTATGATTTAGCAAAGTCAATCCTTGCTTTGGCTTTTATTTATATATTTAAATAGCTCTTTATTTAATGTATTTTTACTGATAAATATCCGCTCTGATAATCTAATTTACTGTCATCATATATTCAGCATTTCAACTGAATATTATGATGATATCTTTATGGAAAGTTTATATTTTTCTTAAAATAAGATGTATATCTTTATATTTAAAGTCCAAAACCTCAACCCAAAATCTCAAACTGTATAGGTGACGTTGAGGATACTCTGCAATTTTGAAATCCTCTCAAAGGTTGTTTTTTGAGCCACTATTATTTCCTACTCTAAATTGTGCAAGAAAAAATATGCACAGAGGTAGATGAAAAATCAGTCAAAATGTAGCCTAAAATACAAGGGATATAAATGATTAACCCGTAAGAAACACGGAAGTTTACTACGCTAGATAGATGCGGTTAGAGAACACTCAATGTTAAATGTTAACCGCTTGCAGCTGCAAGATATATTGAAAATTCCGACAAATTCACTTGTGGCAAAAATCGCGAGTGCAATCCCTATTTTGGTTGGCAGTTTGGTACTAGTTGGTTGGTGGCTTGGCCTTGAAGTTCTTAAGCGCGGCTTTCTCGGTAGTCCTGCCACAATGAAAGTCAACACAGCCCTGTGTTTCATACTGTGTGGTCTATCCCTGTGGTTATTTTCAAAAGCCGGGAAGCAGGGAAGTGCGGAAGAAAGAATAATTCAAAATTACCCCCACAGTTCCACTGCCTCCAATTCCAAAAAGGGCCACTTGACCCCAATAACTCTACTAATTTCCAAGGTATGTGCAATCGCTGTCACCACAATTGCAGCGCTCACACTCTGTCAATATCTGTTCGGCTGGAATCTCGGCATTGATGAACTAGTGTTCCGTGATTCGCCAACTAGTATGGCAACAGCATATCGGGGGCGAATGGGGGTGAACACAGCACTAAACTTTATGCTGGTGAGTATAGCCCTACAGATTTTGATTCATTCAAAAAACCACCGCAGTTATTGGTATGCCCAAATTCTGGCTCTGATTGCGACTTTAATTTCCTTTCAGGCGCTAATGGGCTATGCCTACAAAGTAAAAGTTCTCTATGGACTTGCCCCTTATACAACATCAATGGCCTTACATACAGCGGGGTTGTTCATATTACTAAGTATGGGCATTCTGTGGGTGCGGGCAGAACAGGGGTTAATGAGGGTAGTTACAAGTGATACTTACGGCGGCTTACTTGCACGTCGTCTATTAGTTGCTGCGATCGCAATACCTTTTATATTGGGATGGGTAATTGTTAAAGGTCAACGGGCAGGACAATACGATCCGGCCTTTGCAGTATCGGTGTTTGCCATCGTCCTGATTGTAATTTTTACTATTTTGATTTGGCAAAGCGCTAGGGTTATTGAACGCCTCAGCTATCAACGCGACTGCGCTCAAAAAGCACTGAGAACATACGAAGCTAAACTAGCGAGTTTTGTTGATGCAAATGTCATCGGTATTCTGTTTAGCGATGTGTATGGAGGTATCCAGCAGGCAAACGACGAATTTCTCAGGATGATTGGTTACACGCGGGAGGATTTGTTAGCAGGTAAGTTAAATTGGATCAATATCACACCACCAGAGTATCTATACTTAGATGAGCGAGGTATTGCTGAAGCACAAGGAAACACCAACGCTGCTTGTACGCCTTATGAGAAAGAATATATTCGCAAGGATAGTAGCCGTATTTCGGTGTTAATTGGTTACGTGTTGCTAGGAGACGACCGGAAAGAATCGGTAGCATTTATTCTCGACTTAAGCGAACGTAAGCAAGCAGAAGCAGAGCAACAAAAATTAGTATCGTTGGTAGAAAATAGCTCTGACTTTATCAGTATTGCCACCCTTGAGGGTAAATTACTCTATATAAATGATGCAGGTCAAAAGCTGGTAGGGCTTGCCAGCCTTGAAGAAGTGGGGCAAAAAGCAGTATTAGATTACGTCATGCCCAAAGACAAAGCCTATTTTCAAGAACATATACTGCCAACTGTGCGATTACAAGGGCGCTGGCAGGGAGAATTCTGCTTTTGCCACCTCCAAACAGGTCAACCGATACCAGTTGATTACAACATCTTCACTGTTACAGATAAGAACACAGGTGAGTCAATTGCCTTAGCAACTGTGACTCGCAACATCAGCGAACAAAAACAGGCTAAGGAACAAATATTACAACTAAACAGGGATCTACAACGCCGCATTACTGAATTACAAACGTTGTTGGAGGTAATTCCCATTGGAATTGGCATTGCCGAAGATCCAGAATGCCAGAATATCAAGGTCAACCCTTCCTTTGCCAAGCAGTTGGGAATATCCCCACAGACAAATGCTCCCTTGGACGAAAAACCGACAAGCTTTAAAATCTACCGAGAAGGCAGGGAACTGTCCACAGAAGAACTCCCAATGCAGTACTCTGCTGCTCATGGTGTTGAAGTTGTGGATTTTGAAGTTGATGTCGTCCATGACAATGGCAAAATCGTCAACCTGTTGGAGTATGTTGCACCTCTGTTTGACGAAGAGGGTAAAACCAGAGGAAGTGTTGGTGCATTTTTAGATATTACGGAGCGCAAACAAGCAGAAGAAGTGCTGTTAAATCAGCAGAAATGGCTAGAGGATGTGTTAAATCTGATGCCAAGACCGTTGCTGTTTATCGAACCAGGAACAGCGCGGGTAACTTTTGCCAATCGCTCTGCTGACGAATTAGCTGGGGGCGAATTTCCCAAAGGTGTAGCCGCCGCAGATTATCACACAGTTTACCACTACACGGATGCGGCTGGCGATCGCATCCCCAATGAACTTATGCCAGGAGTACGGGTTGCCCTTGGCGAACGTCTGAATGGATTGGAGGTAGACTGGCACACTCCTGGTGGTGTGCGCTCTTTACTAGTATTTGCTGATACTTTACCAGCAATGCACGGTCATCCATCTATCTGTATCTTGGTATTCCAAGAGATTAGCAATCTCAAAGAGGTACAAAAAGCACTCTCGTTAGGTTACAAACGGCTAAAGCTACTATTCGACACAGTTAACGATTTACTATCGAGTCAGCAACCAGTAGTACTAATCGATAGCGTCTACCGAAAACTCTCAGAACAAATTGGTTTAGATGTTTACTTTAACTATTTGGTTGAGGATAACTCTCAGCTAATGCAGTTGAGGTCTTACAGCGGCATTTCCCCGGAGATGGCGAAAGAAATTGAGTGGTTGGCATTTGGTGAATCGGTTTGTGGTAATGCAGCCCAGGAGCGTTGTGCAATAGCTGTAGAGAATGTGCAGCAATCAACTGACCCGCAAACAGAATTGATTCGCTCTTTAAACATTACTGCTTATTATGCCTATCCATTGATTGCCCAAGGACGACTATTGGGTACTCTTTCTTTCGGCAGCCGCACTCTGTTAAGCTTCACCGACAATCAAAAGGGGATGATGCAAGCAGTGTGCGACCAAATAGCGGTTGCAATGGAACGGGCTAGTTTAATTGCTTCTTTGCAACAACAAACTGAGCAGTTGCAGGAGGCCAACCGGATGAAGGATGAGTTTCTGGGGATATTGTCTCATGAGTTGCGATCGCCCCTCAATGCCATCCTGGGCTGGGCACAATTACTACAACGAAGCAAGCTGAGTGAAACCCAAATGGCTAGGGCTACGGAGACAATTGAGCGCAATGCCAAAGCCCAAACCCAGCTAATTGAAGACTTGCTAGATATATCACGGATGATTAGAGGTAAGTTACGCCTGAATGTCCGTACTTGTAATTTGGTTCCGATAATTGAGTCAGCCATTCAGACTGTTAATCTAGCCTCCCAGTCCAAGGAAATTGATTTGAGATTTTCCATTATTCCCTCCAAAGAAATGCCAAACTCAAATGGGGAATTAGAAATCAATCATGAAAATCTCGAATTTCCAGAAGCACAATCCCCAAGCAATCTTGGCGAAAATTCTCAATTCTTAGTTGCTGGTGATTTTGAGCGCTTGCAACAGATCATCTGGAATCTGCTATCCAATGCTATTAAATTTACACCCGGCGGAGGAAGGGTAGAGGTGCAATTGTCAGTAGTCAGCGGCCAAGAAAAACAACAGGCAACAGATAAATATGCCCAAATTCAGGTAATTGATACAGGCATTGGGATCGATACTAACTTTCTGCCTTACGTCTTCGATCGCTTTCGTCAAGCTGATAGTTCTAACACTAGAACATACGGTGGATTAGGACTAGGATTAGCGATCGTCCGTCATTTAGTAGAACTGCATGGTGGTACTGTCCACGCAGATAGCCCAGGTAAAGAACAAGGAGCAACGTTTACAGTCAAATTACCACTTCTAAAGAGTTCCCCCCTGTGCCCCTGTGCCCCTGTGCCTCCTTGCCCCTCTACCCCTCTCCCTTTCTCACTCCTTGGCGTGCGCGTACTAGTTGTAGACGATCAAGCTGATACCCGTGAATTCATCACCACAGTCCTCGAACAGTGCCAAGCCGAAGTTAAAGCTGTCGCATCAGTTTCAGAAGCATGGCAGTTAATTATACAGTGGAAACCAGATGCTTTAGTTAGCGATATAAGTATACATCAGGAAGATGGTTACTCTTTGATCCGTAAACTGCGATCGCAACCACCAGAACTAGGGGGAAATATTCCCGCCGCAGCGTTGACAGCTGATGCTAAAGCAGAAGATCGGATGCGAGCTATACAAGAAGGTTATCAGCTACATTTACCTAAACCAATTGAAGCCGCTGAGTTAGCGACTGTAGTTGCTAGCCTTGTTGGAAGGACTTAGAAAAAATGGGGAGTGGGTTCAATAGGGTTCGGTTAACAAATTTATCTGTTGAGGTAAGCAGGGGAGGCAGGGGGAGAAGAGAGGTAGGGGAGGAAGAATTAACTTTTTTCTTTTTTCCTCCCTTGCTTCCCCTGCTTCCCTTGCTTATCCGAACCGTATGGGGAGTGGGTTCGTCAAACCACTTGAAAAGTAAAGCTAAAACTTGCCCAATTATTCACATCTAAGATATATGAGTCGGTTGCTGTGCCGTTTATCTCCGTTTTAAAGTGCAAGTCTTTGAGCAAGGCTTGTGCAATGTCTAAGGAATTCAATAATGGGCCAATAGGCCGTTGTTCGGCTGAGGAATATTTAGCAGCGTTCAAAGCGGCGAGAGTTGCGCTAAAGGGAGTAGTACTAAAAATTAGTTGTTGTTCGCAGAAGAAAGCTGGCCCTGAAATCACCCATTCGGAAGCAGCATTAGTTTGGGGTAAGGTAAGGGTTTCACCTGGGGCGATGACAACTTCTTTGAGGAGGGGCTTAATGTCTTCAGTATTTGGTTCTTGGGGGGTTTCCCAAGAGTAGAGGGCGATCGCTGTATGATTATTGTTTAATCCCAGCACAATTAAATATACTGGGCGATCGCTCTGGTTTTCCACTCGATATTGCATTCGACTACCGATAGGGACAATCGGTGTGGGGAGAGACGTAATTAATCGCGTCTGTACTGATTTTTTAATCGGAGTTTCAGTTTTAAAAGCTCGGACTGTTTCACGGTGCATGACGACGCGAGGTGATATATTACTAATTATTTCTAAGGTTGCTTTGAGAGCCAAGCGAGAAGAACCTTGATTTTCTGTGAGTCGCCATAACTTGGCTGCTAGCAAGATTGATAATTTTGGCGCTAATCTTTGCGCGGCTAATTTTACTGCTTCTCCTACTTCCCCCGTGGTATTGGGAATTAGCTCGCCACCGAGAGAAAATAGACCATAACGACTAGGAATTTCCTGTAGTTTACCAAAAACATAATCAGCGGGTTTTTCTCCCACTACTACGGTGGAAATATGAGGAAATGCAGCGAAGGCACTTGTAGCGTCTACTCGCTCAATTCTTTCCAATCCAGTATCTAGAGCTATGGTTAAATTGATATTTCGGGGTAAAACCCGGACTGCTTCTTGGACAAGTTGCCCGATTTGTAGGGAATTTGTACCTTCAATTTGGGAAATTTGCGCTTTTGCTGTTAACCCAGTCCGCGATCGCAATATTAATTGCTCTGTTGTTGCTAGGGTAAATCGAGAATTCACCCCGTAGTATAGCAGCACTTGTGGCGGTAATCCTGCCAACCACAGATGTACTGTTTTGCCGTCTTCTTCAATAGCTGTCACCGCGCCTTCTGCACCAATGATACTCTCTGGCTGCAAAGAGGTTAGATTTTGATTTTTCTGACTAGTTAATAATGCTGGTTGCTGTTTGCTACCCAATTTGGATAGAGAATTTTCTACATGGGAAAGGGCGACTTGAATTGTGGTAGCTGGGGTGAATTCCCACAAATACTGTGTCAAAGCGTAGGTAAATAACCCAGCACTAAAACCAGAAAAAAGTCCTTCCCTTGCCGGCTGCTTTGGTTCTGAGGTAGCCGCTAAAACAAGCGGAGTGCTGGGTAATTTCTGAGTTTTAAGTTGTTGGAGAAAGTCGAGTTCTTCTGCTACTAGCTTTACATCTGCTGATTCCTGAAGGGCGCGAATTTTTAATCCTAAGACTGTGTTAGGAGCATAATAGCTAGTATCTAATACTGCTGTGACTCGTTCTGTGGGGAGCGATCGCAATAATAGCAGTAGAGTTTCTTCTAATATATAGTTGACTATTTTCTCGTCTTGTGAGGCATGACTGACATTAGCTGACACCAGAACATTTTGCATTGTATCTGGTGATGTTTCTAATTTTACACAGCTGCCATAACCGCTAAAGTGGAAGACAACCACATCACCGGGTTTAGCTTGCTTGCCCAGGTGATCCAAAAAAGCTGCCTCAATGAATTCCCGACTAGCCTGTTCCTCAGTTAAGGTGAGGATATCTGACCCTTGGAAGCCAAAACGATGAATCAAAAGCTCTTTTTGTAGTTCGACATCCGTCAGACAACCACTGAGGGCTGGAATTTTTGGGTATTGGTTAATACCTATTAGCAATGCCAACTTGCGCGGACTGGGTTGTGCCAAAGCCTGATAATAGCGATTTCCTAAAGACAACCACTCAACTTCAGTTATCCCCAATACCGCGAGTATTGAGCCAATTCTCTGTAAAAACGTGCGCCGTTTCATAGTTAGCTATCAGCCCTCAGCTATCAGTTAGCAGCTTACAGGGCTAAACTCTGTATTGTAAAGTTAGAAAAGTGCGGGGAGTGGAGGGGCAGGGGAGCAGGGGGAAAATTCTTAACTCCTAACTCTTAACTCCTAACTCTTCACTCAGCACTCAGCACTCAGCACTCGGAACTATTTTGCCCAATGCCCTAAACCGGAACTTCTATCCGCATTGCCCGCGCTAACTCTGCTGCCACTTCTGGACGGGAGAATTCTGGTGGAGGTAATTCACCGCGCCGCAGCATTTCCCTAACTTTTGTCCCTGATAGGTGAATGCGTTCTTCTGGCCGGCTGGGACTGGTTTTAGATGTTGCCATCTGCTTAGTGCGAGTGCAGTAGAAAGCGTGTTCAAATTTCATCGGCACAATGCCTAATTCATTTGGCGCAAATTCATCAAAGATATACTG
This sequence comes from Nostoc sp., assembly GCF_036917155.1. GTDB lineage: Bacteria > Cyanobacteriota > Cyanobacteriia > Cyanobacteriales > Nostocaceae > Nostoc. The sequence goes on along the minus strand of NZ_JBALDZ010000195.1, from coordinate 1,084 downwards.
TGCGTCGTAAGTACCGTAATAGTCACCAACACCAGCATGATCCCGTCCGACGATAAAGTGAGTACAGCCGTAATTTTTGCGGACTAAAGCATGGAATATGGCCTCACGGGGGCCAGCATAGCGCATTGCGGCTGGATTAATTGCCAAAGTTACTCTGTCTAAGGGGTAGTAATATTCCAGCAAAATTTCATAGCAGCGCATCCGCACGTCAGCGGCGATATCATCTTCTTTTGTCGCCCCGACTAATGGGTGCAAAAATAGACCATCAACGATTTCTAAAGCGCACTTTTGAATATATTCGTGGGCGCGGTGGATGGGGTTGCGAGTTTGAAAGCCGACGATGGTTTTCCAACCTTTTTCTTTAAATAGTTGCCGTGAGGCAGCTGGATCGATTTGGTAAGTGGGAAACTGGGGATGAGGTTCACGCTGCAACAGCCAAATATCACCCGCCAGATGTACAGTACCTTGGTTATAGAGTACCTGCACACCGGGATGATTGACATCATCAGTGCGGTAGACTTTTATTGCTTCGCGGGTTTTGTCATAGTGATATTTTTGGGTGAGTTGCAAAACTCCGATAAATTCGCCTCTGGAGTTATCCAGACGGATTAAGCTGCCTTCTAGCAACGGGGAAGCTACTTCTTCACTGACCGATAGTGTAATCGGGATTGACCACACAAGACCGTTAGCTAATCGCATTTCTGTAACGGTGCGATCGTAGTCTTCTTGGTTCATAAAACCCGTCAGTGGACTAAAAGCACCGATCGCAATCATTTCTACATCAGAAACGGCGCGATCGTCAAGTTGCACTCGCGGCAAAAAGTCAGCTTTTGAGAGAAACTCTGCCCTTTGTTCTGGTGTGGCGATACGGTTAACCAACTGTCCACCGTGGGGGGCTATGGCATCTGGATTGTGACTCAACGTAATCCCCTCTCTGCTTTTACTGTTATTGTTTCAGATTATGTACTAACTTACCAAATGCTGGTACGTAACCCAAGTTGCTAGTTATTGATTGAGGCGATCGCTTGATGTAATAAAATCCCCTCCAGGTATAAAAAACGGAGGGGAATATGCTAAATGAAAT
>NZ_JBALDZ010000194.1:0-49877 GCF_036917155.1 Nostoc sp. | reverse complement strand
GCTTGAGCGGACTTCGGCTATGAGCCAGGAAATTGATTTCCTGGCCGTTGTGGGCAAGCTTGTCAGCCTGAGTCTAGTCGGGGACTCGAAGTCCCCGACTAATAGCGAAAGTCCTCTGAAGAGGACTGAGGATTTAGGGGAGGGAATTTCTAGTCCGCTTGAGCGGACTTCGGCTATGAGCCAGGAAATTGATTTCCTGGCCGTTGTGGGCAAGCTTGTCAGCCTGAGTCTAGTCGGGGACTCGAAGTCCCTGGCGAGAGAGCAGGAAATCGCTGTTAGCGTTGGGCATGGGATTGGTATGGGTAATCGCGGACCAAGGGGACATACCGAGAGCGATCGCACTCTGGGAGCAATCCTTGGAAATACAACAGCAGATTGGCGATGTCAAAGGTAAAGCCACTACTCTGGCAAATATGGCTTATTGGGCAGGTGAAACTGGAGATAAACCTAAGCAATTAGAACTAAATCTGCAAGCTGTTTCAGCACTTACACAGGTTCGTGCATATAGTAATTTGGTAACAGTTTTGAGTAATTTAGGTGTAGCAGATGAAAGTAACGGTTTAGTTTACCTAGCTCAAGCAATCTGGTTGACGCTGAATATTCAAGCACCTTTAGGACAAACCATTAGACTTATCCGTGCTTTATATAATAGAGTTCCTCAAGGCGATGAACTAGAAGCTGTGCTAGGAGCAACGGCAATCTTCTTTTGCAGCCGCCGAGGTGAAGGTCATCCGCAGTTAAAGGAACTTCAGGAGGATAGTTTCAAAATTATATTAGGTGCGGCAAGTGCCCAAGGAATTGAAACACAGGAAGCGTTTGATACTTGGTATGTCCAGCAAATTGATCCAGAATATTTCCTCCCTCGACTCAATCAACGCCTAGAGGAAATAGTCGGCGATGGGTGGTTGTTTGACCGCAGTCAAGTTTCAGTGAGTGAATAAGGGGAAATGCGAGCGCACCGAGGGAACTCCATTTTTGCTGTGTTGCTGAATCTTTAATCTACAAAGCGCGATGTTTTCTCCGCGAGATGCTACCCGTAGCTTGCTTTTCCGTAAGAGTACGATGGGTTGTTCGGTGACGCATTTCTTACCCACCGCTATCTGAAATTAAGTCTCAAGATAGTGTGTACCTCACCATAAAAAACTTAAGCTTGGCTTATAAGTTTGGGGAAATAGTGATGAATAAAGAAACAGTTCCTAATCAAGCTGAAAAGTCGAATCCAGAAGGTGAGGCATCACAATTAAGTCCAGAGGTACTGGACAAAATCAAACACCCTCGGAGAATCGACGATGTTATCCGGGAGCAATCACCAGAAGAACGTAAAAGTAACCCAGCTTTAGTACCAGAAATGATTGACGATGTAAGTGATGATTGATTGGGTTTGCGAAAGAATAATGCAAAAGTTCATGCAGTAATTTGTTGTTATCCAGATCCCCGACTTCTTGAAGAAGTCGGAGATCTAAATCCAGTTTCATGAAGTGATATTCCGTAGTTGTTCACTCTCTCCTCATAAATGAGAGTTTGCCTTGTAAGTAAAAGATATTGTTTCACAGTTGGCTTACCCAGCAGAGTTTTAGGGTCTGAATGAATGTACTGTTGCCAGTCCATAGTTTATACTCCGATATAAAGACGCGATTCATCGCGTCTCTTGTCTTAACCGAACAGTATTGATTTCTAATCGCCAGGCATATTTATTTGCAAAGGTGAGATATTGTCATACATCTGCTTATGTTTGGCTAAAAGCTCTTGATATTTCTCATTTGTCTTTGCTTGTAACCACTTAGCTTTAAATATTGCTGCTGATTCCGCTTTCACGGGGTCTACTTCATAAGGAAGAATTTCTTTTTTGGTATCTGAAGTTTCGAAATTTTGTTTATATTTCCTGCCACTTTTATGATTAGCATAACGGCGAGAGCGAGTATAACCCATTTGGATAAACTTCCGTGCCATATCCGCACCAACAAAATCATCTTTATCTAAATAATCAAGAAACATCTCATAAATTTTTTCACTCGACTCTCTAGCAATCTCAGGAGTTTTAAACCGCCAGTAAGGAAGAATTTCTGATTTGTATGGTTCTACCAAAAGTACACCCTGCTCACCCTTGCCAACACGATAGAGTTCAGGATTTTGGCGAAAATCAATAACTTTAAAGTCTAAAGAATAATCAAAAGCCATGATAGATTTTTATTAAAAATAGTAAGCTTTAAGAAAAAAGTTCAACTTCTATCTTACTAAAGAGATTTTGTTCTACTATGCTATCCAGCACCCAATCCCTAAACAATGTCCTTGCGCCAGGAAATCTGCGTAAAGTGCATCATATTGCCCTCAACGTCCAGGATATGCAGGCTTCCCGCTATTTTTATGGCACAATCCTGGGTTTGCACGAACTCACAGGCGACGAAGTACCTGCAACTCTCGTGGAACTTGTCGCATCTGGGAAAGTAGCCAACTTCATCACCCCAGATGGTACAATTCTGGATTTATTTGGGGAACCCGATTTAACACCACCAAACCCAGATCCAGAAAAGACCTTCACCAGAGCCTACCATCTAGCTTTTGACATCGATCCGCAGTTATTCGATCGCGCGGTGACAGTAATCAGAGAAAATAAAATAGCGATCGCATACGGCCCAGTCACTCGTCCCACTGGTAGAGGAGTGTATTTTTACGATCCAGATGGCTTTATGATTGAAATTCGTTGCGATCCAGAAGCTAGTTAACTTAGGGGTAATCACAAAAGTATCTACTATGACCGCAAACCTCACGCAAATATTTCAAGTAATTGAAGACGCGATCGTAAAACCGCCAATTCCACACGAACCATACAAGCAATCATTGAAAGCTTGGGCGATGTATTGTTTGCGAGAGAAAGGTTTTATCGTCGTTTATGCTCAAAATGCCGACTTTGCTATTGAAAGAAAACGTGCAGAAAAGTTATATTTTAAAGTTTCAAATAGCGCCGATGATTTAGATAATTCTCTTAGCTGGATTGTTTGGGATAGTGCAACCAAAAGCGCCAGTCTCATTCCCCAAAAAATAGACTGATGCCAAAATAATCATCAAATGGACTGTTGGCTCAATTCCCAATCTCACACCAGGAGTTGATGCTTCATAAACTCCCAACCAAGTGATTGTATGACCATGTGGTTCAGCATGACTTTCAAAGCGTAATGGGGATGCCAAGTATACAACTCCTTCAATTAATTCTGCCTTTTGATGACGGGGCATTGCTTGATAGCGTCGTTCAAATTCGTAGCGAGTGAGGCGATCGCCATTTTCTAAAGGAGGAATTCGCTGTTTGAGTGATAGGTTGACCATGATTTTCTGCTCTGGCAAGGAGTCTTACTTTATTATATTTTTCTACAGACACACCGCCCAAGCTTTATTTTGTCAATAAATCGCTAGAATCAGGTTTCTCAAACACCATTAAATGCTGTTGAGGTAACAAGTTTTTAGTTTCACGCCAAACTAAACCAACAGCTTGCATTTCTTGGCGGACTTGCTTTTGAGTCATTTTGTGCAGACCTTTAATCATAATAAAGGGATTTTCACCCCGATACTCAACCAAAACCACTCGACCACCTGGTTTAAGTGCTTTCACAATTCCTTGCATCACTTCTTGGGGATACTCAAGTTCATGGTAAGCATCCACCATCAACGCCAAATCAATACTTTCAGATGATAAATTGGGGTCGCTAAGGGTTGGTAAAACAGGCTCAACATTGGTAATATTTTTCTCTTTTTTGAACAAATCAATGATTTCTAACATCTCTGGCTGAACATCTACAGCCAACACCTTACCTGCTGTTAATAGCGGCGCGATGCGAAAGCTGAAGTAACCTGTTCCAGCGCCAATATCTGCCACTACATCATTAGGTTTCAGATTGAGGGCGTTAACTACCTTATTTGGCTGTTCCTCTCCCTCTCGGCTGGGACGTTCTAGCCAGCCAGCGCTGGTGTATCCCATCACTTTGGCGATTTCGCGCCCCATGTAATATTTGCCGATACCATCTGGACTGTGGATGATCCGTTGTTCGTAAACAGTGGTGGATGAAGTCGCGGCTTGTGCTGTTAGGGTTGGATTCAGCAGCCAGCAACTCAACATCACAACAAGAGTTACGATAAAGTGGAGAAAATTTGACATTTGGTTATGACTGATCTAGATAGTTATAAGCAGCAACTAAGAGAATTTTATGGCAGTAGAACAACTTATGACCATGAAAAAGATACTCGCCATCCTCTAGAAGCCAAACTTCTACTTGAATTTGTTCCACTACATTCGGGACAGAAAATTCTTGATGTGGCAACTGGAACAGGTTTAGTTGCGATACCCGCATCTGAAAAAGTTGGTTCAGAGGGCTACGTGATTGGAATTGACATGACCCCTGGAATGTTGCATCAAGCAAGACAAAAGATTGCCGCAGCCAAATTACAAAATATTGAATTGCTCGAGGCTGATGCCGAATATTTCAACTTTAGTGATAGTAGTTTTGATGTTGTCTTTTGCTGTGAGGCAATTGTCCTTTTTCCTGATATCCTTGCGATTTTGCAAAAGTGGCATCGCTGCTTGAAAAGTGGAGGGTTTATAGCATTTACCTGTCCTCCCGAAACTGCTTTTATGGCATCTCTTCAGCAGAGTCTCTGCGCGAAAGTTTTGGGCGTATCACTACCACACATCCTAGAACCATTGGGGACTCCAGAAAAATGTCATGATTTGCTAAATCAGGCAGGTTTTAGAGATATCGAAATTAAGATTGAGCCATCAGGACGTTATCGACCTCTTAAGAATAACGGGTTATCTTGGACAGCAATTAATATTAATTTTAAAGGTAATCGCCTGTTGTCAACATTATCAGAAGAACAATTAAATCAGTTGCAAGTTGAGTACCAAACTGAAATTGAGAAACGAGCAACCGAGCAAGGTATTTGGGAAGACACTACAAAGCTTTTTGTTCGCGCCAGAAAATAGGTTGATGATCAAAACTTTACCCCTGACAACTTCGGGCGATCGCGCAGAATCATCTTGCCGTTAATACATACCCATCTCCAAAAATTAATTATGGGTTGCCCGAAATCCTTGGTAGGCACAATTCACGAATTGTAGCCCATCTCATTTTTACCAGATGTCTCAGGATAATGACAGTTTAATCTCATAGGCCGATGTGAAAGTAAACATTTTCAGGATTTACTTAAGCAACCCCTTTAAACCAACCTTTGGACATTATGCAAAACCTGTCCCTGATGTTAGTACCTGTACTCGCTGCACAGAAAGTAGCAGGTGACGGTGTAATTAAACCTCTCGGTCATCATGAGTTGCTGTTGGTGCTAATACAACTGTCACTGTTGCTTTTGGTAGCGCGGGGATTAGGTGAGTTGATGCGCCGGATTAACCTACCGCCTGTTGTTGGAGAATTACTGGCAGGTGTGTTGCTTGGTCCTTCTCTATTTGGCTTGCTCCTTCCAGATTTACAAGCACAAATCTTTCCCAAAAGTCAAGAACAATCTGATTTACTTTCGGTGATTTCTTGGTTGGGTGTGTTATTTTTGCTGATTGTGACTGGGTTGGAAACGGATCTCAAGCTGATTCTTCGTAAGGGTAAAACGGCTCTACTTATCTCACTGGGCGGAATTATTGTCCCCTTTATCAGCGGATTTGGATTGGGGTGGCTATTGCCAAATAGTTTTTTAGCCGACCCAGAAAAGCGGCTGGTATTCAGTCTATTTATCGCCACAGCAATGAGTATTTCAGCAGTCCCAGTGATTGCAAAAGTGCTGATGGACTTAAACCTGATTCGTCGTGACATTGGTCAAGTCACCTTAGCAGCTGGAATGACTGACGACACCATCGGCTGGATTTTACTTTCTGTGGTTTCAGGTCTAGCTAGTAGCGGCAAATTTGACTTTGGGACAATTTTCCATTCTGTGAGTGCGGCTATATTGTTTCTCGCGATCGCCTTCACAATCGGGCGTACTATTGTAGATCAGATTTTACGCTGGGTTGATGACTCCGTTGGTGGGATCGCCGCGAGTATCTCGGTTGTGCTGATTCTTTCGCTCTCGGCAGCAGCACTTACCCACGCATTAGGTTTAGAAGCAGCATTAGGTGCTTTCGTACTGGGGATTCTAGCAGGTCAATCCCGCCGCTTTAGCAATGAAGCCGGACACATGCTAGAAGTCTTCACAGTAGCCTTTCTAGCGCCAATTTTCTTTGCCTCAGCTGGCTTAAAAGTTAACTTGCTAACCTTGTTAGTCCCCCAAACATTGATATTTGGCTTAATTGTTCTCGCTGTCGCCTGTGTTGGCAAATTTACAGGTGCTTACATCGGTTCTCGCGTCGGCGGCTTGAGTCACTGGGAAGGTTTGGCGATGGGTTCGGGGATGAATGCTCGTGGGGCGATGGAAATTGTCGTTGCTACTATTGGTTTATCTTTGGGAGTGTTGAATCCCCAAATGTACTCGATTATTGTCATGGTAGCGATCGTCACTTCCTTAATGGCTCCGCCGCTTTTGCGCTGGTCTTTGTCAAAAGTAGTTATGGGTGAAGAAGAAGCTCGACGTTTGGAACAAGAAGAACAGGATAGCCGCAGCTTTATCAAACAGATTCAGCGTGTTTTAATCCCAACTAGTGGTGGCCCCAACATCCAACTGGCGGCGCAATTAGTCGGTTACATAGCTCACCAAAACTCGATAGAAGTTACCTCTCTATATGCCCTGAGTGATAAGCAACCTCAAAGCAGAGCCCGCCGAACGGAGGCAACCCAGGTTAAAGACACCGCCGCCGAGCAAGCTTTAGCTTCTGTTACTGAGGAAATGCAGCTACCGGCTGATACCAACCTGCAAACAAAAACGGAGTCTGGGCGTAATAAAGCCGAAGTAATTCTGAATGAAGCCAACAAAAATTATGACTTGATTGTATTAGGAGCTTCTGAACAGATCCGCCCCCAAAAAGCATTATTCAATTTGCTTGTTGATCGGGTTGTCCAAGAAGCGCCTTGTGCAACGATGGTGGTGAAGTCGCACTTACCCCAACCCAAAGGCGAGATATGCAAAATCCCTCAACAACAGCTGAAAAAGATTCTCGTGCCAACGGTGGGGACAGAATACAGCAAAAATGCCGTAGAGATGGCAAGTACGATCGCAGCTCAAACCGGGGCATTAGTGATGATTGTTAACGTGATTAATCTACCACAAGTTGAGTATATTCTTTATGAACAGCGATCGCTAAATCCAGTCAAGGAAATTGCCCATGATTTGCTCGAACAGCAAGCCGCAATTGGCCGTAATCTGGGCGCTGATGTCAAAACCTATATTCTTCAAGGAACCAGCCCCGAAAGGGAAATCCTCAAGTTTGCCCAAACCCAGGAAGTTGACCTAATTATTCTCGGAAGTAACATCCGCATGGTTACAGGTCGCGTTTTCTTCGGTCACAGAGTCGATGCAATTTTGAGTAAAGCCCATTGCCCAGTAGCGGTAATTACAGTGCCATAGGCGATGCCTTGACTTTGCTTGAATATATAGGACTTTTCGGGGTTTTCTGCATATTACCGATCAAAGGTGTATGTATGGGATTTAGACAAAAGAGAAACGGACTTTATGACAACTAAAACATTAGGACTCGAACAAAACCTCTACGACTATTTACTATCAGTTTCTCTGCGAGAACCGGAAATTTTAACCCGATTAAGACAGGAAACAGCCCAGTATCCAATAGGGAGAATGCAGATTGCTCCCGAACAAGGGCAGTTTTTGGCGTTGCTGGTGCAGTTGTTGGGAGCTAAGAAAACTTTGGATATTGGGGTATTTACAGGTTATAGTTCCCTGGTGGTCGCATTGGCGTTACCGGGGGACGGTAAGGTGGTAGCCTGTGAGATTAGTGAGAAATTTACAACGATCGCTCAACGCTATTGGCAGGAAGTTGGAGTGACGGATAAAATTCAACTGCATATTGCCCCAGCTTTGGAGACTTTGGATCGGCTACTAGCAACTGAAGAAGCGGAAACCTTTGATTTTGCTTTCATCGATGCAGATAAGAGCAACTATGATGGCTATTATGAGCGATCGCTGCAATTAGTGCGTCGGGGGGGATTGATTGCCATCGATAATGTCCTCTGGTCAGGCAGGGTTGCCGATCCCCAAGTGCAAGATAATAGAACTAAAAGAATTCGTGCCTTTAATCAAAAGCTGCATCAAGATGAGCGAGTTAGTCTAAGTTTAGTTGCGATCGCAGATGGTTTAACTCTGGCACTGAAGAAGTAATACTATGTAGAGTAGCCGCGATGTGAGGCTCAATTAATGCTTGATGTTTAACATCTTCTTCCGCAAATAATCGATATGCAGCACGAATCTCATTCCCGCCTTGCATGATATCCGGTAGACTCGCTTGTGGGTTAGCAGCTACACCCGCATTTCTCACAAGTTTGAAATGCAGAGGGGCAGAGGGGCAGAGGGGCAGAGGGGCAGAGGGGCAGAGGGGCAGAGGGGCAGAGGGGCGGAGGGGATTGAACTTGGCACATTGAACTCTCCTCTGCTCCCCTGCTCCCCTGCTCCCCTGCACAAGCACAGGCTTTGAGCATTGGTGAGAAATCCGGGTACAGCTGCTCCGACTGCGTGATCTTTATCTCGCCCAGCTCACCTATCCAAGAAAAAGACAAATTTTTCTGAGTAAAGTACTTTAATGAACATATTAAATTGTTTAAAACAGTAATAGTAAAACTAAAATTATGAGTTCGCCTTGTATATCATATATATTTCCATACTTGTCTGCAAATCATTAATAAAGTTAGCACACTATGAATATTTCACATGAAAACTTAATGGACATTTCCAATCAAGTAATTTAGGTGAAATTAGATAAGTAAGACGATTTTGGTTCATTTCCAACACTTTTAACAGTTATTTCTAGACAAGCTTGATGAAAAACGATACACCACAAGAATTGAACCCAGACCAAGAAATTGGGCGCTTGATTGATGAGGTAATGTCTTCATCTCTGACTGATGAACAGTACCGCAAAAAGATGCAGCGACGCAAAGAAGTGCAAGATAAGCGCATAGCAGAAGCTGTCCCAGAAAAAGGGTTAATTATTGTAAATACTGGTAACGGTAAGGGTAAAACTACTGCGGCTTTGGGGATGGTGTTACGATCGCTAGGTCATGGGTATAAAGTAGCGATCGTTCAATTCATCAAAGGTAGCTGGGAACCTTCTGAAAAAAGGGTTTTCAGCTATTGGGAAGACCAGATAGAATTTCACGCAATGGGCGAAGGCTTTACCTGGGAAACTCAAGACCGCGATCGCGATCTTGACAAAGCTAGCGCCGCTTGGGAAAAATCATTAGAATACATCCGCAACCCAGACTTTCATCTGGTATTGTTAGACGAAATCAATATCGCCCTCAAAATGGCTTACTTACCAGTAGAAGACGTTTTAGCGGGTTTGGCGCAAAAACCCGCTAACAAACACGTTATTCTCACAGGTAGAGGCGCACCACCTGCTTTAATTGAGCGTGCTGACTTAGTAACCGAAATGACTCTAGTTAAGCACCCTTTCCGCGATCAAGGTGTGAAAGCACAACCAGGAATTGAGTATTAAATCAGAATTCAGAATTCAGAATTGTTAAAAAACCAGGTTTCTGAATCTCTGTTGAGATTAGAAACCTGGTTTTTAATTCTCGTATGTCAAGAACTAATTGACAGATAAATTCCTTGTAGAGACGGCGATTTATCGCGTCTCTCTAACCTCGAAAGAAATACTAGGGTAGGATTTCGACCTGGAATTGAGAATAAGGATCAACGGTATCCTTTGCAGCTTCAATGGGATTTTGACCACCTGCACCGCCGTAATTAATACGACTTAGGAACTTACCAGTATCTGACTGTAAAGCAATTTTACCGCCGTCTAAAACTTTCACATTAAATTGAGAATAAGGATCAACGGTATCCTTTGCAGCTTCAATGGTATTTCTGCCATTTGATGTGTAATTAATGCGACTCAGATACTTACCTGTGTCTGCCTGTAAAGCGACTTTATTGCCATCTAAAACTGTCACCTTAAATTTAGAGTAAGGATCAATAGCATCTTTTGCAGCTTCAGCAGGATTTACGCTACCACGATTAATCCGACTCAAATACTTACCAGTATCCGATCGCAGGGCAATGGTGTCTCCTGTTTTGAGGCTAACTAAAGGAATAGATTGAGCAAAAGCATTGCTAGCAAAACCAAATACCAGAGAAACCACTAGTAAAACAGAAACAACAGGTTGTATAAAACCAGCAATAATTTTCTTGATGACAGACATATTCACATACCTCAGGAAAAAACTACAGAACCAAGTAGATTGTGACTCATGAAACTTCGGCAATCCGCAATTTCACTGCTCAAACATTGTTAAAAACAATGCTCCAATCGGTATTTGTTGGAACTGAATACAGTTTGACTATCCAAACCCAATATTGACAACCGAAGTTTAGGAACTTAAGAAAGAAGTTAAGAATTTATTACCCTCAATCACCAAAATCCTATCCCAGCAAGACTTTGCAATTCTGGCGATTTGATAAGTAATATGGTTGAATTCGCTTAACATCGGATAAAATTTTATATTTTGTACAAAATAACCAAAATTTTTCCTGGCAATAAAATTTTCTGTATATTTATTTACTTTATTTGTCAGTTTGGTAAGATACCAAAAATAGTTAATTTCGCTAGTCCATAAATGTATTGATAAATACAATAGGCTTGTGATGTGATGAATCGACAAAAACCCAGACGTAAACGTGGTGTAATTCTCACCACTGAAGGATTTCAGAAACTACACACGGCTAAATGTCAAGCAGAAAGTTGGGAAAACTCCGATCAACGTTACACTTTGGAACAACTCAGGTCACGTACTGGCTTAGATCCAGATACCCTGATGAAAGTATTTCGGTGTCAAATCGGAGTAGATAAGCAAAGCCTCAATTGCTGTTTTAAGGCTTTTAACCTACGACTGGAAGCAAGTGATTATCAATTACCTCCCATTGAAAATCCTACCCAAAATCTAGAATCCCCAACCCTAAATTGTATTGATTGGGACGATGCACCAGATGTATCTATCTTTTACGGACGCACAGCAGAATTGGCGACGCTGGAACAATGGATAATAGGCGATCGCTGTCGGTTAGTGACACTATTAGGTATGGGTGGAATCGGTAAAACTTGGCTATCGATGAAGTTGGCTACTCAAATTCAAGAACAATTTGAGTTTGTGATTTGGCGAACTCTCCGCAATGCGCCACCAGTCAAAGATATGCTAGCCCATCTGCTCCAAGTTTTATCAACCGATCCGTCAACTCATTTACCAGAAACGGTGGAAGGTCGAATTTCTCAGTTGATTAATTATTTCAAGAAACATCGTTGTCTGTTGATCTTAGATAATGCAGAGGCAATTTTAAAAGATGCTGCCGATAATGGTGATTATAGTTACCCTTGTCCAGAAAATGAAAATTATGGTCAATTTTTTAGACAAGTAGGAGAAACACTCCATCAAAGTTGCTTGATGCTAATAAGTCGGGAAAAGCCAAATCAAATTAGGCGAATGGAAGGGAAGAAATTACCCGTTCGCGTATTGCCATTACAAGGGTTACAGACACAAGAAATACAGGAAATATTTAATGCCAAGGGTTACTTTTGCGGTTCAAATATCGAGTGGAACAAGCTCATTGAACGCTATGAAGGCAATCCATTGGCATTAAATATCGTCTCTACTACCATTCAAGAGTTATTTGATGGCAGAATTGGCGAATTTCTCAAGCAGGATGTAGTAGTTTTTGGTGAGATTTACTATCTAGTCAAACAACATCTTAATCGGTTATCAAACGTGGAAAAGCAGATTACACACTGGCTAGCAATTAATTATCAGCCAGTTTCATTTTCAGAATTGCGATCGCAAATATCCACTTTAGTATCACCACAACAATTACTAGAGGTTTTGTCAGTTCTGCAAGAGCGATCGCTAGTTCATAAAAATGCTGCTCTTTTCTCTCTGTCGCCTATAGTCAGAGAATATATCAATAACCAATTAATCGAAAATAAAGTTAGCTACAAGATGAAATCTAAAAAGTATCAACAAAACGTTCCTCAGGTCATCCAGATCCAAAATTGACATCTTTCCACAGCTGCAAGCCGTGGGATTAAAAGCCTCTCTCCGAACAAGAGCTACGGTGTACACACAAGTCTTGAAATCCCACCTAAAACTCGGTTTCGTTGCCCTAGCCCTAAAATAAGGGGGAGAAATTGAGTTTCCAGTTGCCCAAAAGTGGGGTATTTATGGGGCTAAAAGGCTTGAAACCCTTGCTGAATATACTTGTGTGTACACCGTAGCCTTTATAAGGGGGGATTAAGGGGGGTAATTTGACTTGTATGTACACCGTAGCCTTATAAAGGGGAGGGAACTGGATTTCTTGTTTCCTGCTATCAAAACACTTTCAACCCAGTTAAGAGTTCCCTGTTCTCTACTAGACATCTCCAGAAATTAAATATGCGTTATCCAGAGTCCTTGTAGAGACGTAGCACTGCTACGTCTCTACATTCATTTTCACCAGATGTCTACTCCGGGATTTCTCACCAATGCTCAAAGCCTGTGCTTGTGCAGGGGAGCAGGGGAGCAGGGGAGCAGAGGAGAGTTCAATGTGCCAAGTTCAATCCCCTCCGCCCCTCTGCCCCTCTGCCCCTCTGCATTTCAAACTTGTGAGAAATGCGGGTACTGTATGTCTTACAGCAGATTTCAAGTTAGTGAGGTACACAAGCTAAGTCTGTTACCCAGGTATAAAGCGTGTTTTACTCCTGAATTCTGAATTCTGCTGTATTTGTTTACTTCTTATTCCAGAGATTTAAAAATGCTTGAGAGATGGCTGGGGTAATCTGACTTTGTAAGTGATTTAGTGCATCACGATGGTTTGCATTGTTGTCATCATAATAAGTAAAGAGATTCGTCAGCTTGACAATCTCAGGGTTTTGATCGTTTGTTCCCCTCCATTTGTTAGTAACTGTGTGTAAAACATCCTTGGGTAAATTTTGTTGTAAGTTATTTAACGCTGCAATGTAAGAAGGATTTTGAGGATTTTTTTTGAATTGAAAGCACAAATCTATCAGCTTGAGTTGTGACTGAGGCGGAGTTGGGGGCTTATCTGTGAGACTCGGTTGCTGTAGAATTTGACGCTGTTCAATAGTAGCAATACCATTTTCAGTTAAACCCTGAGATTTCTGAAATCTCTTGACTGCTGTATAAGTAGCTGGGCCATAAAAAGGCTTGTCGGGAGGAATTTCGGCATTGGTTGCAAAACCGTGAAACTTCAATCTATTCTGAAGCCCTTTGACTGTATCTTCCATTACAGTTCGAGTCTCGGCATCAGCATTCCCATTAACCGTAAGTCTTTGTGGGTACTGTTTCTGAAACTTTTTAATAGCTTCTTCAGTAGGATCATCTGTCAAGGAGTTGTTATTCCGCTTCCAGGGAGCAAATTTAGTGAGATCCGGCTTAGGATCAATCTCAGGAGCTAAATATCCCAGCCCAATCAATATATGACGGATGACTTCAGGGCTACTAACGGACATAGGTTTTGGTTCCTTTGCGATTAAACTACCATTTAATGTATCTTGGTTTACAAAAATTAGGTAAGTAGAAATAAATAAATCTAACATTTCTTGTTTGCAAGGTGTTCCAAAAGTTAGATGATGTGTGACGTTCAGCGTAGGCAACTACACACCGAGAAAAAGAAAGGGCGATCGCGATCGCTTCTTCTCAACTATTGATGATACTACGCGGTAGGGCAGCACAGCTGCGCTACCCTACCGCGAATCTGATCAAAATTAATGTGGTGGAGTACTAGCTAACTGACTGTCTGGCATTGACAACATATAAAAACTCATTGTCAATCGCTCATTTATGACCAGAAAAAAAAGCAAACTCTGATTAGATATTCCAGTGTTTACCGTAATGAAACAACAGGGTTAGTTCTGAAAAATATAAGTAATTATAAATCATTCCTGAAAATCTACCTTGATTCTCTCTGCTTTCTCTGGTTCTCTGCGGTAGCCTACATTAAGCCTCTCTGCATCTACATCATCAAAAATTATTTTTCATAAATTAAATTTGATTTCTATATAGCAATGCTATCTGATTTGTAAAAATCGCAAGGTTTAGAACCCCGATTTCTTAGAAAAGTCGGGGTTCTAATTAGATATCTCCAGAAATTAAATATGCGTTATCCAGAATCCTTGTAGAGACGTAGCAGTGCTACGTCTCTACATTCATTTTCACCAGATGTCTATTGTTTACGAATGATTTAGGATTGATATGTATATCTTAATTAATAATTTGATGAATTTTCTCCAACTTATCTACGTATTAATTATTGCTTATTTATCTATCTTAATAACTAGATTACTAAAAAACATAATAGATTCAATTATTTACCAAAAAATCTTGGGCTGATTTTTTTGGAGAATGAATTACATTTTGATGTTAAAAAACTATTAATTGGGAATAATTAATTAGTATAGACATTGAGAAAAAGTTGTTGGAATGAGGTCAGGGTATATGACAATAGAACTAGATTGGACAGTTGTAATGGAAGGATATCAAGTTGTTGAGCAACTTTATTTCAGTTCTAGGACTATTGTCTATCGGGGTATTCGAGATATAGACCTGCGACCTGTGATCATCAAATACCTAAAACGTGATTACCCATCCTTTAGCGAACTTTTGCAGTTCCGCAATCAGTACACAATCACCAAAAATCTTGATTTACCGGGTGTTGTTCAACCCTACAGTCTAGAAACCTATCGTAATAGCTATGCACTTGTGATGCAAGATTTTGGAGGCGTTTCACTTTGGGAATATACTAAAGTCCGACCACTAAAATTAAGTGAATTTCTCGCGATCGCGATTCATCTAGCTGATATTCTCAACGGACTCTATCAGCACCGAGTCATCCACAAAGATATCAAGCCGGCCAATATTGTCATTCATCCAGAAACCAAACAAGTTAAACTGATTGACTTCAGCATCGCTTCTCTGCTGCCTAGAGAAACCCAAGAAATTAAAAATCTCCAGGTCTTGGAAGGTACTCTCGCTTATCTTTCTCCAGAACAAACTGGACGAATGAATCGAGGTATTGACTATCGCAGTGATTTTTACTCATTAGGGGTGACTTTTTTTGAATTACTCACAGGTCAACTGCCCTTCCAGTCCAACGATCCGATGGAACTGATTCACTGTCACATTGCCAAACAACCAGAACAATTAACAAGCAGGAAGCAGGATAGCGCAGCAGGAGACAGGAGGGAAAAAGAAATTCCGCAGATGATTTCAGATATCGTGATGAAATTGATGGCGAAAAATGCTGAAGACCGCTATCAGAGTGCATTAGGACTGAAATATGATTTAGAAATTTGTTTGGCTCAACTCAAGGAAACGGGTAGAATTGAAAGTTTCCCAATTGCTCAACGGGATGTGTGCGATCGCTTCCTCATCCCAGAAAAACTTTATGGTCGTGAAACCGAAGTAGCTACCCTACTGCAAGCCTTTGACCGGATCAGTGGTGGTAGTAGAGAAATCATGTTAGTAGCGGGCTTCTCTGGTATCGGCAAAACAGTGATCGTTAACGAAGTCCATAGGCCGATTGTCCGACAGAGGGGTTATTTCATCAAAGGTAAATTCGACCAGTTTGGGCGCAATATTCCCTTTTCGGCCTTTGTGCTGGCATTACGAGACTTGATGGCGCAACTACTTACCGAAACAGATGCCCAACTGGAGCAATGGCAGACGAAAATTCTCTCGGCTTTGGGTGAAAACGGGCAGGTAATTATTGAGGTCATTCCTGAACTCGAACGGATTATTGGCAAGCAACCTCCTACGCCTGAACTCTCAGGAAGTGCAGATCAAAATCGCTTCCATCTGCTATTCCAGAAGTTTATTCAGGTACTCACAACCCCAGAACATCCCCTAGTGATTTTTTTGGATGATTTGCAATGGGCTGATTCGGCATCACTCGATCTAATGCAACTACTGATGAGTGACACAGAAACGGGCTATCTGTTGCTCATTGGTGCTTATCGAGATAATGAAGTCTCTCCTGGCCATCTCCTGATGCTAGCCCTGAGCGACATTGGCAAAACTGGAGCGGTAATTAACACGATCGCTCTAACTTCCCTGAAGCCATCCGACCTCAATCATTTGATTGCCGATACCTTTAGTTGTCCACCAGCGCTAGCAGCACCCTTGACAGAATTGGTATATCGGAAAACTAAGGGCAATCCCTTTTTCGTCACCCAGTTACTCAAGGCATTGTATGAAGAAGGATGGATTACCTTTGATGTTGAAAAGGGATATTGGCAAGGGGATATTGCTCAAATTCAAGAACTGACCCTTACCGATGATGTTGTCGAGTTTATGGCGCATCAAATTCAGAAGTTACCTACTTCTACCCAATGTGTCTTAAAACTAGCCGCCTGTATTGGTAACTCTTTTGACCTGGCAACCTTGGCAATTGTCTATGAAAAATCCCCAGATGAGACTGCCGTAGACTTATGGAAAGCTCTGCAAGAGGGTTTGATTTTACCAACTAGTGAAATTTATAAGTTTTTCCAGAACTCTGGGACTGGGGACTGGGAGAATTTGATGGCGGGTCTAAATCCCCCACCAAATTTTGAGGAATTTATACCCAGTACCCAGTACCCAGTACCCAGTTCCGAAGCGTCTTGTCACCAGATATCGCCTAGATTGGGTGAATCATGCCAATTACCCAATTACAAATTTCTACACGATCGCGTCCAACAAGCTGCCTATTCTCTGATTCCAGAGGAGCAAAAACAAGCAACTCACCTCAAAATTGGGCAACTACTGCTAAAGAATACAACCTTGGCGCAGCAAGACGAAAAGCTTTTTGAAATTGTCAACCAATTTAATATTGGCAAAAATCTAATTAGTGAGCGATCGCAGCAAACTGAACTTGCTCAACTCAATCTACAAGCTGGCAGGAAAGCTAGAGCCACAACTGCTTACACAGCAGCCTTTGAGTATCTTTGCACAGGCATTGCCTTACTGGCAGAGGAAGGCTGGCAAACACAATATCAGTTAACTTTGGCACTTTATGAAGGTGCTGCCGAGGCTGCTTATTTGAGTGGCAATCTAGAGCAGATGCCACAATTTGCGGCAGTCATTTTAGAATACGCCAGCACCCTGTTAGATACCGTCAAAGTCTATGAAATCAAGATTCAAGCAGCTCAAGCCCAACATCAATTTCTAGAGGCAGTACAAATTGCCCTGGAGATTTTGCAGTGTCTCGGAATCAGTTTTCCCCATGAACCGAACGAATCAGATATTGCCCAGGCGTGTGCAGCAACTAACTCCATTTTGGCAGGTAGACAGCCGTTAGATTTAATTACTCTACCCCAGATGACAGAGCCAGAAAAGATCGCCGCCATCAGAATTTTGACAAATGTCTCTTCTTCTGCTTATGTTGTTGCGCCATCTCTTTTACCATTTATTATTCTTGAGCAGGTGAATTTATCGATTCAACATGGCAATATTTCATACTCCGCAAATGGTTATGCCTACTACGGACTGATGTTATGTGGGGTAATCGGAGACATTGAGTCTGGCTATCAGTTTGCACAACTAGCGTACTTGTTACTCGAACGGTTGAATGCCAAAGAAATGAAAGCGAGAACCTATGTTGGAGTTCAGTGTAGTGTATGGCACTGGAAGCAGCCGCTTCAGGATACCTTAGCGTTTCTCAGAGAAGGCTATCAAAGTGGATTGGAAACGGGAGATTTAGAATCGGCCACCATTTGTGCATTTGTTTACGTTATGCACTCTTGGTTTGTTGGCAAAGAACTAGGCGATCTCAGCCGGGAAAGTATTGCTTTCCGTAGTCAACTGACTCACCTTAAACAGGAAGGGCTTCTCAGCCATCTAACTATTTTTCAGCAGGCGATTTTGAATTTAATCGGCGATGCTTCAGAAGCATGGAAACTGATTGGTAACGCCTTCGATCAAGAGGAAATGTTGCCAATCCTCCAGCGATCGGGCGATCAGACGGCGCTATGCTATTTCTATGTCAGCAAACTAGTCCTTGGCTATACATTTGGTAAATTTGAGCTAGCCGTTGAAGCTGCGATCGCCATCAAAAACCACTTGGGTGGTGCTACAGGCTTATTCCTAGTTCCAGTTTTCCACACATACCACTCTCTGGCACATTTAGCGATTTATTCTGAAGTTTCTGAAGCCGAACAACAATCCATTCATCAACAGGTAATTGCTAACCAGGAAAAAATCAAAAAGTGGGCTGGCCATATTCCAGCCAATCATTTGCACAAGTATTATTTAGTGGAAGCAGAACGGCATCGCGTTCTGGGCAATAAAGTTGAGGCAGTTGAATATTATGATTTTGCCATTGCTTTAGCTCAGGAAAATCAATACCTGAATGAAGAAGCTTTAGCCAATGAACTCGCGGCACGATTTTACTTGGGATGGGGCAAAGAGCGACTTGCTCAAGATTATTTACTCAATGCCTACTATGCATACTCTCGTTGGGGAGCGAAAGCCAAGGTTGAAGATTTAGAACGAACTTATCCGCAGCTTTTAGCCCCCATTTTGCAACAAGAGAAAATACAGATGATGGCTGATGTTACAATCAGCCCCGCTGATAGCGGCACTTTAAACTTAAATTATGTCAACTCCACGACATCTGCCAGTAGTGGTGTGTCAGTTGCATTAGATTTGGCAACACTCCTGAAAGCTTCCCAGACACTCTCTAGTGAAATTCAGCTGGAAAAACTGCTTGCGACATTGCTGAATGTTGTGATCGAAAACGCTGGAGCAGATAAATGTGTCTTGCTACTACTCGAAAAACAAAGATTGCTGATTGAGGCAATTACTACAGTTGGAAAGTCATCAATAGTAATGCAATCGCTGCCTCTAGAAGACTCACAGGATTTACCTATTTCACTGATCAATAACGTTAAACGCACCTTGCAATCCACGAATATTATCAATGCAACTACCTATCCTTTATTAATCGGTGATGCCTACATTATTCGCGAACAACCTAAAAGTTTGTTGTGTACACCGATTATTCATCAAGGCAAACTGTTGGGAATTTTGTATTTAGAGAATAGACTGACTACTGGAGTATTTACAAGCGAACGCGTCGAAATTCTGAATCTGCTCTGCACTCAAGCCGCGATCGCCCTGGAAAATGCCCGCCTCTATCAGCAAGCGCAGACTTATGCTCAACAATTAGAGCGATCGCTCGCCCAACAGAAGACCTTATTTAATGTTGTCACCCAGATGCGAGAATCTTTAAGCTTGGATGCTATTTTCTGTGCAGTCACCCAGAATATTCGTCCCATTCTC
This sequence comes from Nostoc sp., assembly GCF_036917155.1. Classification (GTDB taxonomy): domain Bacteria; phylum Cyanobacteriota; class Cyanobacteriia; order Cyanobacteriales; family Nostocaceae; genus Nostoc. Next base: position 30,480 of record NZ_JBALDZ010000194.1, on the reverse strand, counting down.
AACGCCGATCGGGTGGGAATCTATCAATTTTATCTCGAATCAGGGTATGAATACGGCGAATTTATTGCCGAAGACGTACTACCTGAATTTCCTTCGGCCTTGGCGATCAAAATTCAAGATCATTGCTTTGGCGAAAACTACGCAACCTTATATAAACAGGGACGCTTCTGTGCAATGGCAGACATCCAAACAGATAAAGTGCTAGATTGCCATCAGGTGATGTTGAAGCAATTCAATATTAGAGCCGCGCTGGTTGTGCCAATTATGCAAGATAATGAACTTTGGGGACTACTCTGTATTCACCAATGCAGTCAACCTCGTCACTGGCAAGCCTCCGAGATTCAATTTGCCCAACAAATTGCTGCTCAAATGGGAGTTGCACTCCAGCAAACAGATTTACTGATCAAAACTCGTCAACAGGCAACCCAACTAGAACAAACACTACAGCATCTCCAACAAACCCAACTTCAGTTAGTTCAAAATGAGAAAATGTCAGCACTGGGGAGCCTCGTTGCCGGAGTTGCCCATGAAATTAACAATCCCGTCGGCTTTATTGCTGGCAACCTCAAACCCGCTCAAGATTATGTGCAAGACTTGTTTGGGCTAATTAACCTATATCAAGAAAAGTTACCCAATCCCGGACAGGATTTGGAAGATGAAATCAAGGCAATTGATTTGGAATATATACGAGAAGATTTGCCTAAATTAATCGACTCAATGAAGCTAGGAGTCGATCGTATCCATGAAATTAGTACCAGCCTCCGCACTTTCTCTAGGTCTGATAAGGATCACAAAGTACCTTTCAACCTACATGATGGCATAGATAGTACCATCTTAATTCTCAAACATCGCTTAAAATCTCATGAACATCATCCGGCAATTGAGGTGGTGAGGGATTATGGCAATTTACCTCTTGTAGAATGCTTTGCAGGCCAGCTAAACCAGGTATTTATGAATCTGCTGGCAAATGCGATCGATGCACTAGGAGAGTCACATCGGCAGCGCAATTTAGCAAATATTCAAGCAACCCCCCATCAGATTATAATTCAAACTCGTCTCACAGAAGATGGACAGCAAGTTTTGATTCGGATTGCAGACAATGGGATCGGAATGACTGAAGAAGTGAAGCAACAGGTATTTGATTACCTGTTCACCACCAAGTCTGTGGGTAAAGGAACAGGGTTAGGATTAGCGATCGCTCAACAAATAGTCGTTGAACGACATGGGGGAATGCTCAAGGTAGATTCTGTTCTCGGACAAGGAACAGAGTTTACAATAATGCTTCCTGTTGCGGTTAAAACTGACTGAGAATTAAATCAGAATTCAGAATGCAATCAGATCTACTAATAATTGTTAATTATTTTGAGCATGTCTCTGATGATTAACACTTGAATTATCATCTCCATGTGCTATTTCAGAAGATCGAAATTGTTCACCGACAAACGTCAACGAATCGGCTAAATGTTCCCGCCAGTATTGCCAAGTATGACTGCCAGGAAACTGACGAAATGAATTTTGAATTTTGAGTTTGTTTAGGACTTTAGTAAATTGTTCGGCCTCGTTAATTTCTTCAGTATCCGATGTGCCCGAATCTAGGTAGATTTTCAACCTTTTTTGAGCTTTTGTGGGAACATTTTTAATATAAGATATGGGGCTATTTGCTGGGCCACTTTTGTCATGAAAATAACCACTATGACTAAATAAAATCGAGAAATGATCTACATTGTGTAATCCGACATTGATTGCACCCCAACCACCAGAAGATAAACCACCTATCGCCCAAAAATCTGGATTAGTTCGTGTCCGATAACGGCTTTGCACTACTTTTACTAACTCATTCCCCACGGCTGTGGAGACTTTACCGTTAGGGCCATCGATATATTGGGAGTCCCAGTAGGGGCTGGAGCCGCGTTTGTCGTTACCATCTGGTGTAATGATAATGCTGGGTGGCAACTTACCTGTAGTATAAAGTTGTTCGATAGTATTGAGAGCTTGTCCTTTGCTCTGAATAAACCAATCATTGGGGCTTCCATGTCCACCGTGGAGGAGAAAGATCACAGGATAGCTTTTTTTTGGGTTTTTTCCATAGCCAGGAGGTAAAGAAACGCCATAAGTGCGACTTGCACCCATTGCTTTACTATTGTAGGTTTCAATTTTGTAGGTTAAGAGAGTAGCTTGGGTTGAAAGAACGGGAGGCGTTGTTTGTAAATCTTGCTGCTGTAGTGGTTTTGCTACGACACTTTGGGAGAAATTACAGCCAAATAGGGTTAATACTGAAAATAACAAAAGAATTTTAGATTGTTTGTAGTTCATCTTTGAAGGGCATTGAGCATTGGGCATGGGTAATCTGTTGCTTGTCTTCAAAAGCTTATGCAAATGATATGTCAATACTGTGTCAACAGGATGGAAACTTTACGACTGGTTGTAAATTAAAAGTCAAGAGTTAGGATAAGTTTCTTCACGATGCTTAAAAAGTTGCGACTCAATTTTAGTTCTTTGTTTGGCTTGTTGCTGCTAGTGCTTTCTTTGTGGGCGATCGCTAGCGAATTACGTCAGTATAATTATCGTGATATCCTCAACTCTCTAGCTGCTATTCCCAAAAGTCGCTTAAGTTGGGCAATTTGGCTGACAGCTTTGGGCTATCTAGTGATGATTGGATACGATCTCTTAGGTTTTAACTACATTAATCGTTCTCTAAGTTGGAGTAAGATCGCTTTCACTAGCTTTATTAGCTCTGCATTTAGTAATACCATCGGTTTTGCCTTGCTGACTGGCAGTGCTATCCGTTATCGATTTTACTCAAATTGGGGAGTGTCAGCAGTAGCGATCGCTCAAGTAATTGCTTTCGCTAATTTTACCTTTTGGTTGGGGATGTTTGCCGTTGCTGGGTTAATATTTGTGATCAACCCTTTGACAATTCCCACACAACTACATTTGCCTTTTGCAACAGTACGTCCCATCGGTGTAATTTTTTTGCTGTTGATTGCTATTTACTTGTTGGGAAGTATTTTTATTAGACAACCATTAACCATTCGTCAGCAAGAATTTCGCTTTCCTTCCTTACCAATATCCCTAGCTCAAATTGCAATTTCTAGCTTTGACTGGATTCTGGCTGCGGCGGTTCTTTATGCGATACTTCCTAGCAATATACCTTTGTCTTATCTAGACTTTTTAGGAATTTATTTACTAGGGATGTTTGCAGGTGTTGTTAGTAATATTCCTGGCGGTTTGGGTGTCTTTGAAACTGTGATGTTGCTGTTTCTCTCTGATAAAATTTCGCCGGCGGCAGTTTTGGGTTCACTGTTAGCTTATCGGGGAATATACTACTTTTTACCTTTGCTGATTGCAGCAGGCTTGCTGGGAATATATGAAATTAGATTTAGAGCCGATAGGTTAAAAAATATCAATAAATTGTAAAGTTGAGCTTCAGTATGACTACGAAGAACAAGAACCCCGACTTCTTCGAGAAGTCGGGGATCTGAGCCTTTCTATTTTTATTTATATCAACTAAGTAAAATCTGTAACTACTATTTATTTTCAATGCGGATTTCTGCGGTGCTAACTTCACACACGGCGGCAGAAATTCCTAATTTTTGCTGAGGCGATCGCTAATTTAACCCCATAAAAATAGTAACAGTTAGTTGCAAATTTTGAAGTAGATTTCCATAAATCATCATCAAAATTCCGTTTTACTGTTTGAGGAGAGAAATAATCATGAAAAACAAAGTATTGTTTGGCGCCATCTTTATGGCAACTTGGGTAGGAACATTAATTCCTAGCGCTTTTGCTGCCTCACCCTGTTCTGTGGGACAAAAGGCTGAGGTTCTTTGGAAGCAAGCATGGTATCCGGCTACGGTACTTAAGGTTAATGATGATAAGTGCTATATTACTTACGATGGTTACAGCAGTTCTTGGAATGAATGGGTTGGTGCTACACGCTTTCGGGCATCATTTCAAGCTGGAGATGCAGTAAGAATTTTGTGGAAGGGTAAATGGTATAAAGGGCGGGTTTTAGAAGTTAGTAACAATCTTTATAAAATTACTTATGATGGCTACAATAGCTCTTGGGATGAGTGGGTTAAACCTTCCAGAGTAAGCAGATAGGGAATATTTCACTTTTATAAGTCCCTTAAATTTATAAAAGGGCGGTTAGAAACCGCAGCTACACAGGCAAAACCCACCTCCGTGGGTTTCAAACCCTCAATTTTTCCTTAGTCCGCCTCTGCGGACTACCCTGCGGGAAGCCGCAAAGCGTCTATGTTTGTGTAGCCGCGAATTCCATTCGCCCTGGCTCTGTTAGACTGAGAATCATAAGTAAAATCTCGTATATTTTGGCAAACTTATGGAGCCAGTATCACTGACAGCAGCTGCGATCGCAACCTTGGTAATCACCAAAGCTATAGAAAAAACCGTAGAGAAGATAACAGAAGGTACACTGGACAAGCTAAAACTGCTGCGTCAAAAAATTTGGGATAAGTTCCAGGGTAAGCCGAAAGTACAACAAGCTTTAATAAAAGCTGAACAAGGTTCTAAGGAAGATTTAAACTTTGTTGCTGCCTACCTACAAGTAGAAATGGACACCGACACCCAATTTGGCGAAGAAGTTCAAAGCCTTGCCCAACAGATTCACCAAGAAATTAATATTGGCAAGGTTCAAGGTAAAAATGTCCAAAATGTTTATGGTGGACAAGGTTTTCAAAGCATTGAGAGTAAAGCTCCTACCTTTCAAGGCGTAGACAATAGCCCCATTACTATCAATTACAATCATCCCCCTGATTGACTACAGTCGCTCGAACGGGAACGGGCAAAGTTAAATCCCTCTACTGAAATACCGCAAAATTTGCCCCTGAGTGGGGTGCTGGAGTTTGTCGGGCGTGAAGAGGAATTGCAAAATCTCCACCAACTTTTGCAGGATAATAAACAAGTAGCCATTGCCGCTATTTCTGGAATGGGTGGAGTCGGTAAAACAGAACTCGCCTTACAATATGCCATCAAATACCGCGAAACATACAACGGTGGGCTTTGTTGGTTGCTAGCAAAGACTGGAGATGTGGGCATTCAAGTTGTGCAGTTTGCCAGAACGCAGCTTGATTTAAAGCCGCCAGAAGATTTTGATTTACTCGCCAAAGTGCAATACTGTTGGCGGCGTTGGCGTGAGGGTGATGTGCTGCTAGTTTTGGATGATGCCAGCGACTATGAGGAAGTCAAGCCTTACTTCCAGTCGCTACCTTCTCGGTTTAAAGTGTTGATGACTACGCGCCAGAAGTTGGGACGCATCGCACAGTTATCTTTGGATGTGCTGCAACCAGAGGCGGCGCTGGAGTTATTAAAGTCTTTACTCAAAGAAACACCGGGGCGAATTGAAAAAGAATTAGCTTTAGCAAATCAGTTGTGTGAATGGCTGGGATATTTACCTTTGGGTGTGGAATTAGTGGGGCGCTATCTGGCGCGGAAACAGGATTTATCTCTAGCAGAAATGTTGCGGCGGTTGAAGAACAAGCGATTAGATGAGCGTTCCCTCTCTAAATCTAAGTCGGAAGCTGATATGACAGCACAACGGGGTGTGTTAGCAGCCTTTGAGTTGAGTTGGCAGGAATTAGAAGACAGCGATAAACAATTGGGTTGTTTATTGAGTTTATTTGCAGCCGCACCCATATCTTGGAACTTGGTGGAACTGTGTTTATCAGAAGAAGATGAGGAAGATTTAGAGGAAATTAGAGACGATCACTTGCTGAATCTGCATTTACTCCAGCGCAAAGGTGAGGGAATCTATCAATTACATCCACTGCTGAGGGAGTTTTTCCAATATAAGCTTACAGGTTTAGATAAGGCAGAGGAATTTAAGCAGAGTTTTTGCCAGGTAATGCTAGCAGTTGCCAAAGATATTCCTGATTTTCCCACCCTTGAGCAAATCACTGATGTCACTCCCGCCATACCTCACATAGCAGAAGTAGCGAAGAATCTCACTCAATATGTCAGGGATGAAGATTTAATTTGGGCTTTCATGAGTAATGCCCGATTTTACAATGGTCAGGGGTTATATGACCAGGCTGTATATTGGTGTAAGCTTTGTCTAGAAATTATCAAAAAACGCTTGGGAGAGTCACATCTCGATTTTGCAACCAGCCTCGACTACCTCGGTTATTTCTACTACTGCCAAGGAAAATATAGCGAAGCCGAACCTCTTCAGTTGCAAGCTCTAGAACGCAAGCGACGCTTGCTGGGAGAAGAACATCCTGTTGTTGCAACTAGTCGCAATAACTTGGGGGAACTCTACCGTTTTCAAGGAAGATATAGCGAAGCTGAACCCCTGCACCTGCAAGCTTTAGAATTAAGGCGACGGCTACTGGGCGAGTCACATCCTGATGTTGCAACTAGCCTCAATAACTTAGGATTACTCTACTATTGCCAAGGAAAATACAGCGAAGCTGAACCCCTGTTACTACAAGCTCTAGAAATAATACGACACTTGCTGGGAGAGTCACATCCTGATGTTGCAACTAGCCTCAACAATTTAGCATATTTCTACTACTCCCAAGGAAAATACAGCACAGCCAAATCCCTACATTTGCAAGCTTTGGAACTCAGGCGACGCCTGCACGGAGAATCACATCTCAATGTTGCACAAAGCCTCAACAACTTAGGAGAACTCTACTACTCCCAAGGAAATTACAGCGAAGTTGAACCTCTGTTTCGGCAAGCTTTGGAAATCAAGCGACGCCTGTTGGGTGAAGAACATTCTGATATTGCAACTAGCCTCAACAACTTGGGGGAACTCTACGACTTTCAAGGGAAATATAGCGAAGCCGAACCTTTTTACCTACAAGCTTTGGCAATTTTTGAGCAACAGTTAGGGGTAAATCATCCCAAGACTGTTACTGTTTGTGAAAATCTAGCAAATCTTCGCGATCACCTCCCCCCAAATCCAGAATAAGCTAGTTTTGTGCAAAGCGTACCGTGATAAAACTGAAAAGTGCGATCGCTTAAACTCGGACTTTCGTGTTCTGAACTCGGCCTTTCATGTTCTGAACTCGGAGTTTCGTGTTCCGAACGAGAACGTTCTTGTTTCAAGTGAAAATGTTCTTGTTCTAAACGAGAACGTTCCTGTTCCCAGTGAGAATATTTCTGTTCCAAACGAGAATGTTCCTGTTTTAAGTGACAATGTTTTAGTTTTAAGCTCGACGTTTCGCGTTTTGAGGTGGAATGATGGTGTTGTAAAGGCGTAGGCTCTAGAAAAGAAGTGTAAATCTACAAGCGATGTCTACGACGGGCTACGCCTACGCTATTATGCAGTTATGAATGATGAAGAGCAATGTCTCCCACAACAAAAAATCAGCTACGATAAATCATATAATTATCTTCACAAACATAGCAATGTTAATTACATACACTGCAAAATATACAAAAACTAATAGCGGATATATGGGACAACTTATTGAATGGCAAGAAGTTATCACAGAAGGAGAAACCATAGAAGAATGTAGAGCTATGTTACAAGATGCAACCAAAGAAATGGTTCTTGCCTATCGTCAACAAAATAAAGAAATTCCCACAGGTGGTTCTTTGCTGGAACAAATTCCTATAGAGGTCTGAGTGTGTCAGTCAAACGAAAAGAGCTAATTAAATACTTAGAGCAAAATGGCTTTTATTTATTAAGGGAAGGAGGAAATCATTCTATATATACTAATGATATCAAAACTCTTCCGGTAAAACGGCATAGTACCATTGATCGTATTACTGCTAATGAAATTTGTAAACAAGCGGGTTTATCACCTAATTTTTAACTGCCACTTAGAACCGTCGAAGGTAATGAAATTTTGGGCGGCTTGTAAACTCAGTGAAGGCGACTATTTGCAAGTTAAAGAAAAACTATTTGCTCCAGAAACGGTTGCCAGTTTATATGCCAAAATCAAAGAATATCAAGATAATGAGACTCTACTTTAAAGTGTAAATCGACAAGCGATCGCTTAAAAAGGAATCCATTCCAACTGATCTATCCATTCTTCTGCCTCAGTAGTCTCCCAAACTAGCAATAGTTCTTGTGCTAATTGCCCTATTGGTATTCTCGGACGCAACCAGAATAAGCCCCAAATATGTCCACCTTCTGCCCAATGTGTCTCTAAATGAGCCGGCATACTAGCGCGGTTATCTGTCACTAACAGCCGTTGAGATAATTGCAGATAAACCAACACATCAGGATCTAAAGTTCCTAATGATGGTGCATTACTTTCACCCACACGTAAAATATCTATCGCTGGGTTAAGACGAAGAACAGCTATTTTCAGACGCGGCGATAAATTTTCATCAAGCAAAAAACGAACTTTCACTAAGCACTTACCTGACGTTCATTTCTTTGAGTTTTTAAGATTCTGAGGCGCTGTACCAAAAATGAAGGATTTGCAAGCGATTCTTGGTAATGCTGTTCCCGCCATGTTGCCAGACGTGACAGATAAGCTTCGATATTGGTGCGATTATGGAGATAATAAGTAATAGTAGCGTGAATTTGTTCCAAACTCAAACTAGGTAGATTAGCAGCAATTTCTTCCGGCGTATATCCTTCCAAGTAATAATCAAGTATATTGTCGATGCCGATGCGGTGTCCTTTCAGGCGAATATCATCGGCTGATAAAAAGTCAAAATAATCTTCTAGTTGCATTGGTCTACCCAAATGGAGTTCACAGCTATATTATCTCGCCTCAAAGCCTTGAATGATGGTGTTGTCAAGGCGTAGGCTCTAGAAAAGAAGTGTAAATCTACAAGCGATGTCTACGACGGGCTACGCCTACGTTATATGGTTGTGAAACATTGCTCTCCCCCTTCGATAATTTCAGCAGCTTGCTCCCACTGCTTGTCATCATCTTTTGTTAAGTAGCGCACTAAAATATTTGTATCAAGTCCAATCACTTGAGCCTTCTTTAATTGCAGCTTCTATTTCTTCTAAAGTTGTGCTTTTCATTCCCGGACGGTGTAAAATCCCTGATAAACTTTGGATAGAGATATTCAGGGTAATTAATTTAACTATTCCATTTTCATCAATAACAAAATCAACCTTACTACCTGTATCAAGGTTAAGATAATCTCTAATTTCTTTAGGAATAGTTACTTGCCCTTTAGTGGTGATGGTCGCACTAGCCATTATCCAGGTTCCTTACATCAGTTCCTTACCTGATTATAAAGTCTACTGCACCTAAGAGGTTGTTTGAAAAGTCCTCTTCTTGGTAGCAAAACGTTCTAGATTCCCCTAAATCCCCCGATAAATTGGGGGACTTTGATTCCGGTTCCCCCCTTTTTAAGGGGGGTTAGGGGGGATCTAGAAGTGCCTAAAATCACAGCTAAATACTTTTCAAACAACCTCTAACGCATCGCCATAGGTAAATCGGCACAATAAAACCTTTAAAATATGATAGCCTCGCCCCAACAAAACTATCTTACTGCTGAAGAATACCTCCAAATGGAGGAACAGAGCAATATCAAGCATGAATATATAGACGGCTACATCTACGCAATGGCTGGAGCGCTAGATCCACACGTTACCATTGCGGGAAACCTGTTCGCTCTCCTCCGTAATTATGTGCGCGGCTCTGGTTGTCGTGTTTACATCGCTGACATGAAAGCCAGAATCGAATCTCTGAATCGCTTTTATTATCCCGATGTGATGGTTACTTGCGATCAACGAGATCGAGAAACGCCTGGTTATAAAAGATTTCCCTGTTTAATTGTCGAAGTTTTATCTAATTCTACTGAAGCCTTTGACCGGGGCGACAAATTTGCCGATTATCAAATACTCGAAAGTCTGCAAGAGTATGTTTTAATTAATACAAAACGTCAGCGAGTTGAGTGTTTTCGCCGCAATGAGCAAGGGTTATGGGTTTTACAATCCTACACAGCAGAGCATCAATCATTTCGACTCAACAGCGTGGATTTTGAGGAAACAATGGCAACACTCTACGAAGATGTGGTTTTTGAATAATCAATTATGATAGGGCATTCGACGCAATATTTAGTAAACTATATAACTGATAAGCCTTGAAGGCTTCCTAACCAGGTGGAAGCGTTGATGAAAGCAGGCACAATTGATTAAAAAAAGTTATGGCGCTCATAGTTCAGAAATACGGTGGTACATCTGTCGGTTCAGTCGAACGTATTCAAGCTGTTGCACAGCGTATTTATAAAACTGTTAAAACTGGAAACTCTATTGTCGTAGTGGTTTCGGCAATGGGAAAAACCACCGATGGACTCGTCAAACTAGCTACTGAAATTTCTCCAAATCCTAACCGCCGGGAAATGGATATGCTGCTTTCTACTGGCGAACAAGTGACCATTGCCTTACTCAGTATGGCTTTGCAGGAACTCGGACAGCCGGCAATTTCCATGACTGGCGCTCAAGTCGGAATTGTTACCGAAGCTGAACACAGCCGCGCTCGGATTTTGCATATTGAAACTACTCGCCTAACTCGCCACATAAATGAAGGTAAAGTAGTTGTAGTAGCTGGCTTCCAAGGCATCTCCAGCGCCGGAGAGATGGAAATTACGACTTTGGGTCGTGGTGGTTCTGACACCTCAGCAGTGGCGATCGCAGCCGCATTAAGAGCGAATTTTTGCGAAATTTATACAGACGTTCCAGGGATTCTCACTACAGACCCCCGCTTGGTTGCCGAAGCCCAGTTGATGGATGCCATCACCTGCGATGAAATGTTGGAATTAGCTAGCTTGGGCGCAAAAGTGCTGCATCCCCGTGCTGTGGAAATTGCCCGTAACTATGGTATTCCCCTTGTAGTTAGGTCTAGCTGGACGGATCAACCAGGTACTTGGGTGACATCAGCCAAACCCCAAGGGCGATCGCTAATCAATCTAGAAATTGCCCGTCCAGTAGATGCTGTAGAATTTGACACTGACCAAGCGAAGGTTGCTTTGTTGCGCGTACCTGACAAACCAGGCGTAGCAGCGAGATTATTTGGCGAAATTTCTCGGCAAAAAGTAGACGTAGATTTGATTATTCAGTCAGTTCATGAAGGTAACAGTAATGACATTGCCTTTACTGTCACCACACCAATATTAAAACGGGCAGAAGCAGTAGCAACAGCGATCGCCCCAGCACTGAGAAGTCAATCTAACCCCAACTTGGACGAAGCCGAGGTAATGGTAGAACATAACATTGCCAAAGTCAGCATCGCAGGCGCAGGAATGATTGGCCGTCCTGGTGTCGCTGCAAAGATGTTCGCTACCTTAGCCGAAGCAGGCGTGAATATTCAAATGATTTCCACCAGCGAAGTGAAAGTAAGTTGCGTAGTCGATGCCGCCCAGTGCGATCGCGCCGTCTTAGCACTCCGTACCGCCTTTGAGATCGAAGCAGGGGAGCAGGGAGCAGGGAGCAGGGGAGAATTCCTCACTCCTAACTCCTCACTCCTAACTCCTCACTCCCCACCTCCCGTTCGCGGTGTTGCCCTCGATTTGAATCAAGCGCGTCTTGCTATTCGCCAATTGCCAGATCGGCCAGGGATGGCGGCAAAATTATTTGGATTATTAGCGCAGCATAATATTAGCGTTGATATGATTATCCAATCTCAGCGTTGTCGGGTAATTGATGGTGTTCCCAGGCGAGATATTGCTTTTACAGTCTCGCGGATAGATGGGGAAAATGCCAGAGAAATGCTTATCCAAGTAGCAGCAGAGTTAGGATGGGGTGAAGTTGTTTTAGATAGTGCGATCGCTAAGGTGAGTATTGTCGGTGCAGGGATGGTAGGACAACCAGGTATTGCCGCTAAAATGTTTGAAGCTTTAGCCAAACAACAAATCAACATTCAAATGATTGCTACCTCAGAAATCAAAATTAGTTGTGTTGTGGCACAAGAGCAAGGTGTTAAAGCTTTGCAAGCCATTCACGCAGCCTTTGAATTGGCTGGTAGCGAGAAATTTGTCGTACCAGCGTAAAACTTAACTGAATAATTCGTAATTAACCGCGTGGTCTATTTACTCTTCTGATAAGTAGGCGTCAATAATTAAAGGTTTGTAGTAAGCGGCTCTAGTCATATTCTAAAGACTGGAGCCGCTTATACTAATTCTATGTGAGGGTGCGCTTTATTCAGGTAGGGGCAATTCCCTATGGGAAGCCGCTTCTCTACGAGACGCTCCGCGAACGCGTCTACATGCATTGCCCCTAACTGAATAAATAAATATTTACATTTAAAAATCACTATTAATAACACCTAAGCTATAATCCAATACGCTTGGGTTAAGCCTAAAACTCTTTGTCAAATTCAATTTTTTTAACGTAGACGCGGAGCGGCTTGCCGCAGGCTACCGCCTTCTCTGCGAGACACTGCGTGAACGCGCAGCGTCTCGTAAGAGTTGGACGCCAAGGACGCAAAGAGAAGAAAGAAATGCTTAACTGAACTGTATTGAGCTATAATCAAACAATTTATCAGACTATATTTATATTGATGGATAGTCATTTACTAGATGGACATTATCAAATACTAAAAGTTCTCAATGATGGGGAAAAAGGAAAAACCTATCTAGTTGAAGATGTTAATCTTCCTGGCAGCCAATTTATAGTCAAGCAGTTACGTTCTTCTAGTAGCAATCCTCAAGCTTTAACAAGCCTACGATGCTTGTTTACAAGTAAGGCAGCAACTTTAGAAAAACTAGGACAAAAATATGACCAAATTCAAAAGTTAATTACTTGTTTTGAAGAAAATGAAGAATTCTATGTAGTCAAAGAATTCATACCTGGTAATTCTTTAACTGACGAAATTCTCCAAGGAGAATCTCTGAGAGAAGACCAAGTAATTACTCTTTTATCAGAGATATTAAACCTTTTGGTGATTATACATAGCTATGGCGTAATTCATCGGGATATTAAACCAGCAAATATTATTCGCCGTGAATCAGATAAAAAGTTAGTTTTGGTTAATTTTGGTACTGTTAATGAAGCCATCACTAATACTGTTGACAATCTCGAATATATGCCTATAGAACAAGTTAACGGCAACCTCAAATATAATAGTGATATATATGCTTTAGGTATGGTTGCGATCGCAGCACTGAAAGGTTTAGCTGCAAAGGAAATATCTAATTTACGCAACCAGAAAAATAAGCTGACAGGTGAAATACTTTGGTGCGACAAAAACCTCAAAGTTAACCGAAAACTAGCAAAAATTATTAATCAAATGGTGCGTTTTGACTATCGTAAGCGCTACCAGTATGCAACCGAAGTTTTAGACGATCTGAAAAAGATAACAAATGTTGATGACGATCAACAAAAACAGCTTCAAAAAAAATTATTACTAGTTCTAATTGGGATAATTGTCTGTATCACCCTTGGTGTTGCAGCGTGGCAATTGAGAACGCCAAAACCTGTAAGTGATGCTCAACAGACATTGTACCAAAAGGGAGAAAATAAATATGAAGAAGGAAACTATGAAGGAGCTATTGAAGATTTCAATCAGGCTATTAAATTAGATCCGCAAAACGCTTTGGCTTATAATCGGCGAGGTGATGCCTATTATCGATTAGGAGACTACGAGCAAGCACAAGCAGACTCTAGCCAAGCCATTTTACTCAATCCTCAAGATGCTAATGCCTATTTTGACCGAGGATTTGCTTTTTCGGAATTAGGCAAATACAAAGAAGCGATCGCAGATTATACTCAAGCAATTAAGTTAAATTCTAAAGATGCTTATGCTTACTATGGCCGGGGATTAGCTCGTACTCAATTGAAGGATAATAAAGGTGCAATTGAAGATTTTAGCAAAGCGATCGCTCTCAAGTCTGAGTATACTGAAGCCTACTTACAGCGAGGGATTCTCCGTCGTCGTCTCAGACAAAGACTTGAAGCTATCCAAGATTTTGATAAAGTAATTAAGATTAATCCTAGTGATGCCAAAGCTTATTATCAAAGGGGTTTAACTCAATCGATTAATAAACAAAAATATGCGGCACTGAAAGATTATACAGACGCAATTAACATCAATCCCAAATATATAGAAGCTTATCTTAATCGTGGTGATATTTACAGCGATTTGGGCAATCAAGTAGAAGCTACTGAAGATTACAAGACTATCTTACAGATTGACCCGAAATTTATTGCAGCTTATATTCACAGAGGTATTCACCGCTTTTCTTTCGGAGATTATAAAGGTGCTATTGAAGATTACACCGCAGCAATAAAATTAGATACAAATAATCTAGCAGCTTACAACAACCGTGGTAACGCCTATCTCGAACTGGGAAATAAAAAAGCTGCAAATCAGGATTATTCACGAGCGATCGCAATTAACGCTAACAATGCCTTAGCCTATTATAATCGGGGCGTGATTCGCACCAAGCAGAAAAATAAACCGGGTGCGATCGCAGATTTTAAAAAAGCTGCAAAACTATTCCAACAGCAAGGGGAACAAGATAGTTATCAAGATGCACAACGGGAAATAGCAATTCTGCAAAATAATTCAGCGCCAGCGCCAACTACGCGCCTTAAATCTGGGAAAATAGAAAAAAATTGAGCCACAATTCAATATAATGTTGACTGTCAACTGTCAAAACTCTTAGAGAGTGATTGTGCTATTTAAATGTGTTTTACTTTACAAATTTACGACTAGTACTTTATCGAACTAGTTTTGAGAGGTGTTAGTAAGCTCTTTACTCCTTACTACTTAGGAACGCGGATTAAATAAAATGCAAAACTCCATCCTGTCTCACGATCCCTCTCCAATATATCGGAGAGGGATTGAGGGTGAGGTAAACCAGGGACATAAATTGTATGTTATTTAATTCTTATTCCTTAGCGTTATAAATTGTAGACTTTGACATTTGATGTGTCGTTGTAGTCAAATAAATTATTGCTCAATATGAGTCCCAGTATTTTCTTACGACTCAATTAGGATTGCTATATGCTAATTCTCCTGACTTTTTATCCAGATAACCTGGAAATATTTACCAGTAGGGATGTCGATACAATACTGAAAAGAATTGATGTTTCTCAGAATATTTGGTTGCGTTGTGTTCACTTCCGCGATCGCACTGGAACAGCCAGAATTATCAAGCACTTTGGACTCAACCCATCTCGTGTTAACATGATTTTCAACCATTCCCCTTTAGGAATTGATGAAGACGTAGAAGATTGTTTATTTGACAGCTATGAAATCCTAACTCCTCAAATAAAAAATAATGAGTTTGAGGTGGTACGTGGCAACATTGTAGTTGGAAATAATTTCATTATAACTTTTGAAATCACTGAACTAAAAATATTAAGCATTCTAGCTAATAATCTCCACAAGCGAACTCTAGATATTCAAAACTTAGGAATTGACTATCTTTTTTACCTCATATTTAAAGATATTTTGAATAATTACGAAACTGTATTTAATTATATTTCTAGAAAACTTGATGATTTAGAAGATGAAGTTTTAGATAATTCCGGTGATGAATCAACGTACCAAAAAATTGCCACAATGAGGCAATCTACTCGTTCTGGACGCCGTAATTTTCAAAGCATCAAGTTACTTATGGCTATTATGGATAATGAAGATTTCCAGTGGATTGGCCAGCCAGTGAAAGAATTATTCAATCAAGAATTGGTTCATCACGTTGATAAACTCTGGCAAGAATATCAAGCTATAAGAGCCTGGATGTCAGAATTAATGGAAATTCAACGTGATAATATTGCTAGTAAAACAGGCGAACGAATTAATCGTCTGACTATCCTTCCGACAATATTTTTACCAATCACTTTTATGTCTGGTTTCTATGGTATGAACTTCAAGTATATGCCGGAATTAGAACAACCTTGGGCTTACCCTATGGTGATCGGTATGATGGCATTCATTGTGATTGGCAGTATTTTCTATGCAAAAAAACAACGTTGGTTGTAGTATCTATAAAGTTATGAATAAAAAGATCCCCGACTTCTTCAAGAAGTCGGGGATCTGAGCCTGTCAGTGGAAAGCAAATCAAATAGGATTACTATTATATATACTTTCTGTAAGTAGACTGAATCAACCCTAAATCGGTAAATAAACGTGAATCTCCCATTGATTATTCGTGCTGAAGAACACAACGAAAAAACAGCAATTGTGACAACAGATGAAGCATTTACTTATCGGGATTTGCTGAACACTTCTAGTCAAATAGCAACAGGTCTTCTTCAAAATACAGAAGATTTACAAGAGCAGCGAGTTGCCTTTCTCATTCCGTCTGGGTTTGAGTATGTAGCCACTCAATGGGGAATTTGGCGTGCTGGTGGCATAGCTGTACCTCTGTGTGTTTCCCACCCACGTCCAGAATTGGAGTACGTAATTAGCAATTCTGGAGCATCGATTATTATTGCTCATCCCAATTTTGAGGGTATACTGCGATCGCTCGCCCAAGAACACAATTTACGATTTATCCTCACCTCAGAAACGCTCCCATCTAATATTGCTCCGCTCCCAGAGGTAGATATCACAAGACGCGCCTTAATTCTCTACACCAGCGGTACAACAGGTAAACCGAAGGGTGTAGTTACGACTCACCAAAATATTCAAGCGCAAGTGACTAGCTTAATCACCGCTTGGGAATGGACATCGGATGATTCTCCTGCAAAGACGCTACGCGAACGCATTTTACATATCCTGCCACTACATCATATTCATGGAATTATTAACGTACTGACTTGTGCTTTATGGGCTGGGGCGGAGTGCCATATATTGATCAAATTTGATGCTGAAACCGTTTGGAACCGAATTTGTGACGGCGACTTAACCTTATTTATGGCAGTACCAACAATTTATGTAAAGCTAATTACTGCTTGGGAAACAGCCTCTAAGGAACGTCAAAAAAGCATGTCAGAAGGCTGTGCTAAGATGCGCCTGATGGTTTCTGGCTCCGCAGCATTACCAGTTCAAGTTTTAGAAAAGTGGCAAACCATCAGCGGCCATTTTCTGCTTGAGCGCTATGGGATGACTGAAATCGGTATGGCGCTATCGAACCCTTTACACGGTGAACGGTTATCTGGATATGTGGGGAAACCTCTGCCTAAAATTGAAGTAAGATTAGTGGATGAGAACGGAGAGTTAGTCCCAGCCGAAACCCCAGGAGAAATCCAAGTTAAAGGCCCTGGAGTGTTTCTAGAATATTGGCAAAACCCTGAAGCAACCGCCAAAGCCTTCCAAGATGGCTGGTTCCGTACTGGAGACACCGCCGTAATTGAGAACGACAACTACCGCATTCTGGGACGAATGAGCGTGGATATTATCAAAACTGGAGGGTATAAAGTTTCAGCTTTAGAAATTGAAGAAGTGCTAAGAACCCATCCAGATATTCAGGAATGTGCAGTGGTTGGGGTTGCTGATTTAGAGTGGGGTGAACGGGTGTGTGCAGCGTTAGTATTGCAAGGGTCACAACCTTTAACATTAGAAGCTTTCAGGAGTTGGGCAAAAGAGCGATTGGCGGTTTATAAAGTGCCAACCCAAATTTTGATAGTTGAAGAATTACCGCGTAATGCGATGGGGAAAGTGACTAAGCCGACAGTGGTTGAGCTATTTTGCTGATAGCGATCGTTAACATCTAAATTGACCTAGAGTGTATGAATGAGGCTGCAAGAATGCTAGATGAATACTAAAGGTTGTGGAAGGATTGTTACCAGTCTATTTCTATTGGTTCGTTCCGTTCTTGAAATACCGTGAGCGATCGCAAATTTGGGTCAGGTTGATCTACTAACTTGTTTTTCAGTAGTAATCTCCAGAAATTAAATATGCGTTATCCAGAATCCTTGTAGAGACGTAGCACTGCTACGTCTCTACATTCATTTTCACCAGATGTCTATTAGAAAGACGCGATAAATCGCCGTCTCTACAAAAGACTGATTATTGTAGAGACGGCGATTCATCGCGTCTCTTGCCTTAACCGAACAGTATTGCGATCGCCCTATCTAGTTTCCCACCCCTTCGGAGGTTTGGGCGGACACCAAAAGAGGTTTTTACTAGACACACCAAGGGATTCCAGAATTCCTCGCATCACCTCTGTGCAATACATCCAGTGCCCCAAATCGTCATACATGCGATCGGGATTAAACTCGACATTATAGTGCAGCACATTGGGAAGGTCTAAAAACTCATCATCGCTTTGGGGAGAAAGCAGCAAGAGATGAAATGGCTTCCCCTGGCATTGTTTTTCCAGCTTGTTGACTAAATCTATCACACCACCGCGATCGCTAATTCCTGTGCGAACGAAAAGCACTTTGTCGCAATGCCGCAATGCGTACCAAAACCTTTCAGAGCGTGCTGTGTAACGAAGGCGCATCCGTTCATGGACGGGAAACATATCGTTTGTGGGGTCGTCTGTCTCCTCAACTTCATGGGCAAAGGATAAACCCGACCACTTACTATGGTAAATTCTACCTGCATCGGGGCTGTAATGCAAAAAGGCAGGGTTCCACATATCATCAAAACCGTGTTCGATCGCATCCGCAACATCTGCAATATTGGTGGTGCGCGTCAGATCAAAGGGAAAGGCGGGGCCATCATACTCCATTTTATACAACATCATGCGGACGGCACAGCGATCGCCAAGGGGAAGAATGGCCACGCGGCTGATATCCGATAATTTGCATTTGTATTGGAAAAACAGCGCAGATTTAGGTGGTGCTTTCACCCGACTTTCTAGCCCATTGTTACCAATCATCATGGTGCGAAAGGGGGCCTCGGGATGAAGCGGATCTTCATAGACACCCGATGGCATAGCTTTAAGTGCTAGGCAAACCTCCTGCCACATGGGTTGGATGTTGTACTCGTTGTCTGATTCGTTGATCACCCAGAGGTGGCATTCGCCCGCTTGCAAAATCCCCAGATCCCCGTCATAGAACAAAACTTGTGAGTTTTTCGGCGAAAAAAGATTGAAGGCGGTGCTATATTCTAGGTCGGCACCAGGGGGGATTTTTACTGTCGTTGCGATCGCGCCATCCTCTTGCACGGCAAAGAATGGGAGCGTCCCTGGCTGGGTATCCTTCGCAATGTAGATACCCGGTATCAATCCAGCCTTACTTTGCAGTACAGTTTGTAGTTCCTGCCAATAGGGAGCGATCGTATAGCTGTATTGTGATGGATTAATGATTCGTAAACGCTTCTCTTCGATACCGACAGAGATCCGAAAGCCGGCATTGTCAAAGTAGATGGGGAATTCATTCGGTTGTCGGAAGTGTTGTTTTTCCTTTGCTAATGCGTCTTTGTTGATGTCGAAGAGGTGGTGGTCAATCTGTTGATACATGAGACTGTGACCAAGGGTGTTTGGGTGAGCCGGGTCGAAAGATATCCCCGCTTTCCATCGTCCTTGCCCATCATCCACAGCTGCCAACCAATCTAATACAGTCACGCCCCAAGTTAGCATCCGGTTGTGTGTGTTTCGGATCAGCGAGTAATGTTCTTGGGAATAATCACCGTTGGGATAGACTCCGCCCAGAATCGGGATAGCTCCGATGTCCCGCGTCATTTTCACAAGCTGCTGTAAGCCACTTTCAAACCGCCGCTGTACTGCCCGGCGTTCGTGAGGGGGACAGTAGGCTAACCCTTCGTTGCCCAGGGATAAGGCAATGATTACTACATCTGGTTGTTCTGGAGTGACAACTGAGGGAAATCGGGCGATCGTTCTGCTGACATTCGCCCCCACCTCCGACACATTCAAGAGTTTATGCCCATATTTTTGCTGCAAAGCCTGTGCCAACAACCAGACCCAACCTTTCAAAAACCAGGCTTTATGACCTAATGCGACGGAACTACCAATGACTACGATTTTTAACCCTTTAGACTCTTCATCCAAGGGTATTCTGACAGTAGGGTTCTCAATATATCCAAACGGATAAGGTTGTAAATAGCCAAATGCGCCATCATCCACAATTATTGTGCTGGCATCAGCGTTAGAGTCAATGGGAATCCAACGGTTTGTATCTAGTAAGCTCTCCCATTGGGCGTTACCGTTTGCATCGAGACGCACATATTTATATTCAACTTTTTGGCGTAGACACGAAGTGGCTTGTCGTGAGACATCGCCTGACTCTTGAATGTCAATATCTCTCCACCATGAAGGATAGCGATCGCCACTTGTACGCAGGTGGACACATTTGCTGATGTCCCACATTCCCAACTCTGGAGTAGAACCGACGATACCAATGGATTCGCCCGTTTGCGTGTATGCACTGATTTGGAATCGATACATAGAGTTTATCCTGATTTAGTGAGTACGATACCAAATAGTCAGGCTGAATCTTTAAACCTATTTTGAGAATATCACATAGAAATCTTAAGAATCCGGTATGAATCTTGTTAAGTATACTGAAGCTTTGATTTATATCACCCAAAGCTATAGTAGCCAGGCTTTTCCAAGATTAAATCGGATTTTTATAAAAGATTTAATACTGATTTAATAAAATATATTGTATTAAAAGTCTTAGCACAACTAAGAACAAATCAAAAACAGGATAAGATTAAGTTAAATTTTTGCTTCAGTAGCACTGAAATCCAAGAGTTGCTACGTTGTATTGCAACCTCCTGCCTCCTTCACAATTAGGTAAGTCTGCAATAGATACCCAACAATGGAGGCTATCAAGGGTAATTTTTGGCAAAATTTTATCATTGGTAAGCGTAGCTTGCCGCCGTAGGTATCGCTCTTACTAATCTCTGCTAGCTTCAGATTAAGGTCAGATGCCTGAATATGAGCATCAGAAAACATAAATAAATATTAATATCCCCATAGCTATATATGAATGAATAGTTAAATACTTTTAGGAGAGATAAAAATAGCTGGGATTTGCATCGGCAGTGGTACTTGCTGGATAGAGTGATGCAAATACTTTCTAAACCTAAACCTAGAATAACAATTTTTTAGCTGGCCTTGGCAGGCATCATGAATCGATGACTGTCAAGAAACCTTACGCTTGAACACGAAGGAAGCAACAATGAGTAGCAATCTAGCCATCAAACTCCGTTCTGGAACTCAACAAGCCCACACATCAGCGGAAAATGTGGCATTCATGAAATGTTTTTTGCAAGGAGTTGTGGATAAAGACTGCTTTGCCAAGTTCTTAAGCAACTTGTATTACGTCTACAGTGAACTAGAAGCGTCATTAGAAAGCCATGTAAAGCATCCTGTAATTAGTGCGGTTTACTTTCCTGAACTTAATCGCCAATTATCACTCGAAAAAGATATGGTGTTTTATTATGGGGATAATTGGCGAGAGCGAGTTACAGCCTCACCAGCTGCCCAGACATACATTAGTCGCATTCGGGAAATTTCTGCTAGTGAACCAGCCTTACTGTTAGGTCATGCGTATACTCGCTACATGGGCGATCTTTCTGGGGGTCAAATGCTACAAAAAGTTGCTCAGTCAGCCCTGAAACTTTCTGGCTATGAAGGCACATCCTTTTACAACTTTGAGCAAATTCCTGACAAAAAGGCATTTAAGGATAAGTATCGTCAGGCATTAAATGCATTACCCGTTGATGATATAACAGCAGAACGGATTGTTGCAGAAGCTAATAATGCCTTTGGGTTCAATTTACAGATGGCTCAGGAGTTAGAGGGAAGTCTAATTAAAGCACTCGGTCAAGTTGTGTTTAATAGCCTCACTCGTTCTCGGAATTCAGGTAGCACTGAAGTAGCTGCGACTAATTAATTTTTATTGGGCATTGGGGAGCCAGTGCGTTGGGCGGGCAATGCCCGACTTGAAGCAACTGGCGTCATTGGGCATTAGAAAGAAACTTGTTCAATAATTCTCCCCAGTCCCCAGTCCCCAGTCCCCAGTCCCCAGTCCCCAGTCCCCAGTCCCCAATCCCCCCTCATTCATTGGAAAGCAACTCAATGGTTTTTCTATTACCTGGTGTCAAGTTTGATCTGGATCTGATTCAAAAGTACGACACTCGCGCACCTAGATATACCAGTTACCCGCCCGCTACAGAGTTAAGCGAAACATTCACTGAAACTGATTTTAAGGCCGCGATCGCAGCCTCGAATCAACGCAAAACCCCTCTTTCTTTATATTTCCATATCCCCTTCTGCCAAAGTGCTTGCTACTTCTGCGGCTGTAACACAGTAATTTCCAACAACAAGAATATTGCTAAACCTTATGTGGAGTCTTTGGTTCAAGACATCAAAAACACCTCAGCCTTAATCGATCCAGATAGAAAAGTCCTGCAAATCCATTGGGGAGGTGGTACTCCTAATTACTTAGAACGTCACCAAGTAGAATTTTTATGGAAAAATATCAATCGCTATTTCAACATCGATCCCCAAGCAGAAATCTCAATTGAGATTAATCCCCGCTATATCGATAAAAACTACATTTTCTTTCTGAGACAGATTGGCTTTAACCGCATTAGTTTTGGCATTCAGGATTTTAATCGCCAAGTTCAAGTAGCTGTAAATCGTGTCCAGCCAGAAGAAATGCTCTTTGATGTCATGAGTTGGATCAAAGAAGCTAAATTTGAAAGTGTGAATGTAGACCTAATCTATGGTTTACCTTATCAAACCCGCGAGACATTTCAAGAGACGCTGAAAAAGACGATTGAATTAGATCCTGACAGAATTGTAGTCTTTAACTTTGCTTATGTGCCGTGGCTCAAACCGACACAAAAAAATATTCCTCAAGAAGCGCTACCCCCAGCAGAGGAAAAGTTAGAGATTCTGAAAATGACCATTGAAGAATTGACGAATAACGAATATCTATTTATTGGGATGGATCATTTTGCTAAAACTAATGATGAACTAGCGATCGCTCAACGCAATGGCACTCTCAAACGCAATTTCCAGGGCTACACTACCCACGCTGAAACAGAATTGTTTGGTTTTGGTGCCACATCCATCAGTATGCTAGAAGATGCTTATGCCCAAAACCACAAAGAATTAAAGGATTATTATCAGACACTTGCAGCGGGTGCTTTACCTGTTAGTAAAGGTATTAAACTTACTCAGAACGATATCATCAGACGGGATGTGATTATGGATATAATGTCTCACTTTCAGCTTCATAAGCAAGACATTGAAAACAAATATCATATCAGTTTCGATGAATATTTCTCTGATGAGCTAGAGGCGTTAAAACCACTAGAAGCCGATGGCCTAGTCAGTTTATCAAAAAATCAGATCCAGATTACAGACATCGGTAGATTACTAGTAAGAAATATTGCCGTCATCTTTGATACTCATACAAGAACGCGAGAGACAAAATTTTCCCGCGCTATTTGATATCATTTCTGCAAATCTTGCTGCCCAGATCCCCGACTTCTTTAAGAAGTCGGGGATCTAAGTTCTTTGGATATAAACTCTTTTGTCTAACTTTTGGATTTAGCATTTACCCCATCTGGTAGAAAGAATTTGAAATCAGAGTTGATAACTTAGACACAAGTGAGATTGTTGAGGCAGTTATGAGTATTATTGCTTGGATAGTTTTAGGAATTTTGGCAGGTGCGATTGCTAAAGCTATTTATCCTGGTTATCAAGGTGGCGGAATCCTTTCCACAATGATTTTGGGTATCATTGGTGCTTTCGTCGGTGGAAGTCTATTTACCTTGTTACGAACAGGAACTCTACAAATTACTGCGGCTGGTACTGGTTTAACTCTTCCTGGTATTTTAGTGGCTGTGCTTGGCGCAATTGTTGCTATTTATCTATGGGGATTAATCAGAAGAAGCAGCAATACCTAATCCCTGATTAGCAGTTATCAACCAGGAGATAACTACTGTACTTTATTCAGTCTTCTAGTTCACCAATTGAAGAAGCTATCAAACATCAAATTAGCTCTATCTGGGAAAAGACTAAAAGATAAGCCGATTCATTCTGTAACACCAAATTTTGGGAAGTGTAAATCTATGTTTTTTCACAAAAAAGAGCCTATTCATGCAGTTAACGTTGGTGAAGCAAACCCTCGTTTTGCTCAGTTGCTACTAGAGCAGTTTGGCGGAGCTACTGGCGAACTTAGTGCAGCACTTCAATATTGGGTTCAATCATTCCATGTCGAAAATGCTGGCATTAAAGATATGCTTCAAGACATTGCGATCGAAGAATTCAGCCATTTAGAAATGGTTGGTAAACTCATCGAAGCTCATACCAAAAATGTGGATCAAACAGATGCTTATAAGAGTACTCTCTTTGCAGTTCGAGGGATTGGGCCTCATTTTCTAGATAGCCAGGGTACTGCTTGGACTGCAAGTTACTTAAACGAGGGTGGAGATGTAGTACGTGATTTAAGAGCTAACGTTGCAGCAGAAGCCGGTGCCCGTCAGACTTACGAAGCATTAATCAAGTTAGCAACCGATAAAGGAACCCAAGAGACTTTAGTCCATCTGTTAACACGAGAAATTTCTCATACTCAGATGTTTATGAAAGCTCTAGATTCACTAGGTAAGTTGACAGATCCATTCTTTGGTAATGTTAAGCCCGATGACACTGTTGCTCTCTACTACAACCTATCTACAAACGGAAATGATAAAGACGAGCGTGGCCCTTGGAATTCTGAGCCAACATTCAAATATGTCGCTAATCCGCTAGAAAGTCACTCTTAGAGTATAGGTTGATTTTGAGCAAACAGATTTTTGGCATATTCTGAAAAATTCCTAATCATCCGGTGGGCTGTTTACCCACCGGATGATTAGCAATTTTTAGGCTGCTTATACCATTTTGAATTTTAGATTTTAGATTTTGGATTGGGAATTGCTTTCTGTGTCTGGGTTGCGTGAAAATTTAAAATTTGGTGGTGCAACAATTTAGTAGCGGATCTCTTGATTCTGAATTCTGATTTCTGAATTCTTCTTCAACAAACCTCGATCTCTCAGGACAATTTGTATAAAAAAGAGCCAGAGAACTAACTCGCTGACTCAAAGCTGGAGACAAAAGAATCATCAAAATAAAGGCTAACTTGGGTAAAAGCCTATATTCTTCCCAGGTTATGCAGCCCTAAGACAACGCCCACGCCTAAGATATGACCAAAGGCGGTAGTTGCTAAAAGGGCAGGTAAACCAAAACCACCAAATAAATTGGGTGAGGGTAGTGCTGGTTCTGCGTTGGGATACTTGATGCTAGATTTGCCAAAGGCAATGGCAACAATATTAGCGAGAATTATAATCAGACCAACTATTGGACTCCATTCCAGGGGTGTGGTTGCAGCAGCGAGGAAGGTCGAAGTAAACACCTGATTTGCTCCTGAAATTTATTAATGGTTGAAGATATAATCTGAAACTTTCCGAAGCAAATTCAATAAATTACCCGATTTTGCATCAATATTTAACAGTTATTCTTACTACTTAATACAAAATGAGTTCAACGCGGTGAGGTAAATGTGGTAGGTGGTGTGAACTTCAATATCTAAATTGAACATATACTTATTAAAATTAATACTTACTAATAAGTTGTCTTACGGATGTAGCGTCAATGTATCTATAAACAAAAAGCTCCCCGACTTTTTCAAGAAGTCGGGGAGCTGAGTATCTCGGTAGAGAGCAAATTTAAGATTGCTATATCTATGAAATTAGAGCTAGATATGAATTAAAAATATAATTTTCATCTATCAAAAGTATGAGATATAAATATAACGATTTTCTATATCTAAAGAAATTAAAGACAAATTAAATACAGATTAAATATTTGTATTTAATCTAAAAGTATACTTCTGACAGAGGATGTAAAAAAAGATTAGGTATAGTAAATTAAAATCAATTCAATATTAATCAAAGTTCCTAAACAATTCAGGCAAGTGTGTTATTCACAAGCTTGGAACAGCCTAAAACTTTGTTAAAATCAGCAACACACAAACTATGAACTCTACCACCGAAAAACGTATCGCCTTGATTTCCGTCCACGGAGATCCGGCGATTGAAATAGGGAAAGAAGAAGCTGGGGGACAAAATGTTTATGTGCGCCAGGTGGGTGAAGCACTAGCGCAGCTAGGATGGCAAGTTGATATGTTTACCCGCAAGGTGAGTCTGGAGCAAGACTCGATTGTTGAACACAGTGACAATTGTCGAACTATTCGTTTAAAAGCTGGTCCTCTTGAGTTTGTGCCGCGAGATGAGATTTTTGATTATCTACCTGAATTTGTGGATAATTTCCTCAAATTTCAAGTAAAAAATGAGATTACATACCAGTTAGTTCACACTAATTACTGGCTCTCTAGTTGGGTGGGAATGAAGTTAAATAAAATCCAAGGAAGTAAACAAGTTCACACATACCACTCATTAGGAGCGGTAAAGTATAACACTATAGAAAATATTCCTCTGATTGCTAGTCAGCGATTAGCAGTAGAAAAACAAGTGTTGGAAACAGCAGAGCGAATTGTGGCGACAAGTCCACAAGAACAACAACACATGCGATCGCTAGTTTCCACTAAAGGCAACATTGACATCATTCCCTGTGGTACAGATATTCAGCAGTTTGGTTCCATTGGGCGAGAAGCAGCCAGATTTGAATTTGGTATTGACAAAGAAGCCAAGGTTGTATTGTATGTAGGACGTTTTGACCAACGCAAAGGTATAGAAACCTTGGTGCGTGCAGTCAACGAGTCTCAACTACGCGACTCGAAAAATATCCAGCTAATTATTGGTGGTGGTAGCACTCCAGGTAACAGCGACGGAATTGAGCGTGATCGCATTGAGGCTATTATCAACGAATTGGGAATGAGCGACTTTACCATCCTTGCCGGTCGTCTCAGTCAAGATATTTTGCCAACTTATTACGCAGCCGCCGATGTTTGCGTTGTTCCCAGTCACTACGAACCCTTTGGACTCGTAGCGATCGAAGCGATGGCAAGCGGTACACCAGTTGTAGCTAGTGATGTCGGCGGACTTCAGTTTACTGTAGTTCATGAAGAAACTGGTTTATTAGCACCACCACAAGATGTAGATGCCTTTGCGTCTGCCATTGACCGAATTCTTTTAAATCCAGAGTGGCGAGACGAATTGGGTAAAGCCGGTAGAAAGCGCGTCGAAAGCAAGTTTAGTTGGCATGGTGTAGCAACTCAGTTGAGTGAACTTTATACTCAACTGCTACAACCAGTCCAAGAACCCCTATTGCTTGCTAAATAATCTTCTCAGCAACTTGATACGGTTTGGATAAGATTATCTACATAGCGATAACTTTTGTAGAGACGCAAATTTTGCGTCTCTACAAGTCTGAAATTATGACAAACAATCTTTAAGTCAACAGTATTGCCAACCAACCGTAAAGAATTTGGCAATACTGTTTATTTTCTTAGCAATCCCTTTTTATAATAAGGGTTTCAGCCATGTAAATCGTGTGATAAATAGCGATCGCTTTAATTTAACTAAAGGCATCGGCTGAAACATCGAACAAAAAACAGGAAATTATATTCATGGTGGAAATTGAAAATTTGGGAGTGACTGTAGAAGAGTATTTGGATGGATTAACAGCAGGTATTGACGTTTTGGAATTGAAGCGGCTAGAAGCAAGGGGAATTCCAACAAACCTAGCTTTGGAAGTAATGGCGATTGCACCAAAGGTAATCGATGGTACAGCTACTCCTGAAGAAGTTGTCAGAGGGATAATGATTTTAACACCATCTCTTAGGCAACAAATTGAATAGGGAACTACCCAAAAATTCATGCGAATTATTTAAGTAACTGCAATCATCACCAACTACGCCAGAAATAGCCTTTCCAACTAATATAAGATCGCAAACGCGAGTCCGTCCCGTAGATAAGGCGGGCTACACCTACGCTAATATCGATAGATAGAAGTATACTGAGCATCGACCTTTGAACGCGAATGGCTATGCAACCAGTTGACTTCACTACTCTTACAGCTACCTGTAGCGAAATCCGCGCTAACTGGCTGCCCTCGCGGACAGAACAGGTTTATCAACGCGATCGCTACACTATTGCTATAGCATTACGCACCCTGAAACAACGGGATTGGCTACAAATTTCTTGGCATCCCCAAGCTGCACATATTTGTATCGGCGATCCACCACCGCGATCGCCTGATACCTTTACCTTTAGTCAACAATTGATACACCAATTGGGTGGTTTGGCATTGGTAGCGATTGAAGCGATCGCCCCTTGGGAGCGGGTTATTGATTTGCAATTTGCTCGTCGTCCTGGAGAAAGCGCCCTATATCATGTCTATGCAGAAATCATGGGCAAGTATAGCAACGTCATTCTCACCGACGCTAACAATATAATTATCACCGCCGCCCATCAAGTCAGTCAGCAACAATCTAGTGTCCGTCCCATCCAAACCGGACAACCTTATGAAACACCGCCAAAACTGACTGGGACTATCCCCAGTTTGAGCGAATCTCAAGAACGTTGGCAAGAACGGGTAAGTTTAGTGCCAGGGGCAATTAAGCGGCAATTGCTCAAAAGTTATAGTGGTTTGAGTGCAGCGCTACTGGAATTAATGCTTCTAGAAGCAAATATCGCACCAGAAACATCTACCGATACTCTCAACCCCGACGACTGGCGACGGCTGTTTGAGCGTTGGCAAGAATGGCTGCAAGCCTTGGATTCCAAGAAATTTCAACCCGCTTGGACAAAAGATGCTTACACCGTAATGGGTTGGGGTGCAGTTGAAAAGGTCAAAAATATTCAGGATTTACTCAACCGCTACTACAGTAACCAGATCGATCAACAGTTATTTTCCCAATTGCGCCATCAGTTGAGTCAGAAATTGAATAATATTCTGGCGAAATTACGCAATAAAGCTCAAACCTTTCAGACGCGCTTGCAGCAATCAGATCGAGCCGACGAGTATCGGCAAAAAGCAGATTTATTGATGGCTCACCTGCAAAACTGGGAACCGGGGATGAAAGAAATTATCCTTGCTGATTTTGAGACAAATTTACCAGTTGCGATCGCACTTCAGCCAGATAAAAATGCCGTCCAAAATGCCCAGAGTCTTTACAAACAGCACCAAAAGCTGAAACGCGCTCGTGCTGCTGTGGAACCGCTACTGTTGGAAGTACAGACAGAAATTGAGTATTTAGAACAAGTAGAAGCTGCGATCGCTCAGATAGACACTTACCAAACAGCAGAAGATTTACGAGCTTTAGAAGAAATCCGCGAAGAGTTGATAGGGCAAAAGTATCTAGAAGATCCAGAATACCGCAGTCGTAGCGCCAACGAAGCACCTAGCACCAACTTTCATCGTTACCTTACCCCTGGTGGCTTTGAAGTATTAATCGGTCGTAACAATCGCCAGAATGACCAATTGACCTTTCGTGTCGCAGGGGATTATGACTTATGGTTCCACGCTCAAGAAATTCCAGGAAGTCATGTGTTACTACGTCTAGAACCGGGTGCTGTGGCAGAAGAAGCTGATTTGCAATTTGTAGCTAATCTTGCTGCCTACTACAGTCGTGCCCGTCAAAGTGAGCAAGTGCCAGTAGTTTATACTCAGCTAAAACACGTCTACAAACCCAAAGGCGCCAAACCGGGAATTGCCATTTACAAGCAGGAAACTATCCTGTGGGGAAAACCACAATTAACAATTCAAAATTCCAAATGACGCTCTCTACTTCACCAAAACCTAAATCAGTTATTTTAGTTTTTCTCCGCTTGCTTTTTTCTTTTTTCTCTGGGTGCAAATTGATTAAATAAATCAGCTTTGAGTTGCCCGTAGATATTAGCAGTTTCTTTTTCTTGGTTATGCGACTGCTTTTTCTAAATGGGAATTTACCGTGCCTTCAAGATGATGTATTTTTTGATTTTGAACATATATAACAGCTTGCTCAAGTTGCTTACTGCCCAAAGAAAATATACCATATCCTTCTTGCCAAGCAAATTTTTCTGATGTAGGGCAAAGATTGTGGTTGAAATGGTGAGAACTACTTCCTTTAATTTTTTTCACAAACTCTGCAATCGCGATTGTTGGCGGGATAGATACTACTAAATGTATGTGGTCTTCAATACCTCCAATGGCATGGAGTCTACAATTTAAACTATTGGATTTATCAATGATGTAATTATAAAGCTCAGTTTCTTTATCGGAGGTAATTAGAGGTTGGCGTTCTTTTGTTGCCCAAACAATATGATAATAAAGTCGCCACAGAGACATAATATTTTCTAAATTTTGTATTTATTTACATACATTTATGTTTCCCATATTGCTGGAAAAAATTATCATATTAGCAGTGTCAGTCAGCCAGTCAGCTAGGCAATGAGTCAGTTAGCCAGGGAAGCAGGAATCAGCAAATCAGCCAGTTCACGAAGCCAGCCAGAAGGCAGCAGCCAGCAGCAGCCAGCCAGGGAATGAAATTCCCTGTCTGAAAGCTAAAGTCGTCTGAAGACGACTATGTGAAACTAGTGAACAATTAAACCAAGTTTTTTCTAGTCCTCTTCTAGAGGACTTGCACCATTAGACAGAGAATTCTATTCTCTGGCGGTCTGGTTGGTAAACCAATGAATTTGGTTAAGAATGAAATTCCCTGTCTGAAAGCTAAAGTCGTCTGAAGACGACTATGTGAAACTAGTGAACAATTAAACCAAGTTTTTTCTAGTCCTCTTCTAG
>NZ_JBALDZ010000193.1:0-15406 GCF_036917155.1 Nostoc sp. | reverse complement strand
ATGGTCTTAATCTCCTCGAAGTTATTACTGATGCTTTAGAAGGTAATGTCTCTGTTTTCCTTTCCTCTATTACTACTAGCTAGGCAGTTACGAAAATTGGCAGAAATCAGTCTTGATTTTGGATACGAGTTGCCGATTCTTTGTACACCTTATGAACTGCTTGGAGGTTGATTATGTTTCAGGATGAGATTGTAGAAGAGATCCATAGAATTCGTGAAGAGTATTCTCGTTCATTCAATCATGATTTGAAAGCCATCTTTGCTGATTTGCAAAAGCAGCAAGCTGAAGGTGGAAGAGAAGTTGTGAACTTATCGCGAAAGCCCAGTCTAACAAATCGTTGGAGCGGACGGGCGAGAGATATTGGTGAGGATGCGAAAGATACTAGCCGCCGCTCAACTTAGCCGTTATACGTCGTTATACATATAGCTCCAGAAGGTGCAATTGCACAGGTCAAAGGCGATCGCCTATCGCCGTAGGCTGGATTGAGTACTGACTTTTACACAAAGGCTTTCAAATAGCTGGTGTCTATTTTTTTAGCTCTGCTGACCTCTAAGCTATAATTAGTTGGCATATACAGCGCTTCCGGCTATTATGAAATACAGTTTTTCTCCTTGCCCTCTCCTATCAAAGCTTTCAGATTTGAGGATGTACCTCATAGCTGCCGGAAGTGCTGTATGTCTGCTTTTAGTATGTGGAATACCCGATGAACACTCGCCTAGAAGTTGAATCAGCAATCAAGCAATTATCAGAGGATGAAGTTCGCAATCTGGCAAAATGGCTTCAAGAATATCTTGATGAGATGTGGGATCGGAAAATCGAAGTGGACTTAGCATCAGGAAAATTAGATCGTCTCATTGCTCAAGCAGAGGAGGACATTGCAGCAAACAACGTGAGGGATCTCGATGAAGTCCTTTGGGACGGCTGATTTTTGGAAAGCGTATGCCGAGTTGTCACCTGAGATGCAAGAGCAAGCGCGGAAAGCTTATCAACTTTGGCAGGAGAATTCACTTCATCCCTCGTTGCATTTCAAAAAAGTTGGTAAAAACCTTTGGTCTGCCCGTGTCAGTGGTGGGTATCGAACATTAGCTTTGAAAAAGGGCGACGATTATTATTGGATTTGGATCGGTGATCATGATGAATATGAGAGTTTTTTGAACTAGCCCGTTGCGACAAGCCAGCTAACAACGCAGTGGAGCGGACGGTACAGAGACTTCGCGCTACGTTCTAGTCTACTCGACGCCGCTCACTTGTGCCGTTATACGTCGTTATACATATAGCTCCAGAGGGTGCAATTGCACAGGTCAAAGTAGTTGCCCAGAAGAGGGACTGATAGCGAATTTGACCCTGGATTAGGCATAAACAGTACTGTCCATAACGCACCCTACCAGATTCAAGCCAATGTGGATGAGGTTTTCCGACTTGTGTGTACACAGAAAGTCTTTAGACCGGAGAGTGAGTGTCAACCCCACAATCTCCTACCTGCTTTACCACTTAATCTTTCGTGAGTATCTTTCAACAAAGCTGGAATATCTAACTTTTCTGGACACCGAGGTAAACAATCACCACATTCTGTACACCGATTGCCTTTCATTCCAGGGAACCAATGACCGGCATTTTCAAACATTCCGTAACGATATTGGCCATAGTCTTTCATGTCGTATGCCACTGCAAGATTGCGTAACCGTAATACCTCTGGAATATTGATGTTTTCTGGACAGGGCAAACAAGCATAACACTGGCTACAATTATCAGTTTCCAAAGCAACTTTTTGGTGATTTTCTAAACGCAAAAAAGTAGAAATTTCTGCTGATGTTAACTCTCCATCACGATCAGCAACTTGCAAAGGTTCTATTAATTCTTCTGGGTTGGCTGGCCCTATACTCAAAGTAGTAATACGGTGATTAGCAAGTAAGAATCGATAATTTATTTCTAAGGGTGAATACGGATGACACAGGTCTTTTAAGGTCTGAGGTGGCGTGTAGAGGCGTCCTCCCTTATCAGTAGGGGAAATAATGAAAATACCCATATCCTTTTCGGCAGCTAGTTGAATCGCTGGTGCGTGCCGTTGAAAAAAATAGTAATAATGCAGATTGACAAATTCAAATAAATCTGTATTGATTGCAGCCTGAATTACCTCTAATGGCCCGTGGGTAGAAAAACCAATGTGTCGCACTCGTCCATCGGCAACAGCTTCCTCAACAGCCTGCATACAGCCATTTTTGGCTTGCACCCACTCCAAATGTTGCCAAGTGTTCAAACCATGAACGCTTAAGCAATCTAAATAATCTAGCTGTAATCGTTCTAGAGATTCGTCGATGCACCGACGCATGGAGTCAGCATCTACTGTAGTTGAGATTTTAGTAGTGATGTAAAGCTTCGTTCGGGGTACTGATAACCCAGCTTTTAGCGCCCTACCAAGATACTCCTCGCTTTTGCCGTAACCTCTGGCGGTTTCTAGATGATTAATTCCTAGCGCTAAGGCTGCTTCGATAGTCTGGTGAGCATTTTCAAAAGAAGCCAAGTAGCGCATTGTTCCCAAGGAAAAAACCGAGAGGCGCAGATTCGTTTTTCCAAAGCGTCGGTATTGCATCTTTAAACAAAGTTAGGAGTTAGGAGTTGAAGGAAGTAATTTATAACTCTTAACTCCTAATTTTTTTTGCTTAGGAGTTAGGAGTTGAAGCAAAATCACTTATAATTCCTAACTCATAACTCATAACTCATAACTTTCCTAGCTGTCGCCATTACCAAAGCGCTTGATCAAATCTTCAGGACGGAGATTGGAAATAAATTCACGGAAGGCTTGCTGTTCGGCTTCATCTGCATCACGATCAACAGGGATAGAAGCATCGGCAATGACTTCTTCCATTACCCAAATGGGAGTATTTGTACGCAGGGCAATAGCGATCGCATCGCTAGGACGCGCGTCAATTTCTTTTTTGACCTCACCTTGCTGGACAATTAAAGCTGCATAAAATGTATCCTTTTGCAGGGAATGAATAATTACCTTTTCTAGAGTCATGTTCCAAGTCTCTAGAAGATTCACAATCAGATCGTGGGTTAAGGGTCTGGGAGGCTTCTGATTCTCCAGTGCGCCCATAATGGCCCTAGCCTGTTCCTGACCGATGTAAATTGGCAAAGCCCGCCGATCTGAAGAATCTTTCAAAAGTACGATCGGGCTGCGGGTTATGGCATCTAATGCTATGCCAGCAACTTTCATTTCAATCATTGGCTAGGCCTCTACAATGCTTTGAGAGCCTTGGGTGCTGTGTAACAAATAGTACCCCTTTTTGGGCGGTTTGGCGACAGTAATAAACATAAGCATTCGTTCTCTATAATTGCTTCTATTAAACTCCGAACTTGTGGTGAAAACCAGAGTAAGTCAAATTGTTCTTCTTAGACAATAACCTTCTTACCCAAGTATGCCTCGTGAAGGATGCTAATGTGTTAATATCCCTATACTAAAAAAAGTCAGAAAATATACTTGGATGTTAGAGATTTCTGTGACAATTACCAATTGACTTCAGCCAAAATTAGGCAATAAATAGAGTTAGTTTGACAAAAAAGCCGTGTTTACAGGATTAATCCAGGCATTAGGAACGATGGAACCCTTAGGGGGCGATTCTTGGCAAATTACTTGTGTGAGCCAATCGGGTGAAATAATTATGCAAGATTTGGCTTATGGTGACAGTGTTGCTGTCGATGGTGTTTGCTTGACAGTAGAAAAAGTTTTAAAGAACGGGTTTATCGCCACGGCTTCACCAGAAACGCTACGCCGCACGACGTTGGGAGGCGAGCAAACGCAACAGAGATATGTCAACTTAGAAGCGTCGCTAAGGGTAGGCAGCAAAGTTGGCGGTCATTTCGTGATGGGTCATGTAGACGGCATCGGTCGATTGCTAGTGGTAGAGCAAACGGCTAGTTCTTGGGAAATGACCTTTATTGCATCTGAGGCGATCGCACGGTATATTGTCCCCAAAGGTAGCATCGCCGTCAATGGCATCAGCCTCACAGTTGCCGCTTATGAGCCAGAACTCTCTCAATTCAAGGTGGCGGTAATTCCCCTCACATACAGCGAGACAAATCTCCGCTATTTGCTTCCTGGCAGTTTGGTAAATCTAGAAGGAGATATTCTTGGCAAATACGTCGAAAAATTCCTTTACTCTGGCAACCCACACACCACTGCCCATGATGAAAATAGTATGGATGGCATTACACCCGCATTCTTAGCAGAACACGGGTATTTGTAATTAAAAAAGTTAGAAGTTAGAAGTTAGGAGTTTTTAATTCATAACTCTTCACTCCTCACTCCTAACTTTCTTCTAGCTACCCGGTTGCTGACTAACCTGGGCGGTTTGTAAGCCTCGCACTAACTGACTGAGGGCACTTTGTAATTGTACGCCTGGGTCAACAGCAACCCAACCATCTTGTGTTAGGTGACGGACTTCAAAGTGCAAGTGAGGCCCTGTAGATAACCCGGTGCTGCCAACTAGCCCAATGACAGTTCCAGGTTGTACCCATTGACCAGGTTTCACAAGGATTTCTGACATGTGGCCGTAGAGAGTTTGTTCAGCGGATTTGTGATTTAGGATAACGGTTAAACCATAACCACCCATCCAGTCAGCAGTTTCTACTTGACCAGCCGCCGCTGCCAAAACTGGTGTTCCTGTGGGCGCACCCAAGTCTGTACCAGCATGGAAGCGTTGGGTTCCTGTGATTGGATGAACTCGCCAACCAAACAAAGAAGTAATGGGAGCGGGAATAGACAAGGGATACATCATTCCCGTACCACTATAGGCGACTCGTCCCATAGAAGGGATTTGTGGCAATACTGATGCCAGTGAGAAGTCGTAAGCTACGTTGCTGGGGCGGGGTGCAATATTACCATCTGCCATTGGTGGAGGTAAAGTACCACCACTCGGCGTAATGGGAGTTGCACTAACTGTTGTGGGGCTGAACTCGCCAGGATTCGGGATAAACCGATTCGGGCGAAATGCGCTCTTGGTGTCACCAGTAGAACCACTTTCAGTAGCACGCCATCTGCTAGTGTTACCAGTACTTGCAATCTGCCGCACAGGTGGAACTACTGGTAATTGGGCGTTTTCACTTCTTCTCAACCAAGTAGGTGCTGATTTACCATTAGAATCAGCTACACTCCTTTCGGGTGCTTTGGCACAAACGCCGCCTAATACGCTTTGCCCTGAAGGCAAAATGGCTCGACAACCACTAGAGCGTTCTGTGAGAATTACGGAGTTTGGTGCTTGATAAGTACCTGTGGCACCACTGTCATAACTATTAGGATCAATATAGGCGTTATTATAATCCTTGGTTTTCCCCGCAGTTGCACTGATGGGGCTGTTTGAGTTATTTGATGGTTGAGCAACTTCTGGGAGTTTGTCAGGTAAAGAGCGGGTGGGGGTATTAGGTTTTTCCTGACTCACCCTTGCAGGAGTAACCTGGGAAGCTTCTACTTTGGGCTTGGACTGTCTGGTAATCACAACAGCTTGGGCAGCTTCGATTTTAGGTGTAGACTGCCTAACTGGCTCTTTTGATTGAGCAACCTCTGGTTTGCCTAGTCTCTGTCTGAGTCTGGCTCGCCGTTGAGAAAATTCTGGTTGCCCTTGAGTGGCTTCCGGTACAACAGCCTGTTTTTTGACTGGATTTATAACTGCTGTTGGTTGAGAACTTTCAACAGTGGGAACGATGTTGTCTATTTGTGTTTCCGTTTGGGCAAACACGAAGCCGCCGCTGAGGAGGCTGAGGCTACTCAGCCAACAGAGGCTTTGGGCTGGTAGTGTTGAGGCAAAACGTTT
The DNA here is from genome assembly GCF_036917155.1 of Nostoc sp. Classification (GTDB taxonomy): domain Bacteria; phylum Cyanobacteriota; class Cyanobacteriia; order Cyanobacteriales; family Nostocaceae; genus Nostoc. The sequence goes on along the minus strand of NZ_JBALDZ010000193.1, from coordinate 9,596 downwards.
TTTTGTCAGACCTTGCTGCCATAAGTAATGCAAACTATCAGGGGCAGAATTTTTGCGCTGCGTCATTTGTTCTCTCAGTTGTGTGTAATTAGCCTAAAGAGATGATGCTAGTGGTTTGTCTTGCCCAAAGAGCGAAATTTTGAACAAACCTCAAATTTAAACGGAAGATTTATGGTACCCCAAACTGATTGTACCGGGTTCAATATAAATTTCCGGTGTAATTAGTTCCTTTGTATCGTATGTTTCTAAATCAACTCGTAAATTTCCTTGAGATGTCACTCCAACTACTGTACCTGAAAGATTATTGACGTACACCCGATCACCCATGTTTGTAAGCAAATCTAGATAGCGAGACAAGAGTATGCTTACTCCTTCTTGTTCCAGGCACTCCATACCGGATTCTATTCCCAGCAGGACTTTAGAGGTTAATATTTCCAGACAAGAGATTGGTCTGAAATTTTGGGATGCTTGCCACGATTCCAGATTGATTCCAGTTTCGGGTACTGGGTTTGTCCAGTTAATACCAACACCAATTACTGCTTGGGTGATTTGTTCTTTGTTTACTTTGGTTTCTGTCAAAATTCCGCCGAGTTTGCGACCATTTAGAACTAAATCGTTGGGCCATTTTATCCCAACATCTATGCCGAGTTGGCGCAATTGAGACGCAATTCCCCAAGCAGTAGCGAAAGTTAGCTGATAGCTGTCAGTAGCTTCTATTTTGTGGTCGAAAGAAATCGCCACGGAAACATATAATCCGCCAACCGGAGAAATCCACTGACGACCCCATTGTCCCCGCCCAGCAGATTGCACAGTTGCGATTACTGCTGTTCCTGAAATAGCCCCTTGGTTGAGTAAGTTCCAGAGGGTTTGGTTGGTTGAGGAGACGCTTTCAAAAAAGTGAAGGGAAAATGGTAAATATGTATGCTTACGCCCTGCTTGCAAGGCTGCTTCCAAGTTTTGCAGATTAAATTCCACAGCAGTTAACCCAAATTCCGTTGTTCAAGTTAGCATTGATTTGTTTAGGTTTGGTTCAAGATGCACACTTGGCACTGGCGCAATTGGGAAGGACTGCCCTATCTAACTTGTAGTCTTCTAGAACGTTGGCATCACGGCTTTTTTACCCGGCAGTTCTGGCCGCGATCGCCACAAGTGATCACAGAAGTATTGCAACCAGAGGCATCAGTCTATCGCTTAAAGCAGGTTCATGGCAATACTGTTCTCACCCCTCAAGAGGTTGAAAGCTTTTTAAGCTCTGCTGGGGAGGATTTAGTATCGGCGGATGGTTTAATGAGTGAGCAGCCTCTACAAGCTGTTTGGGTTGCTAGCGCAGATTGCACACCCGTGTTGATTGGGGATGTGCAATCTGGACGGGTGGCAGCATTACACGCGGGTTGGCGGGGAACTGCGAAGAAGATTGTGCCCCAAGCGATCGCTCGATTACAATCTCAAGGTAGTAAACTCGATGATTTACGCATTGCGATGGGCCCTGCGATCGCTGGTGAGGTTTACCAAGTCTCGATTGAAGTGGCTGCCGAAATCGGGGCTAGTATCATACCACATAATGACGAAGAAAAAATTGTCGCTGCATTATATGAGCTACCAAATTCCCCTTTGCTAGAAGACCCCGATCCCGGAAAGGTAAGGCTGGATGTGCGGCGAGTGAATACCTTACAATTGGAAAATTTGGGAATTAGTGCAGAACAAATTGCGATCGCACCTTATTGTACTTTCCAAACACCAGAGCATTTCTTTTCTTATCGCCGGGAGAAAGAGAAAAAAGTTCAATGGTCAGGGATTGTTAGCGGTAAAACGAATCAGTAGTTTATTAGGAGTCGTACAACAGTGAGTGAAAATCCGATCTCCAACCTCTTTCCCAACGCTTATCACCTAGAAAGTGTTTGACACAGACTACTTGGCTTTGTAAAGCTCTTTCCCTGCATCCTTCACACAGACAGAGTTGTTCAGACAAACCATATTTAAGCTGTAAAGTGTTAATCTCTGCCATTAAAGCATCTTGTACTTCTTGCGGCGGAGTCTGACGTGCAGCAATCAGCTGTTTCCTAAAAACTGGATCTTGGTTTTGTGAACACCAATTCACCCAGATGTTGATTGCTAGGAGGATGGTAACTATTGAAATTTACCATAGTTTGTATGTTTTGGAAAATTCTTTAATCTGCTTCTAGAGTATTCTGTTTTTGATGCAGGGAACTAATTGCTAAGAATAAAATACTCACGGTGATTGCCAAAATCGCATAACTCGGTAGCGCGAAGATAGTTACTTTCATAATGTATGGTAATTCCCCTGCTTTCACATTCCAGCGATTTGCTAGAGAGCCGATGAGCCAGCCATGAATAACTGCTGTTTGCACTGCTAAAGAGCAAACTCCTGCTAGCCAAATAGATATTCTCTTCAGATAAAATCTACAATATCTAATCTGATATAGCAAATCATTTAGTAGAAAAACAACAGCAGGTATTAACATCACAGTACTAGTTTGCTGTGAATAGTTAATGGCAATACTCAAGCAAGAAACGAGTACCATTTCTGTTAAATATATTGTTTTTGACCAGCTTGTAAGAGATTGTTGTAGATACCAATACCAACCCACAAAACCAACAAGTATCAGAACAACTAAGTCTGAGAAAAACTTGGCAATTAATGGGTTGTTGGGAAAAAATCTTGGGCCCAAGACCATCAAATCGAGGCGAGTAATGGAAAGATAAGGACTATTCGATGGATCTTTTAGCCAGAGCGGAAATCCACGAGATGCGTCTGCTAAAAATTGTGTCAAAGAATTGTCCGTCAAGGCTAAACCTAAAAATACTAGAAAAGCTCCTGTAACAACAGATACAATAACTAGATAAAATCGTCTTTTCAGTAAAAAATATAGAATAAACAATGCAGCTAATGTTGGTTTAAAAAGGGCAATACCCAAGCAAAAGCCGGCTGGAATATCCTGATGTTTTCTAGCCAAGATAAACATCCATAAGATTAGAACTGCAACTAAAATTGCAATATTAGCAACTTGAAGATCGCGAACTAAGCCATAAATCAAGGCAGCCGAAATTGTGCAAATAGTTCTCAGAGCTAGTGACTTTGACTCTAGCAAGATATTTGCTGCCCATAAGGCCAAACCGATTGCGAATATATGCATTGCAATCCAGATTGTAAATGCAGTATTGATCGGAAAATAACCAAGAAACCAGATGATAGGAATGATATTAGGTGGATAGACAAAGGGTGGAATAAATCCACACACTTTCATTAGGGTACAGAAACTTTGGTTAAAAATCTCGACATTAAAGGGACTCAAATGCTGATGAGCCAATTTACTCGCTACATAAAACCACTTAAAATCCCATAAAGGTGGATTTGGCTGATTTAGGAAATAAACTAGCCAACCTGTATAACAGAGAAATCTTGTTACTACTAATACAACAAATGCTTGGACGATAAAGTTAACATTTGGTTGACGAAAAAACTGCATCAACCATTGGATTGCAGAATATTTTAAGAATAAAGAATTTTTCCAGACTGCTTTTTCAGCATCGTCTAGCCGCCAATTATTTTTGAGAACCAATGCAACTACAATTACTATAGTTAGGTTCCAAAAACCAAAGTTTATCATCAGAATGATCTCAAGAATTATTTCTGTATATCCTAGATAACATAACTGATATAGTTTGTCATAAACTATACTTGAGTATTTTTATCGAACAGAATTCAGGAGTCAGAATTCAGAATGGGCTAAACGCCCCGCTATCCCTGTACAGAATGAATTCTGTACGATTGGTGGATAGCGCAGCGTTAGCGAGTATTTTCGAGTCGCGTCTTGATTCTGAATTCTGTATTCTTCTTCAAAATCAATTTACCAAACTTTGATAATTACCGATCTAGAATCCGCACCATTTATGTTTAAGGAGTGTCAAAGAAAAGCTTGGCTCAATAACTCACGGTGCATTAATGCCCTATCTACTAAAGATTTTATTTGCTCTGGTGATAACGGATCGCCATTAGCATAATGCTCCATCCAACTTAGACTAATAAAATTAGGGTCATCTGGTAAACTCGCTAAATCCCAACCAGGCATTTCCAAATCTTCCATGAGACGATTTATCTTGGGGTCATAACTGAGAGCAAAGCAACGACAACCTTCAGCAGCAGCCATAATTAAGCTGTGCAAACGCATTCCAATTGCCATCTCGACACCGCGAAATACACCTTTCAAAAGTTGCGGATCTTCTAGACATAAAATCTGGCTGACATCTTTAAGATATGGTTGAATGGCTTCGGCAATACTTAAATCTTCACTTTTTTGAAATGGCAGTAATAAAATAAAAGCCTGTGTGGCTTTTTGAAAGTCAACCAAAGCGCGAATTAAGTTTGCTAGACGTGTTTCTGTAAGTTGGGGATGCGATCGCAACGTTACCGCAACTCTCGGCGCAGGTAAATCCCAAAGTCCTGGTACTGGTTGCGATTCCAATGCCCAAACTGGGTCAGGAGCTATAATACAAGGAATTTGCCAATCAGATAATAAAGCCGCACTGGCGCGATCGCGGACACTAATTTTGGTACAATTACTAAAGTTCTGCCGTGCCAGCCAACGAGTTTGCGGACGCACTAACGGGCCAATACCCTGCGCCCAAGCAACAGTTTTCAAACCCATTTTTTGCGCCAATGCCATCAGTCCCCCATAATAAAATGGGCTAATGGTACTGGTAACATCTTGAATGAGACTCCCGCCGCCCCAAATCAAGGCTTCACTTGAGCGCAAAGCTTGCAGTACAGCTAAGGGAGCCATGCGATCATAGGTTTCTACATTGTAGCGATCGCGGGTTGCCTCTGGATTTCCCGAAAGCACCACAGGCGTGACGTGAGATGGTAACATTTGCAAAAGCGTCGCCAACAAAGCTTCGTCACCACCATTACCTTTACCGTAATACCCAGACAATAATGCCCGCATCTTGACCATTTTAGATTTTGGATTTTAGATTTTAGATTAATAGCTTTTTTTAACAGACAAGTAGGGGCAATTCATGAATTACCCCTACTTGAACAACTTGTTAAAGGTAGGCAAACTGACGCCACAGTCTACTAGACTCATTTCCAAGTTTGATTTTCAACGTAGCTAGAAAAGATGTGAAAACCCCTAACTCCCCACTCCTAACTCCTAACTCCCCACTCCTAACTCCTAACTCCTAACTCCTAACTCCTAACTCCTAACTCCTAACTCCCCACTCCTAACTGTATGCACGCCCTATCGATTCCAACCTGGATTATTCATGTTTCTAGCGTTATTGAGTGGATTGTCGCCATTTGGTTAATCTGGACTTACGGCGAACTGACTAATAACCGCAATTGGTGGGGATTATCCCTTGCCATGTTACCAGCTTTAGTCAGCGCTATGTGTGCCTGTACCTGGCATTATTTCGACAACGCCGAATCTCTGGAATGGATGGTAACGCTTCAAGCTACCATGACTTTAGTTGGTAATTTTACGCTTTGGGCTGCGGCGTTTTTGATTTGGCGTTCTACCAAATCTTCTAACACTGTTGAACCAAACCCTATCAAATCAGAGCAATGATTTCTAAAGAAACCCTGTTTGCACTTTCACTGTTTCCCTATTTGGGTTTCTTGTGGTTTATCAGCCGTAGTCCGCAAATGCCGCGTTTAGCGCTGTATGGATTTTATGGCACTCTCGTCTTTGTTGCCATCACCATTCCAGCCGGAATTTATGCCCAATTGCATTATGGCGAGTCTTTAGCCAATGTAGATTGGTTACATGGTGGTGCAGAACTCTTTTTGACCCTTTCTAACATTTTGCTGGTGTTGGGTTTTGGGCAAGCCATAAGGCAATTAAAAATGAATAATGAAAAATAGTAAGGGACTTCCAACAAATAAATTATCCAATCTTGTGGGTGGACATATTGTCCGCCCAAGGCTTGTGGCGCTCGTGTCGCCCACCCTACAAGAAGTAGGTGAGTATTTTTTTATTTGTCAGTCCTAAATTCAGCTATAGCTAGCGGTTTGATTGCAATGAGTTATGAGGAAAAATTAAATGGACGTAATTCCAGCGATTGATTTACTAGAAGGTCACTGTGTACGACTGTATCAGGGAGACTACGAACGCTCGCAAGTTTTTAGCGAAAATCCTGCTGATGTTGCCAAACAGTGGGTAGATGAAGGTGCTACCAGACTGCATATAGTTGATTTAAATGGTGCCAAAGCAGGTAAAGTAGTAAACTTGAGGGCAATTGAAGCGATCGCTCATGCGGTGTCAGTGCCCATTGAAATTGGTGGAGGATTGCGCGATCGCACCAGCGTACAACAAGTATTCAATCTAGGCATACAGTGGGCAATTCTCGGCACTATCGCCGTAGAACAACCCCAACTAGTGCAAGAACTCTGTCAAGAATTTCCCGAACAGATTATTATCGGTATTGATGCTCGTAACGGACGCGTAGCAACTCGCGGTTGGTTAGAAACCTCAGAAGTTTTAGCAACTCAATTGGCTGTACAAATGCAAGAATTGGGTGCAGCCGCCATAATTTACACAGATATTCACCGAGACGGTACACTCACAGGCCCGAATTTAGAAGCTTTGCGAGAACTTGCAGTGGCAATTTCCATCCCGATAATTGCCTCTGGTGGAGTCAGTTCTCTCACCGATTTGTTGAGTTTGTTGGCATTAGAACCCCAAGGCGTAAGTGGTGTGATTGTCGGACGTGCCTTGTATACTGGGGATATTTTACTCAAAGAAGCATTACGAGCGATTGGGCCTGGCCGGATTCAGGATATTCCACCGAATCTAGGTTTTTCTAGTTTTGCTTGACGATGCCAATTTTAGATTTTAGATTTTAGATTAAAAATTATTTCGGTTCATGCCCCGCACTGCACTTTTCTACGAGACGCTACCGCAAACGTGGGTGGAACAAATCCAAAATCCAAAATCCAAAATTTAAAATCTAAAATTCCCTGAAGTATGGAGGATGAAATGGTTGTAACACTGCAACTACGCGAGATCGACGTTCAACCAGGGCAGTGCTTGACATTGCGCGAGATCAGTTGGGCAGAGTTTGAAGCAATTCTAGAAGAACTTGGAGACCATCGCGCTGCACGAGTTGCTTACTATCAAGGAGTGTTAGAGATTCGGATGCCTTCGCCAGAACATGAAGTTAACAAAGAATTAATCGGCGATATGGTTAAAATTCTCCTTGATGAGTTAGAACTTGACAGAAGGATCTAGTACAGCGCGACGAGCATTTAAGCAGTGGGCGCGTCAAGCATTAGCGCAATAATATCAAGTTTGGTGATGTTTTTGGGAACCCTAAATAATGAGGTCTCAGAAATTAAGCTCTATGGTCAGTATTCCCGGTTATCATCTTAGCAAAGAACTATACAACGGTTCTCGAACCTTAGTTTATCGCGCTAATCGAGAGACTGACCCAAAATCTGTGGTGATTAAGCTGATGAAAACTGCTTATCCCAGCTTCAGTGAATTGGTACACTTTCGCAACCAGTTCACCATCGCCAAAAATCTGAATCTACCTGGAATCATCCAAACCTACAGCCTGGAACCCTATCAGAATGGCTATGCATTGGTGATGGAAGACTTTGGCGGAGTTTCCTTGAAGGAATGGGGAGTAGAGAGTGGAGAGTTGGGACTGGGGGGAAGTGTAGAATCTCTGATGGAGTTTTTACGAATTGCGATCGCTCTGTGTGATGCCTTAGATATCCTAATTCATAATCGGATCATTCACAAAGATATTAAACCCGCCAATATTTTAATTAATCCAGAAACTAAAGAAGTTAAATTAATTGACTTTAGTATTGCATCTCTGCTACCACGAGAAACTCAGATATTTATGAGTCCTAATGTGTTAGAAGGAACACTGGGCTATTTGTCTCCAGAGCAGACTGGAAGAATGAATCGGGGAATTGACTACCGAACTGATTTTTATTCTTTAGGTGTAACTTTTTACGAGTTATTATCAGGGCAATTACCATTTCAATCGCACGATCCGATGGAATTGGTACATTGTCATATTGCCAAACTTCCACCATCCCCTCGGGAAGTTAAAAGTCAAAAGTCAAAAGTCAAAAGTGAAGAGATTCCGCAAGTGTTGTCAGACATTGTGATGAAATTGATGGCGAAAAATGCCGAAGACCGCTATCAGAGTGCATTCGGACTGAAATATGATTTAGAAAATTGTCTGGCTCAACTGAAAGAAACGGGTAAGATTGAAAGTTTCCCAATTGCTCAACGGGATGTGTGCGATCGCTTTATTATCCCAGAAAAACTCTATGGTCGTGAGCATGAAGTTGAAATTCTGCTAAAAGCCTTTGACCGCGTTACCAACAATCAGACAGAACTAATGCTAGTAGCTGGTTTTTCTGGTATTGGTAAAACGGCAATTGTTAACGAGGTTCACAAACCCATTGTCCGGCAACGGGGCTACTTTATCAAAGGCAAATTTGACCAATTTAATCGTAATATTCCCTTCTTTGCTTTTGTGCAAGCATTTCGAGACTTAATGGGTCAATTGCTAAGTGAAAGTGATGCTCATTTGTCAACTTGGAAAAATAAAATTTTACAAGTGCTGGGCGATCAAGGGCAAGTCATTCTTGAGGTAATTCCCGAACTAGAACAAATTATTGGTCAACAACCACCTGCAACGGAACTTTCAGCAAGCGCAGCCCAGAATCGGTTTAATTTATTATTACAAAGATTTATTCAAGTATTTACTACCAAAGAACATCCCCTAGTCATTTTTTTAGATGACATGCAGTGGGCAGATTCAGCATCGATGAAGTTAATCCAGGTACTAATGAATGACTCAAAGTCAGGATATTTATTATTAATTGGAGCTTATCGTGATAATGAAGTTTCTGCTGCTCATCCATTGATGTTAACATTAGATGAAATTGCCAAAACTAATGCTACTATTAATAAAATTACATTAGCTCCGCTGAGTGAAGCAAGTTTAAATCAGCTAATTGCTGATACCTTAAATTGCTCGTTAAAGACTACAGAAACATTAACAAAATTAGTATATCAGAAAACTAAAGGCAATCCATTTTTTAGTACACAATTTTTCAAATCACTGCATCAAGATCGGTTAATTAAATTTGATTTAGATAGCGGAAGCTGGCAGTTTAATATTACCCAGTTGAAGGCATTAGCCCTGACAGATGATGTGGTTGATTTTATGGTGTTACAGTTGCAAAAATTGCCAGAATCAACGCAGGATGTTTTAAAATTAGCAGCTTGTATTGGGAATCAATTTGATTTGGCAACATTGGCAATTGTTTCTGAAAAATCTGAAACTGAAACAGCAACATACCTCTGGAAAGCATTACAAGAGGGATTAATCTTACCACAAAGTGAAGTTTACAAATTCTATGTCGGGCGGGAAACACAGGATTTAGTAGAAAATTCCCTAACTGTAAACTATAAATTTTTACACGATCGCGTTCAACAAGCGGCTTATGCTTTAATCCCAGACCCTAGCTATCTAATTGGTATTTCAGGGCTTGAGACTCAAGCACAGAGAGAAGTTCGGTATGTTGATTGACTAAACCTTGTATTGCGGTA
>NZ_JBALDZ010000192.1:0-6144 GCF_036917155.1 Nostoc sp. | reverse complement strand
GAGTTATGAGTTATGAGTTATGAGTTATGAGTTATGAGTTATGAGTTATGAGTTATGAGTTATGAGTTATGAGTTATGAGTTATGAGTTATGAGTGCAAAAGAAGCCTTTAACTCCAAACTCCAAACTCCAAACTCCTAACTCCTAACTCCAAACTCCAAACTCCAAACTCCTAACTCCAAACTCCTAACTCCTAACTCCAAACTCCTAACTCCAAACTCCAAACTCCTAACTCCAAACTCCAAACTCCTAACTCCAAACTCCTAACTCCAAACTCCTAACTCCAAACTCCTAACTCCTAACTCCAAACTATCTAACGTTGAGGCGACTGAGGAAAATACGTAGGCGATCGCTTTGGGGATTGGTCAGTACTTCGTAGGCTGGGCCTTGTTCTGTCACAATACCTTTATCTAAAAATATCACCTGATGGGCTACTTCTTTTGCAAACTGCATTTCATGGGTGACAACTACCATTGTCATCCCTTCTGCGGCTAATTGTTGCATCACTTGCAAAACTTCGCCGACGAGTTCAGGATCTAGGGCGCTGGTGGGTTCGTCAAATAGCATAACTTGGGGATTCATACATAAACTGCGGGCGATCGCTACTCGTTGCATTTGTCCGCCAGAAAGTTGTTCGGGATAGGCAGAGGCTTTGTCAGATAAGCCAACTTTTTCTAAATACAATCTCGCTAGTTGGGCGCTTTCCTTCGGTGTTTTACCCAATACTTTCTGAGGTGCGAGTGTCATATTTTCCAGGACACTGAGATGGGGAAACAGGTTGAACTGTTGGAAAACCATACCTACTTGTGTTCGCAGTTGTCGCAGTTGGCTATAGTTGACAGTGGGTCGGGATAGGTTGATTCCGTTGATGATTAAACGCCCGTTGTCAATGGTTTCTAGACGGTTGAAGCAGCGTAGTAGGGTACTTTTACCACAGCCGGAGGAACCGATAACTGCAACGACTTCTCCCTGGTTGATTTCGCCGGTGATTCCTTTGAGAACTTTTAGGGAACCAAAGTTTTTTTCGATATTGTCAAAAATAATCGCGGGGATGGTATTGTTCATCGAAATTGTGGGTGGAAACCCCGTCCTAAAGCGTTGCGGAGGACGGCTTTACAGAAGCTATCAAGCAACAATCAAACCCGTTGAACGCCGGATTAGTTTGACCTTGTTAGCCGATATCTGTCCCAACCGTTTCCAGTTGGCATCGCTGACAGATATCTGTTTTTCAGTGCGGGGTTAGTGAATACTTATGTCAAGCTACTCTACAGTTGATTGTAAGGTTTTAAGAAACCGCAGAGAACGCAGAGGGAGAGAGAAATATGGCTAAATTTAATTTTATCCGTTGGCTACGCTTATCTCTAGTTATAAGTTTTAGCTGTTTGTTACTGGTTAGCTGTGCTGTGAACTCTAGCGCGGGGAAAACTCTGCGGGTTGCTACGGAACCTGCGTTTCCACCTTTTGAGTTTAAAGGACAAGGTGGTGAGTTGCAGGGTTTTTCGATTGATTTAATGAATGCGATTGCTACTGCTGCTAACTTTAAAGTGAATTTTCAAAGTCTGCCTTTTGATGGCATTATTCCAGCTTTAGCAGCCAAAACGGTAGATGCGGCCATTAGTTCGATCACAATTACTGAGGAGAGGGCGAAGACTGTTTCTTTTTCCCGCCCCTATTTTAAGGCTGGGTTAGCGATCGCAATTCGCACAGATAATCAAGATATCACTGGTTTTGACAGTCTCAAAAATAAAAAAATTGCGGTACAAATTGGTACAACTGGGGCTGCAAAGGCTAAAAGTGTTCCTGGGGTACAAATTCGCAGTTTTGATTCAGCACCTTTAGCTTTACAAGAATTGCTTAATGGGAATGTGGATGCGGTAATTAATGATGCACCTGTTACTTTATATGCAATTAATACGGGCAATCTCCAGGGAATTAAAGTAGTACAGCAATTGTTGACGGAGGAGTTTTACGGGATTCCTACAGCTAAAAATTCACCGAATTTAGCATTAATAAATAATGGTTTAGATAGGGTTTTGAAAAATGGTACTTATTCCCAAATTTATCAAAAATGGTTTAAAGTTGAACCACCTCTATTACCGACTAAATCACCATTTGAGAATAAAGCTAACGCTGGTGCGCCTAAAATATTAACTTCAATTGGCGTAATTTTGCAGGCTTTACCAAGCTTATTGCAGGGTGCATTGGTAACATTACAATTAACGATACTTTCTGTAGTATTTGGTTTAATTGGCGGTTCCCTGATTGGTATTGTTCGCCTTTCTCATATTGCGCCTGTGCGTTGGGTGGCGAGGGCCTATGTAGATTTTTTCCGGGGAACGCCTTTGTTGGTGCAAATTTTTATGATTTACTTTGGATTACCTGCAATTTTCCAAGAACTTGGTTTGACATTTTCTTTCGATCGCCTAACCGCTGGAGTAATTGCCTTAAGTTTGAATAGTGCTGCATATATTGCCGAAGTTGTCCGTGCTGGGATTCAATCGATTGAAACAGGACAAGCAGAAGCATCACAATCATTAGGTTTAAGTTCCATGCAAACCATGATTTATGTCATCTTTCCCCAAGCTTTCCGGCGGATGATTCCACCTTTAGGTAATGAGTTTATCAGTTTATTGAAAGATACTAGCTTAGTTTCTGTGATTGGGTTTGAAGAATTACTACGTAAAGGGCAATTAATTGTTGCTGACAATTATCGTGCCTTTGAGATTTACGCAGGCGTAGCGGTAGTTTATTTATGTTTGACGTTACTTTCCTCACAGGCATTTAGTCGCTTAGAAGTGTGGATGAATCCAGTTAAAGACCAGAATAAATATGATATCTAATATTTTTAAGTAGAGCATATTAGTGCCGGAATAGATGAGAACAAATAGCTTATTTATTAACAGATATTTTCAACAAGATGATACTAATTGCAATAGTATCTGAAGTATTTTATCGTGTTATGGCTACTTACATCAGCTATCATATCAGTGGTGCAACTGGGGGTTGCATTGTGGTGTTGCAAACCTGATGAAAAGGTCTTTGCTATTTACCATACTCAGTACTGAGTGCTGAGTAAAGAAGATTGAATACTCAATACTTTTGCACTATGGTAAAAGCCCCGCCCCTTGTGGGTGGAATCTTTTGGTCAGGAGAAGGTTGATACCCCGCCCGCAAGTGGCGCGGTCTTTCAACTCAGCACGGGCTAAACGCCCCGCTATCCATGTACAGCACTATGTACTCAGCACTCTTCATCTTACTGAGTGCTGACTCCCACTACCGCTAACGGAACTCAGTACTCTTTATGTAACCCACATCCCGCAGGTGTGAGGGCGAAACAAGTGTCCTTTAAAATTGTAGTAATTGGTACTTCTTTAGGTGGATTATCAGCATTGAAAATTGTCCTGGGGAATTTACCAGTAGACTTTCCTGTGCCGATCGCGATCGTGCAACACCGTCACAAAGAGTCTAGCAACACCCTCCAGGAGTTATTACAAGAATCCACTTTGTTGAAAATTCGCGAAGTGGAAGACAAGGACGAAATACTAACAGGATATATCTACATCGCCCCAGCAGATTATCATTTACTGGTTGAACCAGGTCACTTTGCCCTTTCGACTGATGAGCCTGTTTCTTATGCCAGACCGTCTATTGATGTGCTGTTTGAGTCGGCAGCCGATGTCTACACAGAGCAAGTTATTGGTGTAATATTGACAGGAGCAAACCAAGATGGTATGCAAGGTCTGAAGAAAATAAAAGCGCGGGGAGGAATTACTATTGTACAAGAACCTACCACAGCTGAGAGCGACATCATGCCAGAAGCAGCAATTTCTGCTGTTACAGTAGACTGGATTTTGACACTCTCAAACATTGCTTCCCAGATGGTTAAACTTTGTTATTCATCACAGAAATAAACAGATGCAGATGGAACCCAAAGTCAACATCCTCCTAGTGGATGATAAACTAGAAAACTTGCTGGCACTAGAGGCAATCCTAGAAAAACTGGGGGAAAATCTCGTGAGAGCTACTTCTGGGGAAGAAGCTTTACGGTGTCTGCTGCATCAAGACTTTGCAGTGATTTTGCTGGATGTGCAAATGCCTGGGATGGATGGCTTTGAAACTGCTACCCTAATTCGTAATCGGGGACGATCGCGTCACACTCCAATTATCTTTCTCACCGCTTTTAGCACCAGCGACCAAATGCTGTTTAAAGGCTATGCGTTGGGTGCAGTTGATTATTTGCTCAAACCACTAGACCCCAATATTTTGACTTCTAAAGTCATAGTATTCGTAGAACTATTTAAGAAAACAGAAGCCGTCAAGCAACAAGCAGCGCAACTGGTAGCTGTGAATACTGAACTCAGACAAAGTGAAGAACGATTCCGATCGCTAAGTACCTGCTCACCAGTCGGCATTTTTGAAACTGATACTGAAGGCGACTGTAAATATACGAATCCCCGCTATCAGGCAATTTGTGGCTTGAAAGCGGCAGAGAGTTTAGAAAAGAGATGGTTGGAATCTGTTCATCCAGAAGATAGAGAACGAGCGATCGCCAGTTGGTCTGCTTACATTTGTGAAGGTCGGGACTACTCAGAAGAATTTCGCTTTCAAACTACTCAATCTAGCATCCGTTGGGTTCAAGTCCGCTCATCACCAATGCTTTCCAGTCAAGGGGAATTGCTGGGATATGTCGGTACCCTTGAAGATATTACTGAACGCAAACAAGCAGAAGAAGTCCGCGCCCAAGTGATTCGAGAACAGACCGCTAGACAAGAGGCAGAAGCGGCAAATCGGATGAAAGATGAGTTTCTGGCTGTTCTCTCCCACGAACTCCGCACACCCCTAACCTCGATGCTTGGTTGGTCAAAAATCCTCCGCGCCAAAAAACTTGACGACAAAGCCACTTCCCGCGCCCTTGAAGCCATCGAACGCAACGCCATATCTCAGATGCAGCTAATTGAGGATATCTTGGATGTATCCCGAATCATCCGCGGTCAGTTGCGGTTAAACGTATCTGCGGTGAATCTAATTTCGGTGATGGAGGCAGCTTTAGAGGCAGTGCGTCCCCTAGCGGAACCAAAAGATATTCAATTAAGTACTGTGCTGGATACTTCGGTAGGGTCAGTTTATGGCGATCCAGCCCGTTTACAGCAAATAGTTTGGAATCTACTAACTAATGCCATTAAATTTACCCCTAAAGGTGGCAGAGTGGAAGTTAAGCTGTCAACCTATTTTGGATTTTCGATTTCAGATTTTGGATTGGGAGCTGATAGTGAAAATTTAGACTCTTCAAACACTGATGAAAACGGTAATCTAAGATCCAAAATTCCAAATCCCAAATCCCAATATGCTCAAATTCAAGTTATCGATACAGGCATTGGTATAAGTTCCGAGTTTTTACCCAAAGTATTTGAGCGTTTTCGCCAAGCAGACAGTACCACAACGCGATCGCACAATGGCTTAGGACTAGGATTAGCGATCGTCCGTCATCTAGTGGAACTGCACAAGGGTACAATATTTGCCCAAAGTTCAGGTAGTGGACAAGGAGCAACCTTTACGGTGAGACTACCATTGCTACAAGACAATAGGGAAAATAGGGAAGTAACAGGAAAAATTTCCTCCCCAGCATCTACGCCTCTTGCTGGATTAAGAGTTTTAGTTGTAGATGATGAGACAGATACCCGTAACTTTCTCAGTTTTATGTTTGAGGAGTATGGGGCTTTTGCTACTGCGGTAGGATCAGTTGATGAAGCCCTAGCAGTACTTGAGCAGGCAAAACCAGATATCCTGATTAGCGACATCGGCATGTCAGAGCAAGATGGTTATACACTAATTCGGAAACTACGCTCTTTAGAACCAGAAAAAGGCGGACGCATCCCTGCGATCGCGTTAACAGCATACACGCGAGAAGAAGACCACTTGGAAGCACTTTCAGCAGGGTTTCAGCAGCATTTATCTAAGCCAATTGACCCTAATAAATTGATTGCTGCGGTCGCCAATGTATTAAAACTGCCTCTGGAAGTTCCAGTGAGTTGATTTGGAATTGGGGACTGGGGAGCAGGGAGCAGGGAGCAGGGAGCAGGGAGCAGGGAGCAGGGAGCAGGGAGCAGGGAGCAGGGAGCAGGGAGCAGGGAGCAGGGAGCAGGGA
>NZ_JBALDZ010000191.1:0-1796 GCF_036917155.1 Nostoc sp. | reverse complement strand
AGCGTATTCAAATCAAACTGCGCTCCAATACAAGCTGCTAGTTTGAGAACATTCTGAGTCTGGTTCGGCAATTTCTGCAATTGCAGTGCCATAAACTCCACCACATCATCAGTAATTGCTAAGGCTCTGACTTGGGCAATATCACACTGCCACCCCCCTTGTACCCCCCTCCCAAGGGTGGTGGGGGATTGAGGGGGGTCAAAGGTAATTAGATGATCGTCATTTAATGCCTTGAGAAATTGGGTAGCAAAAAAAGGATTACCATGAGTTTTTTGATAGACTAATTTTGTCAAAGGTTGGGCTAGCAATAATTCGCAATTCAGGGTATCTGCCACCAACTGATTCATATCTGGTTCGCTTAACGGTTGCAGGACAATCCTATTGACTACTGCCCCAGTTTTGACGATCTCATCTACAGTCAGGATGAATGGGTGAACCGGTGAGACTTCATTATCCCGATATGCACCCAAGATTAATAAATGTCCTGTTTGTGACATCAATAATTGCAGCAATTTTAGCGATGCGGAATCTGCCCATTGCAAATCATCTAAAAACATCACTAAGGGATGTTCAACACTTGTGAAGATTTGCACAAATTTCTGCATCAGCAGATTAAAGCGGGTTTCGGCAGCACTCCCTGATAGTTCTATAGCTGGAGGTTGAGTACCAATAATGCGTTCTAGTTCTGGAATTACGTCAATCAAGACTTGTCCATTGTCGCCAACGGCTTCGAGAATTTTGGTTTTCCAGGCTTGTAGTTGTGCATCTGATTCTGAAAGCAATTGCCCCATTAAATCTCGGAATGCTTGCACAAATGCCGAAAAGGGAATATTGCGCTGGAATTGGTCATATTTCCCTTTAATAAAATAACCGCGTTGCCGGACAATGGGTTTATGAACTTCATTGACAACGGCAGTTTTCCCAATCCCAGAAAAACCTGCTACCAACATCATTTCTGTTGTCCCAAGGCTCACTTTTTCAAATGCTTTGAGGAGGGTTAATACTTCGGTTTCTCTGCCGTAGAGTTTTTCGGGAATGAGGAAGCGATCGCTAATATCTCGCTCTCCTAATGTAAAATATTCAATATTTCCGGTGGCTTGTAATTGACTTAGACAAATTTCTAAATCATGCTTGATTCCCAAGGCACTCTGATAGCGATCTTCGGCATTCTTCGCCATTAACTTACTGATGATTTCAGATAAAACTAAGGGAATATTGGGATTGTGATGATGTACGGCAATAGGATTTTTGGCAAGATGACAATGCACCAATTCCATCGGATCATCTGAGACAAATGGTAATTGTCCTGTGAGTAATTCATAAAATGTGACACCTAATGAGTAGAAGTCACTGCGGTAATCAATTCCCCGGTTCATCCTGCCAGTTTGCTCTGGTGAAAGATAAGCAAGTGTGCCTTCTAGAGCGTTAGCATTTTGAATTTCTTGGGTTTCTCTTGGTAGCAAAGATGCAATACTGAAGTCAATTAATTTAACTTGTTTGGTTTCGGGATTAATTAAAATATTACTGGGTTTAATATCTTTATGAATAATGCGATGACGAATGACAATATCTAATGTGTTACACAGAGATATAGCAGAGAGCAAAAATTCCTTTAGAGACGTTATATGTAACCTCTCTACCTTGGCAAAATCCTTAAGGGATATGCCCCCAAAGTCTTCCATCACCAGCGCATAGCCATTTTGGTATGGTTCTAGGCTATAAGTTTGAATAATTCCCGGATGGTTAAGATTTTTGGCGATGGTGTATTGATTGCGAAACGACAAGAGTTCAGAGAA
>NZ_JBALDZ010000190.1:0-16823 GCF_036917155.1 Nostoc sp. | reverse complement strand
GTAGTGGGCGGTTCAGACTTGTGTCGTAAGTCACTCTGGCAGTGGGTTTTTACTCGCATTGAACCGAAGCGATCGCGCCTCAAAAATGATATTGGGAAAACTTTGGGTGAACAGTTAGACACTGAAAAAGCTGCGGGTCGTCCTGTGAAGCTTGTCAGGAATCGCGTTGCAGCCAAAGGAGCAAGGTTACTGTTTAGAGAATTGGTAAAAGTCCACAGCCCAGTGGACACCAATCAAAGTCCAGTGGACTAATCAAATGTGACAAAAAGGGAATTACGACCAATGCAATTTAAACAATTTGATAGCCCTTACCATGCAGCTATCGACCGGGTATCGCGTATCCTCTCGCCTAAAACAATTTATAGAATTTTGACAGAGGGGTATTGCCTGGGTTTTCAAAAACTACCGCCAGATGTGTTTGTAGCCGCTTGTATTATTGTCTGCTTACACAGAATTTGTAACAGTCCATCAGCGCTGTTTACCTTTGGGAATTATGACGTGTGAGAAGTGCGGATCTGAAACTTGGAGCGACGACGATTTACACTGGCTATGGTGCAAAAACCCCAGGTGCATTAAGCATTATGGCAATGACAAAGAATTGATGCGGGAATTTTTCGCGGAGATTAGACGTATGGAAAGCGCTAACTATCGCTATGGACAGAGGGATGAGTATTGATTCTAGCCGTTATGAAGAACTTTCAAAAATTGCTGATAAAGCAAATGAATTTCTTCACGAGCATGAATGCCCAGAGTTTGAAATCATTGGCATTAATTGGGATGAGGATGAGAGCCAATGGGTAGTTAGCTATTACAGCGATTACAGCAATCACGAATTTATCAATGTCTGGGTAGCTACCACAGAAAGAGGATATCGGCTTGCAGGGCATAGCTTTGAGCCGATAGAAGTTAAATTTTAAGTGACAAAATGGAGATTATGCCCAAATCAGAAAACCATTTTTTATCTGGTAGATGGGACGGGAAGGAATTTGTTAAAGCTGCCTGTGGGAAGGTAGTAAATTATTTTGAAACTTTACGCTTACTTGTCTCATGCCCTGAGTGCCAAGCTTTAATGCCGATTCCTTTCCCGCCTAAATTACTAGAGTGAAAGTAGGGGGATTGGGAATTGGGCGCAAGAGGCAGAGAGGTGCAGAGGGGAAAAACTTCCCCCTCATCCCCCCACTCCCACTCAATAGGGATTTGAATCAATCCGTCCCCTTTTAACACTCCTGAGATAGTACCCAGAGGTTGGTCTGTTTCTCAAGTTAAAGGTGTCGCCACTGCGAACTTTCCAAATTTTGTAATTGGAAAAGGTCAAAGGCTTTCGGGGTTCGCATACTTCCGGCTGATGATTGCCAAGTACAAAGTACGCTGCACCCCTACCCATAACTTTCACCAAACCGTTTTTATCCACAAGAACAGATGTACTTTCACTAACCGCTATACCTAAAACACTGCTAGATACACCATCCTTAATTTGACGGGCAATGAAAGTCATAATTCGACCCATTCTTTCCCGTCTGTCAAAGTGTGTATCTACAATAGTTCCCTTCAAATTACTCCAATTAAAAAAGTTGTAAGTAAAAGTAATGTCTCGGTAGGGATCTTCGAGTGCGTCTCTAGTTTCGATGCCTTTTTCGGAAGAAGCGCAAGCATCATAGACACAATCACTTTGGATCATTGCACCCGCACTAGTGCCACCGACACCACCTCCCTTCAGGTAAACTGACTTAACGGCGGTTTCAAGCTTGGTATCTTTCCAGTTGCGGATATACTGACATTGGTCGCCGCCAGCAAAGAAAACTACATCAGCATTTCGGACTTTTTCAAAAATCTCGGATTTGTTTGCTTCTTGTCTACTGCTAACCACAAGAGTTTCTACAAAGTTTACGCCCTTCATGGCATAAATGAGCCGATTGTAATCGTGATTACCACTCGTGCGGATAACTACAACATTAACTTTGCTGTTGGAGTTACTACTTCCCCGAACTTGGTTAATCATCCACTGGATAGCATCATCGACATCGGGGCCACCCCCACCCAAACTCAGAACTGGCCCCCCTAAGGAAGGACGGACATCAAAGGAGGGAGAGGGGCGGACATCAACAGTGTCACCCAGGAAGTAGCGTTTCCAGTTTTCGATAAAACGGGTTATTAGGAAGGTTCCCATCTTCAACAACTTGATTCCTATATTTTTCAAGCGCCTTGCTATGCTTGGGAATGCCTTTGTCATACTAAGCTTCTAGAGCAAACTGCAATTATTGCTAGGCTGTGACGCATTTTAATTGCTTATTATTCGTGAAATTCGTCCTTTGTTACTAGTCATTTATCAGTCAATCTTTGTAAATAATCAATAACAAATGACAGTCTTGACAAAAAATGTGCAATCTAGATGTGCCTTAGCTTAACTGTCGCACTAGTGAGGGTAAAATTTCCAGCGTACAGGTCTTGTACTGTTTTTTAACGCAAAATAGCGCAGAGTGATCATTAATTCTCTGCGCTACTGTGCCAAAATATCTACATTGCTTTATTAGATCCCCGACTTCTTCAAGAAGTCGGGGATTTGTCTTACCAAGCTATTTGCGATCGCTCTTGCACAACTTGCTGATAAACTCGATCGGTTTGTCTGGCTAGTTTTGGCCAGCTAAAGCGGCGTTCTAAATCTTCATAAGCATTATCTACCAGCCATTGGCGATAACCTGGATTTTTCAACACTTCCAAAATTCCCCAAGCTAAAGAATCGGGATTGTTCACCCAAGTTACAATACCTGTTTTGGTATGTTGCACTACTTCAGGAAAACCACCAGTATCAGAAACTACTACAGGAACACGAGAAGCAAAGCTCTCTAAAGCCACAATTCCAAAGGGTTCATACAGACTCGGAAAAACGGCACAGTCAGCGACAGTTTGAAATTTATCTAAGTATTCATCGGAGAGAAAACCGGTAAAATAGCAATGATGCCAAATTCCCAGATCCCAGGCTTGGCGTTTAAGATGGTCAGTATTGCCGCCACCAACGATCACAAATTTAACATTACCTCCCATTTCTGAAAGTATCTTAGGTGCGGCATTGAGCAATATAGGTACACCTTTTTCGTAGGTCATGCGACCGAGGTAATAAACGATTTTCTCATTATCGGTGGCAAATTGGCGGCGAAAATCTAGAGCGTGAAAATCTACGTGATGCTGTTTCTTTTCGGCTCGGATACCGTTATAAATAACATCGATTTTATCCCAAGGACTATGTAGCGCTCGTTCTACTTCTTGGCGCATATAGTCGCTACAAACAATAATCCGCCAAGCGTTGTAAGCCAGCAAGGTTTCTTTGCCATTTATATAGCCTTGGATGTCTGTGTGAATACCGTTATAGCGTCCGTATTCTGTAGCATGAATTGTGGCAATTAGTGGTATTTTAAAATTATGCTTAAGAGCGATCGCAGCGTCTCCGACTAACCAATCATGGGCATGAATTAAATCAAAGGGCCCTTCCTCCAAAATTAACTTACCACCGTGATCTCCCATACTCAGGTTGAGATTGATTACCCAGTGGAAAAAGTCGTTACTATGTGCTACTGGCACTCGATGTACTTTTACTCCCTCAACTACCTCATACATCGATGCCTGACCAAACTCCGCTGTAATCAGGTGGATATCATGTCCTAGCTTTACCAGTTCCGGGTACAATTCCGCTACATGTCGCGCAATTCCCCCAATAATTCTTGGTGGAAACTCCCAACTCAATACCAGTATCTTCATCTACTAGACTCCCCGACACATTACAAATATCTAATATCTAAACAACTACATTTACCTAAAAATACAGGTCTAGCGAATGCAGTGAGTACTTTTACTAAAATTTTTAGATTTTTTAACAGTGATTTTATTAAAGGTTATCAACTGTAGGCTAAGGATAGGAAGCAATATGATACTAATTCGTAATTCGTAATTCGTAATTTGTAATTTGTAATTAGGACTATTGCTCGTTTTGCAACCAGGGTTCACGAAGGAGTAACGACGCAAACAGCATGAACTCGATCGCGCCCTTGCTGTTTAGCGATATATTGAAGTTTTACAATCATCCCTTGGTCATCAAATATCCCACGAACAATCCACTGTGTCCACCGTATCCCTTGGCAAGTTATGGCCCGATTTTCAAGGGTAATCACGGGATTTTCTAAACTAATGGAATTTACCAAATTAAACACACGTTCCCGATCTTCTTCAAACACAAGAGGTTCGTAGTGTTGGGCGATAATCTCTTCTCGCTTCAGTCCAAAAAATCGACAAAAAGCTTCATTAACGTAGGTAATAGTGCCATCGGGCAAGCATCTAGCAATCAGTTCCGTTTGGTTTTCAAGTATGGCACGATAACGCGCTTCGCTCTCTTGTAGTGCGACTTCTGCTTGTTTGTGTTCGCTAATATCAAACACTAAACCCTGAAGCAGCTGAGTTTGTCCATCGGCACATAAAACGAGATTGGCTTGGTTTCGTACCCAAATTGTTCTGCTATCGCACCTGATCATCCGATACTCGACACTCAAAGGCTCTCCGGTGTCAATTGTAGTGTTTACAGCTTGCCAAAAGCGATCGCGATCGTCTGAATGAGTGAAATCTAACCAACTTTTGAAGAAACCAAAATTCCAATCTTCGGGGGCAATGCCTAATAATTGTTGCAGTTGTGGACTAATATAAGCTTCTTTAGTAGTGTTATTAATCGGTGAGACATAAACAACGCCGGGAATTTGTTCTACCAGAGTGCGATACTTTTGCTCTGCCTCAGAGAGTTGTTCTTGGCCCTGCTTGCGACTCATGATGTTTTGAATTTCTACAATAAATTATCATTTTTTCTGTTAGAAATCCCGCACTAGAGGCACACTCAAGAATGGTTAAACCTGCCAACAGCAGGCTGGAACTCATTTGAGGCTTTTGTAATGAAAATTAATAAATCTTGAAGAAGAATACAGAATAAAAAATTTGGTGGGGGACTGAAAATAGTAGATTTAGACGCTCTTGCTAGTACAGCACGGCGTAAATAAACAGACCATTTCAAATAGTGTAAGAGCTTGGAATACAATTCTTTTGACTTCCGCCTTGCGGTACTAGCTTGGTTCTTTGCAGGAGTACGCGGACTCGCTTTGCCTAGCGATATCCGCCACTCGGACTCAAATTCATTCTGACTCCTGACTCCTGACTCCTAACTCCTATTAGTTTTGATCTAACCGCAGTACTGCCATAAAGGCTTCTTGGGGTACATCTACAGTACCTACAGATTTCATCCGTTTTTTACCTTTTGCTTGCTTCTGTAAAAGTTTCTTCTTCCGACTAATGTCACCACCATAGCACTTGGCGAGTACATCTTTCCGCAAAGCCGGGATATGTTCGCTGGCAATAACTTTACTACCAATAGATGCCTGAATTGGCACTTTGAATTGATGACGGGGAATTAGTTCTTTGAGTTTTTCTGCCATTGCCCGCCCGACATTGTAAGCTTTATCTCGATGCACAATCATCGCCAAGGAATCTACAGGATCGCCGTTAATCATGATATCCAGCTTCACCAAAGGATTTTCACGGTAGCCGATAATGTGATATTCCATACTGGCATAACCGCGCGATCGCGATTTCATCTGATCAAAGAAGTCAGTTACAACTTCCGCCAAAGGTAGCTCATAAGTAAGTGTGGTTCGTCCTTGGGTGAGATATTTCATATCTTTGAAGATGCCACGGCGATTTTGTGACAACTCCATCAAGCTGCCAACATAAGTTTCTGGCGTAATCATCTCTACTTGGACGTAAGGTTCTTCAATTCTTTCGCGATCGTTGGGAGAAGGTAAGCGGCTAGGATTATCGATGTACAGTTCCTCACCTTTCAGGGTAATCACCTTATAAACCACCGAGGGGGCTGTAATGATTAAATCTAGGTTATACTCTCGCTCTAGGCGTTCCTGAACGATTTCCATGTGCAGCAAACCCAAGAACCCACAACGGAAGCCAAAACCCATCGCGCTGGAAGTTTCTGGTTCGTAATGTAGCGCTGCATCGTTGAGTTCCAGCTTTTCCAAGGCTTCCCGCAAATCTTCAAATTGATCGGCATCAATGGGGAACATCCCGCAAAAAACCATTGGGTTCGCTTCTGCGTAACCTGGTAAGGGTGTCTCCGCTTTCGCCTTACTGAGGGTAATTGTGTCTCCTACCCGTGCATCAGCGACAGCTTTAATTGACGCTCCCAAATAGCCTACTTCCCCAGCGTGCAGTTCATCAACTTGCTTTTGAGTCGGAGAAAGGACACCCAACTCATCAATTTCAAATTCTTTACCGGATGCCATTAAATGGATGCGATCGCCTTTTTTCACGGTGCCATCCATCACTCGGAAATAGACAATTACTCCCCGGTAACTATCGTAATAGCTATCAAATATTAACGCTCGTAAGCGTTCATTTATCGTATTGGGCGGTGGCGGTATCCGTTCAACAACTGCTTCTAAAATCTCATCAATCCCAATTCCTTCTTTAGCAGAAGCCAGAATCGCCCCACTACAATCTAGACCGATAATTTCTTCAATTTCGCCAATTACCCGTTCTGGTTCAGCCCCCGGCAAATCGATTTTATTCAAAACCGGAATAATTTCCAGGTTGCTCTCTAACGCTAAATATACATTCGCCAAAGTTTGTGCTTCCACACCTTGGGACGCATCTACTACCAATAGCGCTCCTTCACAAGCAACAAGAGAGCGAGAGACTTCATACGAGAAATCCACATGTCCCGGAGTGTCAATTAAATTCAGTACATACTGCTGACCATCCTTAGCTGTGTAATTCATCCGGGCAGCTTGCAGCTTAATCGTAATGCCGCGCTCCCGTTCCAGATCCATGTTATCGAGAAACTGTTCCTTCATCTGTCGGTCTTCAACAGTACCAGTAGCTTGTAGCAAGCGATCGGCGAGGGTTGATTTCCCGTGGTCGATGTGAGCAATAATACAAAAATTGCGAATGCGAACTGCGGGAACGTCAGTCATATACTATCTTTGCCTTAGCAGCAACCAAAGTTAAAAGAGCAATTTACTTAATGTATTTTAATGCTTTCTTAGCCAAGACGCTCCGCTTTTAGTGAGGACTGGGGATTGGGGGCTGGGGACTAGGGACTGGGGACTGGGGATTAGGGACTAGGGATTAGGGATTGGGGATTAGGGACTAGGAAAGAGTTTTCCTAACTCAATAAATACTCAGTACCCAATACCCAGTCCCTAGTCCCCAATCCCCAATACCCAATCCCCAGTCCCCAATCCCCAGTCCCTAGTCCCTAATCCCCAGTCCCCAATCCCCAATACCCTGCCCCCTTCACCCCATCTTTAACTTTCGATCTCAATAGGTGGACTTTTAAGAATATTATGAAAGTCTATTTGTCGCTGCTAGTATTCAACAGCTAGGAGCGTACAATAAATGTAAATAAGTACATGTAGGGATCATGTAGCGATCGCGAGCAATTGCGACCTGTAATTGCTCAGAATCACTGATTTATCAGCAAAACATCTAAAGTCAATTGTCTAGTCAGTTATATGAAAAATGCGATTTGAAACTTTAAGCTGTTACTTTGGTGCTATTTCAGGGAACTATTTAAATGTGCCCTTAAAGATTTTTTAGTAAATTAGCCCAAATGATGAGTATAACTACTTTACAAAGCTTTAGACAAAACCAATTCAGAGAATTCAGAGTATATAAACCTATGAATATGCAAGAAAAAACTACCGAAGCGGGAAACACACAAACCGATAAGGTAGAAATTGCTGTCCGCTTGGACTCAGAGTTGCTAGAGCAAATTCAGCATCTTACGAATGACCCAAGTAAAGTGATTGAAGTGGCGATTCGCCAATGGTTGCGGGGTGAAATCCTCAGAGATGACGAACTAACGCGCACACCTGTGCGTACTCCTGTTCCTCCTCGCGGTGAATGGAACGATTGACACCATCATTCAGATGTCAATGGAAATAAAAAAAAAGTAAAGTTTACCAATCTGGTTTCCAGAACAACAAAAAATACCCAATCAAACACAAAAAAGCTGTAAAAATTTATGCATAAATTTGAGCGGCTTTAGTAAAATTACGGTCGGATACCCTTTGTCTATCCAACTCAATTAATGACTATTACTGCCAATTCCCAATTGCCGAATGTATTTTCCCAAAATCTGGAATCTATTACCAGTAAGACTGATGGCTTATTACCAACTCTAGGAGCCGAGTTGGTGTATACGCAAGATGGGGCAGGGCGCTATCTGACCTTTTGTTGGCAGTACAGCGAACTCCTGGGATTAAATACTGAAAAAATAGTTGATGCTCTGAACCAGACCCAAACCTTTGCCCCAGTGGATAAGGTTACTTATTTGGAACGATTGCACCGAATTTTGACAAGTTTGGTGCCAGAAAGGTTTCAATGTTGGTTTAGCTACCACCAGGAATTATTTGAGTTGGACTTAGTGATTAGTCCGATTATGCCGAGTTTGGGAACCACTGCCACTACAGTCTTAGTGATGGGACGCTTAGTACAAGCGACACTCAACAAAAAACAAGCGCGTGTGGCATCAAAAACGCCCACACAAATAGAGTTGGCTCTACGTTCACAGCAACACCAAAAACTGGTAAATCGTATTACCAGAAATATTCGTCGGACATTAGATTTAAATATTATTTGGCAGCAAACAGTTGACAGTTTGGGGAAAGCGCTGCGGCTAGAACGCTGCATTATTTGTCCTTATCAGCCCTCAAGCTCAAAAGTGCAGGTGAAGGCTGAGTATCGCCAACCACAACTCAAATCAATGCTTGGCTCAGACATAGATATACCTTCTGAGCCTGCCTTTGCTCAAGCCTTGGCAACCTTAGAACCAGTTGTGATGGAAGTACCTGGATATATGGGGTCTGGGCGGCAGAAAACTTTGGTGGTTGCGACTTGCTATCAAGACCAAGCCAATGGATTGATTGCCTTGAATTGGCAGGATGAATGCTACACGTTAACAGAATCGGAATTAGAACTAGCGAAAGAAGCAGCAGATCAATTGGGAACTGCGATCGCACATGCTACTTTATATGAAGAATTAGAAATAGCTCGTCAAAAAGCCGAAGAAGCTTCCCGCCTCAAAAGTGAGTTTCTGGCCAATGTATCCCATGAAATTCGTACCCCCCTCAACGGGATGATTGGCTTTTTAAAGCTGATTTTGGAAGGGATGGCAGATGACCCAGAAGAACAAAACCAGTTTTTGGCAGAAGCTCATCACTTATCGATACATTTGCTGAATATCATCAACGACATTTTGGACATTGCCAAAATCGAAGCTGGCAAAATGGAGCTAGCTTACGCTCCAGTCAAACTAGATGAGTTATTCAGTGATGTCGAAAGTTTCATGCGTCCCCAAGCAGAAATAAGAAACCTCAGCTTTCGGATGCAAATGCCAGCAACCTCAGATGAAATCATTGTCCAAAGCAACTACCAACGGTTACTACAAGTGATGCTCAATTTGGTAGGTAATGCCATCAAATTTACCCATGAGGGTGGCGTTACCGTCAGCGCCGATTTAGTACTCAAAAAAGCGAACTTTCAAGATCAGCAATTTCCTGGCATGGTGAGAGTACGTGTAGCAGACACCGGCATCGGTGTTTCTTTAGACAAACAAGATAAACTATTTCAATTATTCTCTCAGGTGGATGGCTCCCGCACTCGCCAGTACGGCGGTACAGGTTTGGGACTGGCAATATCCCAGAAGCTAGTAGAGGCAATGGGTGGCGAGGTACATTTTTATAGTTTGGGTGAAGGACTTGGCTCAACAGTCACATTCACCGTGCCACTATACCAACAACCAGTCATGGTTTCATCTAATGATAGCGACTCAACAAGTGGTGCTGTTAGCGATAGCGGGGCGTTTGGCCCGTGCTAAGTTAGTCATTGGTCATTTGGAACATTACCAGTACTGGGTTTTGAGTTTTAAATTTTAGATTTTTTTAACAATTATTATTTAATAACCATATTGTGCATAGGGCAAAACAGTTCCGAGTTACATTAGCAGTAGCGGGGTGTTGAGCCAGTACCCAGTCCTGAGTAAAGAAATGAGATTCCCCACTCACCACTCATTACTGGCTCAACGCCCCGCTATCCATGTACAGCACTCTTGAGGGGTATTGGGAAAAACCTTCCTTGTCCTCACCTCCTTGCGTTCTCTTCAGTATTTTAAAGGCTAAAGTAAAATAGGAGGGCTTGCACTACAAATTATTCAGCTAATCTAATGTCAAGTTGCTAAAATCAGCAGTGGTTTAGTCAAAAGTCATTAAAAACTGACACCTGACAATCTAGCGGCAATTAGATTTAGGATCGATTTAACAAAGCTGAAAAATAAAATTTTGGATAATGGTAAATGAGTCACGGCGCATCTGGTCAAGGGATCATGATTATTCAATGCCCAATGCCCAATGCCCCTCAAGAGTGCCGAGTAATGAGTGCTGAGTGCTGAGTGGGGAATCTCATTTCTTTACTCAGGACTGGGAACTCGGAACTCGGAACTGTTTTGCCCAATGCCCCTCAAGAGTGCCGAGTAATGAGTGCTGAGTGCTGAGTGGGGAATCTCATTTCTTTACTCAGGACTGGGAACTCGGAACTCGGAACTGTTTTGCCCAATGCCCATCCCTAACTTAGCAGGTCTAAACTATGGAACTCACAATTGACAACGTTGAAACAGTTTTAGATGAAATGCGCCCTTATCTTATGTCTGATGGCGGCAATGTGGAACTCGTAGAACTCGATGGGCCTATTGTAAAACTGCGGCTGCAAGGTGCTTGTGGTTCTTGTCCCAGTTCTGCAATGACCCTAAGAATGGGTATTGAGCGCCGTCTTAAGGAAATGATTCCCGAAATTGCAGAAATTGAGCAAGTGGTGTAAAAGTTAGGAGTTAGGAGTTAGGAGTTATGAGTTTTCAATTAACTCCTAACTCCTCATTCTTAACTCCTAACTATTGCTATGTCCCATCCTCTCTACATTGCTTTTATCTGGCATCAACATCAGCCGCTGTACAAATCTCCTGGCAGCGGCGTTTCGCTATCTCCGAGTCAGCACTACCGTCTACCTTGGGTACGTTTACATGGAACTAAAGATTATTTAGATTTGGTATTACTCTTAGAACAGTATCCTAAGCTACACCAAACGGTGAACTTAGTTCCATCGCTAATATTGCAACTAGAAGATTATATTGCTGGCACTGCCTTTGACCCTTACCTCACAGCCAGCTTGACACCAGATGAACAACTCACTCAGCAACAGCGGGAATTCATCATCCAACACTTTTTTGATGCCAATCACCATACCTTGATTGACCCCCATCCCCGCTATGCCCAGTTGTACTACCAAAGGCAGGAAAAAGGGCAAGCTTGGTGTTTAGCAAATTGGGAATTGCCAGATTATGGCGATTTGCTAGCTTGGCACAATTTGGCTTGGATCGATCCGCTGTTTTGGGATGACCCAGAAATTGCTGCTTGGTTAAAACAGGGACGGAATTTTACTTTAAGCGATCGCCAGCGCATTTATTCCAAACAGCGAGAAATTCTTAGCCGCATTATCCCCCAACATCGGAAAATGCAGGAGGCGGGGCAGCTAGAAGTTACCACCACGCCTTACACTCACCCAATTTTACCCTTACTAGCTGATACTAACTCTGGGCGAGTAGCTGTGCCCAATATGACACTACCAAAGCAACGCTTTCAGTGGACAGAAGATATTCCCCGCCACTTGCAGAAAGCTTGGAACTTTTATCAAGAACGCTTTGGACAGATCCCTCGTGGTTTGTGGCCTTCGGAACAGTCAGTAAGTCCGGCAGTACTTCCACATATTATTAACCAAGGTTTTAAGTGGATATGCTCAGATGAAGCCGTCTTAGGGTGGACGCTGAAACACTTTTTTCATCGGGATGGGGCGGGGAATGTGCAGCAACCAGAATTGTTGTACCGGCCCTATCGCCTGCAAACTGCTGAGGGTGACTTGTCAATCGTGTTTCGCGACCACAGATTATCAGATTTGATTGGCTTTACTTATAGTGCAATGCCAGCAAAACAGGCAGCAGCAGATTTAGTGGGACATTTACAAGCGATCGCTAAAATGCAAAGAGATAGTCAAAGTGAACAACCTTGGCTAGTTACCATCGCTTTGGATGGGGAGAATTGCTGGGAATTTTATCCCCAAGATGGCAAACCCTTTCTAGAAGCTTTGTATCAAAGTTTGAGCGATGAACCCCGCCTCAAACTCGTTACTGTCTCCGAATTTCTCGAAGAATTTCCAGCCACAGCTACCATCCCCGGAGGACAACTACATAGTGGTTCTTGGGTAGATGGCAGTTTCACCACTTGGATCGGCGATCCCGCCAAAAATCGTGCTTGGGATTATTTGACAGAAGCAAGAAAAATGCTGGCAAGTCATCCCGAAGCGACAGAAGAAAATAACCCCGAAGCGTGGGAAGCTTTGTATGCCGCAGAGGGTTCTGACTGGTTTTGGTGGTTTGGTGCAGGACACTCGTCAAATCAAGATGCCATCTTTGACCAGTTATTTCGAGAACATTTGTTTGGTATTTACAAAGCATTGAATGAACCTGTACCACCCTATCTTAAACAACCAGTAGAAATCCATGAAGCACAGGCAAACCACGCTCCACAAGGGTTTATTCATCCTGTTATCGATGGTAAGGGTGATGAGCAAGATTGGGACAAAGCTGGACGTATAGAAATTGGTAGGGCGCGGGGGACGATGCACAATAGCAGCGTCATCCAGCGACTTTGGTATGGGGTCGATCACTTAAATTTCTATTTGCGGCTGGACTTTAAAAATGGCGCTGCACCAGGGCGGGATTTGCCAACAGAGTTGAATTTACTGTGGTTCTATCCAGAAAAAACAATGGTCAATAGCCCAGTCCCCTTAGCAGATGTACCAGATGCAGCCCCACTTAATTATCTTTTCCACCACCTTTTAGAAGTTAACTTGCTGACGCAATCGATTCAGTTTCGGGAAGCTGGAGACAATTATCAATGGCAGCCCCGTTTTAGTCGCGCTCAAGTAGCAATAAATAGTTGTTTAGAGTTGGCAGTACCGTGGGCAGACTTGCAAGTTCCGCCAGATTATTCTCTGCGCCTGATTGTGGTGCTTGCAGATGAAGGGCGTTTTTCCAATTACTTGCCAGAAAATGCTTTGATTCCCATTGAGGTGCCTTAGAACTCAATACCTTGGTTTTACGAAATACCTATTAGGGGCGTACAGATGTATGCCCCTAAAGTCGATTTATTTGGAAATCATATTTAATTTTTCTAGTTTTAAATCTAAATAATCGAGCAGTATTGGGATGCGATCGCCTACGGTGGGATGAAGAGTGCTGAGTAAAAAGTGCTGTTAGCGGATAGCTAAGGTTTAGCCCGTGCTGAGTAAAAAGACCACGCCACTTGCGGGTGGGGTATCAACCTCCTCCTGAAAAGAAAGGATTCCGCCCACAAACGCGAGTGCGTCTCGCAGAGAGGGGCGGGGCTTTTAGCATACTGCGAAAGTACTGAGTACTCAACTTCAAAATTCAGCACTCAGCACTCAG
Organism: Nostoc sp.; assembly: GCF_036917155.1. Classification (GTDB taxonomy): domain Bacteria; phylum Cyanobacteriota; class Cyanobacteriia; order Cyanobacteriales; family Nostocaceae; genus Nostoc. Next base: position 3,229 of record NZ_JBALDZ010000190.1, on the reverse strand, counting down.
TATGGTAAAACGCCATCGTCGGTAGAAGATAAGCAATAATCGATTGACACTCCCCGCGATAAATCGACGGGGATTCTTGGTTCAACGAGACCACTTAAACTAAGTTCCTTGCGTTACCTAGCCCAGAGGTGGGACTCTCCACTCTTGTTGCAACTGCCGTGCAAGTCCTGTTAGTTTGAAACAAATAGTCTCAAAATTCTGAGTCGTCACGCTCGGTATAAATCTTTTACCTACTGCTAGGAGGAAACTAGAACAATGCAGTAGAACCGCATAGATTTAATTGTCTTCGCGTAGCGTCTCCCCTTGGGAGAAGGTTCAGGTGTCTTTCGACAACAAGGTTTTTAGACAGGTTGATTACCTTTCCTGCTAGAATTAGTGTAGCACATACAGGCTACAAATGAATAGACCAAAAGTATACAATCTTAGGTTTTCAGATGAGGAGTGGGCAAAGCTTAAAGCTTATTCCGAGTTTAAGCAGGTTACTCCGGCTGAAATTTTGCGTGATTATATTAAGCGATTGCCAAATACAAAGCCGTCATAGAACGACGGGGCTTTAAACCCGATTTTTCGGTAACATCCAGATTCAGGAGTTGGTGCATGACCGATAACGCAGACTACACAGCGAACAGACACTTCAGTTCAGGTACTAACAAAATCAAAGAGAAAGCTTCTCGAAATCAAGTGATCACGGCTCCATTACCAGACCCGATTGCAAAAAACATTGAAGCGATTATTTCACTTCATACCCAGGAAGTTCGAGATATTCCCGTCCACCAGCGAATACTAGAAGCGATCGCTACATTCTTTGGGCGATCGATATTTATGTATAGTTTGCTAGTCATACTAGCTATCTGGATTTTTAGCAGTTTTTTCGATCGCTTTTTGCCATTCAACCTACCCTTGTTTAGCTGGTCAGGTCAAGGCTTAGACGCAGCGTCATTGGTGATCTCAACCGGAGTACTGGTACGACAAACTCGCCAAGAAAACTTTGCCGAACAACGGGCGCAATTGATGCTACAGCTTAACCTGCTCTCAGAGCAAAAAATTGCCAAGATTATTGCTCTATTAGAAGAACTCCGTACCGATTTGCCTAATGTGATAAATCGGCATGATTCGGAAGCGAAATTGATGCAGGAACCGGCTGACCCGATCGCAGTATTGGAAGCACTCCAGAAAAACCTGGCTGAAGAACTGTCATCCACAGAAGAAAACAATATGAGTTGATCCCAGTTTTTAGTAGACTTTTGTTTCTATTGAAAGACAAAAAATAAAACTTAATGTACACTCTTTGTGTCGGAAATCACAATTTATCGTAAGTTTTACTAGAGGGATGGACATGGCTCAACTGAATGGTGTAATGATGCAGTACTTCCATTGGTATATCCCTCCAGATGGCAATCTTTGGAATGAGTTTAAAGAGAAAGTCAAAGAGTTAGCTGATGCAGGTGTTACATCTGTTTGGTTACCCCCAGCTTACAAAGGAACAGGGGGTGGCTACGATGTCGGCTACGGAGTCTATGATATGTACGATCTAGGCGAGTTTGACCAGAAAGGCTCGGTTCGGACAAAGTACGGCACAAAAGACGAGTATATCGCTGCTGTTAAGGCGGCAAAAGCTGCTGGCATTCGAGTATATGCTGATGTTGTCCTTAACCACAAGTTAGGTGCAGACGAACCCGAAGAGGTGGAAGCAACGCCCTATAGTCCAGACGATCGCAACCAGCCCATCGGTGAGATGCAGACAATTAAAGTGTGGACTCACTTTACCTTTCCAGGTCGCCAAGGCAAATACTCTGATATGGAATGGCACTGGTGGCACTTCGACGCAGTTGATTACAACGTTTACAATGAAGGTGAGAACGCAGTTTACCTATTCAAAGATAAAAAATTTGATGACAACGTTGACCTGGAAAAAGGCGCTTTCGACTATCTCATGGGATGCGATTTGGATATGGAAAGTCCAGAAGTTCGCGAGGAGTTGAATCGCTGGGGTGAGTGGTTTGTAGAAACCACTGATATAGATGGCTTTCGTTTTGATGCGGTTAAACACGTTAGAGCTGGCTTTTTCCCAGAATGGCTGCAACACTGTCGCCAAAAGGCTGGTCGCGATCTTTTTGCCGTCGGTGAGTATTGGTCTTATGAAGTTGAAGCGCTGCACCATTTCATTAGCGTCACCGGTGGCGATGTGATGTTGTTTGATGCGCCATTGCACTATAACTTTAGCGCTGCCAGCAAACAAGGCAATGACTACGATATGCGGCAGATATTTGATAACACATTGGTGCAACAGCAACCTGCTTTAGCCGTCACCTTAGTTGACAACCATGATTCTCAACCCTTGCAGTCATTGGAATCTGTAGTGGAAGGCTGGTTTAAACCGTTGGCTTATGCGTTGATTCTACTGCGAAGTGATGGTTATCCCTGTATCTTCTATGCGGATTACTATGGTGCTAATTACAAGGATACGGGCAGCGATGGCAATGAGCATGAGATTTGGCTCGATAGTCATCAATGGATAATTGATAAATTTTTGCACGCTCGTCAAACTTATGCCTATGGCGACCAATACGATTACTTCGATCACGCCAATACAATCGCCTGGACACGCTTAGGAGATGAAGAACATCCTGGCGGTATGGCAGTTGTTCTGAGTAATGGAGGAGAAGGGACTAAGTGGATGGAAGTTGGGCAACCCAACAGCACTTACATTGATATTACTGAACATATCAGCGAACCTGTGACAACGAATGATGAAGGCTGGGCTGATTTTCGATGCGATGCTGGTTCTGTTTCTGTGTGGGTTCCACAGTCTTAGTCGAGCTTTTAGTAGCATTCATGCAGAAAGTTACGCACTTGACAAAATACTGCTTAAAAGAGAACTTAAGCAGTATTTTGTGGATAAGCCACAATCCTTATTATTACGTTACAAAGCAATTGAAAATTGCCTAAAAAGATTCAATCTAGACAATGTTTAGTAACTACTCTTCACAATCATCAAGGTTTTGAACGACGTTTTTTAGGCTTAGGTTTGATGAGAACGGAGAGGGGGGGATTCGAACCCCCGTTAAGTTTCCCTAAACAGACTTTCACCTTCTGCCCTATAGTGACAGTGATTTCTTCGTATTCTTCACTATTTCTTATTTGCTGGTTTGTATACAACATTTCGTTTTTTACCTGTAAGGTCTACTAAGTTAATCGGAGGAACACTTGTGCCTACATTCAAGTAAGC
>NZ_JBALDZ010000189.1:0-4705 GCF_036917155.1 Nostoc sp. | reverse complement strand
CCAGAAAAACCTGCTACCAGCATCATTTCTGTTGCACCAAGGCTGACTCGCTCAAATGCTTGCAGTAGAGTTTCTATTTCTGCTTCTCGTCCATAAAGTTTGTCGGGGATGATGAAGCGATCGCACACATCCCTTTCGGCAATTTGAAAACCCTTTATTGTACCATCAACTTGTAGCTGATGTAAACAATTTTCTAAATCAAACTTCAGTCCCAAGGCACTCTGATATCTATCTTCGGCATTTTTTGCCATCAATTTCATGACGATATCACAAATAACTTGGGGAATCTCTTCTCTGTTCGGTAAAAGTGGTGGAAGTTTAGCAATATGACAATGCACCAACTCCATTGGATCGTTTGACGCAAAAGGTAACTTTCCTGTGAGTAATTCGTAGAATGTCATACCCAGAGAATAAAAATCAGTTCGGTAATCAATCCCCCGATTCATTCTTCCTGTTTGTTCTGGGGAAATATAAGCCAGTGTACCTTCCAACACATTGGGATTGATTAGTGTCTGCGTTTCCCGTGGTAGTAAGGAGGCGATACTAAAGTCGATTAATTTGACTTGTTTGGTTTCTGGATTAATGAGAATATTGGCGGGTTTAATATCTTTATGAATAATTCGCTCGCGGTAGAGTATATCTAAGGTATTGCATAGTGCGATCGCTATCTCCAAAAACTCGATCAGAGATTCTACGCTTCCCCCCACTCTCCATTCCACCAGAGAAATCCCCCCAAAGTCTTCCATCACCAATACATAGCCATTTTGATAGGGTTCAAGGCTGTAGGTTTGGACAATTAGAGGTGAGTTGAGATTTTTGGCTATGGTGTACTGATTACGAAACGATAAGAGTTCAGAGAAGTTAGGATAAGGATTTTTCAGTAGTTTAATCACTACTGGTAATGAATCAGTCTCTCGATACCCTCGATAAACTAGGGTTCTGGAACCATTGTAGAGTAAATCATAGATGCGATATCCGGGAATATTGACTAAAGTGCTAACCATGCTGCTAAATCCTGAAGATTTCCAGATTTAGTATTCCCGAAAAAGATCCCCGACTTCGCGAAAGTTGTCGGGGATCTGAACCCTAAACTATACCGGAATTTCAATGAAAAATTCTGTTCCCTCTCCTAGTTTGGAAATGCAGTTTAACTCACCTCCATGTTTTTCTACTACAATCGAATAGCTAGTTGACAATCCCAAACCTGTAGCACTACCAATCGGCTTTGTAGTAAAAAATGGATTAAACATCTTATTTTGCACGGACTCACTCATCCCTACACCGTTGTCTGCAATGCGGATTAGTACTTTTTGGGATTCTGAGAATTCCGTCCGAATTCTAATAGTAGGTGTGCGATTTACCTTTGATTCTTGTAAAGCATCAATTGCATTATTTATCAGATGTATAAATACCTGATTTAAAGCTGAAGCATAACAATTGACTAAAGGCAGATTTGCATATTCTCGAATAACTGTAATCTCGGAATATTTGCTATTGTTTTGGAGTCGATGTTGCAAAATTAACAGCGTGCTATCAATGCCGGAGTGAATATCTACTGATTTTATTTCTGATTCATCCAAACGGGAAAAATTCCGCAGTGACAGCACAATTTGACGGATACGATCTGCTCCTACCCTCATCGATGACAGGAGTTTTTGTAAATCATCAGATATAAATTCTAGATCAATATCGGTGATTTTCTCGGCAATCTCTGGCAATGGTTGGGGATAAAGTTGCTGATATAAGTTATTTAATTCAATTAAGGAAGCAACATATTGACTCGCTGGTTGTAAGTTGCCATAGATGAAATTAATCGGATTATTAATTTCATGAGCAATTCCGGCAACTAGCTGTCCCAAACCGGACATTTTTTCAGCTTGAATTAGTTTGGCTTGAGTCGAGTATAGTTTTTCTAAGGTTGATTCTAGCTGAGTGTAAGAACGTGTGATTTCCTGGGTGCGTTCTTCGACTTTTTGCTCCAGAGTATGGGAATATTCCTCTAATTGGCGATAAAGTTGGGCATTTTCTAGAGAGATCGCTGCTTGAGTTGTGAGCAGTTTGAGAACTTGTAGGCGATCGCTCGTAAATGCTCCCACCGTCAGGTTATTTTCTAGGTACAAAATGCCAATCAATTTGCCTTGGTTGAGAATTGGCGCACAGAGAATACTCTTAGGTGAATGGTGAATAATATAAGGGTCAGCCGCTAGGGTTGGCTCAACTACTGCATTCTCAATTACAGTCAAGGTGAGGGTATTTTTGACCCAATTGATTAGGGTAACTGGTACTGTTTGACCATCGTCAAAGGGCAGCCTTCGCAAGATAATGCTAGGCTGTTCCAATTGGGATAATGCCTCAATTACCCAGCGCGAGCCTTTTGGCATCAGCAACGCACATTTATCCGCTCCCGCACTTTCCAGTATCACCTCAAGTAGGGTTGAGAGTAATTTATCCAACTCAATTTCACTCGACAGAGATTGAGAAACTTTGAGAATGGTCGCCAGATCGAGGGCTTCACAGAGGCTAGCACTACTGACGGTGGAACTCTGAATCGTGTGAGAGGAGATAGAAATCATCGTTTCCGTCAGTTTGAAAGATGGTTGCTGTTTTTGCAAAATTGTGGCGAGTAGTTGGGGATAGCGGGTTTCTAAATCAACCACTTTGGCTTTTGCTCCCCAACGGGTGTAACAATAATAGGCTTCAATCATGTAGACTTGAGCGATTTTTTCTTTGCCCCAATCGAGATATAATTTAGCGGCCAGTTCGTTGGCTAATGCTTCTTCATTAAGGTATTGATTTTCTTTGGCGAGGGCGATGGCGCGATCGTAGAGATTAATCGCAGGTAGATATTTCTTCAGTATGCGATATCGTTCTGCTTCTACCAATAGAAACTTATGTTGATGATTGCTTGGAGAGTGAAATGCCCACTGCTTCAGTTTTTTCTGATTTTCTTTGACCTGCTTGAGGAGTTCCTGATGTTCTGAAGATGAGACTTTTGGATAAACAGCCAACCGCGCCAGGGAATCATAAAAGCAATGTATGACTGTGGGCAATGTTGATATACAACTATCAAAATAAAGTTTTGCTGTATTCGCTTTTTCAACGGCTTCAGCATACTCCTCAAACAAGTAATGTAAATATTGTTGACAAAGATAGCTGAAGAACAACCCTGTGCGATCGTTGGTGGCGTGGTGTAGGGGAATTGCCTCGACAACTTGATAACTTTCACCCGACAAAGTGCTTGGATCTTTGGTATGATCCAAAAGATTTAAGGTAGCTTGATGCACAATTTGCAAGTAAACCGAGGCATTTTTTTGGTTAAATCGGGCGATCGCCACCATGAGCGATCGGATTTTTCCTTCCATATCGCTCAAGTGTTCTCCTACCCAATACTGGTTGTAAGAATGCATAACTGCCGCCCATGAAGCATATTATCTCCTGTTTCTAACCCCGTTTGATAAGCCTCTAATTGCGATGGCATGATGTTTCTCACAGGTTCGCGCCAATGGCTAATAAAGGTAGAGTTAGTAAACAGGGTTTGTGCCTTGGAATCATTGGCATTTAAACGCTCTAACAATTGCACAGCCAATTGCCCAAACTGATAACCCGTTTCAATATCCATCACCACACCGCAGAGAATCAGTCCATACCAAGCGTAGGCAACGGCTGAGAGAGTAGTATTACCGTAGCGAACCGATAAATTAACGCTCTCCAATACCAATAACGGCATCAACTGTGGCGCACCAATATAAGCCGCAGATATCGTACTCGATAAAATTTGCATGGCTGCCAGGGCGTTGGGATTGCTCATATTGGGCAAGTCGATCAACTGCGCTATTGTTTTATTACCCAAGGTCAGTTTTGTTTTGTCTAATCCCAGCGAGATATCGGTTTGAGTCGGTTCTTTGGGAAGCTCAATGCCCAACTGCTGTAGCACATCTAGGGCTGTGTAAACAGCATCCTGCATCTGGCTTTGAGCAATGTCAGCCAATATTTTAGTCTCGTAGGCACTAACTTTATCGAGTAAGTTGTTAGCATTTTGCTCAATTGAGGCAATTAGTCGATCTGTTTGCTCAAATTGGCTGCATAGATAAGCAAGTTCCGCACCTAGATCGTACAGTGCCAAGGTCAAGGGATAATTATCTTCTTGCCATTTTGTATCTGGCAGTCGGTCAATCCCTGTGCTAACAAACATGAAGGCGGCATCAAAGGCGGCGGAGGTTTTGGCAGCTTTGCCTGCCTGTAAATTTAGGGTGGCAAATTCATAGCGGGCTTGAGGCAGGGTAATTAGCTCGGCGGCTAAATTAAAATGACCTACAATATCAAAAATTCTTTCTTGACGCTGGGTTTCGCTACTATTGCGAAGTAGCAATGTCCCGATTTCTAGATGGGTAATTTGTTTTTGGTCATCAGGAATTAGGGAATAAGCTGCTTGTTGAACTCGGTCATGCAAAAACCGATAAATCGGATTAGCTGCGGCATTAGAAACCGACGTACTGTCAGACTGAATAAAAAACTTATAAATTTCCGTATTCGGAATAATCAACCCTTCTTGCAACGCTTTCCATAAATCAGCCGCCGTTGTTTCTGGGGATTGTTCTGAAACAATCCCTAGCGTATTCAAATCAAACTGCGCTCCAATACAAGCTGCTAGTTTGAGAACATTCTGAGTCTGGTTCGGCAATTTCTGCAATTGCAGTGCCATAAA
>NZ_JBALDZ010000188.1:0-26738 GCF_036917155.1 Nostoc sp. | reverse complement strand
CTCAGTTTGAAAAATAACTGGTGTAATTTATGATGCGTAGTTTTTATTTCGCGAGTCACACTCGCGAACTTCTTCTTTTTGTCCAAAGTCCAATTTTATGCTATCGGCTCCTCGTCGTTACCGCCGCTTTGCTAATTTTAGGCGGCAGTAGCTTCTTCATGTTTGGTCAAATTCCCCAAGAAATTTTACCCCGCATCAGTACTGGTCAAGCTAACTTGAGAGCGCAGTTTCCGCCCGGTACACCTTTAGCAACTTCTCAAAAAGTTATGCAAATTGTCGATGACATTTTGCTCAAACAACCAGAAACCGAGTCTGCTTTCACAACTGTGGGTGGTAATTTATTTGGTAGCAGTACTACAGAAAATCCTTTACGTGCTAGTAGTACCATCAATCTAAAACCAGGCACAGATGTCGAAGCTTTCGTCAAAAAAGTAACTCAGGAATTTAACAAACTCAACTTAGCAGGAATCCTGCTACGCCTCAATCCTGGTCAGGTGCGGGGGTTAATCTTGAGTAATTCTCCAGTACAAGGGTCAGAAGTTGACGTGATTCTGCAAGGTGAGAATGAAGAAAACTTAACCCAAGCAGGCGCTCAAGTGCTGCAAGCATTGCAGGAAAGGGCAAAATTAGCGACATTCCGACCAGATGCCGATGCTAGGCAACCGGAAATCCAAATTCGCCCTGACTGGGAGAGGGTTTCAGCTTTGGGGTTGAGCGCTGGGCAAATTGGTGCAACAGTTCAAACAGCTATTGAAGGTTCAGTTCCGACGCAAATTCAACGCGGTAATCGTTTAGTTGATGTGCGGGTGCAGCTAAATAAAGAAGCCATTCAGCGTCCTTCTCAGCTAGAGCAATTACCGCTATTTACAGAAAACAATCAACTAATCCGCCTTTCAGATGTGGCGAAAATTCAAGAAGGTCAAGCGCCTGGTGAGGTGCAACGAATTAATCAACGCCAAGCTTTTATTGTGGCAGGCAACCTCAGCGAGGGAGCTAGTCTTAGTGAAGCGATCGCAGAAGTCAACGAGGTACTCCAGGATGTAGACTTACCTGATGGCGTTTCCATTGTGCCTAGTTCTGCCCAAGAAACTAATCAGCAACTTCAGGATGCTTTAAAAACTTTGGGGGCATTGGCAACGTTCTTAATCTTTGTCGTTATGGCGGTGCAATACAATTCCCTAATTGACCCATTGGTAATTATGTTCACCGTACCACTAGCCTTAGCTGGGGGAATTTTTGGACTTTACATTACCCAAACTGCAATCGGCGCAACTGTAATTGTTGGTGTTGTCCTGCTGGTGGGAATTGTGGTGAATGCAGGGATTCTCATGGTGGAACTAGCAAACCAAATTCGAGACGAAGAAGATTGTAGTCGCCAAATTGCCATTATAAAAGCTGCTCCTCAACGCTTGCGCCCAATTATCATGACCACAGTCACCACTATCTTAGGACTGTTTCCCTTAGCATTGGGCATTGGCGAAGGTTCGGAGTTTTTGCAGCCTTTAGGGATTGTAGTTTTTTTTGGGATGGCGATCGCAACGATGCTGACACTGTTTATCATCCCATGTTTTTATATTCTGCTGCACGATTTACTAGGTGCAAATTGGGCCAAGCCAGTGTTAATCAGATTGCGTGGATTTACGAAAAAATTTATCAGCTAACGATCGTTTCTGATTGAACGTATCGCGGCAGTCCCTACCCTCAATGTACTCATAGGGTAGGGATCGGAGCGGGTTATTGGAACGAAGTGAAAATAACCAATCCATATTTATTCAGTTGGCGCGTCTTGCTCTTTAATATATTTCCTAAGTTTATCAATCGGTGCGCCACCACTTGAAGCAACATAATACGAGCTAGACCAAAACAGAGGTTTCCAATAAAACTTTTGAATATGCTCCTTAAATTCTTTACGAATAATCCTACTACTAGCAGATTTTAGACTCTTATGTAAAATCAGAAATATTGTTACGTAGACGCAGAGTCGTCTAGCTATACCTCACGCACCCGCAAAACAGCAGGAAGCATGAAGCAACTAGGGGCAATGAAGCGTCAAAAATCTGTAGAAGTCTCCGCGAAAAACGAACTGAGGGATGTAAAAACCCTTGAGAACGGCGGAGCCAACTGTGGGTAGTTCATTTGAGTCATTAGTCATAAGCTTATGACTAATGACTAATGACAAAGGACTAACTAGCTAACAGAGTTTTTTCTAGAGAAGTCCAACGGAAAGAGCGATCGCCACCTCTCTCAATAATGACTTTCACTCGTGGTTCTAGCTGAGGCAAATTCGTTAAATACTCAACTTCCTCATTAGAAAGAATATGCCCTTCAATAATCCACAAGACCAGCCCCTTTGACTTTGGTGGTAACTGTTCTAGATGAGAATTGAGAATTGGTGGCAAATAGTAAACCTGACCCACTGCTGCACCACTACCAGTGCTTTTCTTACCAAGATGAGGAGGTCTAACTCCATGAATTCTTGTGAGATACGCAGCTACATCACCCAGTCCTTTAGCAGTAATGTGGAGGGTAGTATAGCCAGCTGCCCTTAGTCGGCGCTGATATCGACCTTCATAACCCCCTTCCAGAGGTACATACACTCCAAGAGCGCCAAATTTTTCCAGATCGCGGATTAAACCGTTGCCAGTGGTAATTAGTGCCATAGATTTTCGTCTTATCCCACTTAGATATCTCTATTATTTACCCTGAACCGATAATTAAAAGCATTTTTTTGGGCATTGGGGATTGGGCATTGGTTATTAATTCTTCTCACTCCCTCATCTCCCCAATCTCCCTCATCTCCCCCATCTCCCCAATCTCCACTCCCCAAAAATAACTCTATAAACTACTGGACAAACATAAATAAATAATTTATATTATTAGATTGTGACCAAAAACGCAAATTAGGTTGACTTTTTACTGTCATTCTGAGGTAGTGTTAGCATCAAAAGCTGATGACTTAATCCAAATTGGATAATCTAACTCAGATTGATCATAGACTGCTAAACTAAGAAAGCTTTCAGGTCAACATTGGAGCTGATGGACGAAAGCGAATCCTAAGCTCCAGGGTAAGTTTACTCCTGCGCCTCTGAAAAAGTAGGCAAAGTCTTAAACAATAGTTTAAGGTATTTAAGGAAGTAAAACTGAGCAGCAATGTTGGTTTCATGGCATTACGTCAGTCTCAGTTAACGGATACTGGGCGGTAAAAACCGCTTAAGTCCAACTGCAACACGGCAGTAGCCAATCTCCGGGAACCCGTCTCATAGGCGTGTAAAAATCGGAAACCCCGCCGACAGCGCTGCCTCCAGAAAGTGCCAGAGCAATTGCTTGGACGAAAGCATTGCTGCACACAGCTTAAAGCTGTAGCGCCTTGCATTGATTCCAGAAGTTACTCCTTCCCAATGGGAAGGGACTTGTGGCTGTTCTGGTGATCTAGTGAGTGAAGCTAAACAGATTCACCAAGCAGTACGGACACGGTTTGTTGTGTCCGAAAGCATTTGGAGCGGTTTATTAAAGCCATTCCAAATTTCGCAGGCTAACCCAGCCTAAACTGATGCGTACAAAGCGTGTCCTCTAGAGTCCAATTCCAAGGTCAGCAAGTAGAAAGGAGAACCAGTTATTGTGTCTGTAGGTATTCTCGGCACCAAGCTGGGCATGACCCAAATATTTGACGAAGCAGGAGTAGCTATTCCTGTGACTGTCATTCAAGCAGGGCCATGCACCGTTACACAAGTTAAAACGAAAGAAACCGACGGTTACTTTGCCATTCAAGTTGGTTATGGCGAAGTTAAACCCAAGGCACTAAACAGACCACTATTGGGACATTTGGCTAAATCATCTGCCCCAGCATTGCGTCACTTAAATGAATATCATACCGATAGCTCTAGTGATTATGCTTTAGGTCAAGAGATTAAAGCAGATATTTTTAGCGCAGGTCAAATTGTCGATGTCGTCGGCACAAGCATCGGTCGCGGCTTTGCAGGAAACCAGAAGCGCAACAACTTTGCTCGTGGGCCCATGTCACACGGTTCCAAAAACCACAGAGCGCCCGGTTCAATTGGTGCTGGTACAACACCAGGTCGTGTCTATCCAGGTAAGCGGATGGCAGGGCGTTTAGGTGGAAAACGCATCACAATCCGTAAATTGACGATAGTGCGAGTTGATTCAGAACGCAACTTATTGCTAATTAAAGGAGCCATTCCTGGTAAACCAGGCGCTCTAGTCAGCGTTGTGCCTGCAAAAATAGTGGGATAGTCAAAAGTCATTAGTCAGAAGTCATTAGTCAAAAGTCATTGGCTAAGGACAAATGACAAAAGACCCTCCGGGTGATGCCTCCGGCACGCCAAGGGCGAACGTCAGTTACTCATGGGGGAAACCCCCATCGCTCTTAGCGTCTCCCCTTCTCCCAAAGGGAGAGGCTAGCGCCAAGGGAGAAGACCGTACTGGCTCACCAATGACCAATGACGCCACGTGCTTCACCTGGGGAGACCCCAAGACCGCAGTGGCTCACAAAGGACAAAGGACAGATAAGAAAAATGGTTGAAAGCGTAGTTAAAAATTGGCAAGGAGAACAGGTCGGCGAGACGACCTTCGAGTTGCGCGTTGCCAAAGAAGAAACAGCGTCTCATATTGTGCATCGCGCCTTAGTACGGCAATTGACTAATGCTCGTCAAGGAAATGCCAGTACAAAAACTCGTGCTGAAGTCAGAGGCGGTGGTCGTAAACCTTGGCGACAAAAAGGTACTGGTCGCGCTCGTGCCGGGTCTATTCGTTCACCATTGTGGCGTGGTGGTGGTGTGATCTTTGGGCCAAAACCCAGAGACTTCAACCTCAAATTGAACCGCAAAGAGCGACGTTTGGCACTGCGGACAGCATTTGTCAGCCGCATTGACGACTTGATCGTAGTAGAAGAATTTAGCACTGAGCTATCTCGCCCCAAGACTAAAGAATTAGTGGCAGCGCTTGCCCGTTGGGGAGTAGTACCAGAAAGCAAAGCACTGTTAATTTTGTCTGAGATTGCGGATACAGATAACGTTTATTTGTCAGCCCGCAACATTGAAAATTTAAAACTAATTGCAGCCGACCAGCTAAATGTTTTTGATTTACTGCACGCTGACAAAATTGTAGTTACGGCATCAGCCCTAGAAAAAATTCAGGAGGTCTACAGTGCCTAGCTTTGACCCCCGTGACCTTGCCGACTTAGTACGTCGCCCAATCGTCACCGAGAAAGCGACCATCTTGATGGAACAAAACAAGTACACCTTTGAAGTAATTCCCAAGGCATCAAAGCCAGAAATCAAGGCTGCGATCGAAGACTTATTTCAGGTCAAGGTTGTAAAAGTCAACACCATCTTACCACCACGTAAAAAGCGGCGCGTTGGTAAATTTATCGGTTATAAACCCCAATATAAACGAGCGATCATCACTGTCGCACCTGGGGATGAAGACAAGATTAGACAAGTTCTATTCCCAGAAGTCTAAAAAAGTTAGAAGTTAGGAGTTAGGAGTTAGGAGTTAGGAGTTACTGAACTCAAAACTCAAAACTCAAAACTCAGCACTCAGCACTCAGCACTCAGCACTTAAAAATATGGGTACTCGCTCTTATCGCCCTTATACCCCCAGCACTCGCCAAGTTACAATCTCTGACTTTGCGGAAATTACCAGAACCGAGCCAGAAAAATCCTTAACAACCTCGAAGCATCGCGCCAAAGGTCGGAATAATCACGGACGGATTACTAGTCGTCGCCGGGGTGGCGGACACAAACAGCTTTATCGGATCATCGATTTTAAAAGGGATAAACATAATATTCCTGCCAAAGTCGCAGCGATTGAATACGATCCTAACCGCAACGCCAGAATTGCCCTTTTGTATTACCAAGACGGCGAAAAACGGTACATCCTTCACCCCAACGGGTTGAAAGTTGGAACAATAATTATTTCTGGGCCGGAAGCACCTTTTGAAGATGGTAATGCCTTACCACTCTGGAAGATTCCTTTGGGTACTAGTGTTCACAACGTAGAACTGACTCCTGGTAAAGGTGGTCAAATTGTCCGTGCTGCTGGTGCTAGCGCCCAAGTCGTGGCAAAAGAAGGTAATTATGTAACTCTCAAGTTGCCTTCAGGAGAAGTCCGCTTGATTCGACGCGAGTCTTACGCCACCATTGGGCAAGTAGGCAATACCGATGCGAGAAACCTAAGTGCAGGTAAAGCCGGACGAAATCGCTGGAAAGGTCGCCGTCCTAAGGTTAGAGGTAGCGTCATGAACCCAGTGGATCACCCACATGGAGGTGGTGAAGGTAGAGCGCCTATCGGTAGATCGGGGCCTGTTACACCTTGGGGTAAACCCACATTAGGCGCAAAGACACGCAATCGCAAGAAACTTAGCAGCAAGTTGATTGTACGTCGTCGTCGTAAGTCTTCTAAACGCGGTCGCGGTGGTCGTGAATCTTAAAGAGTTAGGAGTTATGAGTTATGAGTTATGAGTTATGAGTTATGAGTTGAATCTAACTTATTAACTCCTCACTCCTAACTCCTCACTCCTAACTCCTCACTCCTAACTCCTAAATCCTAATTCCTAAATCCTAAAGCCAAAATTGAACTATGGGTCGTTCTCTAAAAAAAGGTCCCTTCGTTGCGGATCATCTTCTAAAGAAAATTGAAAAGCTCAACGACAACAACAGAAAAGAAGTTATTAAAACTTGGTCACGAGCTTCGACAATTTTGCCCTTAATGGTAGGTCACACTATCGCTGTTCACAACGGACGCCAACACGTTCCAGTTTTTGTAAATGAACAGATGGTAGGACACAAGTTGGGTGAATTTGCCCCGACACGCACCTACAGGGGTCATGGAAAAAGTGACAAAAAAGCGGGTAGGTAGTTATTAGTCATTGGTCATTTGTCATTGGTGAGCCAGTGCGGTCTTCTCCCTTGGCGCTAGCCTCTCCCTTTGGGAGAAGGGGAGACGCTAAGAGCGATGGGGGTTTCCCCCATGAGCAACTGGTGAACCCGAAGGGTCATTAGTTATTAGCTTTTGACAAAGGACAAAGGATAAAGGACGAAGGACAAAATTGGAGAAAATTATGGCTACTAATACTACTGAAGTAAAAGCGATCGCTCGTTTTATCCGCATCTCGGCTTATAAAGTGCGTCGGGTACTCGATCAAATCCGGGGGCGATCGTACCGAGAAGCGTTAATCATCCTGGAATTCATGCCCTATCGCGCCACTGAACCCATCTTGAAGGTTCTCAGAAGCGCTGCTGCTAATGCCGAACACAACGCTGGGTTAGATCGGACTCAACTAGTGATTACTCAGGCTTATGCCGATCAAGGGCCGCCGTTGAAGCGGTTCCAGCCAAGGGCGCAAGGTCGAGCTTACCAAATTCGCAAGCCGACGTGTCATATTACTGTAGCTGTTGCAGCTGCTCCAGAAAAATAAGCACGTTTACACGAATAAATTGCGTAAAGTAAGAAATTTTAGAGGAAGCATTCGTGGGACAGAAAATTCATCCAGTTGGTTTTCGCCTGGGTATTACACATGAACATCAATCCCGTTGGTTTGCTGTTCCTGATCGCTATCCAGAACTTCTCCAAGAAGATTACAAACTCCGTCAATACATAGAACAAAAGCTGGGTAGACAGGCTCAAAACAACGCCGGAATTTCCGAAGTGCGGATTGAGCGGAAAGCCGACCAAATCGACTTAGAAGTACGCACAGCTAGACCTGGTGTTGTAGTAGGTCGCGGTGGACAAGGTATTGAATCCTTACGTACCGGACTCCAAGGACTGTTGGGTAGCAATCGCCAAATTCGCATTAACGTAGTTGAAGTTCAACGAGTTGATGCTGATGCCTACCTAATTGCCGAATACATTGCTCAACAATTGGAACGTCGGGTTTCCTTTCGGCGGGTAGTGCGGCAATCTATTCAACGTGCCCAACGCGCTGGTGTCCAAGGGATTAAAATCCAAGTCAGCGGTCGCCTCAACGGTGCAGAAATTGCCCGGACAGAGTGGACTCGTGAAGGTAGAGTACCTTTACATACCTTACGGGCTGACATTGACTACTCTTATTGCACAGCAAAAACTGTTTACGGCATTTTGGGTATCAAAGTATGGGTGTTTAAGGGAGAAATTATTCCTGGACAGGAACCAGATCCACTACCACCCGCAAGCCGCGATCGCGAACGTGAACCCCGCGATCGCGAACGTGAACCCCGTCGCCGTCAACAACAGCGTCGTCGCCAGCAATTTGAAGACCGCTCAAATGAAGGGTAAAGGGGGACTGGGGAATGGGGACTGGGGACTGGGTAAGAATTCTCAATCCCCAATCCCTAATTCCCAATCCCTAATCCCCAGTACCTAGTACCCAGTAGCCAATCATGTTAAGCCCTAGAAGAACTAAATTCCGCAAGCAACAGCGCGGACGGATGGAAGGACTAGCCACCCGTGGTAGTACCCTCAACTTCGGTGATTTTGCACTCCAAGCTCAAGAACCTGCTTGGATCACCTCGCGTCAAATCGAGGCTTCCCGTCGGGCAATGACTCGTTATATTCGTCGGGGTGGACAAATCTGGATTCGGATTTTCCCTGATAAACCTGTAACCATGCGTCCTGCTGAAACCCGGATGGGTTCCGGTAAAGGTAATCCAGAGTTTTGGGTAGCTGTAGTCAAGCCAGGGCGGATTTTGTTTGAAATCGGTGGAGTTACTGAAGAAATTGCGCGTGAAGCGATGCGCTTGGCTTCATTTAAACTGCCCATCAAAACTAAGTTTATTGTGCGCTCTCAACCACAGGAGCAGGAGTAGCTTATGCCTCTTCCCAAGATTTCAGAAGCTAGAGAATTAAGTGACGAGAAGCTCTCTGATGAAATTGTCGCAATCAAAAGACAACTATTTCAGTTGCGCTTGCAAAAAGCCACCAGACAACTAGAAAAGCCCCATCAGTTCCGACAATTGCGCCACCGCCTAGCCCAATTGCTGACGCTAGAAACAGAACGCAAACGGGCAGCAAGTCAATCGGCTAAAGAAAAAAAGTAGGAGATTATGGCAGTTAAAGAACGAGTTGGCTTGGTAGTGAGCGATAAAATGCAAAAAACTGTGGTAGTTGCCATAGAAAACCGCGCTCCTCACCCCAAGTACGGCAAGATTGTGGTTAACACCCAACGATATAAGGTTCACGACGAAGAAAATAAGTGTAAAGTAGGCGATCGCGTTCGCATTCAGGAAACTAGACCCCTGAGTAAAACCAAGCGCTGGAAAATCACAGAAGTCCTGAACGTCAAGCCTACTTAAACCTCATCGTTGTTAGAAACTAACAACATTACAAGGGAGAATAATTGTGATTCAACCCCAGACTTACTTGAATGTCGCAGATAATAGCGGCGCCCGCAAACTAATGTGTATCCGCATCTTAGGCGGAGGCAACCGTCGTTATGGTTTTATTGGCGATAAAATTATCGCAGTTGTCAAAGATGCTACACCCAACATGGCTGTCAAAAAGTCTGATGTTGTAGAAGCAGTAATTGTTCGGACTCGGAAAGCTGTCAGTCGTGACAGCGGCATGAGTATTCGCTTTGATGATAATGCCGCTGTAATTATCAACAAAGACGGTAATCCCAGAGGCACACGGGTTTTTGGCCCAGTTGCACGGGAACTGCGCGATAAAAACTTTACTAAAATTGTTTCTCTGGCTCCGGAGGTGCTTTAATGGCAGCCAAACAAGGTACGCCCAAAGTATTCCACAAAATGCACGTCAAAACTGGCGACACCGTACAAGTGATTGCTGGCAAAGACAAAGGAAAAATTGGCGAAATTACTCAGGCACTTCCCCAACTGAGTAAAGTCATCGTCAAAGGTGTCAACATTAAAACCAAGCACGTCAAACCCCAGCAAGAAGGGGAATCAGGGCGAATTATTACCCAAGAATTCCCAATTCATAGCTCCAACGTCATGCTTTATTCCACCAAGCAAAACGTCGCTAGTCGTATTGGTTACACCTTTACCTCAGAAGGCAAAAAGGTCAGAAAACTCAAGAAAACTGGCGAAATTCTCGATAAATAGTTAGAAGTTAGGAATTAAGAGTTAGGAATTAAATTTAACTCATAACTCATAACTCATAACTCATAACTCATAACTTTGTTCCCTGACCAAGCCCAGGGATATCAGGACAAAAAAACTATGGCGACAACAAGACTCAAAACCTTATATCAAGAGACAATCGTCCCCAAACTGACCACTCAGTTTCAATATACCAACGTTCATCAAGTACCGAAGTTGGTAAAGGTGACGATTAACCGAGGTTTGGGTGAAGCAGCCCAAAATGCGAAGTCTCTAGAGGCATCCATCAACGAGATTGCCCTGGTAACAGGTCAAAAACCAGTGGTGACACGGGCGAAAAAGGCGATCGCTGGCTTTAAGATTCGTCAAGGCATGCCTGTGGGGATCATGGTGACACTCAGAGCCGAACGGATGTATGCCTTTTTCGACAGACTAGTTAGCCTGTCATTACCCAGAATTCGAGATTTTCGCGGCGTTAGCCCTAAAAGCTTTGACGGACGCGGTAACTACACTCTAGGTGTGAGAGAACAGCTAATTTTTCCAGAAGTCGAATACGATAGCATCGATCAAGTACGTGGGATGGATATTTCCATCATCACCACAGCAAAAAACGACGAAGAGGGACGCGCCTTACTTAAAGAATTAGGAATGCCCTTTCGCGATCAATAAGTTCATCTATAGAGGGAACGATGGCGGCTAACGACACAATTGCAGATATGCTGACGCGCATCCGCAATGCCAACCTGGCGCGGCATCAAACTACACAAGTGCCAGCGACAAAATTGACCCGCAGCATTGCCAAAGTGCTACGGGAGGAAGGCTTTATTGCTGAAATCGAAGAAGCAGAAGAAGGGGTAAAACACAATCTAGTGATTTCCCTGAAATACAAGGGTAAAAACCGTCAGCCTCTGATCACCGCCTTAAAGCGAGTGAGTAAGCCTGGCTTGCGTGTTTATTCCAATCGAAAAGAATTACCAAGGGTACTAGGCGGCATTGGCATTGCCATTATTTCAACATCCAGTGGTATTATGACTGACCGCGAAGCGCGGCGTCAGAACTTGGGTGGCGAAGTGCTTTGTTACGTTTGGTAGTCACCAGAAGTGAGGAGTTAGGAGTGAGGAGTGAAAAGTTAGTCATAAAAACTCATAACTCATAACTCATAACTCATAACAGGATAAAGGACAAAAGTCATGTCTCGTATTGGTAAACGTCCAATTACTATTCCCGCCAAAGTTCAAGTGGCGATCGATGGTACAAAAATTGTGGTGAAAGGACCCAAAGGAGAACTTTCTCGCACTCTCACACCTAATGTCTCAGTTTCCCAAGAGGGAGAAATATTACAAGTCAATCGTCGGGATGAAACTCGTACCTCAAAGCAACTGCACGGCTTGAGCCGGACTTTAGTTGCCAACATGGTCGAGGGAGTTTCCCAAGGTTTTCAGCGCCGTTTGGAAATTCAAGGTGTTGGTTACAGGGCACAACTTCAAGGGCGTAACCTAGTTTTAAATATGGGTTACAGCCATCAGGTGCAAATTGAACCACCAGAAGGAATTCAGTTTGCCGTAGAAGGCCCCACTAACGTTATTGTCAGTGGCTATGACAAAGAAATCGTCGGTAACACAGCCGCCAAAATTCGTGCCGTTCGTCCACCAGAACCTTACAAAGGTAAAGGCATTCGCTATGCCGGTGAAGTGGTCAGACGGAAAGCTGGTAAGACTGGTAAGGGTGGTAAGAAGTAGAAATGAAACTTACTCGTAGAGAATCAAAAAACCGTCGTCATCGACGCGTGCGTGGCAAAGTTATTGGCTCCCCAGAACGTCCCCGTTTAGCGGTATTTCGTTCTAATGAGCATATTTATGCCCAGTTAATTGATGATACTCAGCATCAAACTATCGTGGCCGCATCGACTGTAGAACCAGAGTTGAAATCTAGTTTAGCGTCAGGTGCAAACCGCGACGCATCGGTGCAAGTTGGTAAGTTGATCGCAGTGCGATCACTAGAAAAAGGCATCACCAAAGTAGTCTTCGATCGCGGTGGTAACTTATATCATGGTCGTGTCAAAGCACTAGCTGATGCAGCCCGCGAAGCTGGTTTAGATTTCTAAAGTCATTGGTCATTAGTCATTAGTTATTGGACAAATGACAAAAGACAAATGACAAATGACAACTGACAAATGACGTTCACCAGAGCATAAATTATGGCAACAGAGCGTAAAAGTAGAACAAAGCGTGCCAAAAAAGAAGAAACCACTTGGCAAGAGCGGGTTATCCAAATCCGCCGCGTAAGTAAAGTGGTCAAAGGTGGTAAAAAACTCAGCTTCCGAGCGATCGTTGTCGTTGGTAACGAACGTGGTCAAGTTGGTGTCGGAGTAGGCAAAGCCTCAGATGTAATTGGCGCCGTCAAAAAAGGCGTAGCCGATGGCAAAAAACACCTCATTGATGTCCCAATCACCAAATCCAACTCCATCCCCCATCCCATTGATGGTGTCGGTGGGGGGGCAAAAGTGATTATGCGTCCAGCCTCACCTGGTACTGGGGTAATTGCCGGTGGTGCAGTGCGAACTGTGTTGGAATTAGCCGGAGTTCGTAACGTCTTAGCCAAGCAACTAGGCTCCAACAATCCGCTCAATAATGCTAGAGCCGCAGTTAATGCCTTATCTACACTGCGTACCCTTTCTGAAGTCGCCGAAGATCGCGGTATTCCTATTCAAAATCTCTACATCTAATTTAGTCATTAGTCATTGGTCATTAGTGAATAACAAAGGACAAATGACAAATGACAAATGACAAACGACAAATGAGAACTTGATAAATTATGAGACTCCATGATGTTAAGCCGCAAAAAGGCTCAAAGAAACGCAAGAAGCGTGTAGCTAGAGGTATTTCTGCCGGTCAAGGCGCTAGCGCTGGTTTAGGTATGCGGGGTCAAAAATCTCGTTCTGGTAGTGGTACCCGACCTGGTTTTGAAGGTGGTCAACAGCCATTGTACCGCCGCTTACCTAAGCTGAAGGGCTTTCCGATTGTTAATCAGAAGATTTACACTACGATTAATGTAGAGAAGCTAGCCTCCCTTCCCGCGAATACGGAAGTAACTTTGACCTCATTGAAAGCCGCAGGTATCCTGACTGCTATCAAAGGGCCATTGAAAGTTTTAGGTAACGGGGAATTGAGCATTCCGCTCAAAGTACAAGCGGCAGCTTTCACAGTTTCAGCTCGTAGCAAAATTGAGGCAGCTGGTGGTAGTTGTGAAGTCTTATGAGTGAGCCGGAACAGCGCACTTAAATGCAAGCCAACTCGCTGCCAGTGCTTGGTTCACTATAAAGGTAGCACTCTATGATCAGTCGAGATAAAGCCCCAACGGCTCAAGAAACTTTTATGCAGATGGCGCAGGCAGCTGGCCTCAGAGGTAGGCTGCTTGTCACCGTCGGTATTTTAATTTTGGTTCGCCTGGGTATTTTCTTACCCGTCCCAGGCATTGATAGACCGAGATTTGCCGAAGCCATATCGGGCAGTAATTCCATATTCGGCTTATTGGATATATTTTCCGGGCGAGGACTTTCGACTTTGGGAGTCTTTGCTTTAGGAATTTTGCCCTTCATTAATGCGTCTATTATCATCCAATTACTCACTGCGGCGATTCCAACTTTAGAAAATTTACAGAAAAATGAAGGGGAAGCCGGTCGGCGAAAAATATCGCAAATTACCCGCTATGTAACTGTAGGTTGGGCAATCCTTCAAAGTACAGCTTTTTCGGCATTATTCCTCCAACAATTTGCCCTAAAGCCAGGGCCAATCTTTGTCGCTGAAACTGCGATCGCTCTGACTGCTGGTTCGATGTTCGTCATGTGGGCATCAGAACTAATTACAGAACGGGGTATTGGCAACGGAGCATCATTGTTGATTTTTGTCAACATTGTCGCGTCATTACCAAAAGCTTTGGGTGACACCATCGACTTGGTACAAGTCGGCGGTCGGGAAGCAGTGGGTCGGGTGATCGTGCTGGTCTTAGTTTTCCTCGCAACAATTGTTGGTATTGTGATTGTGCAGGAAGGAATGCGCCGCATCCCAATTATTTCGGCTCGTCGCCAAGTAGGTAGAAGAGTTTTGGCAGAGCAGCGTAGTTATCTGCCACTGCGGCTAAACCAAGGCGGCGTAATGCCAATTATTTTTGCTGCTGCCATCCTCAGTTTGCCACTGCTAATCGCCAATTTTACTAAAAATGCCGATTTGGCAAATATAGTTAACACTTATTTGAGTCCAAGCGGTTCTAGCTCCTGGGTCTATGCCTTGGTCTACATGATTTCCATTGTTTTCTTCAGCTACTTCTATTCTTCGTTGATTCTCAACCCGGTAGATGTGGCGCAGAACTTGAAGAAAATGGGTTCTAGTATTCCTGGGATTCGTCCTGGCAAGGCAACTAGCGAGTATATCGAACGCGTGTCCAACCGACTCACTTTTTTGGGTGCGATCTTTTTGGGCTTCGTTGCTATTATCCCCACTGCCGTAGAAAGCGCTTTGAATGTGAAAACTTTCCGGGGAATAGGTGCAACCTCGTTGTTAATTTTAGTTGGTGTGGCAATTGAAACAGCTAAACAAGTCCAAACTTATGTCATATCTCAGCGCTATGAAGGAATGGTGAAATAATAGTGACGCGATTAATCTTCTTGGGGCCACCTGGAGCGGGTAAAGGAACACAAGCTCAAACCTTGGCTGAACACTTGAATATTCCCCATATTTCTACGGGTGAAATATTAAGACAAGCCATGAAAGAGCAGACTCCTTTAGGAATCAAAGCTCAAAGTTATGTTGATAGCGGCGAGTTAGTACCCGACCAGCTAGTGCAAGACTTGGTACAGGAGCGCCTCAGTCAACCAGATGCCAAAATTGGTTGGATTCTTGATGGTTTTCCTCGGAAAGTGACCCAAGCAGCTTTTCTGGAGAAGTTACTGGAAGCAATACATCAAGGTGGCGAAAAGGTAGTCAATTTAGATGCACCAGATGAAATTGTCATCGCACGTTTGCTAGCTAGAGGACGAAAAGATGATACCGAAGAGGTGATTCGTCGTCGTTTAGAAGTATACCGCGCTGAAACTGCACCTTTAATTGATTATTACGGCGATCGCCAAAAACTCCTAACAGTCAATGGCAATCAGTCCCAAGAAGATGTCACTGGTGAATTACAAAAGGTAATCGCTTCCTGAAAAAGGGGGGGAGGGGATGAGGGAGATGAGGGAGATGAGGGAGATAAGGGAGATAATACTAACTCCTAACTCCTAACTCCTAACTCAGCACTCAGCACTCAGCACTCAGCACTCCTAGCGCCCAATGCCCCCATAGCAAAAAAAAGATCAATTTTAGCTAAGATATATTAATAAACTGTTGATATATTTCTTAAAATGTGTTTCTTTGCAGATGAAGGCTGCAACTGAACACGAAATTGTTGAGTTGAGGAAAAAACAAATTGTCTAAGCAAGATTTGATTGAAATGGAAGGCACGGTTACAGAGTCCTTGCCCAATGCGATGTTTCGCGTTGACTTGGACAATGGCTTTAACGTGCTAGCACACATTTCCGGCAAGATTCGCCGAAATTATATCAAGATTTTGCCCGGCGATCGCGTCAAGGTGGAGTTAACCCCCTACGACTTGACCAAAGGCAGAATCACCTATCGACTACGAAAGAAGTAAGTATATGTAGAAAATTTTACCATAAAACCATTTTTTTGACTGTTTGCTAGTCATTTAACTGGATTATTTTCCCTAGAAATGCTATAATTTTATATTTGGAGTCAAAAAATAAAAGGCATGAAAGTTAGAGCCTCAGTCAAGAAAATTTGTGAAAAATGTAACGTGATCAAACGTCGTGGTCGCGTTATGGTGATTTGCGTGAACCCCAAGCACAAGCAACGTCAAGGATAACACTCTTACCAACAGAGTGAGTTGCAGGACGCATATCATCATTA
The DNA here is from genome assembly GCF_036917155.1 of Nostoc sp. Lineage (GTDB taxonomy): Bacteria > Cyanobacteriota > Cyanobacteriia > Cyanobacteriales > Nostocaceae > Nostoc. The sequence continues at coordinate 10,726 of NZ_JBALDZ010000188.1, read as the reverse complement.
AAACGAAAAGACGCGATTAATCACGTTTTTCCAACCAACAGTAATTGCGAGAACAATAGGGAGAGTTCATTGTGGCACGTATTGCCGGAGTAGACCTTCCACGCGATAAGCGCGTCGAGATCGGTCTGACTTACATCTACGGAATTGGGTTATCACGCGCTCAAGAAATTATAGCGGCAACTGGTGTGAACCCAGACACCCGCGTTAAGGACTTAAGTGATGCCGATGTGACAGCCCTACGAGGGGAAATAGAAAGCAACTATCAAGTTGAAGGCGACTTGCGGCGCTTGGAGTCTTTGAACATCAAGCGCTTAGTTGACATTGGTACCTACAGAGGTCGTCGTCATCGCATGGGCTTACCAGTCAGAGGCCAAAGAACTCGCACCAATGCCAGAACCCGTAGAGGCAGAAGGCAGACAGTGGCAGGGAAGAAGAAGGCTCCAGGGAAATAATTTTGCAACGCTTGCTAATCCGAGCAAGTTTTACCTTAAATCAACTAAACAAGTATGGCGAGACAACCAACTAAAAAAACCGGGAGCAAGAAGCAGAAACGGAATGTACCCAGTGGAATGGCCTACATCCAGTCTACTTTCAACAATAGCATTGTCACCATTACCGATCAAAACGGAGATGTCATCTCCTGGGCTAGCGCTGGTTCTAGCGGTTTTAAGGGAGCAAAAAAGGGAACTCCCTTTGCAGCGCAAACCGCAGCTGAAAGTGCAGCCCGTCGAGCTATCGATCAAGGAATGCGCCAAATTGAGGTAATGGTCAGTGGGCCAGGAGCAGGTAGAGAAACCGCTATCCGGGCACTTCAAGGAGCAGGACTAGAAATTACATTGATTCGGGATATTACCCCGATTCCTCACAATGGTTGTCGTCCACCCAAGCGCCGTCGAGTTTAAATACTAAGACTTGGGCAGCGAGGGTGAAAAGTGACAGCCAGCAATGACCACTTGAGCGTCTAACGTGCAAATTGTCATTGAGTCAAAGCTTGGGCGACCAGAAGCGTGTCAGATTTTCCCACCGGGAAAGCTGTTAAGCTTTGGGCTACTCAAAATATTATTAATCAATTTTGGATTTTAGATTTGCGATTTTAGATTGAACCCGACTATAAGGGTGCTGGGCCTCGTGGATTTTAAGTTGATGATTTAAGATTTGTTCCGTCAATCAGAGGCGGAGCATGAACGAAAGAAGCACAATCCAAAATCCAAAGTCCAAAATCGAAAATTGGCAATCAATTCGGGAGGCAATTGATTTGTCTGCTAGCAGCACCTTAGAAGAAGGGAGGCTCATCCGTGGCGCAGTTTCAAATTGAATGTGTAGAGTCGAATACCGAAGAAAGTCGGAACCATTACAGTAAATTTGTTTTGGAACCTCTAGAACGCGGTCAAGGAACAACTGTTGGCAACGCACTGCGGCGGGTTTTACTGTCTAATTTAGAAGGTACAGCAGTTACAGCGGTGCGGATTGCGGGCGTTTCACATGAGTTCGCCACAGTTCCGGGCGTGCGGGAAGATGTGCTGGAAATCCTCATGAGAATGAAGGAAGTTATCCTGAAAAACTATTCTTCGCAGCCCCAGATTGGTAGATTACTCGTTAGCGGCCCAGCAACAATCACTGCGGCACATTTTGATTTACCCAGTGAAGTAGAAGTCATCGATCAGACTCAGTATGTAGCTACCATCGCTGAGGGTGGAAAGCTAGAAATGGAATTTCGGATCGAGAAGGGCAAAGGCTATCGCACTGTAGAGCGAGGACGTGAGGAAGCCACATCGTTGGATTTTCTCCAAATCGACTCGATATTTATGCCAGTGCGAAAAGTCAACTACAGTGTTGAAGAATCTCGTGGGGAAGGCTTGATTCCAAAAGACCGACTACTGTTGGAAGTTTGGACAAATGGCAGTATTTCCCCTCAAGAAGCACTATCTTCTGCTGCTGCGATCTTGGTAGATTTATTCAACCCGTTGAAAGACATCTCCCTAGAACCAACAGATACAGGTTCCGATATTCCAGACGATCCAACTGCCCAGATACCCATCGAAGAGTTGCAACTTTCTGTGCGGGCATATAACTGTCTCAAACGGGCACAAGTTAACTCTGTGGCAGATTTGTTGGATTATACCCAAGAAGACCTCTTAGAAATTAAGAACTTTGGGCAGAAATCAGCAGAAGAAGTCGTGGAAGCTTTGCAGCGACGCTTGGGCATCACCCTGCCAATGGAAAGAGGCTCTAAACACCCTTAAGAAAAACCTTCATAATTCATAGTGCATAATTATGCGTCACCGTTGTCGCGTCAAAAAACTCAGTAAACCAGCCGATCAACGCCGTGCTTTACTGCGATCGCTCGCCACCGAGCTGATCCGTCATGGTAAGATCACCACCACTTTAATTAGAGCGAAAGTTCTCCGAAGTGAAGTGGAAAAAATGATTACCCTAGCCAAAAATGGCTCCTTATCAGCACGTCGGGAAGCTCTTGGCTATATCTTCGACAAACAACTGGTTCACGCTCTATTTGAGCAAGCTCCTACTCGATATGGCGATCGCCAGGGCGGTTATACCCGCATCCTGCGTACCGTACCGCGTCGGGGTGATAATGCAAAAATGGCAATAATTGAATTGGTTTAAGTCATTAGTCATTGGTCATTAGTCATTGGTTATTCACAAATGACAAAGGACAACTGACAAATGACAAAGGACAAAATCTGTATGTTAGAAAGCCACCAGCCTACACAAACTCATCGAGTAGCCTTGGTAATCCAATACCTGGGCACTCATTTTCATGGCTGGCAACGGCAAAAACAACACCGGACAGTCCAAGAAGAGATCGAAATTGCGATCGCGACTATTCTTGGGTACCATGTAACACTACATGGGGCTGGGCGAACCGATTCAGGAGTTCACGCTGCTGCTCAAGTAGCCCATTTTGAAGCAACAGGTTTTATTCCGCCTCACAAGTGGGCAACAATCCTCAACAGCTACCTGCCGCCAGATATATTAATCAGGGCTTCAGCTAGTGTCGATAACCGTTGGCATGCTCGCTTTAGTGCAGCCTATCGACGGTATCGCTACACAATATATACTGAAGATCGGCTTAACTTGTTTGTAAGACCCTTCAGTTGGCATTATTATTATGCACCCCTGGATGAATCTTTAATCCAAGCTGCCTTGAAACCTTTCTTGGGAAAGCATCACTTAGCTGCTTTTCACCGTGCAGGCTCAAAGCGATCGCATTCCTGGGTAGAGGTGCAAGCAGCAGAGTGTCGTCGCAGTGGGCCATTTATCCATATTGAAATACAGGCAGATGGATTTTTGTATGGCATGGTACGGCTGTTGGTAGGGATGCTGGTACAAGTAGGTTCTGGACAACGAACACTTTCTAGCTTCACCGAACTCTGGAAAGAACAACGTCGGGAAGAAGTGAAACACGCCGCACCGCCTCAAGGCTTGTGCTTGTTGCGAGTCGGCTATCCCGATTTTCCCTTTCCAAAAGAGATTTGGTACGACACCTTCCCAAAGTTCGTCACTAGTCAAGAGTCATTAGTCATTGGTCAGTAGAGACGCGATTAATCGCGTCTGTACAATGGTCAGTAGTGAATAACTAAGGACAACTGACAAAGGACAAATAACAAATGACAAATGACTAATGACAAATTAAAAATGACAAAGGACAAATGACAAATGACAACAGTTAAAACATACCTTCCTTCTCAAGCAACCCTTGAGCGTGAGTGGTACATAGTAGATGCCACCGATAAACGCCTCGGTCGCCTCGCCAGCGAAATCGCCCAGGTATTGAGAGGCAAAAAGAAACCTGAATATACACCCCACTTAGATACAGGTGACTTCGTAATCGTCATCAATGTCGAGAAAGTAGCAGTCACGGGCAAAAAGCGCACTCAAAAGCTTTACCGCCGCCATTCTGGTCGCCCTGGTGGGATGAAAACCGAAACTTTTGCTAAACTGCAAGACCGCATACCAGAGCGAATTTTAGAACAAGCTGTTAAGGGTATGCTACCTAAAAATAGCCTGGGTAAGCAGTTGTTCACCAAGCTGAAAGTTTACGCTGGGCCTACGCATCCCCATGATGCTCAAAAACCCAAAGAACTAAAAGTTAGTACAATTCCTGGAGAAGAAAATTAATGGTAGTAGCAGATGCTAATAGCGGTCGCGCCGTATATTGGGGTACTGGCCGTCGTAAGAATGCAGTAGCAAGAGTACGCTTGGTTCCGGGCACCGGTCAACTGATTGTGAACGGTAAAGATGGAACCTTGTATTTCCAATTCAACCCCAACTACCTGGGAGTGATCAAAGCACCCTTGGAAACTCTGGGACTAGAAAATGAATATGACATTTTGGTGAAAGCAGAAGGTGGTGGCTTGACCGGACAGGCTGATTCTGTCCGTTTGGGAGTTGCTCGTGCTTTGTGCCAACTCGACCCAGACAACCGCCCACCTTTGAAAACCGAAGGTTATTTGACTCGCGATCCGAGAGCAAAAGAGCGGAAGAAATATGGTTTACATAAAGCTCGGAAAGCGCCTCAGTACTCTAAGCGTTAAGCGATTGGGTACTGGGTACTGGGTATTGAGAATTGAGTATTGGGAAAAGTCCGTTGTTTATTTACATCTTTCCCAGTCCCCAATCCCTGGTCCCCAGTCCCTAATCCCTAGCTTCAATTGAACGCTGAAAGTTATAATTTATATAGATTCATCACAAAAAGAACAATGGCTAAAGCTGATATTCACCCCAAGTGGTATCCAGACGCTAAAGTTTACTGCAACGGTCAAGTTGTTATGACCATTGGCTCTACCAAGCCAGAATTGCACGTAGACGTTTGGTCTGGAAATCACCCCTTTTACACCGGTACTCAGAAGATTATTGACACTGAGGGTCGAGTAGAGCGCTTCCTCCGTAAGTACGGTATGAGCAGCACTCAAACATCTGGCGACGACCAAAACAAAAAGTAGCGAGTTGGCTCTGCTGTTAACGACGGCCCTGCATCAGCTGGGTCGATTTTCATTTATATGCTCGAGCCAATTTGTTATTTTTTAAGGAGCGATCGCACTCGTCATGGCTGAATCATACTTACTGGACAAACTAAAATCCGTTGAACAAACTTTTAATGAATTAACCCGTCGTCTTGGCGACCCCGATACCGCTAGCAATCCTGATGAATATCAAGAAATTGCTAAGTCTCGTTCTTCTTTGGAAGAGGTAGTTAATACTTATGAAATTTGGAAAACAGCCCAAGAAGACTTGACCGGAGCGCGTCAGGTTTACAAAGAATCTGCCAGTGACCCAGAGTTGCAAGAAATGGCATCACTGGAAGTAAAGGAACTTGAAGAAAAAATAGAACATTTAGAGTCTCGCTTGAAAGTCTTACTGCTACCACGCGACCCCAATGATGAAAAGAATATCATGTTGGAAATTCGCGCTGGTACTGGTGGCGATGAAGCAAGTATTTGGGCTGGCGATTTGATGCAGATGTATACCCGTTATGCCCAGACTCAAGGTTGGAAAGTTTCTCTCGTGAGCGAATCTCGTGGAGAAATGGGTGGCTGGAAAGAGGTCATTCTCGAAATTAAAGGTAATGACGTTTATAGCCAGTTAAAGTTTGAAGCTGGAGTGCATCGTGTGCAGCGCGTGCCGGCAACTGAGTCCGGGGGACGGGTTCATACTTCCACAGCTACCGTGGCAATTATGCCAGAGGTGGATGATGTGGAAATTCATATTGACCCGAAAGATATTGAAATGACTACAGCCCGTTCTGGCGGTGCTGGTGGACAAAACGTCAACAAGGTGGAAACAGCTGTTGACTTAATGCACAAACCAACGGGAATACGCATTTTCTGTACAGAAGAACGCAGCCAGTTGCAAAACAAAGAACGGGCGATGCAAATTCTGCGGGCGAAGTTGTATGACATCAAGTTAGGCGAACAACAAGCAGCTGTTACTTCCATGCGGCGATCGCAGGTTGGTACTGGATCGCGATCGGAAAAAATTCGCACCTATAATTATAAAGATAACCGCGCTACCGACCATCGGTTAGGTCAGAATTATTCCCTTAACCCTGTTCTGGAAGGTGATTTAGAGACGCTGATCCAATCTTGTATATCTCTAGACCAACAGGAACGGCTGGCGGAGTTAGCGACTTCTGCCGCTAACTAATTTTTGCATTTAAATCTTCTGTAAAACCACTTGTTGTTCTGTTTCTTTTAACACACACAGGTGGTTTTCTAATATTGCGTGGAGTACATTTTCTATTTCACTGGGATAGTGGTAATAGGCAAATTCGTACTTCATAAGGTAATTTAGCTTTGCCCATTCCTTCAGGGTTTGACAGGTATAAATTAAATTTTCTATTTCTTTTTGCCAACGCGCAAAAATCCTGTAGCTAAAAAAGCTGCTGCATATATTGCCTTTTGCATCCCAGTAGGAAATACACACTTGATGTTTCAGAAGGTGGATTTTTTTGATTTGCTTAACATCGTAGCCTTTAACTTTTAAAGCTTCTTTGGTTTCTGCGTCAGAAATGTTCCACTGTTCTGGTTTAATTTTATTAGTGGCTATAAGGTTTTTACCTTTGCGGCGATATTGATTAATTTTGCGTGGCTTGCGAAACATGATGCACCTTCGATATTATTTCTTCGCAGCAAAGTCTAGCTACTAGCAAAACTACCGTAGCAAACTAAGTTTTTTGAGTTGGTTAAAGATAGATGGGTTCGTCTACTAGCTTGATGCCTGTAGTTGCTGATTTACAACCAGAGATATAGTTTAATACTAAAACATAAGGCTGTCAATATAAAAGTAAAATTGTAATATTGAAAGTAGACTTGTAAATAAAGTTGGCTAGCTATATAAGCAGTGAAGATCGAAAGCAAACAAAAACTGATTGAGATCATTAAACTAGCTCGCGGTTCAATGAGTCAGCGAGCGTTTGGTAAGCTTTTGGGAGTATCTGCTACTGCTGTTCAGATGTGGGAAAAAGGTGTGAAGGTGCCAGATACAGAAAATTTGGCTCGAATCGCATCGAAAGCAGGCTACACAATGGAAGAGTTAATCAGCTGCATAGATGGCAAGCCAATTCCAGAAACCTCCGATTTGAGTCTGATTCTGAGACAAATCCAGCACATGCCTTTAGCCCAAGTAGCTCAAATTGTCCAAGCTGCGGCAGATAGATTGGCGGCTGTGGCTGAAGCATCCGGGGATGAGGCGAAGGCTAGTTGAATATTAAAATAATTCGTAATGACGCTCGATGACTCGCTACCGCTACGCTAACGTAATTAGTAATTAGTAATTAGTTTTTTTAACTAGCTCGTGGTTTCTTGCTGTCAAGATTCAACTCTATGGACAAATCTTTTTTGTATAACCAAGACTTCTATGGCTGGACACAGCAGCAGGCTAAAGCGTTAGAGCAGAGGCTAGTTATGGAACTAGACTGGCAACACCTGCAAGAGGAAATTCAAGCTTTGGGGAGACAGGAGTATCGGGAACTTGTGAGTCATCTGAGTGTATTACTCGGTCATCTCTTGAAGTGGGAGTATCAACCCGAACAACGCTCTCGCAGTTGGTTTTTAACAATTCGAGAACAGCGTCGCGCCATCCATAGGCATCTGCGACAGAACTCTAGCTTAAAGTCTCGAATCGAAGAAGCTTTGTTAGATGGCTTTGAAGCGGGAGTGGATTTGGCGCTACGAGAAACTAACTTACCATTACGAACTTTTCCAGAGGATTGCCCTTATTTATTTGATGATGCGATGTCTACGACGGGCTACGCCTACGCAGACAATTTTCTGTGCGATACTCGTCAAGACTGGGAAGGGTAATTACTGGCATTTTTCTTACGCTCATTTTTTATTTGGATACACATTAGATTTTGTTTGTCAATAAGTAATAGAAACTAGCTTTTCAAAATCTTGGAAATCGCATCTTTGCTGTTTTTGAACATCTTGAACATATATATCGTAGTAGAGCTTGTTGTCTTGAAATTTGAAGAAAGATCCTACTATGGGTAACTGCTCACCTTTAAGCCTGAAAACTATTCTGTTAAGTTTATATTTTCCGTATTTATTAACAAGATAAATAAAGCTATCAAAACTTCCATTTACAGCTTTTTCAAATTCTAGTAGATTTTTATCTAATTTGTTAGAACGTTGTAATATTAAAGGTGGTATATCTTCAAGACTATTGAAATTATTACTCGTAAATGCTGCGTCTTTTTTTAGATAAGCAATAATTTGATGATAATTGTATAAAATACCAATTTCTGAACAAGATTTTTTTAGGTAGTCTTTCCTTGTCCAATAGTACCTATAAAAGCAATTTTATATTTTTCTATACTAAGAATTTTCTCTATTTCATCTAATCGCTCTAACTTGGATTTCAGGTTATTGATGCAAATATGATTAGGTATATTAATTTCCGAATGTCCTGAAATTTTATTTATTTCCTTCTTCAAATCTTGTTTCAAAAATGCAATCTCTTCTTGCCACGTTATCGTCAACATACTGTTTACCCTGTTTCTATGCTACTCGCTTGATATTTACAGTATGCCCACTATGCTTGAATATCTAACAAAAGCCTCATAAAACGACCAAACACTCCTTTGGTAAGCCTTTAGCCAAGGCGATCGCTAATTTTGGCTGAGTTAGAGGTTTTGGTAGAAATAGATAACAGCTGCGTGGACTCCAGCAAGTTGAAACCCACGGAGGTGGGTAAAGTCTCGTGTAGCTGCGATTTCTAATCGCCTATGGTATTTTTACTGGCAGTTAAGGAATAAGTGGTTTTAAAATAGTGAAATCTGAAAATATTGAGGGTGCAGCTATGTCACTACGTAATGAGCCTTTAGATTGGCAACTTGAAACGAATAATCCTTATATACCAGTTTATCATCAAGGTAATTTGGTAGGTTTTTTTAAACCAGAATATGCCAGTGAAATTATTAAAATTTTAAATGAAGAAGAAATTTTAAAGAAAGCGCTGAAAATGGCTTGTACTGATTTAATTAAAAAAATCGGCGGTGATACCAGAAAAGTCAATTATTTAATGGAAAAATATATAAAAACTAGTGAGCGTCCGAAGCATGGAACTAGAGCGATCGCAGTTTTACTTCAGGATAGGCAAAAAGAGCTTGATTTGAGTAACCAGGAGTTTGCAAAATTCTGCGACACTTTTAAATTATCTCCTACGGAACTGAATAATATTTATGCTGGAGAAGCATTTGATGATAGTTTATTAGCGCCCCTTTCACGTATATTAGGGATAGCAAAAGAGCAATTACTGAAAGTGCGAGATGGTTGTGAATAACAAACTAACACATGAACAGCAACTCAAAATCTTCAAGTGATATAAAGTTGTGAAAACAGACATCATCTTTTATCGGCTGTTTCAAGAATTTCCTGATATCTTCTTTGAACTTATTGGTAATCCGCCAGAAGAAGCTAGCCTTTATCAATTTTCATCGGTTGAAATCAAACAAACAGCCTTCAGAATCGATGGTGTATTTTTACCGACACAAGGAAGTGAAAACCCGATTTACTTTGTTGAAGTGCAATTTCAAGCTGATGGGGAAATTTATTCACGGCTAATTGCAGAAATATGTTTATACCTCCGTCAGAATCAACCATCAAATGACTGGGGTGCTGTAGTTTTATACCCAAACAGGAATGTAGATACAGGCAATATCAAACATTACCGTGAGTTCTTCACAAGTGGGCGCGTCAGGTGCATTTATTTAGATGAATTAGGTGAAGCTGCATCGCTTTCAATTGGCATTGCAACTGCTAAATTACACCTAATGTGAATTAGAAAAAAAGGCGGGAGAAGTAAGAAGATAAAAGTTAAAGCGAAAACGATTAACTGCTGCTAAAGCCGAAGAGTTGCTTGTTGTCTTGGGGCATCCAGAATTATCCTTGTATAATAACCCTACGGAGTTGGCTGCTAGGACTATGGTGCAGCGACGTAAGATTAGCTATGCTACCCAAACTAAATTTGGTACAAAAGCATGGGATGTTTTTATGTCCCTTGTTGCAACTACTCGCAAGTTGGGTGTCAGCTTTTTTGAGTATATGAGTGACCGGATTTTAAAAATTGGTCATATTCCCTGTTGGCTACTATATATTAGACATCTCCAGAAATTAAATATGCGTTATCCAGAGTTCTTGTAGAGACGTAGCACTGCTACGTCTCTACATTCATTTTCACCAGATGTCTATTCGAGAGAAGTCTTCTTCTAACCCATTTGGGTGGTCATGGCAGCCTGAATAAATCTCTACCCCCAAATTTTGAGCCGATACCTTATTCACACAGTCAGGTTTAGCCACTTTGTTTTCGCCTCCCTCTCGTTAATGAAGCAACTCACCTGAAAGCAATGCCAGTCAAGCAATTTGCCCTTTTAGGAAAAAAAACAAATTTACCCCTTGACAAACTAGGGGATGACTAGTTACTCTAGTTAAGTCGGGAAGCAAAAGACGCAAACGACCGCTGAACCTAAAAAACATAATACTTTGAAAGCTTAAGAAAAAAACCAATCCTCGTCAAGAGATTTTAGTTTTGGGATTTCCCAAAAAGATAATCAAAATTGTAATTAGGATTCTGGAAAATATTTTTTTCAGAGCCACAAACTCGAAACACAACAAAACGGAGAGTTTGATCCTGGCTCAGGATGAACGCTGGCGGTATGCTTAACACATGCAAGTCGAACGGAGCCTTTCGGGGCTTAGTGGCGGAC
>NZ_JBALDZ010000187.1:0-7178 GCF_036917155.1 Nostoc sp. | reverse complement strand
GGACTATTATTCGGGACAAATCTTCTTCTAATCCATTTGGTTGGTCGTGGATGCCACAATAAATTCCTACCCCTACTTACTGAGCGGATACATATTTCTTATATAATTCATATTCGATAAATTTATTTAATGTGTGCTTTATCTTATTAATATTAGGTGTAGCTGTAATCTGAAAAGCAACTTTTGCAGTTTCATCACCTAAATCAATACCAGGAAAGTTACTACCTTCTGTAAAATTCAAGTTTTTAAGATTTTCAAAGCCGTAAATTTCTGCAAAGAGAGGTATTAATACATTCTCAGATACTTTGTTTATATCTGTTTTGTCCATCGCTGTAGCAGCCTTGATCTCTGTCACAAAAAATGACATCAAATTTCTTATTCTCTGTTGCGTTTGCTCAAGATGCATGTTCTATATTGCTATACCTACTATATGAATTGAGTTCTGATTCGCTTTATTGTAGCAAATTAACCAGAATACACGTAAATTTATGCTTGGCAGCTACTTACGCTTTTAATTGGAGCGTGAGTAGCAATAGACCCCAAAGCTGAGATCAAGCTGCAATGCTATCGGTTTAATCTTTCCCTGATTTGCGATTACTCAGGAGCCAATACCGCGCAAGAAAAATGCGAGGAAGATGCTCTCAAAACCTTTGATATTGCTGGGCTGTGCCAACCATTGATAAGAAATGCAGGGCTAAAGTTTCTTACTTTAGTCATTGTTCAAGCTTTTTTACCATTTGCTGCTTTGAGGCGATAACTACAGGGTTTGAAGGATTTGCTTATTTTCTTATGGTTCCCATTTTGAATACAGATGCGATCGCCTCCAGTGAAGTTATGAGCATCTTAATCTGTCATATTTTGGTGCGATCGCTCTCCTACCTCCTACAGAATCAAGTATTACTCTCTAACCTCTGTAGCTTCTGCTCTACAATGAAGTGAAAAATCTAGCAGCTTAAACAGGGGATTTATTTATGTCCCACCCGACGCTCAGTAGCCAAGAAGTCGCCCAACGTGGAAAGGATCTCTATGAAAGAAGTATCCGTGCCAAAGTTGAGACACAAGAGAACATTGGCAAAATTATCTCGATTAATGTTGAAACAGGAGATTACGAAATCGGTGATGATTTAGTCGAAACGAGTCTTCGATTACGATCCAAGCAAACCGATGCAGCACTTTGGGGAGAAAGAATTGGTTTTGATGCCGTTTATGCAGTTGGTGGTACATTGCTCAGGACGGCACAGTGATACACGGGACTGTAGTTGGACTTCAGGCAAGAATGAGTGTGATTATTCTTCCCCCAGAAGGTTCAGGTGTAGAAATCGAATGTGTTATTGATACAGGGTTTGAAGGGTTCTTAACCTTGCCGCCTTCTGTCATTGCTGCTCTTGGCTTGCCCTACCTCATCAACATCAACGCAAACCTCGCTAACAACTCCACTGTGGAAACCGATGTTTATTTGGCAACAGTTATATGGAATAGTTTGGAGCATAGCTTCAACTTCCTCATTCTATGTGGTTGACTGTGCAGCAATCTGGACAGCTTCTATATCAACATTGAGGTGTTGAGCAATCTGCTCCACGCTCATCCCTGTTTTTAGTAACAGAGGGACGGTAAGTTTCAACATTTCAGCTTCCCGTTCTTCTCGACCCTCTTCTCGACCCTCTTCTCGACCTTCTTCTCGACCCTCTTCTCGACCCTCGGCTTTCGCTTCTTGATAAACCCTTGTTTCCTCTAAAGTCAGTCCTAGCATAGCTTCAACTTCCTCTCTACTCAATGAAGAAAACTTATAAACGGCGATTGTGGTTATGATATCTAGTATTTCGTTTTGCGGCAGTGTGTCCGTTTCCTCTAATTTTACCCGCTCAATCAATTGCTTTGCTTGCTCTGCCATCACTTCATCCGATGCTAGAGTCAACTGCATCAAGTTGATGCCTATTGGCTGCTGATTGGTCGCGCCTAACTCATCTAAATAGATTCGCTGCACTTGGTCGCTGTTGAGAAATATTCGATGAGTTTTTTGATCCCTTGGTTCCAAAGAGCGTGATGAAAAAATTACCACACAGAACCACTCATCGTATTGAGAACGATTTCGGTTCAGGTACATCAGCGACTCAGTAAAGAACCGATGGTAGAGGGCTTCATCTTTTTGAAATTGAACTTCTGCAAAAAAGATCACCCGCGATGTTGCATCCTCTGGAGGTAAAAATACACCATCGACGCGAAAAGCGGTTTCTTTGACTTCAACTGATTCAAATCGATAGTTTTGCCCTTGCAGAGGCGGATTATCAACCAGTTCAAAGAGTAACCCAGGAAAACGCTTAAAAATTTGATAGTAAATGGAGTCTCGTTTCACTATTTCATCCTAAAAACCTGATTTCTCACAAGCCATCAAAATTAATCATCATAACTTGGCTGAAGCATACGTTAACCGAGGTTTTGCGTGTAAGGATTTGGGAAATAACCAGGGAGCGATCGCTCCTTAGTTTTCATGAATTGGTATAACTGCTTGCTAAATAAGTGCGATCGCTTCTGGCGGGGCGTAGCCCATCGCTATTTTTTAGCTAGTTCCTGCTCAATGTTCTGATCAGTCTTTGTTCAAGTTTTTTGACTTTTATTACTCTCGTCAGATTAAACTTGAAACCCTATTTTGGCGTTAGTCCGCGCAGGCGGACTTTGCTTGCGTAGCCGCGATTTCTAATCGCCTGGATTATTCTCTCTCCAGAGTCATAGAAGAGCGATAATTGCTTGCCAAATCGCAACTTCAACTTTTCCTTCGCTGATTTTAAGCGAGTAGGGTTTATCTTTATTTAAAGAGAGAGAGATTAAATCCTATAAATCATCCCAAAAAGTAGCTATGGCAAGCGGTGAAGTATTTGATACCAAAACAAAATCCCCATCTCTGCCAAGGGTAAACCTGCTGACCATGTTTCGGCTGGGTTTATTTCAGATGGGGTTGAGCATGATGTCTATTTTGACTCTGGGAGTACTCAATAGAGTCATGATTCAAGAAATAGCAATTCCGGCGACGCTGGTATCAGTAGTTCTAGCACTGCCCTTATTTGTTGCTCCTTCCCGTGTCTGGTTCGGCCAGATTTCCGATGCCAAGCCTTTATGGGGATACCACCGCACAGCTTATGTTTGGGTAGGTGCGGCAATATTTGCGATCGCAGCCTTTTTAGCTATACAAGTGATGTGGCAACTCAATACTGCTGCAAATAGTGCAGGTGGTTGGGTATGGACAACCCAAACAATCGGCTGGACAGCGCTTCTGTCCCTGATATTCGCTATATACGGTCTAGGAATTTCTGCTAGCGGTACTGCCTTTGCTGCTTTGTTAGTGGATATATCTGAAGAAGATAATCGTTCCAAAGTGGTCGGTGTCGTTTGGTCGATGCTAATGGTGGGGATTATTGTCGGGGCAATTATCAGTGCTAGCTTGCTGAAGCAATTAACGCCAGAAGCAACAACAGCAACCTTGCAGGCGGCGATCAATAGGCTGTTTCTCGTCGTCCCAATAATTGTATTTGGGTTGGCGATCGCAGCAACATTGGGCGTGGAAAAAAAATACTCCCAATATTTAAGCCGTTCCACATTAGTGAACCGAGAAGACAGCATAACTCTGGGCAAAGCTTGGGAAATCTTAACAGCTAGCCCACAAACAGGTATATTCTTCACCTTTTTACTGGTGATGACTCTCTGCTTGTTTATGCAAGACCCAGTTTTGGAACCTTATGCAGGTCAGGTATTTAAAATGCCTTTGGCTGAAAGTACTAAACTGAACGTTTTTTATGGAACAGGTGTACTAATTGCCTACGGTGTGAGTGGTTTTTTGATTGTGCCACGTTTAGGTAAGCAAAGAACTGCAAGACTAGGCTGTATATTGGTGGCATTTTGTACAGCATTACTTGGGATATCAGGCTTCACAGCTAATCCAGCTTTCCTGAAGCTAAGTTTAATTTTGTTCGGTTTAGCCACTGGTGTCTTAACTACAGCAGCAGTTAGCTTAATGTTGGATCTCACAGCAGCAGCCGCCGCAGGTACATTTATTGGGGCTTGGGGGTTAGCCCAGTCTGTCTCTAGAGGTGTGGCAGTGGTTTTAGGTGGTACTTTATTGGATATAGGTCGTAAGCTATTACCCAATTTAGTTTTAGCTTATGGACTGGTCTTTGCTCTAGAAGCCGTGGGAATGGTGGTGTCGATTTGGTTTCTGAATCGGGTGAACGTCACAGAATTTCAAACAAGCGCAAAGCTGGCGATCGCATCTGTTTTGGAAAGCGATTTAGATTAAACTGTATAGGGCATGGGGCATGGGGCAAATGACTAATAACCAATGACAAATGACAAATGACTAATAACCAATGAATGATTTTTGGACAACAATTCTTGATTTTGCCCAAACTACCACTACCAGGGTGGGTAAGCAGCTAATGCAAGATTTTGGGCAAGTACAGGCTGCCCAAAAAGCTGATGGTAGTTTGGTGACGCAAGCAGATAAATGGGCAGATCAGGAAATTCGGGATGCGATCGCTTCTAATTTCTCTGGTTACGGCATTTTGAGCGAAGAGAGCGATCAGTCATTTCCCGGTACTGAGTGGTGCTGGGTAATTGACCCTCTAGATGGTACAACCAACTTCACACGCGGCATTCCCATCTGGACAATATCTTTGGGTTTACTGTATCGAGGTACACCCATTTTTGGGTATGTTTATGCACCAACTCTGAATCAAGCTTTTCATGGTTTCTGGGCAGGTTCATCTGGTTTAGCAACACCTACAGGAGCATTTCTCAATCACCACCCCATCCACACCAGTATTGATAGTCCCAGCAATAATCACTTTTTTAACCTCTGTTCTCGTAGCACCGCAGCTATCAAAAACGACTTTCCCTGCAAAATTCGGATGTTGGGTGTAGCTAGCTATAACTTTTTGACAGTTGCCACTGGGGCTACTCTCGGTGGTATTGAAGCGACACCAAAAGTTTGGGATTTAGCCGGGGCTTGGGTAATTGTCCAAGCGGCTGGTGGGGTATGGTCATCGCTGAAGTCAGAGCCGTTTCCATTATCACCCGGAGAAGATTATAGCGATCGCTCTTTTCCCACCCTTGTTGTCAGTCGTCCCGAATTAGTTCCAGTATTTCAACCTTTTCTCGAAGGCGTAAAAATTTAATTTGCTGCTTATAAACCTGCAAATAGTAATTTTGTCAACCAGCCTAGTGGATTTCGCCATATCAATATTAAACTTAACAAAACCCTAGTCAGAAGATTTTAGATTTGCAATTTTGGATTGACCCTGCCTATACTTCGACAGGCTCAGTAATCAGAAGGGACGCGGTATGAACCAAAAAATTCTTTTAATCCAAAATCTCAAATTGCTAGTTAAACAAAGAATCTAGTATAAATAAAGCTGGTAATAATCCTGATTTAAGTGCAAAACCAGTGTAGTTATTAATTTAAGTAGTGTTGTGTCTTTCATCACACTGGTTAATTTAGTATAAAAAATTTTTATGTTGTCTAATCTAGATTTAATTCGAGAGTTTGTGCAAAACTCTATTCAGAAAAAAGACGTTTTGTTGTCGAATCCTGCTTTGACAGCGCAAACAGTTTATAAAACCAACCAACTGACAGCAAAATCTGAAGGCGTAATTGCGATCGCCCAAATATCTAACGCTCTACCTGAATTCTCGATTTCTCCAAAATCAACCCAGTGGGAATTGATCAATCAGGCATTAGCAGAATATAGTTATCTCCTCAAAGGAGAAGTAGATAGTCGGGGTTTCTATCAGTATCAATACTCCGAGCTTCCCAAAGGTTATCAGATGCACTGTACTAAATCTGTGCTTCTATGGCGAGCCTGGTGGAAATATCGTAAGTATACTTCCAGACCAGGAATTCCCTTAGAACTGCTGATTAGAACACGAGATTCATGGTATCCAATTAGAGATTTAATTATTAGCGACGGACTTCTTTATATCAAAACATTAGGAAGCGAGATCGCACTTGACTCAGAAGACTTGGTTACTTGGTTAAGCAAAATTGATGTAACCAAAATTAAAGAAATACCGACTACAGAGACTTAACAATTCAAAATTCAAAATTAAAGACAGATAGTTAGGCAAAGGATGTGAAGAAAAATGAAAGGAATTTGGCTCGAAAATAACCAGTTGCAACTACGGATAGATATTCCCATTCCTGAAGCGCCACCGGGAGAAGCCTTGGTGCGTGTCTTGCGTGCGGGTATCTGTAACACTGACCTAGAACTACTCAGAGGCTACTATCCTTATACTGGTATTTTAGGTCATGAATTTGTCGGTGTTGTCGAACAAGGGCCAGAACACTTAGTTAACCAACGCGTAGTTGGAGAAATCAATGCTGTGTGTGGGTATTGTCGGTTTTGTCGCAGCGGAGAACCAACTCACTGCGAAAATCGTACAGTTCTGGGTATTGTCAACCGCAACGGTGCCTTTGGTGAATATCTCTGTTTGCCGATAGAGAATCTGCATCCCGTACCTGATAATGTGCCAACAGAAGTAGCAACATTTACAGAACCTATAGCAGCAGCTTTAGAAATTCAGCAGCAAGTGCAATTCCGTCCAAATGATCGAGTGCTAGTGGTTGGAGATGGCAAACTAGGGCAGTTAGTAGCCCAAACACTAGCTTTAACTGGCTGTGAACTCTTAGCTGTAGGACGCCATCGAGAGAAACTGGCTAACTTAGAGGCACGAGAGATAAAAACGAGTCTAGCCGACGCTGTTACAGATGGATATTTCGATATCTCAGTAGAATGTACTGGCAACCCAGAAGGATTTGCGATCGCCCGCCGTGCCCTACGTCCCCGTGGTACGCTTGTACTGAAAAGTACTTATTCTGGCAAACTCAGCCTGGATGCTTCTTCTTTAGTAGTAGATGAAATCACCCTCATCGGCTCTCGTTGTGGCCCCTTTGCCCCAGCCCTTCAGCTACTAGCTACAGGACAAGTTGACGTGCAACCTCTAATTCATGCCACCTACCCCCTCATTGAAGGGCTTGCGGCTTTTGAACACGCTCAGAGTCGGGGTGTTTTGAAAATATTGTTAGAGATTGGTTAATAACCCAAGTTGCGGGTTATCGACTGATCTGTGCTTGTTACCACTCAATTGATGCGATCGCGTGCATCGGTACGTTGGCGCGTAGCGCCAACGTA
>NZ_JBALDZ010000186.1:0-3878 GCF_036917155.1 Nostoc sp. | reverse complement strand
GCTTTTTTTCTGCTGATAACTATAAACAAAATTAATTATTCGTTTGTTCGCGTAAGATAAACGCGAACAATTTATTTTTGTCCAAAGTCCAAAAGTGTAGTGCAACGCGATTTTCAAACAATTATTTCAGAGATTGGTACACCCGCTCGTTCTCCCAAAACCCGGGGAAATTCAATCGGTCGAGTTCAAGGTCAGGCTCAAACGCAACGCACTAAGCATCCTGTTATCAAGAAGCGGTCAAAATCAACACCTGATAAACAAAAAGCCGCGTAAATTTTCTTAGGCTTTAGGCGTTTAACTCAGTTGGACTCAGTTTGAAAAATAACTGGTGTAATTTATGATGCGTAGTTTTTATTTCGCGAGTCACACTCGCGAACTTCTTCTTTTTGTCCAAAGTCCAATTATCAGGCGGAAACCAAATTAACTCTAAATCATGACCATCAGGGTCTTTAAACTTAAAAGCGCGGACACCACCCGATGCTTCATTTTCGGGTGGTATTGTCTGGGGAGCAACTGAAATTAGTTCAATGGAAAATGTACGCAAGTGAGCATAAGCACGATCCATATCACTCACTACAATTGCCAGATGTTGAAACCACAGGTCATTACTTTGTGAATAGCTGGGGATGGGTTTACCCTGAATATTAAGATACTCCATCAACTCGATAAGTTCATCACCTAATCGTAAAGTGATAATGCGAATTTTTGCCCCAGTCACACCTTCTAAGTCGCTATAATCCTGTCCTTCAACAGTAATGTCAGAAACGAGTTCAAAAGCAAGTGCTTGTGTATAGAATTCCAAAGAGCGCTCGCGGTTTGTCACTGTTAAGCCAATAGCTCTAATTTTTTGTACTTGTACATCGGTTTGATCAGACATATTCAAGAGACTTTGTACTTATTCTGTACTAGCTTCGCAAAAATTCAATATGAGTCTTGTATAAATCAATCAATATAAAAAATATTATAAAATTTATCTCTAGCTTAAGAAAGACATGCAACTGACTTTATCCTTTAAAGATTTCATCCAATAATGAAATCGTGATGAAATTTTTATAGTTCTTTCGGTAGAGATATTTATTATACCAATGGCTAGAAGCGTTCATTCTTGCAAACCTCTAAAGTAATGCCAGAATCACCAAAATAGCTGTCAAAAATTAAACACATAAGCAAAATGTGTAATTGGTATAAAAATTTCAACGTAGGACAGCTTGCTTCAATTTGGATTCAATCATAAGTTTTCAATATCAGCTATCCTCAAACTTTGCAAATGAAAATACATAACAAAAATTCTGAAAAAGTATTATGAGTTATTCCCCTTATCTGCTTAAAGGTCAAAAAGCACTTGTGACAGGTGGTAGTTCTGGAATTGGTGAAGCGATCGCTCGCTATTTGGCTGCATCAGGTGCAGCAGTAGCTATTAACTATCATTCTGAAGCTGAATCAGCCCAAAAAATTGTTGATGATATCAAAGCTAATAATGGAGAAGCGTTCGCTATTCAAGCTGATGTCAGCAAAGAAGACGAAGTAAAGGCAATGTTCAGCCAGACCCTTAAACAATTTGGCACTATTGATATTTTAGTAAGTAATGCAGGCATTCAAAAAGACTCAGCATTGATAGATATGACCCTCGATCAATGGAATGCAGTGATTGGGATAAATCTAACGGGACAATTCTTGTGTGCTAGGGAAGCCGCAAAGGAATTTTTGCGTCGAGGTGTGAAGCCTGGTATTTCATCTGCCGCAGGTAAGATTATTTGTATGAGTTCCGTACATCAGGTAATTCCTTGGGCTGGTCATGTCAATTATGCCGCGAGTAAAGGTGGTATAAATATAATGATGCAAAGTATTGCCCAAGAACTTGCACCCCACAAAATTCGTGTTAATAGTATTGCTCCTGGTGCAATCAAAACTCCAATTAACAAATCAGCTTGGGATACCCCACAAGCAGAGGCGAAGTTACTACAATTGATTCCAGCAAAACGTGTGGGTGATGTAGAAGATATCGCCAAAGCAGCAGTTTGGTTGGCTTCTGATGACTCTGATTATGTCAATGGTACAACACTGTTTGTAGATGGTGGGATGACTTTGTATCCGGGTTTTACAGAGAATGGTTAAGATAATTCGTAATGGGCTACGCCCCGCTACGCTAACGTAATTCGTAATTCGTACTTAAGTTTTGTAACTGAGATTTAAAAAGAGCCAGAAAACTTGCCGCTTGTTGTCAGCGGGGGAATTAAAGCCACAGAATTGGTTAATTGAGAATGCCTACAAAAGTTACTGTCAATTCGGGTTTGATAACCATCAACGATGGTTCCTCTTTTTTAGTAACGGCTAGTGATGGTTCGATCGACGAAAATTTACCTCAAGGTCTTTTTGTTTGGGACACACGGCTAATTTCTTACTACGAAATTTCTCTCAATCGCTGCCGACTTTCGCTATTAGCCTCTAGCAATATCACTCATCATAATGCACTTTACCAATTTACCAACCCGCAACTTTCTATTATCAATGGCACTCTACCTACTGGTAGTTTACTTGTAACCGTTCGCCGCGACATTGTGGAAGGGATGCATGAAGATATTGATATAACTAACTATCACAATGAAGTTGTTGAGTTTCAATTAATGCTAGCTGTGCGTTCTGATTTTGCGGATATTTTTGATGTCAAATCACAGCAAATTTTGACGCGGGGTGAAACACAAACCAGATGGGAAAATGGTGTACTCACTACTGAATATCGTAACGGCTCTTTCTTACGAGGTATTGTGATTGAGCCAGTTTGTGGTAATTCTGAGCCACGCTATGCCAATGGTCGTTTAATGTTTGATGTGGTCATTGCTCCTGGGAAAACATGGCACACTTGTGTTAATTTTACAGCCTTAGCAGATGGAAATGTTTTCAAACCTCAAAAAACCTGCACTGTGTCTCACAATACGAAAGCGGGAAAGGTTAGGGATCAATTTCTGATGAATGCGACAAAGTTGCGATCGTCTAATGCTGAAATTGCCGAATACTATCAGCAAGCGATCGCAGATATGGGAGCGTTGCGGATTGAGGTGGATGATAATGGACATCAATTTTGGATGCCGGCGGCTGGGATTCCCTGGTTTATTGCTGTTTTTGGACGAGACTCAATAATTGCTAGCTTGCAAGCGATCGCAGTTTATCATGAATTTGCCCGTGGCACGTTACTGAAACTGGCTCAACTCCAAGCAACTGAGTTGGATGATTGGCACGATGCCCAACCGGGCAAAATGCTGCACGAAATGCGGCGCGATGAGTTAACCACACTAAACTTACTTCCATATCATCCCTACTACGGAACAGTAGATACTACCATCTTGTGGATTGTTACTTTAGCTGAAGCCTATAACTGGAATGCTGATGTCAGTATGCTTGATGAGTGTCGAGCGCCACTGGAAAAGGCCCTAAATTGGATTGACAAATACGGCGACTTTGACGGCGATGGCTTTGTTGAATATTTAACTCATTCGTCAAAAGGATTACGCAATCAAGGTTGGAAAGATTCGGGTGACGCAATAGTTTATCCCGATGGGCAGTTAGTTGAGCCGCCAATCGCTTTGTGTGAAGTTCAAGGCTACGTTTATGATGCGTGGCTGAGGGCAGCTGTAATTTATGAAGTTTGGGGCGAAAAAGAGCAAGCCAAAAAGCTACGTCAAAAAGCCGAAGAACTTTATCAACGATTCAACGATCGCTTTTGGATGGATTCAGTTGGCTTTTACTGTTTAGGATTAGACGATAAAAAGCAGCAAATTCAATCAATTAGGGACTTCCAGAAAATAAAATATACAGAGAATAAAAATGATAATCATTGTTAGGGGGGTGGGAGAGGCTGCCAACGGCAGCCTCTCCCACCC
>NZ_JBALDZ010000185.1:0-6324 GCF_036917155.1 Nostoc sp. | reverse complement strand
CTTTGCCTGTGAAACTACTTTACACTGCTTTACATTTTTTAATCAACTTTTGTTACTTCAGTAAACCTGATGCAAATTATTAGTTTTGCTTATTTAAAAGCAAATACTCTTTGTTTGCTTACTTCTCTGGGAATAATAGCTTTGTATACTACCGCTATTCTAGAAAAAATTAACCCTCAGCTTACAACTGGGGGCTTTTTTTGTTTGGCAAAATGGCATATCTCTAAATTAGAGGGTTGTTATGGTATTGGAGTAGGATACATTCCATGCGAAAAGTACTGACTTGCATTACCCCTGGTAGTTTGCTAGGGGTTTTATTTTTTATTTAAACTGAGAGCGATCGCATATTTTCTCTTCTTTTTCTTACTGCACTTGTTGTCTAATTTGTCAATGCGTAAGTCCTGACTTTATAGCACAAGAGTTAACAAGCTAATATAAAGCCGTCCTTTATGGCGGGGTTTTAAACCCAATTTTTCGATAAATCAAGGACAATACCCGTAATTCTATCCCAATTAGAAATTATCCGAACTGGGATAAACTCTTCCTTTCCAAGCGCCGCCGCGTCCTTGCCAGTGTCGTAGGGCTGAGTCTAAAGTCATTAGGGTATAGAGAAAAGCGATCGCAGGTAAGCTCAACGCGAACCAGACAGAACATTTATAAAAGCGGATCGTTGGGTAGTAAGCGAAAGTCATCAATAGCCATCCTAATAGACCTGTAAGTGCGATCGCCCAATTGCCCCAAACTGCACCCAGAATCATACATACAGGTGGTGCTAAATAAATCAGAGGCATTCCTACCAAAGTTCCCAATAGTAGTAATGGCGAATAATTCAGTTGGGTATAGGCAGTACGAGCAACCATATCCCAAATCGTCGCCAGCGAGTCATAGGGACGCAAACTGCGAGTCAAGGTACTCAACCCCAGCCAGATACGGCCCGTGGGGGAGGATGAGGGAGATGAGGGAGTAGAGGGGAAGGAAGAATTAGTGTGTATCCCACTCTCCCAGTCTCCTACTCTCCTAATACTTTTAACGGATTGAGCTAGGGCGCAATCGTCAATTAAAGCTTGGCGAATAACTTGGATACCCCCGATTCGTTCTAAAGCTTCACGGGCGATCAGAATAGATCCCCCAGCTGCGGCGGCTGTGGGATTTTTGGGATTATTCACCCAGCGAAAGGGATAGAGTTTCTGGAAGAAAAACACGAAAGCTGGAATCAAAAGTTTTTCCCAAAAGCTTTCACACCTGAGTCGCACCATTACCGAAACCAGGTCTAAATCTTCTTGGACAGCTTTAGCAACGAGTCGGCGGAGATTACCAGGATCGTGTTCGATATCTGCGTCAGTCAGCAAAAAATAATCAGGTGCCAATTTACTCGCGCTCTTTATACCTTGCTCAACGGACCAAAGTTTGCCCGACCAACTAGGAGGCAGTGATTCACCTGAGATAATATGCAGTTGTTGGGGTTTACCAACAGCGTATGCAACCCCTTCAGCAAAATTTGCTGTCCGGTCTGTGCTGCGATCGTCTACCAAAAATACGTTGAAAGAACCAGGATAATCTTGGAGTAGGAGCGATCGCAAGGTGATTGGTATCAACTCAGCTTCATTACGGGCTGGAACGACGGCACAAACCACAGGTAACGATTCTAGCTGAGTTTGTGTAACCTCTAATTGCTGGTCTGTCCGCCAAAATTGTCCCCAAAAACAGAGTAATCCTAACCAAATTGTCAAGGATAAGAGCATCAATCCTAATATAATTACACTCATGACCGTCGCTATCTCCCTGTGCAAAATTCCAAATCACTGTACCCCTACGGAATACTGATTTTAGACGAGGTGAACTAACAGTTTTCAGCAAAGAAAAGCTACAGATCGTTGACTTGTCTAAACTGCGATCGCTATCTATTGACATCTACCTCTAAAACGGAAGCTAATGCCTCATCGTACCGAGCATCCCAGTCTAATTGTCCAGGTAGCCCAGATTTTCTAGAGCGCCGGTCAACTAATATATGTTGACAAAAACGTCATTACGTGTGTATGGTCAAAACGCCTATTGATGGCTAAATTTTGAGGTCTAGTTTTTAGCGATCGCATTAAAACTGAGTGCATAAGGATTTCTCACCAGATTTATCAAACCGAAGTCATTTGTGAGAGGTTAAGGTCAGATACAATTTGTCAATAAGCAATAGTACTTAAAATATTGCTGAAATCGGGGTTAGAAACAGAATTTTTGATTGGGCGATGCCTAGGTTGGGCTTTGCCTACGCGTCATCTTGATACGCATCATTTATTCTTAACCCATAATTTCAGTACAACAGTTAACTTAATACCTCGGCTCTTTCCAAATTTTAAGCATAATTTCTAATTGACAAAAGTAAGATTATCTTAACCTCTCACCGATGAACCGAAGTGCAGAGGTCTTAGGGGCGGGTTAAGCGAGACATTCATGAATGATGGATTATATCTGTTAACCCGCCCCTACTGAAGAGTGAGAAATGCGGGATAAACGTTCGATTAACATAACACCCATATCCTGCGCTTTACGTCAACTACTTGTACTTGACCGGCGCTCTAGCACGTTTCCAGCCAAAGCGCTGTAGCCCTGCGGCGGCTCCCCCTGCCCAAAAGACAAAAGCGGGGGTGAGTAGGGTGGCAACCCATTGTTCAGCGAGTTTGCTGCCAAAGCTTTCCAGGATTTTTGCGGACATGGCGTGACCGAGAGAGTTGATAGGGCTGGGGCTATTCAGTTAGCCAACTGAAGAGTTTACCGACAGTGAGGCTGAAAGATTCGGCAAAGGGTGGGACGGGTAAGCGATCGCTCTCTTGTTCATAGACTGCGATGGTGCGTAGGCGTTGGCGTAGCCTCTCGCAGAGAAGCCCACCGTAGGTATCGCCAAAATAAACAAACACGAGTTCCTCTTCCGGGTCAATCAACCATCCCATTTAGGTGCTGTGGGCGACGCTGTGGAGGATGTTGCGGATAACTTTGGTTTGGCTTTGGTCGGGGGAGAGGATTTCTATCGTCCAGTCGGGGGCGATGGCGAAGGTATTGGACACCTTGCCGTTGCGATCGCGGGGAATCCGTTCCCAAGTGAAGACTGCAATATTAGGAACAATCGACCTGCCTCCAAAAGTGCAACGAAGTTCCGAATAAGCGCGGGCGATGTGTCCGGGTTTGAGCGCTTGGTTGATGTCAGTACCAAGGTCAAGCTGAAGTGTACTGTGTTTTCCTTGGGGCATGGGTTTTTGGATAATCTGACCGTCGATGAATTCACTGGCAGGTTTGGTTTCCGGCAGCTTGAGAAATTCATCGAGGGTCAAGGGTTTGGCAGGAGTTTGAACCATTGCCGTTTGGGGTGCGTGGGTTGTGAATATTGTATCGTTATGTTTAAGCGGGTTCGAGGGTAACTTTGTGAGTGGGGCACTGGGGCGTAGGGCGACCGATGCGATCGCTCTCTGTGCCGTTACAAAAAAACACTACAAAACAAGGATTGGCTTTTCCTGAAATTTTGGCTACACACCTGTATACTTTTAGCCAGATTTGAAGATGGTCGCTCTTTGAAAGAACTTCGGGGAGAGCTTTTATGAACTGGTGAGTTAGTGTGGTGTTGGAATTTCTACCGAAGGAGTCTAAATCTATTAGATCTCTTGCATAAATCAAAAATCAAGAACCCCACGCCGCATTTGAGTAAAGCAAACGCTCCCCTCCCCTTGTTATCGAATCACAATTAGTCTGTCGAATTACCCCACCCTAACCCTCCCCTTATAAAGGGGAGGGAACTAGATTTCTTTTTCCCCTGTTTTTTTCAAGTTCACCAGTTTTTTTATCCCTCCTTATAAAGGGGAGGGAACTAGATTTCTTTTTCCCCCCAATATATCGGGGGGATTAAGGGGGGTAGTTCTGGGATACAAGGGGAAAACAGACTTGTGTATACACGGTAGCCTTGCTAAGGGGAGAGGTGTTAGGGACTTTTGCAAGAGGTCTATTGCAAATTTTCAGTGACTCAGACACAATACTATGTCTACTGATATAGGAAAAATTTTTTTATCGGATTGCCGTATTCAAAACTAGGGTTGGGTGTTGAGGTTAAATAGGATTTGATGCAAACACAAGACAGGGTAAAAGTCAAGCAAGTCGCAGAAGCGATCGCAGCTAGCCAAGAATATCTGCTTTCGATTCAAAATCAGGCAGGTTACTGGTGGGCAGAGTTAGAATCTAATGTCACCATCACTGCTGAAGTCGTCCTTCTACATAAAATTTGGGGAACAGACCAAACAAGAGCTTTACACAAAGTTGAAGCATATTTGCGTCAACAGCAACGGCAGCATGGCGGCTGGGAACTTTACTACGGTGATGGCGGAGAAGTTAGCACTTCGGTTGAAGCGTATATGGCTCTAAGATTGCTAGGTGTACCAGCAACCGATCCGGCAATGCTTCGGGCGAAAACTTTTATTCTCCAACGAGGTGGAATCAGCAAAACTCGGATTTTTACCAAGTTGCACTTAGCCTTGATTGGTTGCTACAACTGGCGCGGTATTCCCTCGCTACCAGCTTGGGTGATGCTATTGCCGAAAGCTTTCCCAGTCAATATCTACGAGATGTCTAGCTGGGCACGTTCCAGTACAGTACCATTACTGGTTGTATGCGATCGCAAACCTGTTTTTCTCACCGACTCAACTTTCAACCTAGATGAGCTATACGCTGAAGGTGTTGATCAAGTCCGATGGGAATTACCCCAAAGTGGCGATTGGACAGATTTATTCCTCACCCTCGATCAGGGTTTCAAGTTAGCAGAAAGCCTTAATTTAGTACCCTTTCGCCAAGAAGGCATCAAAGCCGCCGAAAAATGGATTTTAGAGCGCCAAGAAGCTACAGGCGACTGGGGCGGCATTATTCCGGCGATGCTGAATTCTATGCTGGCTTTGCGGTGTTTGGATTATGACCAAAACGACCCTATTGTGGAACGAGGTTTGCAAGCAATTGATAACTTTGCCATTGAAACAGACAATAGCTACCGGGTACAACCTTGTGTTTCACCCGTCTGGGATACAGCTTGGGTGATGCGTGCTTTAGTAGAATCTGGCTTTGCACCAGATCATTGGGTTGTAGTCAAGGCTGGAGAATGGTTGTTGCAAAAACAAATTTTAGATTACGGAGATTGGTCTGTCAAAAATCGCCAAGGAAAACCAGGGGCTTGGGCGTTTGAGTTTGACAATCGCTTTTATCCCGATGTAGACGACTCGGCGGTGGTGGTGATGGCGCTAGATCTGGCGAAACTCCCCAATGAAAAAATCAAGCAAGCTGCGATCGCTCGGGCCTTAAACTGGATTGCATCTATGCAATGTAAACCGGGGGGGTGGGCTGCTTTTGATTTAGACAACGATCAAGATTGGCTCAACTCTATTCCTTATGGCGACTTAAAAGCCATGATCGATCCAAACACCGCAGATGTTACGGCTAGAGTGCTTGAAATGCTTGGTGCTTGTGACTTGGCAATTGATAGTGATAATTTAGAGCGATCGCTTACTTATCTTCTGCGCGAACAAGAAACCGAAGGCTGTTGGTTTGGTCGTTGGGGTGTAAATTATATCTACGGTACTAGTGGTGTTTTGTCAGCCTTGGCCTTAATTGATCCTCAAAGGCATAAACTCAGTCTAGAACGAGGAGCCACTTGGTTAATTGGATGTCAAAACCCAGATGGGGGTTGGGGTGAGACTTGCCGCAGCTACGACGATCCCAGTCTCAAAGGAAAAGGAAATAGTACTGCATCTCAAACTGCCTGGGCAATAATAGGGCTGATAGCAGCAGGTGAAGCAAATGGTAAATTAGCTCTTGAGGCTATTGAGCGGGGAATTGACTACCTGGTGGCAACTCAAAAGCCCGATGGTACTTGGTTTGAGGCAGACTTTACGGGTACTGGCTTCCCTTGCCATTTTTATCTCAAGTATCATCTGTATCAACAATACTTTCCTTTAATAGCTCTAGGTCGTTATCAAGCAGCAATTCAATTAAAAGTTGTTACTCAAAAATAGTGGATTTTTTTCAAAAAGCTGCGAAGAGAGAAAACTATATCCTTGCTTATACAGTACTTCCGGCAGCTATGAGGTACATCCTCAAAACTGAAAGCTTTGCTAGGAGAGGGGCAAGAAGAAAAACTATATTGCATAATAGCGGGAAGCGCTGTATCACAGCGTAGTGGCGTGGCAAGCAAAAAAATTGTGCATTAGACGTAGCGACTGTCTTAAAAGTCAAGCGATCGTTAACAAAAAAACGGGGGTTGGAGCATTGACGCAACTGAGGAACGCTGCGCTAGATTCGGCGGTG
>NZ_JBALDZ010000184.1:0-11641 GCF_036917155.1 Nostoc sp. | reverse complement strand
AAGAAGCGTCAGAAATCTCAAAGCAACTTTCCTAAAAACAGGTTAGAGGATGTAGAAACCTCTAGCTCAGGCGAAGCCAGCTAGAGGTAGTTCATTCAAGAGGCTTCTTCCAAAGAAATAAAGCTAAATAAAGCCCTAGATTTAATTCAAGAGCTTTTAGTCGAAGATATAAGCAATCAAGAAAAGTGACCAAAAATTCATTAAAAACTAACCATACTACTGTTGAACCAACAATAAAAACACTGTCTGGAATAAACCCACAACAAAACCCAAAACACCACCTAAAGTCACAATCGCCTGCAATTCATTTTTCACAATTCCCTCAATTGCAGCTTCTAAATCAGCCGGTGAAGTTGATTTCACACGGTCAATTATTACTTCATCTATCGACAAAATTGGAATTACCTGGGTCACAATTGCTTCTAAATCTTTTTCCAAATACTTATCTAAAATTAGAGCCAATTCTTGACTCATCACTTCTAAAGAAGTACTGACAACTGGTGAAGTACTAAGGCGATTCAGCAGCACTACAGCAATATTTTCCCAATCAACAGAATCAGTTAATCCTTGTAAAAAATCGCTACCACTATTTTGCAGGTAATGGCGGACACTTTCGCGAGTGGTCTTTCGGAGTTGGCGCACCGTCCCCATTGGCAAGTTTTGTAATGATAAATTTTGCAGTAATTTCCGAATGCGATCGCGTATTTGCAAATCTTGAATCAATTCCTGCAAGCGAGTATTGGTAGCCTCTTTTTCATCTAAGCAAAAAGTCCGTAGCCGTGTGAGAGTATTACGTAAGCCAAATAAATTTGCTACTACCCAATAAGTCCCACTGGTTTTTTCGCGGAAGCCTTCATCGATAATTTGAATCGTGCGATCGGTCAAAAAATCAATTATCGCTTGGCGTAGCATATCTGGCGGTAAAACTACTTGTAATAACCAGTCAGCCAGCCGCGTAGCTTGTTCTTCACTTAGTTGAAATTCCAGCAATATCTGGTCAAAAATTTGATTGATTTGCGCTTCCAAAAAATCTTCCCGTCGCGCCAAAACCTTGAGTAATCGTGGCAAAGATTCCCCTAGTAAATCCCGCAAAATTCCCGCGACAATTTTGGCACTTTTCTGGTTTTTATCTGTTTTGATTTGTTCAATCGCCAGCTGCAATAACCAAAGAATTGCAGCTTGCACGCGTTCTGTTTGCAACAAACGCCGCGCCAGATTTTGTAATTCTTCTGGTGTCAACAGTGACCCCATGATTGTATTGGAAATGTTCTTAGCCAGACGTTCCTGGTTGCGGGGGATCAATCCAGGGGTGAAGGGTACTCTTCGTCCAGCAATGTAAATTGCTCGGTAAGGACGGAACAACATTTTTATGGCTATATCATTTGTGAAATAGCCAATAATTCCACCCAGTACCGGGGGAGACACATAAAGCCAAAGATGAGACCAGTCCAAGGGAAGAATTAAAAAAGTTAGGAGGTTAGAGCTTAGTGTTAGGAGTTAGGAGTTAGGAGTTAGGAGTTAAGAGTTAAGAGTTAGGAATGATAAATTTTAAATGAGAATTTATCACTACTCATAATTCATAACTTTTAACTAATAACTCCTAACTTACTAAGCACTAACACTCCCATCATACCGTTCGCAATGGGGTAGTGTGTGGCAATACCAAAACCAACTTGACGAGCTAACTCTATTTGCTCTTTGCCAATGGGAAAGCGGTCTAGGCTGGGACTGATGTAAGCATATTCTTCTTTTAAGCCCAAATAAGTGGCAACTGGCACCACGAAACCGTCTAGATACCACTGCTGAAAGGTACGTAGTTGAAGATTACTTGGTCGATGAAAGTCTAAAATTGCGGCTTTAGCTCCTGGCTTCAAAACACGGTATAACTCTTGGAGACTGCGGGAAATATCTTTAACATTTCTTAAACCATAGCCCATTGTTGCGGTATCAAATTGGTTGTCATCAAAGGGTAAATTGAGGACATCAGCTTCTATCCAGGCGATCGCAGGTTGGGGGTACTGCTTTTGGGAGCGTTCTTTAGCATTTTCGAGTAGGTTTGGGGAAAAATCTACTCCGTATACCTTTCCTGTTGCTCCCACGCGCCGCGCCAAACGTAAGGCTAAATCACCACTACCGCAACACAAATCTAATGCAGTATCTCCCGGTTTAGCTGCACTCCATTTTACTGCCATTTCCTTCCAGATTCGATGCTGCCCCAGACTCAACCAATCGTTCAATTGGTCATAAACTGGAGCAATACGGTTAAAAATGGACTGAATTTCGTTACTCATTTAATATTGGGCATAGGGCATAGGGCATGGGGCGCTTGTACTGAGCGTCGTACCCCTCCGGGTAAGCTACGCGTAGCGTTTCGTTGGCGCACCCTCTCGTAGAGAAGTATTGGGCATTGGTTGTTGACTAATGACTAATGACTAATGACTACTAGTCAGAGCGATCGCCACTAGTTGCGCTGATAAATTAATTAGAGTTAATTCATCTTCTCGCAAAGTGCAGGGTTGTTTCCACTGTAGTGACAATACGCCCAGAAGTTCATTACGGTAGCTAATGGGAATCACTAAATGTGCTTGCACACCTGTATTTTGGTAGTGAATAGCATCAACTAATTTAGTGTCTTTCAGTATATTTAAGGAAACTTGCATTTGCCTGGTGGCGATCGCTTCCTTTGTGAGTGGGTCTTGAGATAACCAATTTTCTATTGTACCTGTATCGCTGTAACTTCCTTGAGTCGTAACCAGAGTATTTCCATCTGTAAGTTGTAGAATACAGCCTTCTGCCCCAAAAGTCTCACTCACAGCCCTAGCAATTGGAGCAAGAGTTTCCTCTAAGCTAGAAGCTGCTTGAGTTACCTGTACCAAAACACTCAGCAGCGCCATTTGAGCATGAGCGCGGCGTAATTCTTCTGTGCGTTGCTTGAGCAAGTCGTAGGTTTCTGCTGCTCTTTGCACCACTGCCTTCAGTTCCCCTGGGTCCCAAGGCTTGGTAATATATTTGTAGACTTGCCCCGCATTAATGGCTTCTACCAAGTCTTCAATATCAGTAAATCCGGTGAGAATTATTCTTACCGTATCGGGAAACTGAGGTACAGTCTTGCTGAGAAACTCAGTTCCTTTCATTTCTGGCATTCGTTGATCGGAGATAATCACCGCTACCTCGCCTTCTGCGGCCAAAACTTGTAGGGCGTTTACTCCACTATCAGCTTTGAGAACGTTAAAGTCGCGTCGAAATGTGCGATAAAGTAGATCAAGATTATCTGGCTCATCGTCAACTACTAAGATTTTCAGCTTTTTTGGTCGTTCGAGAGTCATAACTTGATACTGGACTTTATCAATTTCGAGACTGGGATTATTCATAAGATATTTCCTTTAAATATTCACTCTCTTGTTATATTCCATACCAAGTTTAGTTGAGAATAGCCGAAAATTGCCAAGGGTTTATACGGAGTTATTTTGCATATTTTAAAATCACAAGAGTGAGCGCTACAGGGGAAATTTACTTGCCCACATATCCGAATTAGAAAAAATCGTAAAGTAAGAATCAACTAAATCAGCTTAACTGGCTGTTTTCATTGTGGATGAGGTAGGTTAAAAACCTCCTTATAGCGCAATATGGTTCAGTTAAGAGCTACTGGCAAGAATTTTGGGTTTTCGAGACGCGATAAATCGCCGTCTCTACAAGTGTTTTGTTGCTCATTCTGAACTGTATTGCCTTATAGCGTTTCCCGATCTAGTGCCAATACTGCGTAGGTTTTGGAATTTCTTGGTTGAGGCAAGCTGTTCAATAGCCGGGGGAGAAATGGAGGCTGGCGTTGAGTTTTGCTTCCCCTGCTTCCCCGAGCAGTATTGGATCTAGTGCCGTGCCCCTACACCTCACGATATAATGTTGTACCGCATCTGAATGGGAACCGCTATAGCAAAGCAGTAGCCTCTGTGCGTAGCTTCACACGTAGGCTGGCTTGGAATTAGATGAGGTTGAAAGCAATAAAAGCAATATATAAATTCCAACCCCTGCCCCCTGCCTCGAAGATAAGTTTCCACAGATCAACTCAAGA
Organism: Nostoc sp.; assembly: GCF_036917155.1. GTDB lineage: Bacteria > Cyanobacteriota > Cyanobacteriia > Cyanobacteriales > Nostocaceae > Nostoc. The sequence continues at coordinate 7,572 of NZ_JBALDZ010000184.1, read as the reverse complement.
CAGTAGGTCTGGGTAGTTCATAGATTAGAATAAGACTTGCTCATGAGGTGTTAATTAACCTCTCAAGTTGAAGCTCGCACTCTGATTATGACTGATCTACCACCCAACGCTCAGAATCCCGAAGACAATGCTAATAACGATGTAGCACAAGAGTTACTGCGAAGGCTGAGGCAAAAACAAGGTAACTGGGTGGAATGGGGAACAGCGATCGCCTCGTTACTAAAAGCCGGTTACAATCCCCAAGACATTTTTGAGGCGACTGGATTTGAGCCAATTCAACAAAATCAGGTGGTTGTTGGTTCTCAAGTTTACAATTCTTTGGAAAAGTTTGGAGTATCGGAAGCAACGCGATCGCACTACACCACACGCGGGAGTGATGTTTTATACGAACTGCGTTTACTTACCCAAGAAGAACGCGCCGCCGCCGCCGAACTGATCTTCGTCCACAACGTTGATGCTGATGAGGCACGGGAAATAGCAAAAGCCCTGAAAGAGTTTTCCTATTACCGCACTTTACCAGAAGGCTTTTCTGCCCATCCTGGGGATGCCGTTGCTCACCAAGTTTGGAAACTAGCACGCCAAAATGCAGATTTACAACAGCGATCGCGCCTAATTGCCAAAGGGTTACGCTTTGCTCACACGCCAGGTGCAAGGCAAAAAATCGAACAACTACTGACTGATTTTACTACCGTTCCTCAGCGTCCAGCGCCAATTTTACCCTTTTACCGTTTGGAATTTGAAGAACAATTACCCCGAATCTTGCCCGTGGTAGGCGAGTTGCCATTGTCAAGGCAAGACTTGCAAGCAGTGCCCATAATGACAGAAATTGAACCATTTCGGATGGTTAAGTTTTCTGGAGAACAAGCTTGGGTACCCTTACCAGGTTGGCAAGTGCTATTGGCGGCAGAAGATCCAGTAGTAATTTTAGCGAATAGCGATCGCTTCCCCATCCAAACCCAAAACCAAACAGGGCCAGTCGTAGTAGTAATAGATCGTGCCCAACGACAATGGGATGCCTCTAGCTACTTTGTTGTTGAAAATGGTGGTGAATTAGATTTTCAATGGTTTGAAACTGAGCCAGAAGTTCCTCTACTAGGACAAATTATCATCATCGTTCGTCCTAAGAAAATTCTGGATGAAGAATTAACTAAAGATTCCTGGCAGATTGACGAATAAATTCAATTTTAGACTCCCATACCTTCTGGTTAAGGATTTGCACCACTAGCAATTGGTTTTGGACTCACCTTAATTCACCTGATTAGCATTCCTGTAACCAATACCTCAGTTAATCCCGCCCGTAGTACGGGAGTTGCTCTATTTGCAGGTGTAGAACTTTTTTCGCAAGTCTGGCTGTTCTGGATAGCTCCGATCTTGGGAGCTATTTTAGCAGGATGGTTGTATGTAGCCATCTTTAGTGAATCAACCTTAAAAGGGAACAGGGAACGGGCAACAGGCAACAGGGAAATCCCCATAATTAAAATCAGGGGATTTGTACAAGGACACATTGAAACATCGTGGCTGACGCCATCTCGTTTCAAATATTTTTATCTCTTTTCATAAATAAATTTAGGGGCTTTAAACCCTGTATTCGGGGCTAATTTTTTTTCTGTTCCCTGTTAAGAGTTCCCTGTTCCCGCCCCGAAGGGGCTTGGTAAGTGAACGGCAAAACGTCAAAGAGCTAGTCTAAAAGTCATTTTCAACTGTACAAGATTTTGGTTGGGGTGGCTTTTAATTCGGTGCAAATAAAGCGATAATTTACTCAAATCATCACTGGGTTGTTTCATGCTGCCAGTTATTGAAAAAATTGTATTACGTCAAATGGCTTCGGGCGATCGCCTGTTTCTCCAAGTTTACAAGTTCGTTGGCGCTAAACCTGGTAAAAAAGTTTACATCCAATCTAATCTACACGGTGCAGAAATTGCTGGTAATGCTGTTATTCACCAACTAATTGAGTTTTTATTAACAATAAATGATACAGATTTAACTGGAGAAATTTGGCTAGTTCCCGTTTGTAATCCAATGGGGACGAATGAGCGCGCTCATCATTTTTCCCCTGGACGTTACTGTATTTACGAAGCTAAGGACTGGAATCGCATATTTTGGGACTACGAAAAAGAAGCTGATGATTTAGTAGCTTTTACTAAATCTCAACTTCATATCGATCTAGAGGTCGTTCGACAAAATTATCTAACTATAATTAAGCAACAATTCGCAAAAATTTTAGAAAAAATTAATTCTCCTAATTCTGTTCCTTACACTGAGTTTTTTAGCTACAAACTACAAAATCTCAGTTTAGATGCAGACTACTTAATTGATTTACATAGTTCTACCAATCACGCTTTAGACTACCTTTATTACTTCCGAAATCGAGAAGATAGTGCAAAATACTTCCTGCTTGATTTCGGAATTTTACTTGATAAATATGATGGTGATGCTTTTGATGAAGCTTTTATCAAACCTTGGTTAGCATTGGAAGCTTGTTTTAAAAGCTTTGGTAGAGAAATCAAGTTTGATGTGGAAGCTTGGACATTAGAATTGGGAACAGGAATGCAAATGAACTCTGATTCAGTTGCTAAAGGAGTGCAGGGTGTAAAAAATTATTTAGCGCAAAAAGGTGTACTGCAAATTTCTAATTCATCGAATGATACGAAAAACCATGAGATGACTTTTGTATCCAGCCGCAACCGGAAAAAATATTATGCAATCGCAGGTGGGATGATTCAATCTAGAATTGAATTAGGTAGTAGAATTAAAGCTGGAGAAAAGCTGTATCAAATTCTCAGTTTTAATAAAGAAGGGAAGTTACCTACTGTAATTGATGTTTGCGCTCAACAAGATGGATTAGTTTATGATGTCGCAACTAATCAAGCTGTGAATGAAGGTGAATTTGTATTGGGAGTTATTAGTTAGTAAGGTGAACTACCCACACTGACCTGACGGTACAGTGTGGGCTTCCTGTCCAGCAGAAAGCTTGGAGACGCACTCACGTTCGCGTCTACATGAATTGCCCCTACACCTTGCGATATGATTTTGTATCGCATTTGAGTGGGAACCGCTATAGAGATTGTGAATCCGTTTAAATCATAATATGCCATGCAGTTTTGGAATTAAATCCAAAATCTAAAATCTAAAATTTTATATGTCCGACTCTAAATTTACTATTCCTGTAGTTCAAGAATTACTCTACTCAGAATTGTCTGAGCGATCGCCTGTTCCTTCTTTACAGGAGAAAATTCTCGCAATCCGCAACAGTCTACGCCCAGGACAACAGCAAATGGCTGACTGGCAATCTGGGCCTTTGGCGATTTCTGCCGTTCCAGGTGCAGGCAAATCTACTGGTATGGCAGCGGCAGCGGCGATCGCGATCGCCCGTCAATATGAGCGTTCATCTTCTCGCCGTCAGCTGGTAGTTGTTACTTTTACTCGCTCTGCTGCTGCCAATATTAAAGCTAAGATCCGCAAAGATTTAAAGAAATTGTCTCTACCCCAGACGGGCTTCTTTGTCTATACCTTGCATGGTCTAGCGTTGAACATTGCCAACCGCCATTCTAATTTGTCAGGTTTGCAGTTAGAAAATGTCACATTAATTACACCAACCCAAAGTCACCGCTTTATCAGAACTGCTGTAGAACAATGGATTGCAAATAATCCAGACCGATATTTGCGGTTATTAGAAGGTCATCAATTTGACGGAGAAGAGACAGAAAGGTTGCGTCGTCAATCGGTGCTGCGAACAGAAGTATTACCAGAATTAGCAAATACGGTAATTCATGAAGCAAAAAGTTCTGGGATATCGCCAGAATTGTTACGAGAGTGGAGTAACCAAACCACAGACGAATATGGAATTTTGAGTGTAGCGGCGGGATTGTACGAACAATATCAAAACTTAATGCGATCGCGTGATTTCATTGATTACGACGATATGATTTTAGCCGCACTGCGCGTTTTAGAAAATGACAGTGCCCGTCGCGTTGAGCAAAATCAAGTATTCGCCGTCTTTGAAGATGAAGCCCAAGATTCTAGCCCTCTTCAGACGCAGTTGTTAGAAATTTTGGCAAGTGATGGGGGAGATGAGGGAGATGAGGGAGATAATTCTTCACTCCTAACTCCTAACTCCTCACTCCTAACTCCTAACTCCTCACTCCTAACTCCTAACTCCTCACTCCTAACTCCTAACTCCTCACTCCTAACTCCTAACTCCTCACTCCTAACTCCTAACTCCCCACTCAACTTGGTACGAGTTGGCGATCCTAACCAGGCGATTAACTCTACCTTTACTCCAGCCGATCCGATTTATTTTCGGCAATTTTGCGAAGAGTGCGATCGCATCAAGCGATTGGCAACAATGGATCAAGCTGGTCGCAGTACTAGAATTATCATTGAAGCCGCTAACTTTGCCCTCAAATGGATCAATAATCAGTGGTTAGCAGTAACCAACAACAAACAACAAACTCCTGATAACCGACAAGTACCATTTCGCTTGCAGACAATTCGCCCTGTGGAAGCTGGCGATCCACAAACTAACGCCAACCCCGCAGCAGTAGGGCGGGGACTGGAACTTTATACACCCGATGATATTCATCACACCGTTAAATTGTTATCTCAAAGGGTAATTGAGTTATTTGGCGAAGATCCAACAGAAAATAGTGCAGCAGTTTTAGTCCGAGAAAATCGTCAAGGAAGATGGTTAACAGAGGCTCTGACATCTGTATGTAAAGAGCATAATATTACACTTTACGATGTCGGCGAACGCGATCGCCGTTCCCATGTTCCCCAAGAAATTTTGGCATTATTGCAATTTTGCGATCGCCCCCACTCCCCCGATTACCTCAAAGCTGCCCTAGAAGCATTAGTACAGCGCCAATTAATTCCTACCCAAGACCTCAACGCCCTTGCTAGTCTTCCAGAAGAGTTTTTGTATCCTAGTCCCCTAGCAGCAACCCAGTCAGAAACGGTACAAAAAGCTGCACGCTTATGTCGTAGTTTACTCCGCGCTCGTTTGGAATTGCCCCTCTACCAGCTAATTTCCTTCCTCGCCTTGACCTTAAATTACGATCAGGCAGAATTGGCAACTGCTGACAAACTCGCAGAACGGGTTAACCAGCAAATAGCTGGCAATAGTTCAATGGGGGGAATGCTGTCAGCTTTAAGTGAAATCGTCAGTTCTGAACGGTTTGAACCAGTGGAAACCGAGGATTCAGAAGAACGTTACACCCGTCGCGGCCAACTGACGATTATCACTATGCACAAAGCTAAAGGGCTAGATTGGGACTATGTATTTCTTCCCTTTCTCCACGAAAACTTGATTCCTGGTAGATTTTGGGTTCCTCCCCAAAGCCAATTCTTGGGTGACTTTACCTTATCAGAAGTAGCCCGCGCCCAAATTCGCGCTACTCTCCATGAAGAATCTGTCATACCGGATGTTAGCCAGGCATGGGAGGTGGCAAAAAATTTGAAAACATCGGAAGAGTATCGTTTACTTTATGTTGCCATGACACGAGCCAAACTTCTGTTGTGGATGTCTGCGGCACAGAAAGCCCCCTTTACTTGGAGTAAACCGGACAATTTACAAGAACAAGCGCCTTGTCCGGTGTTTCCGGCATTAAAACGCCAGTTTCCTGAATGTGTGGTGAATTTAGCGGCAATGACCAAACAAGCTTAAAAAATTGAATGGAATCCGCAGTGATAACCAAAAGACATCTCCGAAAAAGAATGTAGAGACGTAGCAGTGCTACGTCTCTACAAGGGTTCTGGGTAACGTATATTTATAAAATAAGTTTTTCCGCTCCCCAAAATACCTTGGTTTCAGCATCGGGAGCTACGATTAACCAAGGCACAGTAGAAATAAAAATTTTTAAGAATGGTTCAGAGTGTGGAAAAGCGGTCTTCGTTGGGAGCGGAGCTATGGCTAATAAAGTTTGCCAATAGGTCAAATTCCATACTTAATTTGATCTACAGCGATCGTCGTTGGTTAAATCCTTTATTTAATTGCAGTTATAGCAATTTTCATAGTATATAATAATGGATCGTGTCGAATCAAAGCTAGACCATGCCTAAACTAAAGACTCGTAAAGCTGCGGCAAAGCGATTCCGTGCCACCGGTACCGGCAAAATCGTCCGTCGTAAAGCGTTCAAAAGCCACCTTCTAGAGCATAAAAGTTCTGACAAAAAGCGTGGTATGCGTCAAAGTGCGCTTGTACATGAACGCGATGAACTCAACGTGCGCTTGATGCTCCCATATTTGTAAGTATTTTAGGAAATAAGTTATGACTCGGGTAAAACGCGGTAATGTAGCTCGGAAGCGCCGCAATAAAATTCTCAAACTAGCTAAAGGTTTTCGTGGTTCCCATTCAACTCTGTTTAGAACCGCCAACCAACAAGTGATGAAGGCGCTACGGAGTGCCTACCGCGATCGCAAAAAGAAAAAGCGCGATTTTCGTCGCCTCTGGATCACCCGGATCAACGCTGCTTCCAGGCAACACGGCTTGAGTTACAGCCAGTTGATCGGTAACTTGAAAAAAGCTGATATCCAACTCAATCGCAAAATGTTGGCTCAATTAGCAGTCCTCGATCCAGCTAGCTTCGGCAAAGTTGCGGAATTAGCACTTCAAGCTAAAGGATAAAGGTGGCAAGGGATGTATAACAGATGTAGCAGATGGCAAGTAATTACTCGGTTACATCTGGTATTATCCGCCACTATTTTTTTGATTTTTTGCTTTTCCATAGTGGGGACGGGATTAACTGCATCTGCTGCCGAAATGTCAGAAATTCAGCAGCGAGGCTATCTAAATGTTGCCGTTAAAGATAACTTGCGTCCCTTGGGATTTAAAGATGGTAACGGGAATTTGCAAGGCTTAGAAATTGACTTAGCAAAGCGTTTGGCAATTGACTTGGTTGGTAAAGCCGATAGTGTCAAATTTCAACCTGTAGCGAATCGCGATCGCCTGTCTGTAGTCTTAGACAAGAAAGTTGATTTTGCGATCGCTAGAGTCACAGCAACCGAATCACGCAGCCGCATAGTTAGTTTCAGTGTTCCCTATTATTTTGATGGCACTGTATTAGTTACAAAAAATACCTCTGTGCAGAAGTTGAGTGATTTGGCAAAGCAAAAAATAGCCGTACTCAACAACTCTAGTACTATTGCTCAAGTGCGGTACTATGTGCCAAGCGCCGAGTTAGTAGGAGTTAATTCTTATGAAGAAGCGCGAGAGAGAATAGAAAATAATGCTGCTACTGCCTTTGCCGCAGATGCTAGCATTCTCAGCGGTTGGGTGCAACAATATCCCCAATATCGACTACTACCAACCAAGCTATCAACAGAACCCTTGTCTGTAGTAATGCCCAAGGGATTGCAATATGATGAGTTCAGACGAAACGTGAATCAAGCGATCGCTCGTTACTTAGAACAAGGTTGGCTCCAGCAACGCGCTCAATATTGGGGTTTACCGTAAATTAGTTAGGAGTTAAGAGTTAGGAGTTAAGAGTTAGGAGTTAGGAGTTAGGAGTTAGGAGTTAGGAGTTAGGAGTTAGGAGTTAGGAGTTAGGAGTTAGGAGTTAGGAGTTAGGAGTTAG
>NZ_JBALDZ010000183.1:0-13669 GCF_036917155.1 Nostoc sp. | reverse complement strand
ATGCAAAAAATCAATTCCAGATGCAATCCTCATCCCCCGCTCCCTATCCCCACCTTATGAGTACATTGAAGGTGGGGACTTCCGCGACACGTTAACTAATAGTTAAAATGCCAACTCAACAAGCATCTAACTCGGAAATTTTCAAAGTTTCTAAATCCATAGCCAGAACGTTTAATTAGCTTAAGTTTGTTATCGAACAGAATTCAGTAGTCAGGAGTCAGAATGGGCTAAACGCCCCGCTATCCATGTACAGAATGAATTTTGACCGAAAAGGCGGATAGCGTAGCTAAGCCTTTGTCTTCTCCCTTGGCGTTAGCCTCTCCCAATGTGATTCGGGGAGACGCTAAGAGCGAACGAGCGTCGCGTCAAGATTGCTGACTCCTGAATTCAGAATAGCTGAATTCTTCTTCAATAATGCCTTCCACAGCACCACTAGTTGTCCCATTATCAAAGTAAGCGATTATCTCATCAAACCAACGGATAACGGAACGCCGTAACGCACCTACGCTAAATAAATCATCATAAAGACGCGATAAATCGCCGTCTCCTGTCTTAATTCACATCACGTTAAAAAATCAAGACTCCATCTCCGCCAATTCTAACCACCGTTCAGTCGCCACATCGATCGCGTGCTTGAGCTTTTCCACATGATCGTACAATTTCTGCACCTGGCTATAATTCCCCGGTGAGACATTCGCCAGCGTTTTCTCGGTTTCTGCCTTTTCAGCCTCTAACTCGGCAATCTTACCTTCTAACTGCTCAAATTCCTTCTTTTCCCAATTGGATAACCTCCGCCGTTTGGTATTCTCTACATCCTTGGGTGAAGACGCACTATTTTGGACTTCGGCATTTTTCGGCTTCTCCTTAGCGTTCGCGGCTTGTTGCTGTGCCTCTTCAGCCTTCTTATAGTCCAGATAAATCGAGTAATTACCTGGATATTGCCGGAGATTACCGCTTTCCTCAAAGGAAAAAACTGTGTCGATGGTGCGATCGAGAAAGTAGCGATCGTGAGAAACTACAATTACACACCCGACAAAATCTTCTAAATAATCCTCTAGTACTGCCAATGTCTGCACATCTAAATCATTTGTCGGTTCATCTAAAATCAAGACGTTGGGCGCACTCATCAAAACCCGCAACAGAAATAAACGGCGTTTTTCACCACCTGAAAGTTTACTAATTGGGGCATACTGCTGATTACCAGGAAACAAAAACCGCTCCAACATTTGCGAAGCAGTAATTTGAGTCCCATCGGTAATTTTGATAAATTCACCTTCTTCTTTGATATAGTCAATCACGCGCTGATTTTCGTTTAAGGCTGTGAGCAATTCTTCCGAATGCTGGTCAAAATAACCGATGTGAATTGTAGTCCCAATTTCCGCAATCCCTGAATCTGGCTGAATCTGACCAGTAATAATATCCATTAAAGTGGATTTACCAGCACCATTCGCACCGATGATGCCGATGCGGTCTTCTGGACTAAATTCGTAGGTGAAATTATTAATTAGGGTGCGTCCATTGTATGCTTTAGAAACTTGGTTTAATTCAATAACCTTTTTGCCAATGCGACGACCAACTGTAGAAATATCAACTTTACCCTGAACTTGTTTAAATTCAGTATCCCGCAAAGCGTGAGCGCGGTCAATTCTAGCTTTTTGCTTGGTACTTCTAGCTTTTGGCCCTTTTTTGAGCCATTCCAACTCGCGGCGCAACAAGCCTTGATGTTTCCGTTGACTACTTACAGCAGATTCTTCAGCTAAAGCTTTCTTTTCGAGGTAATATGAGTAGTTACCTGTATAGGTGTAAATGTCGCCTCGGTCAATTTCCACGATCCGATTGGTAACGCGATCTAGAAAATAGCGATCGTGGGTGATGAGAAAAAGTGCGCCGCGATAGCGATTTAAATAACTTTGTAACCATTCGACAGAAAGAGCATCAAGATGGTTTGTCGGCTCATCCATCAGCAAAACATCGGGTTCTGATAGCAAAGCTGATGCTAAAGCAATGCGCTTGCGATAACCTCCAGATAAAGTGCCTATCTTGGCATCAAAGTCAGAGATTCCTAATTTTGTCAGGATAATTTTGGCATTAGTTTCTAGTTCCCAAGCATCATTCGTATCCATCTGCTGCATCACGACAGAAAGACGAGACATCAGTTGACTATCATCTGGATAGTGAACCAACTTATCTGAGAGTTCTTCATATTCACGCACTAAAGCAATATGTTCGCCACTGTCGGCGAAAACTTGCTCTAAAACTGTGTGATTCTCATCTAAATCTGGCTGCTGGGGTAAGTAAATAATTTTAGAACCGGAGTTGATTAAAATTTGCCCACTATCAATGGATTCTAAACCAGCGATCATTTTTAATAGAGTTGATTTACCAGAACCGTTAGTACCAATTAAACCAACTTTATCGGTAGCATCAATGCTAAAGCTAGCATCTTTTAAAATCTCTTTGATGCCAAAGTCTTTTTTGACTGATTGTAGTGTAATAATACTCATAAGATTGAAGTCGTTAATTATTTTTCATTAGTGAGTAGGCAAGGCTCATACCTTACCTACATTATTCATTGCCTAATTCTATACAAATAAATCCAAGGGTAGATGTCCATACATTTCGTTGATTCCATCTTCGTGGTAAGACTGGCAAGACACTAATACACCACGATGATGTCCAGAGTATGAATCAAGATAACACAGACCATTTTTACCATTTAATTTGATATAAACTGGGCCTTCCGGTGTAAGTAAATTATCTGGTGGTTCATAACCCAAAGCCAGAGAATAGGTTTTCATTGCCAATATTCCTTCTTCTGCTGTATCAGCACAAATTCCTAAAATTTGGTAATCAGCAAGCTTGGTGAGCAAAATTAAGGCATTACGAATTACTATTTTTTCTGATGAGTCGAGGATGGGAGCTATATCTAAACAGTTGAATTTGTTCAGTAATTTTTTCGCTTCTTCGGCGGTGAGATTGTGACGATTGGGGGTTGACATAAACTTCGATTTTTATCTTGTTGGTTTTTCTGTTGTGTTTGAGTTGGGACTAGCCCAAGTTACTAAGTATTATTTATTCTAATTAAGGTTGATTTTGAACATTCCCAAGATTGAATATGAAGGGAACGCCACTTTTTGAATCACCACCCATAACGAGGACTTTCGGCATCTGAGCGCCGCCACTTCTCCAGGCTTCAATTGCTTCTTTTTGTAAAACTAGCTGTCCTCCTTGGGCTTTGAGTGTCTCTGCTAAGAGTCTTTGAGCTTCTGCTCTACCTTTAGCGCGATTCACGTCTGCTTGTGCTTCTTGTTCGGCTTCACGTGCTACATAAACGGCTCTTTGCGCCCGCTGTTCAGCAATTTGTTTTTCTTCAACTGCTTTGGCAAATTCTGGCGAGAATGCTAAATCAACTACGCTAGTATCTAACACAATTATCCCATATTTGTCTAAGCGATCGCCTAAGGCTTGATCAAAGTCTTCTTTCAATTCACTTCTTTTGGTAATTGCTTCTTCTACTGTTCTTCTAGCTGCGGCAATTTTAAATGCTTCTTGTGTTTGAGGTGCAATGATTTTTGAGACAATATTCTCTAATGTTCCTTGTTTTCTTCTGACTTCAACTACCTTTATCGGATCGAGGCGAAAGTTAATTGCAAATCTTGCAGATAAATTTTGCAAATCTTTAGTGGAACTCTCCGCTGGTACTTCAAATTTTTGCACCGTCAAATCATATACATCTATCACGGTGATAAAAGGTGGTTTCACGTGAATACCTTCCAATAAAGCACCATCTCTCGCTTTACCCAAGATGCTGATTACTCCTGCTTGTCCTGGGTTAATAATGATAAAGGAATTTAGCCCGATAATCACTAGTATTGCTAACGCAATTCCCAAAACTGTGGTTTGCCAATTACCCAATTGCTGATTTTTCAAATTCCTTTCTCCAATATTTAGTTAGTCATTGGTCATTGGTCATTTGTCATTAGTTATTTCTTATTCTCCCTCTGCACCCCAGTCCCCAGTCCCCAATTTAAGTTTCTCACTAGTCTGTCTGAATCAATCTTCAGACTCAGGACTTAGGACTCAAGACTTTGTTCCGTGGTAATATCAGTCACACGAAACCGCAAAAAGCCGTGGCTACTGCATTAAAATCTCATCGGGCATCAAGAAGGCGTAAACATTCAACGCATCCTCTTCAGCGTTTGCTGGAGTATGGACACCAGTATCGTAAACAAATTTGGCTGGCGACTACCTATTCTATCCTCAATAAATTTTTCGATTTAGCACCACCTGGCTTAATTGGCGTGGCGGTGGATGTGGTAGTTAAGCAACAGGATTCCATAATTGCACAGTTAGGGGTACGGGATGTCTTTCAACAATTTTTGATTATTTCCTTCCTGACTGTAATCATTTGGATACTCGAATCTGTTTTTGAGTACGCCTACGCTCGACTTTGGCGGAATCTGGCTCAGAATATTCAGCATGACTTACGTTTGGATGCCTACAAACATTTGCAAGAGTTGGAATTAGCTTATTTTGAAGAACGCAGCACTGGCGGTTTAATGTCTATCCTCAGTGATGATATTAACCAATTAGAGCGGTTTTTGGATGGGGGAGCGAATGATATCATCCAAGTTTCCGCAACTGTTCTGATTATTGGCGCTGCTTTCTTTATTTTGGCTCCTAGTGTAGCTTGGATGGCTTTGTCACCGATGCCATTTATCCTCTGGGGTTCTTTTGCCTACCAACGACTACTTGCACCTCGCTACGCTGATGTCCGAGAAAAAGTAGGTTTTCTCAATTCGCGGTTGTCAAACAATATCAGCGGAATTACTACTATTAAAAGCTTCACATCTGAAGCTTATGAAGCCTCTCGTTTGGAATTAGATAGTGACGCTTATCGCCACAGTAATTCTAAGGCAATTACTCTTTCTGCTGCTTTTGTGCCGCTAATTCGGATGCTGATTTTGGTGGGGTTCACGGCATTACTTTTGTATGGCGGGATGGCAGCTGTTTCTGGAGCAATGTCTGTAGGGACTTACAGTGTATTAGTGTTTTTAATTCAGCGATTGCTGTGGCCTTTAACAAGATTAGGCGAAACTTTTGACCAATATCAAAGGGCAATGGCTTCTACTAATCGAGTGATGAATTTATTGGATACTCCTATCGCTATTCATACAGGTGATGTGGCGTTACCTATAGATGAAGTGCGCGGTGAAGTGCAATTTAACAATGTTTATTTTGCCTATAAAGATAGATTTCCAGTGATTAAAAATCTGTCTTTAGATATTCCGGCAGGGAAAACCATTGCAATTGTCGGTTCTACTGGTTCTGGTAAAAGCACTTTAGTCAAACTATTGTTGCGGTTGTATGAGGTGCAAGCTGGAAGCATTACTCTGGATGGGATTGACTTGCAAAGTTTGAATTTGCAAGATTTACGGCGCTGCATCGGTTTGGTGAGTCAAGATGTGTTTCTATTTCATGGCACTGTAGCAGAGAATATTGCTTACGGTAGCTTTGAGACTACAGAGCAAGAAATCATCACGGCGGCGAAGATAGCCGAGGCGCACGAATTTATTATTGAGTTGCCCGAAGGTTATGAGACAATTGTGGGGGAAAGAGGACAAAAGTTATCTGGTGGACAAAGACAAAGGATTGCGATCGCCCGTGCAGTCTTGAAGAATCCCCCCATTCTAATTTTAGATGAAGCTACCTCGGCGGTGGATAATGAGACAGAAGCAGCAATCCAGCGATCGCTAGAACGGATTACAGTAGATAGAACTACAATTGCGATCGCTCATCGTCTTTCCACTATCCGCAATGCCGATTGCATTTATGTCATGGAACATGGGAAATTAGTAGAGTCGGGAACCCATGAGCAATTGCTGGAGAAAGATGGTATTTATTCCGGTCTCTGGCGTGTACAGTCAGGTTTGAGATAAGTTTCGCCTATTGTCTGTGTCTTCATTACGAATTATTTATGTTTTTTGGTAATAGTCAACCAGAATCAGGTGATACTAAGTGGCGTCGCCAGTTGGATAAGTTTGTCAAAGCAAATCAGCAAGAGTTGGCGGCGCTGTTTTGGGGATTGTGGTTAGCAAATGGTGACAGTCAGGGTATTATTGGTATTGATTTGCAACCAACACCGCATTTTGTTTATTGTCCGAAAGAGCAGATTGAGAATTTAAATATTAAGGTTGAGAATCGGCTTCAGGAAATTTTGGGAATTGTGGAGAATCATCAGCCGGATGTGGAAGTTGTGATGATTGGGATTGGGAAGGGGGAAATTAAGTTAATTCAGTTTGCACCGGAACCAGCACCACCGATTTGTTTTCAGGAAGTTGGGAAGGATGTGGATGGGTTATTGGATGTGTTGGAAGAGAGGATGAGGGGGGAGATTGTTTTTTAACGCAGAGGGACGCGGAGGGACGCGCAGAGGAACGCGGAGGAAGATAAGAACTCTGCGCTTGTTGTTTAGTTGATTGCTTTGTGGAAATCTGGGTAAGTGAGATTTTGGGCACAATGCCAAATGATTTTAAATACGGCTTCGTAGCGATATGAATTGTTTTTGTAGAACTTTTTACTGAGATAGTCTTTTAGGGTTATGACTACTTGTGGTAAATGTTCTTTTTGGAGGATTTTTGTCAAACTATCAGCTATATCCAAGAGACAGGATTCATAGGGTAGACGAATAGTGGCGTTGTTGCAGCAGTTTTTATTCTCATCATCTTGTTGAAAGATTTGAATAAATCTGAGCAGGGTAGGGATAACTTCGTTGAGCTTCTCTTGAACCAATTTGTTTTCTGGATCGAGTTGTTCTAAATTTTGAACTGCATCCGTCAAGATTGATTCATGTTCATACGGATTGCTTTGCCGTATTTGGCATAAAGTAGCGATCGCAGTTTTATTCCCTGGCTCAATTTTCAACAGATATGTAGCCGCGCGATTTATAAAAAATGCATTTGCACAAGTTTCGACAATATACACTAAACTCTTGAGTACAGCTGCATTACCAGGATCAATTTGCCATAAAACTTGAGCTGTATCAAAACAGATTCTATCACCCTGGTTTATTTGTAAGAATTTGACGAGGGCTGTGATCGCAGTTTGATTGCCTACAGCAATTTTTCCCAATGCTGCCATCGCATTACAACAATTGTCCTTATTTAGTGTCGTCTCCATAAGGTGAACTAATGCAGCGATCGCAGCGTGATTGCCGTCAGCAATATCCGCCAAAGCCGTAATTCCATGCGTGCAAATTTCCTGATCTGATATCTTTTTGATGTCGTTAACTAGAACGACGATCGCAGTTTCATCACCAACCGCTATTGTGCCTAGACTATAACTTCTTAGGCAGAATCCATATCTATCCTCAGAAATTGGCATTAATGCCAAGGCTGCGATCGCACTTTTATTACCCGGATCAAGTGTTCCTAACTTTTCGGCTGCGAGTCTAAGAACTGTGCGACTTTCAGTAGTATGAACTAAATGCACAAAAGCGGCAATAACCCGTTTTTGATCGGTTAATTCCAGGGTTTTTCTAGCTGTCTTCACCAATGGTTTTGGTAGTATCTGCCAATCTCGCTGATCTTGCCGAAAGTAGGCATAACTCCACTTGAGCAGTTGTTCTACAATTGCATCACCCAAACTACATTCTGGGAACTGGGATAAAGCCTCAGCCACCAGAAAATAGGCGCGATACCGATAAAAATCGCCGCAGCCGTCATCAAAATCTATTAAAGCTTGGATAAAATCTTCTTTTTGCTCCTTAGCTACATCTTCCTGGCTAAACCAGTGGAGAATCTCTGCTTTCCACTCCGGCTCAAAGATGCGGTAAGTGCCTTGATTTAAATTGCTGCGATCGTGGTTAAAGAAATACTGCCAATCATGCATTGCCTCCTACCCACTTCGAGATGTGGGACGAAAGGGACTTAAATGGATCTTGCTACATCAGTTGGCTTTCTGTCAAGTCCACACACACGCAATGAGGATCTGTAAAGTTTTCCCTCTTATGATTCAAAAAAAGCAGCAGGTGAAATATGAAAAAACTCCGCGAGTTTACGAATGTGATTAACTGTCAGCTTGTGCTGTCTACTCAAGACTTCAGATACAATAGACTCGGTTTTAAAGATAGGAATTAAGTCTTGTTGTCGCAAACCAAATTCGGTTATCAACGCTTCAAGTAATTCTATACCATGAATATCAGTTATAGAATGATGTTTTTGTTCATACTCGTAAATTAGAGTGCCTAAAACATTGAGATAGTCTTGTTCATCTGATGTTAATTCACCTTTATCAATTAGAGAATCGATTACTTCTTGCGTAGCCAGCAATTTTTCCTTAGAAGTTACAGGACGAGGAGGAAAAGATTTGAGTAATTCAATATACGTTTTAGTAACAGGTGTTCCAGGAGTCATTTTGCCAGATATTTGATAGTTTCAATTCCTAATAGGGATTTTGATTAATTGGAATTCAAACACTTCTGCTCATATTCCTATCTATATATCCGATCGTTTCAATCCCTAAAAGGGATTTTAATTAATTATAACTTAGTTATGGCTTATGTAAAACTACACGTGGTAGGGGCAATTCATTGAAAGCGGCGGGAAACTCCATCCCAAGAGTGGGTGGAGAGGGACAGCCGCCCCGCCGCTTCGGGCATTGGGCATTGGTAACTTCTTCCCCAAAACTTTTAGCAGCATAGCTTCACTTCAGTAAATCAACTTAAACTAGAGGCAACAATTGGATTCGCACGCTTAACTTGAGGCGTTGCAATCATCCGCATTCCGGCGGGTGCGGCGATAGTTAAACCACGGCGCACAGGATGTACAGGACGTTTATTTACTAGCGAAACTTGAAATTCTGACAAAATAGTTGCCAAGACGATTTTCATTTCATACTGAGCAAATGCCATCCCAATACAGCGACGATTACCGCCACCAAAGGGTAAATATTCATAAGGTGAATATTGTCTTTCTAAAAAGCGTTCTGGTTTAAATTGCTTGGATTGTGGATAAACTTCTTCCCGATGATGCGCTAAATAAATACTGGGAATTATTGCCGTTCCCTGTCGCAGTTCGTAGCCCATAATTGTAATTGGGATTTTCACAACCCGCCAGAAAGCATTCATGGCAATTGGGTAAATTCGCAATGTTTCTTGGCAAACTGCTGTTAAATAGGGCAATTTAGCCACATTACTCAAATCGGGGTTAATTTCAACGGTGTTGAGTTCTTGTCGCAACTTCTCACGCACCTCCGGTAAATGATCAATCCAGTAAAAAGCCCATGTCAATGCCGAAGCGGTAGTTTCATGTCCCGCAACTAGCAGTGTCATTAACTCGTCGTGTAATTCTTCATCTGACATCCCTTGACCATCGTCGTAACGAGCCGCCATCATTAAACTTAAGATATCTTGCCGATTTTGTTCAGATTCAGCCCGACGTTCTTGAAGTAAAGCATAAATAAGTCGATCAATTTTTTGCCGTTGTTGCAGAATCCAACCCCAAGGACTCCACGCACCAAAATCTTTTTGCATAAACCGGAAGAAGAAGGCGCTAGACATTATCGGCGAAGTGATGAAGTCTAGTAAGTCACTTAGCGATCGCCTCAATTCTTCAAACACCTGTCCTTCATTCAAACCAAATACAACCCGCAGAATAACACGCAAGGTGATTTCTTGCATCGACTCACGGATATTAAAAGGTTTGCCAATTTGCCATTCATTACTTAGCTGTTGGGTGATTTCCCGAATTTCCTCGCCGTAAGCCCGCATCCTTTCGCCATGAAAAGGTGGGGCTAATAATTGCCGTTGCCGCTGGTGGCGATCGCCATCTGATAACATGAAGGAGCGATCGCCAAGCAAAAATCTTAGCCCGATGTTTCCCCTGCCCACCTCAAAATGGCTGGAATCAGCAGTAAAAATCTGCTCCAGTGCTTGGGGTTGACTAAAATACACCAGATGGTTATCCGAGTGAACACTCCTGATTGTGAAAGTGTCACCATAGATTTTGGCAAAATCATCCACATATTTCACTGGTTGGCTAATAAACTTGATCATCCTTAACCAGCGCGGCATTTGAGGCCCATCAGGCAAATTGTAAGTTGTTGTCATAGAATTTTGTGGAGTTAATGGCTTCTGAATTTTATTATTACGAGTTTTCATGTTACTTATGGGTTACAGAAAGCTGTATATTCATCATTGGGGACTAGGGACTGGAGACTGGGGACTGAAAAAGAAGACAAAGAGGATAATAATAACTCTTGTACAGACGCGATTAATCGCGTCTCTCTTAACTCAGCACTCAGCACTCAAAACTCAGCACTAAAGAGGCAGCATCGGAAGCAAGCAGTGCCAAAAATCATCGCTATTCTTAACGGTAAAGGAGGAGTCGGTAAAACGACTACCGCAGTCAATCTGGCTGCAAACTTTGCGAAGAAAAAAAAGGTGCTGTTGATTGACGCAGATATTCAAGGTTCTGCCAGTTGGTGGTTTGGGCGCAGTCAACAGGGAATGGGATTTGATTTATCTCAAGAAACCGATCCCACACTTTTAAGTGATTTAGGAAAGATAACAGGTTACGATTTAGTAGTGGTGGATACACCTCCCGCCCTGCGCTCTGAAGCATTAGTGGCGGTAGTTGCGATTGCAAATTATCTAGTTTTGCCTACACCCCCAGCCGCAATGGATTTAGCAATCCTCGTGGAAACAGTCAAGGAAGCCGTCATCCCCGTGGGAACCCCCCATCGGGTATTGCTCACCAAAGTCGATACGCGCAGTCTGGGGGAAGCGCAAGAAGCAAAAAACACTCTCACTCGCTTAGGTATTCCTACTTGTAATACCTTCATCCGTGCTTATAAAGCTCATGAACGAGCAGCACTAGAAGGTGTAGCGATTACCCAGTGGCGAGGAGGAAACGCACGGGAGGCGGAATTAGACTACCGCCGTGCAGCTGATGAATTACAGCGTGATTGGAGAAAATAATAATGGCTAGGAAACAAAGTCTCTCTGACTTACTACAAGAAGAGGCACAAAAATTTACATCCCCAGAGGGTGAATCTGCGATCGAAGTTACAGCAGAAAAAATTGCCGAAGAACAGGTTTCATCTGATGAAGAATCTTCGACACAGACACCTGATTCAACTTCTGTTAGGCGTACAAGTCCCACCAAAGCTGATTTAGAAACAGCTGTCAAAGAATTGACAAGTAATCTAGAAACAAGCCAAAAAAAAGAAGCATCTCTAGGACAAGAAATTACTGATTTGCAATCAAAATTATCTAAACAAAAAACCTTTGCATCAGAACAAAAATCATTACTAGAACAACTAACAAAAGAACTGGACGAAACCAAAAAAACAGCACTGCAACTTGCAGAAGCAAACTCCCAGCTTATAGAAGAAATTAAGGCTTTAAAACAAACAGCAGAAGATAAATCTCAACTTGCTGTAGCTGTCAAAGAAACTAGTGCAATCAAACCAGTAAAGGAACACTACAATCCACTTAACTACAAAAAATCACATCGGTCATCGGAAACACTAGCTCAAAATCAACCACAAAATCAACCAAATGAGTATCCTGATAGTTCTAATGAGATGTGGTTACTTGACTAGTACAAGAAGGCAAAAATAAAAAGAAAGAATGCTTATTTTGTAAGCTTTCTGGCTATTTTAAATGGGTTGTTTATTTACGCCGTGTTGTACTAGAGCAAATATACCTGGCGATTTCTAATCGCAGCGACACAAACTTAAGTCCGCCCAGGCGGACTCCGCACAAACAGGAATTCACCTGATGGCAATTACTCGCTCTACCTTGGGGCAGTTCGTTCAAACAACCTAAACTCTAACTAGTGCGATCGCTCACTGTATTTACGACAGCGGCACGATAAAATTCTAAAACCATAATCGTACTAAAAGGTCTAAATGGCAGAAACACTATTCTTCAACGCCTTACGGGAAGCCATTGACGAAGAAATGGCGCGTGACTCCAGCGTATTCGTTCTCGGTGAAGATGTTGGACACTACGGCGGTTCCTATAAAGTTACCAAAGACCTGTACCAAAAATATGGCGAACTCCGCGTTCTAGATACCCCCATCGCTGAAAATAGCTTTACTGGCATGGCCGTAGGAGCTGCGATGACTGGGTTACGTCCCATCATTGAAGGCATGAATATGGGCTTTTTACTGCTCGCCTTCAACCAAATAGCCAACAACGCTGGAATGCTACGCTATACTTCTGGCGGTAACTTTAAAATTCCGATGGTAATTCGCGGCCCTGGCGGTGTTGGAAGGCAGCTAGGCGCAGAACATTCCCAACGATTAGAAACTTACTTTCAAGCTGTGCCAGGGTTGAAAATTGTTGCCTGCTCCACACCAAGAAACGCTAAAGGACTACTGAAATCCGCTATCCGCAATGATAATCCGGTGTTGTTCTTTGAACACGTTCTGCTTTACAACTTAAAAGAAGATTTACCAGAAGAAGAATACTTGCTACCTCTGGATAAAGCAGAAATTGTCCGTCCGGGAAAAGATGTGACAATTATTACTTACTCGCGGATGCGCCATCATGTGGTGCAAGCAGTAAAAACTCTTGAAAAACAAGGATACGATCCAGAAGTTATCGATTTAATATCCCTCAAACCATTAGATTTTGATACCATTGGTGCATCCATACGTAAAACCCATAAAGTCATTGTTGTGGAAGAATCCATGCGAACTGCGGGTATTGGAGCAGAAGTCATCGCCTCAATCAACGATCGCTTATTCGATGAATTAGATGCGCCAGTACTGCGGCTTTCTTCCCAAGATATTCCCACACCCTATAACGGCAATCTGGAGCGACTGACAATCGTCCAACCAGAGCAAATAGTAGAAGCTGTGGAAAAAATGGTAGCTTTGCGAGTCTAAAAGTTAGGAGTTAGGAGTTAGGAGTTAGGAGTTAGGAGTTAGGAGTTAGGAGTTAGGAGTGAGGAGTGAGGAGTGAGGAGTTAGGAGTTAGGAGTTAGGGGTTAGGAGTTAGGAGTTAGGGGTTAGGGGTTAGGAGTGAGGAGTGAGGAGTGAGGAGTGAGGAGTGAGGAGTTAAGAATTCAATAGACCTCTTGCATAAGTCGAATAGACCCCCTTTAATCCCCCCGATATATTGGGGGGAAACTTGAAATCTTGCCCCTCCCCAATACATCTACGGTGTATACACAAGTCCTAAAATCCTTGCCTGGTAAGATACAAGCCTTAGTCGGCAAGGTTTTGATCTGATCAACTTGATTATCAATAGTGTCAGCTTATTGATAGAGATATAAGGTCAAATCAAGGATTTTAAAAATAATTTTCCGTTCTTTTCTGTCCATTTGATTCCCAACTCGACTTGTGTATACACGGTAGCCCCAATACATACGGGGAGGGTTGGGGAGGGGTGATTCAAGGATTTTTGCAAGAGGTCTAATATTGAATTTACAACTCCTAACTCCCAACTCTCAACTCCCAACTCTCAACTCCCAACTCCCAACTCCCAACTCCCAACTCCCAACTCCCAACTCCCAACTCCCAACTCCCAACTCCCAACTCCCAACTCCCAACTCCCAACTCCTAACTCCCAACTCCCAACTCCCAACTCCCAACTCCCAACTCCCAACTCCCAACTCCCAACTCCCAACTCCCAACTCCCAACTCCCAACTCCCAACT
>NZ_JBALDZ010000182.1:0-14017 GCF_036917155.1 Nostoc sp. | reverse complement strand
ATGTTTTTATTTCATTCCATAAATAAATTTAGTTGCTTGTTACCATTTTCCTTTTTCTTTATGAGTGCCTTTTTACTTTTTACTTTTGCCTTGTTTGGTCAACCAGCGAAGGCATTCCCATTACACTGCTAAACTATGTCAAACGCAGCTTAAAAACTGTTGTGCTGGATGATGCAACAGCACAAAGCGGCTTGTCGTCAGACATCGCTCGTCAAATTGTCGAAGAAACCCATAATGGGGGGTTGAGTTGCAATTCTGTGCTTGGCGAAGGAACAGAATTTGTCATTGAGATTCCAGTGTTTTAACTAATTCGCGATTTTCCTCTCAACGCATAACGCGTCTAATTTTTCGGTAGTGCAGAGAACAGCGATCGCATAATTTTCCAAATCTGTATAACTTGATTCTAAATTAGGTATCGTTCAGAGTTAAGATGACACAATTGCGTCAAATTGTGATTAAAACTACAAAAAATTGTTAAAACAACTAACTAATACCGTATTTCCAGCCTCAGTCTTCCGACTAGAGAGTGGTTTAACTTTTATTCATCAAGAAATTCCCACCACTCCCGTAGCTGTGGCGGATGTTTGGGTGCGTGCTGGAGCCAGCCTAGAGCCAAAACCGTGGTTTGGTATGGCGCACTTTTTAGAACACATGATTTTTAAAGGTACGGCGACGTTACCCCCTGGAATGTTCGATTCCAAAGTTGAAAATCGGGGTGGTGTGAGCAATGCGGCGACAAGCTATGATTATGCTCATTATTCAATCACCACAGCCGCCCCTTATTTAAAAGATACTCTGCCCTACTTGGGAGAACTACTGCTCAATGCGGCAATTCCAGAAGATGAATTTAGCCGCGAACGCGACGTGGTGCTAGAGGAAATTCGCTCTTGTCAGGACGATTCCGACTGGATAGGATTTCAAGCTCTAATTCAAAGCATCTATCCGCATCACCCTTATGGACGTTCGGTGTTGGGTACTGAGCAAGAACTGATGCAGCAATCACCAGAAGCAATGCGCTGTTTTCATCACGCCCACTATCAGCCGGAAAATATGACGGTGGTAATTGCTGGAGGTATAGCCCAGCAACCAGCTTGGGAAATGGTAAATCATTCATTTGCTGATTTTGCCGAACGCTCGAATTGTCCGCAGTTGGAGAAAGTGACAAAGCCAGTCATAGCAGGAATTCACCGTCAAGAACTGTGTTTACCACGCATAGAGCAAGCGCGATTGTTGATGGCGTGGCTGGTACCAGGAGTAGAAGATATACGTACTGGCTATGGTTTAGATTTGTTGTCGGTATTGTTGGCAGAAGGGCGGACTTCGCGTTTAGTGCGTGATTTGCGCGAAGATTTGCAATTGGTACAGGGAATTTGCAGTAGTTTTTCTCTACAACGGGAATCGAGTTTATTTACAATTACTGCCTGGTTGGAACCAGAAAATCTAGAGGAAGTTGAGTCCTTAATTTGCGCTCATTTTGATGATTTGCAGACTAAAGGAATTAGCGAACAAGAACTTGTCCGCACACGCAGGTTGTTATGTAATGAGTATGCGTTTTCCACCGAAACGCCAAATCAACTGACGGGGCTTTATGGGTATTACAATACCATTGCCCAAGCTGAATTAGCTGTGACATATCCCCAGCAAATTCAGTCTTTTGATGCTCAAGAACTGCAAAAATTAGCTAAACAGTATCTCTCGCCGGAGAATTATGCGGTTACTATACTTAAACCGTGTTAAGTATTGGGCATGGGGCATGGGGCATTGGGCATGGGAGATGAAGAAGTGTGGGAAGACAAGGAGACAAGGGGACAAGGTAAGAACTTGCAAGAAGTCTTTCCCCTTCCAATTCCACTTGTCCCCCCATCCTCTTCCCAATGCCCAATGCCCCATAACCAATAACAAAGGACAAATGACAAATGACAACCTTGCTGCAAAAATCGCCCATCCATCGCACCGTATTGAACAATGGGATTGTCGTGCTGATGGCAGAAAATCCGGCTGCGGACATTATTGCAGCGCGAATCTTTGTGCGTGCTGGTAGTTGTAACGAAAACCGGGAGCAAGCAGGGTTGGCACATTTGCTCTCAGCAGTGATGACAAAGGGATGCGATGGACTTTCTAGCTTGGAAATTGCAGAAAAAGTCGAGTCTGTAGGGGCGAGTTTGAGTGCCGATGCTGGCACTGATTATTTTTTGCTATCTTTCAAAACGGTAACATCCGATTTTGCAGAAATTTTAGCATTGGCAGGGCGGATTTTGCGATCGCCTACTTTTCCCGAAACTCAAGTAGAACTAGAACGGCGTTTAGCACTCCAAGATATTCGTTCCCAAAAAGAGCAGCCGTTCAATGTCGCCTTTGAACAAATGCGGCAGGTAATGTACCAAAATCATCCCTACTCGATGTCCGTGCTGGGAGATGAATCCACCATGAGCCGCTTAACTCGCGCCGATTTAGTAGAGTATCACCAAACTTATTTCCGTCCAGATAATATAGTAATTAGTATTGCTGGTAGAGTCACACCCACAAATGCAGTGGCATTGGTGGAAGAAGTCTTTGCTGATTGGCAAGCTACAACTCAAGCACTGCCAATACTAAATTTACCTGAAATTAAAATAGAACCGCAGGTAAGACTAAAGCCAATACAGACACAACAATCAATCGTGATGCTTGGTTATTTAGGAACAGCGGTGAGTTCTGTTGACTACGCCCCATTGAAATTGCTGTGTACCTACTTGGGAAATGGGCTTTCTAGCCGCTTGTTTGTCGAATTACGAGAAAAACGCGGTTTAGCTTACGAAGTATCCGCCTTTTACTCTACAAGGCTATTTCCAGCGTCCTTTGTGGTTTATATAGGTACAGCACCAGAGAATACCAGCATTGCCCTAGAGGGACTGCGTACAGAAGTAGATTTATTGTCTACCACCGAAGTATCCGAAAGCGCACTCCAAGCTGCTAAAAACAAGATTCTGGGGCAGTACGCTTTAGGTAAACAAACGAACGGGCAAATTGCTCAAATATACGGTTGGTATGAAATTTTGGGCTTAGGAATTGATTTTGACACCAAGTTTCAAGAATTGATTGTGGCGGTGAGTGCCCAGGATGCGATTGCCGCAGCTTGTAAGTATTTAAAAGAGCCTTACTTATCTTTAGTTGGTCAAGAAGAAGCAATTAATCGTGCGATGTCTACGACGGGCGGAGCCTACGCATAGGCTTGCTCTAATTCTCTCCTTTTTGAGAATAATTAGAGAGGAAGCGTATTGAATTATGTGCCACAGCTACGCCCGTTGGAGACATCATAAATGATCAGCTGTTTTTTAGACCAAGCGGCTGTACCATTAGCATGAGAATATTCTGGGAGTAAATTCCATGCAAAGCAGCCTGACAGAAAGTATTTTGAGTTACTTAAAATTACTAGACCCAACTGTAAATCGCTTTAGAATGGAAAAACGGCAAAAGGGTTGGTGGCCAAAGAGGTCTAAATCTTTATCGGCCATTGAAATACTCTTGTTCTCTACTACGCCTCTGTTGATTGCCTCAACGGCTGTAGTATCAATAGCAGCGCCACAAAAAATTGCTCAAGTAAATCCTGGAGATAGCATTAACCGCCCTATCCTCAAAATTGGTAGCCAAGGCGAACGCGTATCTGAACTTCAAGCAGCTCTGAAACTTTTGGGTTTTTACTCTGGTGCCGTAGATGGTACATATAGTGAGAATACAGCTAGTGCTGTTGCCCGATTTAAACAAGCCGCCGGCTTGAATCCAGATGGCATTGTTGATGCCAGCACTTGGCAAAGACTTTTCCCAAAAGAACCGGCAGTAGCATCAACCTTCCCCTCATCCCAGCCAAGATTTAACTCAGCTACAAATTTTCCTGTTCCAACCCAGGCTAGCAACCTCACCAACGTTGCAAATCCCAACCCTCCAAAAAAAGCTGTAACACAAGTTGCGACTCGCCCTGAACCCAAACCTACTACCCCAAAGAAAGCTGTAACACAAGTTGCAACCAGCCCTGAGCCAAGACCTGCTACTCCAAGAAAAGCTACAACTTCCAGCACAAAGAAAACGCCAAATCGTACTACATCAACCACTCGAACTCAGTCAAATACAACTACGAAACGAACCCCTGGTATTCAATACACCTCAGGAGGATTGCCAATTTTGCGTATAGGATTACGTGGTTCTGAAGTTGTGAAGTTGCAACAACAACTGAAAAAGCTTGGTTTCTTGAAAGGTGATGCCGATGGAGACTTTGGGGTGACAACGGAGACAGCTGTGAAAGCTGCACAAACGCGCTATGGATTAGAAGCTGACGGTGTAGTTGGTGGCTCTACCTGGGAGGTTCTTTTGCGGCGTTAACCGTATCCTTATTCTTCAAACTTACACTTAGCGTCTTACTCGCCCATAGCCAGAGGTGCGGGTAATACCGTCTCTTTGTGAAGCTGCGCCAAATCTCTTAATTTCTTATTTTTTGGCGTACTTGGCGCTCTTCTCTAACGAGACGCTACGCGATGGCGGTAGCCTGCGGCAAGCCGCTCCGCGTCTACGTTCTTGATTTCTTGCAGCATAAGCGCATCTTCACACAGAATTGGTATAAGACGCTAAGTGTACAAAACTGGATAATTTATTTCTTGTAAATCCCCAATTACTGAGATTTCTCGGATTAGAGAAACCTTTGTAGGGGTTTTGCGCTTCACAGCATTTTTTATGAATTTAATGCGGTACATCCTGCAATACGATAAAGATATACCGATTAGAAGTATCTCTCTATGCCAGCACTGAAAAATTACATTGCTTTTAGACTGATAAAAGATGATGGCAACTTTAGGAGTCAAGCACAAGACACCTAATCGTGTTACAGATCACAGATGGCAATAGTGAAATTAATTAAACTTACTGCTAATTACTCTAAAAAAACTTATGCAACACTTTTTATTAACTTGGCTCGGTACTGCGGTGGCGTTATTGATAACTTCTAGAATTGTTGATGGTTTTATTGTCAATAATTTTGTTGTCGCCCTTATTGCATCTCTGGTTATTGGGCTTGTTAATGCGTTTATCAGGCCTATTTTGCGTCTTTTGACGTTTCCAATTACCTTACTCACCTTTGGTTTATTTACATTTGTGATCAACGCTTTAACCCTTTGGCTGGCAAGTGCCCTAACTCCTAGCACTGGTTTTGAGATTAAAGGCTTTTTACCTGCTTTGTTAGGTTCAATTGTGCTAGCAATTGTTTCTAGCATAATTAACTATTTTTTGAGAGTGGTTGAGTAGGAAAATTAGTGAAGTTCTGTAATACTAGTAGTATTTAAAGCTTGGGCAACAGCTAGAGTTACCGCTCCTGGTTGCCCTTGTCGCTGGAAAATTTGTTTGGGAACTAAGAACCTTACTCGCAACTCTTCTATGCTTGTAAAGGTAAAAATAGTCAACGATGTGAGTTGAGAAGCTGCAAGAATAGCAGCTGCCTCAGCTACGCTAGGTGTACCTACTTTGTAGTCAGTAATTGTGGCAGGGTTGGGGACACACACAGAGCGAAGGATTTCCGCAGAAAAGGTCTTTAGAGGCAAGTTACGGAGATGGCAAAGTTCTACTAAGCCAACTTCTGAGGCTTTAGTGTCAATGGTAGCAATACCTGCGATCGCACTTGGAAAAAGTTGATTTTCTCGAAACACTTGCTCAATTGCCCAATCAATCAACTGCCATGATGTTCCCCGTTTACAACCGATTCCTACCCATAAAACCTGTTGCACTTGGCCTATTTCCTTATTCAATTCGTCAGAA
Organism: Nostoc sp.; assembly: GCF_036917155.1. Classification (GTDB taxonomy): domain Bacteria; phylum Cyanobacteriota; class Cyanobacteriia; order Cyanobacteriales; family Nostocaceae; genus Nostoc. Next base: position 8,239 of record NZ_JBALDZ010000182.1, on the reverse strand, counting down.
TTTGGTTTACTCCAACAGCCAACCAAATAAATCTCCCACCGTCATGTCCGTACCATAAGCGATCGCCTCCAAATCCTGCAATTCTAATCAAAAAACCGCCTCTGCGTACCTTTGCGCTACCTCAGCGTAACTCTGCGTTAAAAAATATTACATCCTCTCCAATACCTGAATTCCCAACAAAGATAATCCCAACTTCAGAGTTCTAGCAGTCAAATCACATAACACTAAACGGGATGTCCTCTGTGGCTCCTCGGCTTGTAATATGGGACAACGATCATAGAATTGGTTAAACTTCTGACTCAGTTCAAACAAATACTCACATAAACGATTAGGCAGCAAGTCTTGCTCTACACTACTAATAACTTCATCTAGTTGAAGTAAGTATTTTGCTAGCGTTAATTCTGTTTCATGCTGCAACAAAACGGCATTATTTCCCAACTCTTTAAAGTTAATATCACCCTTACGGCTAATCCCATGAATCCGCGCATAAACATACAGCATATAGGGCGCAGTATTACCTTTGAGATCCAGCATTTTGTCGTAGCTGAAGATGTAATTACTCGTGCGATTTTGGCTTAAGTCTGCATACTTAACTGCACTAATTCCAACTACCTTAGCAACTTCATTAATAAAATCTTCAGTTTCTTGGCGTTCTTCTTTTTGTAATCTAGCTTTTAAGTCAGCATGGGAACGAGAAACAGCTTCATCTAATAAATCCCGCAACCGTACAGTATCCCCAGAACGAGTTTTGAATTTTTTACCATCTTCTCCTAATACCAACCCAAAGGGAATATGCACTAATTCCACATCATCGGGAATCCATCCGGCTTTGCTTGCTACCTGAAAGAATTGGGCAAAATGGTTTCCTTGTCCAGCATCGGTTACATAAATTATCCGCTTTGCTTCATCTTGCTGAATTCGGTAGCGTAGGGATGCTAAATCAGTTGTGGCATAGTTATAACCGCCATCTGATTTCTGCACAATTAAAGGCAAAGGTTCACCTTCTCTATTTGTAAAACCTTCCAGAAAAACGCATTTTGCACCTTGGTTTTCTACTAGTAATCCAGATTTATCTAAATCTTCCACAACGCTAAATAGTAAAGGGTTATAGAAAGATTCTCCGCGTTCAATTAATTTGATATCAAGCAACTCATAAATTATCTGAAACTCCCGCCGCGACTGTTCGCACAGCAGTTTCCAAGCATGGAGTGTATCTTCTGCACCTGCTTGTAATCTGACAACTTCTTGACGTGCTGTCTCTTGAAAAGCTTCATCTGCATCAAACCGCAATTTGGCTTGGCGATAAAAAGAGACTAAATCACCAATATCTAAAGCATTAGCGGTGGTAAGGGCATCTGGGTAAACTTCCCGCAGATAGGCGATTAACATGCCAAACTGCGTACCCCAATCACCTAGATGATTTAACCGCAGTACATCGTGTCCTTGAAACTCTAAAATTCGGGCGATCGCATCACCGATAATTGTAGAACGCAAGTGTCCGACGTGCATTTCTTTAGCAATATTCGGACTGGAAAAATCCACAATTTCCCGCTTCGGCGTTTTTGCGGCTGGAACTCCCAGTCTGGGATCAGCTTGAATCGCGTTTAGTTGTGCTTCTAAGTATGCTGTTTTCAGTTTCAGATTGATAAATCCTGGCCCAGCGATTTCCGGCGGTTCACAGATTTCGGATACATCTAGTTTCTCAACAATTGCACCTGCGATCGCTCTTGGTTGCAATCCTTTCTTTTTACTTAGGGATAAAGCCACATTCGCCTGATAATCACCAAATTTAGGATTGCTAGCAGGAACCAAAATTGGATCTACTCCAGCGAAGTCAGCACCAAAAGCCGCAACTATTGCCTGCTCTACCCGATCTTTGAGTTTTTCTTGTGTAGCGTTCATATATAAATTTTATCTGTGAGAGGGGGAATGTAGCTCTAGAAAAGCTTGATTATTTCACTCTAAAGTATTGAGGGATTTTAACAACCCCTGATTGATGTTCGAGGGTTGTCATTAGTCATCAGCTATTTGGAGATGGGGAATAAAGTTTAGGACTCATATCTGATTTTTGAAAAAATCCGTACATCTGAAGAGTCTCGAAATCAAAGCTAGAACCAATCAAACAGTAACGGCTAATGGGAAAAGCAAAGAATTGAGGCATAAAAACGTCAAACCCATGTTTTGGCTTGTAAGCAAATATCTTCTTCAGGGTTTTTTCTGGGCAATTAGGAACAATCTAGTAAGTATACGGGAACTTCTGGTTCTGGGTTATGGTCACTTGATGTCACTCTCTCATTAGCATAGACCTAGCTAACCGCAGCCCTCTGTGTCCAATTTAACTTACCCTAACTTTTCGGCAAACCGCTATATGCATCTAAAAGTGCGTATAGATGCTGTTATTCGTTACCGACTTTTCCTGAATTGTCTTTATATATACAATAATTACATTTTTTTAGTCAGATTAACGCAGACTTCAAACACTTTCAAATCCCTAAAATGGATGTTTGCTCATGGAAAGTTTTCGCAATATCCAACCGAATATTACCATAATTCTTTATATCTATACTAAAAGTTTATGAAAGCGATATCAAACGACGCCTCAAACACTTTTGCAACCAAAAACCTCTATACTAGACTAGACTTTGATCAATTTGAGAGTTTTGTTAATTGCAACACCAAAAACTATCAATTTTTAGATGAAATACTAGCGTATCTTATAGTCTATAGTTTTTAAGGTTTAGTCAAAACTATATCCAGTATCATCAAAAAACTGCAAACTTCATGTGGTGCAAAAATCAAGCGGGGAGTGAAAACATGAATTTACGTAGAGATGCATTGCAAATCCTCAAAGAAACTAGCCGAACTTTTTATATCCCAATTAGTCTTTTACCGCCAGGATTGCAAGAAGCAGTCGCATCAGCATATTTGTGTATGCGTGCCATTGATGAAATTGAAGATCATCCCGAATTAGATAACGCTACTAAAGCGAAGCTGTTAAGAACCATTAGTCTGACATTACAGGCAGGAGTTGATGGCTTTGCACTAGATGCTTTTTTTGCAGGATTTAGTGGGTATGAGAATTCATTAGAAGAAGTCACTTTGAGGATTAGAGAATGGTCACTGCTAGCACCAGACACCATTGCACCTCGAATTTGGGATGCCACTGCTGCAATGGCAGACCGAATGGCTTATTGGGCAGAAAGAAACTGGAAAATTCACACTGAATCTGATTTAGATCGTTATACCTTTGGGGTTGCAGGTGCAGTGGGATTGTTACTTTCAGATTTATGGACTTGGTATGATGGAACACAAACAAACCGTACCCAAGCCATTGGGTTTGGTCGAGGTTTACAAGCAGTTAATATCCTGCGTAATCATACTGAAGATTTGGGGCGTGGAGTAGAATTCTTCCCAGAGGGTTGGAGTGCAGACAACATGCAGGAGTATGCCCGGCGCAATCTAGCACTGGCAGAAGCTTATATTCAAGACCTTCCTACGGGCCCCGCCTTAGATTTTTGCCAAATTCCCTTCACCTTAGCTAACGGCACTCTTGACGCTCTTGCTAATGGTAAAGAGAAACTTAGCCGCAGTGATGTTTTTGCACTTATCGAACAGCTGATTAGTGTGAACATGAAAGCTAGCTAATAGTCTCTTAAGGACTAATGTAGACGATTCTAAATTGCCTCTAAATTTGGGCATCCAAAATACTACAGTGATTTTCTGTAGGGAAGCCAGTGCGATCTTGGGGTCTCCCCAAGTATAGCAACTGGTGTTGGGCACTGCCCTCCAATACCTCTAAGTACTAATTAGGAGGTAGGAGGCAAAATAGTTCCTCTTTTTCTTTAGCAGTACCCAGTCCTGAGTAAAGAAGTGAGATTCCCCACTCAGCACTCATTACTCAGCACTATATCTGATTTCGAGTCCAGCATTCTGTACCTCATTTACTTGCAAAGTCCTGTATATGCAATCATCGGGAAACCTAATAATCTACCGTAGGGATGATGACAGGTTAAGGAATTTCGTAGTAAGCACTTAAGTGCTTAGATGAGAGCTACAGCCACCCACTAGGAACCGATCAAAATTACTGACATAGACCACTAAATTAAAGCAAACTTTCTCAATTGCAAATTACGTTAGTGAATTGGAAGAGCATCATTAAGAATTGATATAAAATAGCATAAATATTATTTATCAGTTTAAGTATAATAAATCATCTGGTTCTAGCGATCGCTATACGTAATCTCAGCTAAACTTTAGCAACTCTTCAAAGGATTTCCCGCAAAAATTACCTGGCAGGAGTTGATTAATATCTAAATAATTGAAAGGGAGTATAACATTTCCCGTGATTATTCGTGCAGCGAGTTGAGAGTGCATGAGCTACTGCTTAAGTCCGACCTGTCCCAATCCAGAAAATTTGGTATATAGCCAAAGGTGTCAGTCTTGTGGCTCGCAACTACTGTTGCGCGATCGCTATCAGGTAATCAAACCATTAGGTCAGGGTGGCTTTGGAGCAACCTTCTTAGCCAATGACCAAGGCTTACCAGGAGAACCGAGCTGCGTAATCAAACAATTACGCCCATCAGGAAGCGCCCCATACGTTTTACAGATGGCCAGAGAACTCTTTGAGCGAGAAGCCAAAACTCTAGGTAAGATTGGCAATCATCCCCAAGTACCAAGATTGTTAGACTATTTTGAAGATCATGAACAATTTTACTTAGTTCAAGAATACATCAGTGGCGATACCTTGCAAGAGGAGGTCAAACTTAACGGCATCTTGAGTGAAACTGGAGTCAAGCAATTTTTGAGCGAGATTTTGCCACTGTTGCAATACATCCACGAGCAAAAGGTGATTCACCGTGATATCAAGCCAGCCAACTTAATTCGCCGCACTCAAGATTCTAGAATGGTACTGATAGACTTTGGTGCCGTCAAAAATCAAATCAGCCAAGGTACAACAAGTCCATCAGGACAGACAGCATTAACTGCCTATGCCATTGGTACTCCTGGTTTTGCACCTCCAGAGCAAATGGCCATGCGTCCAGTCTACGCCAGTGATATTTATGCACTGGGGGTGACATGCATTTTTTTACTGACTAGCAAAACTCCTAAAGATTTAGATTACAATCCCAACACAGGCGAGATGATGTGGGAGCAGCTTGTGCAAGTGAGCGATCACTTGAGCAATGTATTGCGAAAAATGTTAGACGTATCTGTACGTAATCGCTATCAGTCAGCAGCAGAAGTTCTCCGAGCATTGGAAATAGAACCATACTTAGATAGTTTAGCCAAGGGTTTACTGATTAAATCTGAAAGTGGATCTAGAGATCGAACACATAACGAAAATTCTGCTGTTTTATGTAACAATCCTTCTGCTACAAGTACTGGAGTGGCACAGGTAGCGGCGGCAATTCGTGCTAGACGAGCCAAGGCAGCAGAAGCAGGGGGATTACACCAAGGTTCTGGGATGGCTAAATCAACGACTTTCGCTAGCAACAGCAATGGTTCACAAGTTCAAAATTCTAAAGTTGAGCGGAAATTAGATACCCAAAGTTTGTTAACAGCCTATCTGAAGGGAAGGCGGGATTTTGCCTTACACAATTTAAGTTTGCTGAATCTACAAGGTGCTGACTTATCCCAAACAAATTTCCATTCTGCTCAATTGCAAAAAACCAATCTCCAGGGGGCTAATCTTCATAATAGTGACTTTGGCAGAGCTAGTCTCACTCGAGCAAATCTTAAGGATGCTAATTTGAGCAAAGCATACTTTAACCATGCTGATTTAGAAGGGGCAGACTTGCGAGGCGCAGATCTCAGCAATGCTTATCTCAGCAATGCTAACCTCCGAGGAGCTAATCTGTGTGGTGCCAATCTTACCAGTGCCAAGATTTCTGATGAGCAGCTAGCACTAGCAAAAACAAATTGGATGACCGTGCGCCCCAATGGTAAACGAGGCTTGTTGTGATTGGAAAGTTTAAATTTGGGAGCCACTTGCTTGCTCTAGTAGCCCGAGTTAAGCAAAGTGGGATGATTTTTAGATTGGGTGACTTAATTTTAGATATTAGATTTTAGCCTATCTTTACAGATGAATCCTTTTGATTTAAACCGATTATTTAGATTAGTAAAATAGTTTCCCTGCTTTTTTAATGATCCATTAAGTAGGGATATCAATCCTATTTAATTGGCTCTCAGTGAAAGGTTCAGATCCCCGACTTATTGCAGAAGTCGGGGATCTTTTTGTTCGTAACTTTTACACAAATTCTTCTAGACGTAATTAAATGTAAGATCAAGCTTTTGTTTATAGTTAGATATTTATCGCTCTATATAAGGTTCTCAAGAGCCAGAGCCGCTTCTTACCAGCTTTGATTTAATTAAGTCTTTCTACTTAGTTAAATTTTTATTGAAAATTTTAAAACGCTTGCGTTATAAGGATTGCAAAGCTGATATTTTCTTGTTAGTTTGTAAAATCAGCCCTGATGATTCAGAGTAAAAACTCAGATTTATTCAGAATTGACCAAATAGATATAATGTTTAGATTGAGCGATAGCCATCGCTCTCGCGAATCTTAATAAATATCTAGCTTCATAGCAAAAATACTTAGATAATTAACAATTCTTAATAAAGTATTTATGATTTCTATCTGTTACAAATAACAAATGATTATTTACAATAAACAATAAAGCATCATAATAATTTTTTAAAGATATTTCCATGCTTTTTATGGCTAGAAACGACAGGGAATCTCGCACCTAAAAGTTGTAAAATAGAACGCTATTAAGCCACTTAAGTTTTCAAATGGCAGCGGAAAGCGAAAAATCAATTATCCCTGATTGTAGGCTGAAACAAAATATTCATGACCGAGATCAGGTAGTACAAGGTTTACGTATAATGACTGACTTTGCACAAACAGAAATAGAACGGCGATTAACTTTATATCAAGTATTCCTCAAGTTGTATGAACACCACAGCGGCCTTCTAGATGAAATTCTTCAGCTAGAAAATCTATCTCAACCGTCGTTGACGGGAGTCAAGGCGTATTACGTACATGGTGTAGTGGATACTGGTGCTGTTTATTTGATGACTAACTTGTGTGACAATCAGACTCAAAGTTTACGACAGCCACAGCGGATATGGACGATAGGTCGTAATCACAACAGTGGTATTTGCATTGCTGATAGTCATCTGTCTCGTCGCCACGCTGCTATTCAACATATTGATGAGCAAGGCTTTTACTTAATTGATTTCAACAGTACTAACGGCTCGTTTGTGAATGGCGATCGCGCTGTTGAGCCGATCAAGCTCAAAGATGGCGATCGCATCCGTCTAGGCAATATGACTTTTGATTTTTTTGTAAATTATACATGCCGCGTTTTGCCGACTGTAGCAATGGATTTATTGATGCAGTTTATGCATCGGAAGGGTCATCATCCAGTAGAAATACTTACTTGTTCCCAGAATAGACAAAAACCTCTAACTGAAAAACCAGATTCTAATTTAGAGGCTTTCAGAAATTTCGGACTAGTTGAGAAGCTCGAAAATCGTTATGAAAACTTCAGTTCAGAACAGAAATCAGAAATTCTAGACCGCTTTTTTACCAGACAAATACCGTCTAATCCCAGGTAGTTAAATAATTGGATGTTCTCTGACAGCAGGATTGCTGTCAGAGAAAGAGTTAAGGTGAAAATATAGAAAAAAAATTAAGAATGTGATTAAATATCATAGCAATCATTTTGAAGTAGCATCTTTAGCCCACAATAAAAAGAAAGCGATTCAGGAATTGAGTGAGCAAGTTATCCTCTATCCCGACAACAGGAGGATACTCAAGGTCTACCAGCAGTAGCAACAAGAGTAGTGGCGCACTCCGGTCATCTGGGCATAAAATGCTAGGGCGATATCTAATGACGGAAACTGCCTTTTCTGCGAGAGGCTTCCGCCAAAGCGCAGCGTCTCGTAGAGAAGACTTCGACCCCCTCACAGCGATGCATCTACAAAAAAACCCCCAGTGAGCGTTAGCCTACCAGGGGAGTTAGTTATCAGGGTGCATCTACCAATTAAATGTTCTCAGGTTGAACACCATACTCCGGATGAATTTGTACAAAGGTCAGTTATTTTTTTAAATAAAAAAACCCCAGTTGGTGTTAACCTACAGGGGAGTGAGTTATCAGGGTGCATCTACCAATAATCTTTTCTAGGGGCAGCTAGTATCTTCCGGAGAAAATGAACTAAATTAGGATTGATGGTG
>NZ_JBALDZ010000181.1:0-2209 GCF_036917155.1 Nostoc sp. | reverse complement strand
ACTGTACGTTCGCTCATTTTTAAAGAGTGAGAGGAATTAATGCCTTGAGGAGAAAAGAATAGGGCGATAAGCAGTAATAGCACCATTTCCCGTTAGTCTGTAAGACATATTCTGGAGAGGGGTGTGCGTATGTCGATAAACGAACAGGTAAAAATTAATTCTGAGCGAATTGATGATATTCCGGTAATAGTGGAATGGCTAAAAAAGATGGAGATAGCCAAGTGGATTGACCAAAAACTGAGTCCACCACACGGAAACCATGAAGGAATGAGCTATGGTCAATTGAGTGTATTGTTATTGACATATATAATCACCCAGTCAGACCATCGCTTGTCGGCGGTGGAATCCTGGGTAGAAGCACATCGTGTTATTTTAGAGTTAAGTACAGGGTGGTCAATAGGGAAAAAAGATGCCAGTGATGACCGATTGGCAAGGGTAGTCGAAGAATTAGGCTTGCAATCAGAGGCTAGGCATGAAATAGAAGTAAAATTAGGACGACATCTGATTCGTGCCTACGAATTACCGACAGAAGTAGCACGAGCTGATACAAGCAGTTTTAATGTGAATCATCAACAGGGGGAATCAGCAGAAGAAAGTCTACTGCGTTATGGCTATTCCAAAGACTTGCGTCCAGACTTGTTGCAATACCGTCAGTTGTTGGCAACCCTCGACCCAATGGGAATGCCGTTGGTGTGCGCCACCCTGTCAGGAAATGGAGCCGATGACCCATTATATTTACCGACATGGCAACAATTAGTAAAAGTCATTGGACACAAAAAATTTGTCTTCATCGCAGATTGTAAAGCTTCGGCAATTGCAACTCGCGCTCAAATTGCTGCAAATGGGGGTATTTATTGCTTTCCTGTGTCCATGAGTGGGCAACACCCCCAATATCTTCAGCAATGGGTACTCTCCCCACCAGCAGAAACTGTATCCATTCGTTTACCGCGACAAGATGAAGAAGAACCTGCTGTGGGAAAAGGCTTTGAAGTGGAGTTAGGCAAGTTTTGGTTAAATGCAGAAACTAACAAGTGGGTACACTGGCACGAACGCTATTTGGTAGTTTATTCCCAAAGTCTTGCAGCATCTGCCATACGTGGTCAACAGCAACGCATCTTGACTGCAAGAACTGCTCTGGATAGATTAGCAGCAAAACCAGGGGACGACTGGGAGCAACTCACCCATAAAGTAGAAAACATTCTTAAGCGCTATCGTGTCAAAGATTTCTTCTCAACCATGATTACAGAAGAAATCATCAAAGAAACTCGCAATTGTAGACGGGGACGACCATCAAAAAACTCTCCAACGCAGTCCGTGACTAAGATATGTCTTCAACTTCATATCCAGCAGATTGATACTGCGATTAAGGAAGCAGAAACCTTGGCGGGATGGCGATTGTATGTCACTAATGCCCCGACCACTCGACTGACCCTACCACAAGCTATCATGTATTACCGGGATGAATGGCTTTTGGAGCGTGGGTTTCACCGTTTTAAAAGAGGTTCTTTGCCAGCCTTGCCTATTTACTTCCAAAACGAAGACCGAATCGTTGGCTTGATGTTTGTGTTAAACATAGCTTTGCGCGTATTTACCTTGATGGAGTTTGTGGTGCGGCAGGCTCTCCAGCAAACTCAACAATCTCTGGCTGGTCTTTACGATGGCAATCCAAAGCGAAAAACAGATCGCCCATCTGCTGAAAAAATGCTCAAAGCTTTTTGTAATTTAACACTCTATTTTCTACCTGATTCTACCATCTTCATCACACCAATTAACGCGCTTCAAAAACAAATTCTTTCTTTAATGAAAATGTCTGAGTCCCTTTATCAGGTAGATTCGGTGGATAGCTCGACATAATTTGTCTTCTTCCTACATAGTCATTACTTCTTAAGGATAATACAGGGAATTGAAGCCCCATTTCAACATTAGCTCTTCATGTATATTACACCGCAAGTTAACCTTGAATCGTGCTGTCTCTCCATGTAATACACGGAAAGCCCTGAGAACATATCACACCCCATAAATGAAATCATCTCATCCATGTAATACACGGAAACCCTCGTTCCCTTTTTCCATGTATTATACCGTTACTCTCCTTCAGCCTTCCCCATGTATTACATGGTATCAGTACAATTAGATGCTAAATTAGGTTTTTCTTTACCCAGTCAGGCATTAATTCCTCTCTTCCTTCAAAAATGAGCGAACGTACAGT
>NZ_JBALDZ010000180.1:0-18820 GCF_036917155.1 Nostoc sp. | reverse complement strand
CATCAGTTCGGGGGTGGGATTCGTCACCGCCCCGACATTCTTCCCATCGCCGCCATAAGAGGACGGCGTGGGGCTGCTGTCGGAAATAGCTCAAAACAGAATTAAATCAAGAACCAATTCGTGCCGACTCAGTAATCTTTTTGCAAACTGCCAATCAAATACTACATTTAGAGTTTCAAACCTTACCAGCATCGACTCCACCCTTGCCACTACGGATGTTGGACTATTGGGTGCGGCTATATCGACAATATAATTGTGATATCGAGCAGGTAGTGATTTTCCTTAAACCGACAACTTCAGAAGCCGTCTTTGTAGATCAATTTACTGCCCGCAATACTACTCACCGTTACCGCGTCATCCGAATTTGGGAACAAGATCCAGAACCTTTATTGTTATCTCCTGGTTTATTACCTCTGGCAACTTTGGCGCGAACAGATTCTCCTCAAAGCTTACTCCAACAGGTAGCAGTTCAGGTAAGTATGATTGAAGAAGAAGCCACCAAGCAAAGTATTTCGGTATGTACCCAACTTCTAGCAGGGTTGGTATTCGAGCCAGAACTAATTCGTCAGTTTTTGAGGAGAGAAGATATGAGAGAATCTGCCATTTATCAAGAAATTCTTGAAGAAGGACTGCAAGAAGGTAGACAACGAGGCATTGAACAAGGTATTGAACAAGGTATTGAACAAGGTATTGAACAAGGAAGACAATCAGAACTTAGGCTAGTGATACGTCTATTAACTCGTCGGCTTGGTTCAATTAATTCTCAGTTACAATCTCGATTGCAAGAGTTATCCCTGGCTCAGTTAGAAAACTTAGGTGAAGTATTACTAGATTTTGCCAGTGAGGATGATTTAATGAGTTGGCTAAATACAATAGAAAGTTAGAGCTTGCTCTAAAGTTTTCGACCAGTTACAAAAAAAGTTAGATTTTCGTACCAAGCTCCTTGCTTTGTTGCTTGTGCTTCAATTTTTTGACGATAGGTATTCTGCTTTTAATTCTGATGAAACCTGTAACAAGGGATTTTCTCTAGAAGGTGGGTAATGCCCACCCTAACTAAATTATCCCTTCACACAAAGAACTTGCTTAAGTGTTGCTACAACTTCAACCAAATCCGCTTGATTTTCCATAACTTGTTCTATCGGTTTATAAGCACCGGGAATTTCATCTAAGACACCCTCATCTTTGCGGCATTCTACGCCATTTGTTTGCTCTATCAAATCATCAAGTGTGTAGACATTTTTTGCCTTGTTTCTTGACATCAAACGCCCTGCACCGTGAGAACAAGAACAAAAGCTGTGGGCATTACCTTTACCTTTGACGATGAAAGACTTTGCCCCCATCGAACCAGGAATAATCCCATAATCTTCAGTTTGGGCGCGGACTGCACCTTTACGAGTAACGTATACATCCTCGTCAAAATGCACTTCTTTTTCGGCGTAATTATGATGACAATTCACCTGCAATAAAGGTTTAGTTGCCTTCCCACCTGCAAGATGTTTCTCAACTATGTGCTTAAAACGCGCCATCATCACATCGCGGTTGACACGCGCATAGTTTTGTGACCATTGCAAATCGTGCCAATATGCTTGAAATTCTGGCGTACCTGCGACAAAATGAGCCAAATCAGGGTCAGACAATTTATTACCTGCCAGTTTTGCTAATTCTCTGGCTGTGTGAATATGACACTGGGCGAGTTTATTGCCAATGTTACGCGAACCAGAATGCAGCATTAGCCAAACTTGATTCTCTGTATCGAGGCACACTTCAATAAAGTGATTTCCTCCACCGAGAGAACCCATCTGTTTCATTGCTTTACTTTGTAGGTCTTGCACACCGCGATGCAAGTCTTTAAAATCATCCCAGTGTTGCCAATTGGTGACAGATTTTTCAACGTCTTTATTTTCGTTGAATCCAGTCGGAATTGCTGCTTCAATATCTAGGCGAATTTTCTTGAGTTTACCTTCTAGTTGTTCAGCGGTAAATGCTGTTTTGATAGCACTCATACCACAGTTATGAACAAATACACCAGCTTTCAACGCGAAATTATGGTACTCTGGTACTGTTAGGCAGTAAACATCTTCTGTGTAACTTAGGGGATTTACTGCTACAACTTTGTGATTGCATTGATGTTCTTTTCTGTGGTGATTGTGGAGTCCAATTGGAGTTTTGACATCTACACCACAAATCTCACAGGTATAGTATTGGTTAGCAATCTCTTGAGACTTTTCTCTCCCTTTTTCACTCTTATTATATTCAACTAGATATTGTTTACCCCGATTACCATTACCTGCGACTGCATTTTTAAAATGCTCTGGTTGGTGTTCCATATACTGAAGGATATTTTTAGTTCCCCGTTCAGCATAGTATTGGTATCCTTCTGGAGTTTTTGCTTTTTGAGCAAGGGAAGCAACTCTTTTCTCTTCAAATTCGGTAGACTGCCAGTGTTGGTTAAGCTCCACTAGAGAGCGGTGGTAAGCAGAATGATCGCAATTGCCCATGAATTCAAGATTCTCTGGTCGATTATCGGATTCATGGAAATTCTGATGATGAATAACTGTTTTCTGTCCCTCAAATCTCGGAATCTTGCCGAGTAATCCAGACCTGGCAATAATCCAGTGTGCTTTTTGCCATTTGCTGGAGTATGGCTGAGTAATCAGGGTGTAACCATCTTTGTCAGTCTTGGAGTAAAAGGGCATTAAGGAAGTCTCTGCTTGAAGCAACTGAGCTTCTTTATAGGTTCCGTCCCGAAGCATGAATTGGTGATCGGGAGTACAAATAATCTCTTCGCCATTATCCAGAATCACTTTCACTAGTGAAGCATTTCGTCTAGTCAACTTAGCAGTTGCTTGAGCCGCAACGATTTTTCCTGTTGGCGTACAAGCATAAACAATAAATTCTTTACCCCAATGCATTAGGTCTTTAATACGATAGGATTTACCATCCACTACAGGAATTAAGGTATCTCCTATGAAGCAACCGATATCCACACCGACAGCAGCTGGTATAATGGCCTCTTTGGTTGCAATTACAGAACCTACTAAGGCACCTTTTCCTAAGTGAACATCTGGCATTAATGCCACGTGCTTAAATACAAATGGTAATGATGCTACATTCTTGGCCATCTTGGTTTCTTCTGGTCCTAAAGAGTGATTTGCCCAAGATAAGACTGGTGCTGGTGTGGTAATTTCTAATTTTTCGTAGGGCATAATTGTTTCTATTTTGGATTTTAAATTTTAGATTTGGGATTGGCTATATGACACTGATAATTATCGGTATGACTTATAACCCTTTAGTTAGTTGTAGCAATTTAAATGTTGTATTGTGTATTAGTACAGCTTCAGCAGTTTCTGAAGATGTACTTTAGTTAGTTGTAGCAATTTAAATGTTGTATTGTCTTTGATTTAGCTTTCTCAATTTTCGTGCAGATGAAGAACTACTCTTAGGAAGTAGTATATTTGTAATATAAATGTAACGAAATAAATTACAAACGTCAAGGCGATCGCACCAAAGAAAGCAGATGTTTCTCAGATGTATTAAAATTTGTAAAGAAAATCACTTTGCTTCCATAGCCCCTTAAAGTTCTGACACAATATGACAGTCCGTCAAAATACAATCTGGGAACGTTTTTTATCCCCTGTATTCCGTCTTTTGATTGATGAAGAAGGGTTACGGCGTTACGCTGATAGTATTGATTGGGAGAAAGAGAGCGATCGCTATCGACGAGATGATGTCACAATTCCGTCGTACTACAGCAGTCAAAACTTTCACGGTGTTACTAACGGATATCTCAATTCTGATGCCGCAGTTACTTACGATCCGATTACCCAATATGTTCTACCGCCGAATGAAAGTATTGTCCGTCAGGCTTTAGTTGATGCTGTTAAGGTGAAACCACGACGCATACTCGATTTAGGTTGCGGCACAGGTTCCACTACCTTGATGTTAAAACAGGCTTTCCCCCAGGCGGAAGTTATCGGTTTGGACTTATCACCCTATATGCTAGTCAGGGCAGAAGATAAAGCACGAAATGCTGGTTTAGAGATCCTCTGGCGACATGGAAATGCTGAAAAAACTGGCTTGAGGGATGCTTCTTTTGACTTAGTGACAGCTTCTTTGCTATTTCATGAAACACCAGACGCCGTATCCCTAGCAATTCTGCGGGAAAGTTTCCGGTTACTGGTAACTGGGGGACAAGTATTAATTCTAGATGGAAATCAGAAAACTCTGCGTCAGTTACAATGGCTTAATGATATTTTTGAGGAGCCATATATTCGTGAGTATGCTGCTGGTAGTATAGATGCGAATATGGGTGCAGCTGGATTTGAAGCAGTGCGATCGCAGGATGTATGGTGGATAAATCAGGTAACTAGCGGCGTTAAACCAATAGCAACCGAAAATGTCCGTCAGTATACTCCCACATCAATAGATAATAATGATTTGGAGGGACTTGGTTCTCCAGCATTTGGCATAATGGCATGAGTTTAAAGGCAGTTCTCTTTGATTTTAATGGTGTCATCATTAACGATGAGCCAATCCATCTACAACTGATCGATGAGATTCTCATTGAAGAAAATCTCCAACCCCAAAAGGTGAGTGAGCGTCAAGCTTCTTTAGGGCGCAGCGATCGCGCTTGTTTTCAGCAATTACTTGCTAATCGTGGTAGAGTAGCTAACGAAAACTATTTAACTCAGTTGCTATATCGCAAAGCCCAAGCTTATGCGTTGGAACTAGAAAAAATCGAGAAACTGCCTTTATATCCAGGTGTAGCAGACTTAATATTTCAGGTGCGATCGCGAAATCTGAAACTAGGGTTAGTCAGTGGTGCTATTCGCAAAGAAATAGAATTTGTACTCAATCGCGCTAAACTGGCTGAACATTTTAAAATTATCGTTGCGGGTGATGACATCACCACCAGTAAACCAGAACCCGATGGTTATCTACTGGCAGTGAAACACCTGAATAAAGAATATCCTGACTTGAATCTTCAAGCACAGGAGTGTCTAGCAATTGAAGATACCCCAGCAGGTATTGCAGCAGCGAAGCGATCGCAAATGCAGGTTGTTGGTGTCGCAAATACTTATCCATTCCACATGCTCCAGCGCTGCTGTAACTGGACTATTGATTATCTTAGTGATTTGGAACTCGAACGGGTGCAGAAGGTTTATTCTCAAAAACAGCCTCAGCCATCGGCAACTGAATGCTAAAATAGTCTATGGTGATGGTGAAAGAGTATTGATCTGAAGAGTGATATTTCTCATAACTCATAACTCAGCACTCATAACTCAGCACTGATTAAGGGGAATTAGCTCAGTTGGTAGAGTGCTGCGATCGCACCGCAGAGGCCATCGGTTCAAATCCGTTATTCTCCATTTGTCCATTTTAAAGAATTAATATCCATTTTTTCCAAGTTCCGGGGCATAAGTTACGTATTTTCGCTGCTTTCAGCAATTAAATCAGTTTTAAAGAATTATTGTCCAGAGTTGAAACCAGTTTTAAAGAATTATTGTCCAAAATCAGCCTGTAAAACTCGGCTAAGATATGTTTTCTAATTTAATATATTACAGGAAGTCCAAGGCTCTTGAATTACAAGAATAGCTTTAAAGCCCTCTATGGAACACATTGCTACCACTGAATTACCCGAAACGCTCCAACAAATATTTGCAGAAATACAACGCACTAAAACACCTTTAACCATGAACAGGGTGTAGGGGATAGGGTGTAGGGTGTAGGGAACCCCATAATTAAAATCAGGGGTTTCAAAAGGGACGCTGTATTTCTTGCACATACGTGTCTCAAAATACATCTTTTTCTTTTTCCATATTTAAAAATAGGGGCTTGTACCCGTTGGGTGTGGGATAACCTTCTTTTCCTACACCCTACACCCCACACCCCACACCCTTTTCGGTCACACATGACGGGGAACCCTTAGTAATTATCTATCCTGCTACCCCTCAACCCCAGCGCCCAGTATTTGGAGCAATGAAGGATAGCGGCGAAATATTGGGAGACGTGATTGCTCCAGTAATCCCTGCTACCATATGGGAAGCACTTCAGTGAAGCTCTTACTTGATACCCACATCTGGCTTTGGTATTTGCTTGGTAACGAACGCCTATCTCCTCAGCTTCAAACCACTATTGCAGCAGCGACAACCGAACTTTGGCTAAGTCCAATTAGTATCTGGGAAACGCTACTTTTAGCAGAAAAAGGACGACTATTCTGAATTCTGGCTCCTGACTCCTGAATTCTTCTTCATAAAATTCACCGCCTTTTTTACTTTGCCCTCATGCTCCATCTGCGTGCATTTTAACTGTGATTCTAAAGCATCAATCTTTCTTAAAAGTGACACTCCCCACAATATAGAAATCACCAATTTAATTGTCATACCCGCCAGCAAAAGTGTCACGATTGTAGCAGTTCTCTTTTGTTGAGCCAATCTTTTTTGTTGTTCTGCAAGTCGTGCTTCGACTTCTTGGGCACGTTCAGCTTCTAATGCCTGCTGCACTTCTCGCCGATCTAATTCTTCACTAGCAGCTAAAAATCGATAATCTAAATTGCTTAAGCTTTTACCATTTGCCCAAGTTTGGGCATCAATCAAGGCTTGTCCGCGCAATAGGCGAGATTTATCCTTTTGCTTTGAGGCTACCCAGGCATTGAAGGCTTCATAATAGGGACGCAAATAAGCTAATTTTTTTCCAACCCATTCTAAATTGAAAACTTCTTGATAAATGCGGTTTTTGATTTGGAGAAAACCTTGCTTTTTAACCACCAAACCAGAGAGCAACAATTCTACCTGTTCTCGACTATCGTCGGCTGCTACTTTTGATCCTTGGAGAATTTGCTGATAAATTCCTAGCAATCTAGCGGCAATTTGCTCGTTTCTGAGGATGCGATCGCGAATTGTTCGCAAATGCTCCGGTTCATCTTGTGATTCCCATTTCTCGATCATATACGATCGCACCACATTTTCGATCCAAAATTCTTCTGTGCCAGGGGGAATTTTCAGCTTTCTACCAACATCATCTTGAGATAAATTTACCAGCAACCGACACAGCTTTTGAGTAAGAAACGGTTGCCCTTCTGTCCACGCTAATACTTCTTTCAAAACTTTCTGGGGATGATTGTCTTTAATATCCAGCCCCAAAGATAGTGGTTGAGCTTCTTCAAAAGTGAAACCATTTACTTGGATGGTTTTACCAAGATTAAATGGAGTAGTATGATTTCTATTTAGAATTAAGTCTGAAGGTGTCGCAACCCCAAAAATTGCAAATGTAATCCGATGATACTCTGGATCAATTGCTCTTTGATTATAACAGAACCGAATCAAGTTAAAAAAGTCATCGACAGAAAAATCAAGGCTGAGAATACTATCAATTTCATCAATAAAAATAAATAATCTTTCGTTAGGAAACTGAGCTAAGAGATTTTCTGCAATAAACCGACTAAGTTTCTGAACCAAAGAAATATCATTTTGTTCTTGCCACCAGGTTTTTAAATTGACTTTTCCTAATAGTTTAAAACTTAACCAGATATCACCAACAACTCCCTTATACCACTGTTCTGGAGTTATATTTTCACAACCAATATTAGTCATATCAATGGTGGCACATCTAAAGCCCTCTTGTTGCAAGCGGCGCTTTGTTTTTACCATAAGTGAAGATTTCCCCATTTGCCTACAGCTGAGAATGTAGCAAAATTCACCCTGTTTCAAAGCTTCGTAAAGTTCTATATCTGCTCTGCGTTCGACATAGCTAGGAGCATCACTGGTAAGCGTACCACCAACTTGATATCGATAATTATTCATTTAATTGATTTTAAATTTGTTTTATATCTATTGGAACATCTGAGAAAATTTATATAATTATTGACGGGTAAGCAAGTCTTTACTAACAACCCTCAAAACTAGCTTAAAAATTTCCTATAGGAATCATATTTGATTTCTGAAGAAATCTAAGTATTTGTAGGGTGTGAAAGCGTTGCGTAACGCACCCTACGTATATTTCAGAAATCAAATACTAGTCCTATAGAAGCATTAGCGTCATTTTGCTTTCCCAACTGTTGGCTAAAATAAAGACGATATAACTCACACATGGCGCTAGCTTGATTGCCGTTTAATTGAACCAAACCCATACTTTCTAGTTTATAAGCTGCGATCGCGTCTAACTCCACTTTTTCATCTGTTGCAATTACTTGTTGCATAGCTGACATTAATTCTGGTTCTCTTTGCAGTAGTGTCAACAGTTCTCGTAAATGCTGACCGTAAATTCCTACTGGTGTAGATGCATTTTCTAATAACACCTCCAACGTAATTTCTCCCTGACAGAGATGATAAAATGCAAGACTTACCAGATAGGGATGTCCTCCTACCATTGCTTGTAGGGGTGCAAGGCGTTTTGCCCCTTCTGAATCTCCTGCATAATCTAGTCCGTAACGTAATGCTAAATTCTGTACCTGCTTGAAGGTAAATGGTGGCAGCGTAATTGTTATTCCTACATTGAAAGGCGACTGGTTGAGCTTCAGCGGAATATAAATTTCTGTGGTGTGAACCACTACCATCCGCAGTTTTTGCCAAGTCTCATCTTGCTTTGCTTGCTCATGCCAAAATCGCAGCATTGGTAGAAAGTCTTGGGCAATATTGGGATGTTCAAAAACCCGATGGACTTCATTTAAAGCCAAAACTATAGGATGATCGTGAACGTATTGCAACAGATATGCTTCAAAATAGATTTTGCAGCTTACCTTGCTACCCATTTCTATATCCCAAAAATCATCTAGACAGGGAAGAAGATTTAATTGCCTGCTGACATTTACACAAAACCAACGCAAAAATTTATCCAGGGAAGCAAAAACGTCTTGGTCAGCTTCTTGAAAGTCTAAATAGACAATTTGATAATCTCGCTCTCTAGCGTAAGCAATCATCCGATTCAGCAGGGAACTTTTTCCCATCTTTCTAGGTGCTTTGATGCGGATTAAGCAACCAGGATGTAAAATCTCATTACAGACAAGTTCTTCCAGAGAAGGGCGATTAATGTAAAGAGGAGAACCCAGTGCAACAGGGCCGCTAGGAAATTCTATCTTGCTTGCTGAAAAAAAGTCTGGAGAAACCATTTCTAAGCTAGATTCTTCGCCGAACTTTGGTTGGATCTGATTTTCTTGATTACCGATCTCGTCTTGCAGGTGATTGTTCAAGGCTAAATGCAGATTTTTTTTCGTTACTCTTTTTCCAAGTGCGATGGAAAGGTCTTGCCATAACTCAGAGCCAACTTCCTTGATGTAATTGTTGCCGTAGCCTGATACCTCTGCCATTTCACCGTAAGTTTTGCCCAACCATGATTGATATAGCACAAACCACTGAATTGAACCGAGAGGCTTGTCTTGCAGAATTTTTTTTACAGATTGTAGAAGCTTATCCACAGCGTATAAATTGTTAAACAGCTAGGAAATTTACTTATACTTTTTGGTTCTTCAGTACCTGTTATGCCAATTTATTAATTAAACATCAAAATTTGGCTTAAAAAAATAAGGTTAAAAGCCAAAATCATTGATAAAACCCTAAAATGTTAGTAAATAATGCTAATTATATTGAAAAATAAGGATTTCAGGGTTTTATCAAAGAAACTTAGCATAATAAGTACTGAAGAGCCTACTTTTTAGAGGATGTTTGAAAAGTATTAGGCAATAGAATGATGCCTCCGGCACGCCAAGGGCGAACGCTACTACACAAAAGTTAGTCCACGAAGGTGGACTAAGAGAAAATCAAGAGTTTTTAACCCAGGGAGGTAGGTTTGGTTTGTGTAGCTGCGACTTCCAGTCGCCCGATGAATAATAAATTAGACTTTTCAAACAACCTCTTAGACTATTTAATAATATACATCTGAATACATCTGACAAAATACTTAAACACGCAAAAATCCCAGATTGCATTGATACAGTTTTAAACTCTATCAATACATCACAATGATTATTCTATTTATATATTTTTATCTTAAAGATTAGTCCTTGCTACTTGGAGTAAGAGGTTAGTTCAGCCGAATACAACTTTGAAAAGCTAGTGATAACGATGGTTCACTGGTGTGAGATCCTAGAAAGAGTCAATGGAGTGCGAACAAAATGGAACAACATCAGAAGCCAACGGTTGTAATTACGGGTGCCTCTTCGGGGGTAGGTTTATATGCTGCAAAAGCTCTTGCTGACAAGGGATGGTATGTGGTACTCGCATGTCGGGATTTAGCGAAGGCACAAAAAGCAGCCCAAGCTGTGGATATCCCCTACAATAGTTATACCAGCATACATATTGACCTTGGCTCCTTGGAAAGTGTTCGACAGTTTGTGAAGAACTTCCGAGCAGCTGGAAAGTCTCTAGACGCTTTGGTGTGTAACGCCGCAATTTATATGCCCTTAATCAAGGAGCCGTTACGCAGTCCAGAAGGCTACGAGTTAACTGTCACCACCAATCATCTGGGTCATTTCCTATTGTGCAACCTGATGCTAGAGGATCTGAAGAAGTCATCTTTAGAGCCAAGGCTCGTAATTTTAGGAACCGTCACCCATAATCCAGACGAACTGGGTGGGAAAATTCCGCCACGTCCTGACTTGGGCGATTTGCAGGGGTTTGCAGAAGGGTTTAAAGAGCCGATCGCAATGATTGATGGCAAGAAATTTGAGCCAGTCAAAGCTTACAAAGATAGCAAGGTTTGTAACGTACTGACTATGCGGGAACTGCATGAACGCTATCACGAGTCAACTGGTATCGTCTTTAATTCTCTCTATCCGGGATGTGTTGCCGAAACACCGCTATTTAGAAACCATTATCCCCTGTTTCAGAAAATCTTCCCATTATTCCAGAAGTATATCACTGGAGGATACGTGTCTCAGGAGTTGGCGGGAGAAAGGGTTGCAGCAGTGGTTGCCGATCCTGAGTATAATCAATCCGGTGTCTATTGGAGTTGGGGAAATCGCCAGAAGAAAGATGGCAAGTCTTTTGTGCAAAAAGTCTCTCCTCAAGCCCGTGATGACGACAAAGGCGATCGCGTATGGGAACTCAGCGCCAGGTTGGTCGGACTTGCGTGACGGAACAGGATGCAATAATTTGATTTTTACTTGATAAATAACCTCTAAAAGTCAGGTGAGTGATGGCAAAGGTAAAACGCAGTGGTGGAGAAGGTTTTGGCAAACCACCTAAACTACCTCGTATTGATGGTTCATTTGACCTTGAAGAACTTGTTAACGGCAAACAAATCTTGGTAGCCAACGTAATTACAGATGCAACCAAAGGTATTGGAGATATGTATACACTCCTAACCTACAATGATTTGAATGACGAATTTTCAAATTTTAGAGTCGTTATTGGCACCGCATTTGAATCATCTTTAGTTAACTTAGCAAGAAGAAGGAGGCTTGAAGAAGGTAAAGGTTTGTTAACTTTAACCCCGAAAAGCTATCGTCAAAAATGGCAACTTGCCGATAGAAGTGACGGTGAGATAGTTTTCAATTGGTGGACTTTGCCTGAGTTAAAAGTTGCTCAAGAGCGTAGCTACATTTTTGGAGGTACTCGAATTATTGCTAGATTAGCGGAACCCTTAATTGTGCATACGAAAGATAGGTTTCCAGTGATTTTTCATGCTGCTCCTTTCACAGAAGCAGACGGAGAGACAAACTATGCTCATCTAGTGTTCACCGTTCCACTCAATACTGATGAGTCAACAGAACATCGTAACCTTTACATACTAGAACGCGAGACTACACCTCTAACAAAATTAATACCTCCCAATTCCTAGAGTTCGTAGGGTGCGTTACACTGTGTTAACGCACCGATGTTAATTGTAAAAAGATGCGAAAAATCATCTAAACATTTCTGATGGAAACTGCCATGTCTTCCCTAAAGGCGCATTCCCAAACCCTATATGAGACTGATTACTTGCAATGGCTAGAAACGACTGTAGAAAAATTGCAAAATCAGGATTATGCAAACGTTGAGTGGGAGAACCTAATTGAAGAAATTGCCGATATGGGAAGGAGTGAGCGCCGGAGTCTCAAGAGTAATCTGATTGTAATTCTGGTGCATTTGCTCAAATGGCAGTTTCAGCCCGACAAAAGAAGCGGAAGTTGGGAAGGAAGTATCATTGAACATCGTAGACGTGTCAAAGAAGCTCTAGATGATTCACCAAGTCTCAAATCCTATCTTGAGATAGTTTTTGCTGAGTGTTATGCACAAGCGGTTAAGCAAGCAAAAGCTGAAACTGGCTTGTCAATGGAATCCTTTCCTCTGAACTGTCCATACCAGCTAGCAGAAGTCATAGATGATGAGTTTTTACCTCAGTAAGCCCTAAATCGGTCTGTATGTGCCGCTTCGCTCTCCAGTTATACCTCTATATGGTCTACTCTCTTGACTTATACATGGAAAAATATGTATAATTATGAACGCATAGAAGGGGAGTAGCTGCTGGCTAAAAAAAGCCAGTACATCTGAATCAACATACTGGCGATGAGCCTGGTTCAGGTGGCAAATGATAAATATTTGATAGCGAGACCTTCACTAAGTTCACACCGAAAAGTGTAAACTTGGTGAGGTCTTTTGGCTCTCATCAAGCTTCACATCGGTAAACGATTCTTCAGGAGCTTGAGAGAGTGCTAACAGCTTTTACCGCAGCTTTATTATTAATTACAGTTTCAGAATTAGGCGATAAAACATTTTTTATTGCTGTAATTTTGGCAATGCACCACCCACGGCGGCTGGTATATATCGGTGTGACAGCTGCTTTGGCGGCGATGACAATCCTTTCGGTGCTATTTGGACAAGCGGTATCTTTATTACCAAAAGTTTATATTCATTACGCCGAAATAGCTTTATTTATTGCCTTTGGTATCAAGCTGCTGTATGACGCTAGTAAGATGTCCACTACTGCCTCTGATACAGAAGTTGTAGAAGAAGCGGAAGCGGCAGTGAAACAAGCAGATTCGCAGTTACCCAAGCGAAAGACTTCCTTAGCAATTGTTATAGAAGCCTTTGTGTTGACATTTATGGGAGAGTTGGGCGATCGCACCCAAATTGCCACTATTGCCTTAGCCGCAGGTAATAATCCTGTTGGAGTGACAATAGGTGCAATTTTAGGACATGCTATTTGTGCTGCGATCGCAGTTATCGGCGGTAAAATGATTGCCGGTCGCATTTCTGAGCGTCAAATCACCTTTATCGGCGGATGCTTGTTTTTAGTCTTTGGCGTTGTTGCTGCCATTGAGGGAGCGTGAGGGGGATGAGGGGGATGAGGGAGCGTGAGGGGATGAGGGGGATGAGGGGGATGAGGAAGAATAATAATTGTTCGCTTGCTCCCCCTGCTCCCTCATCTCCCCCTGCTCCCTCATCTCCCCCTACTCCCTCATCTCCCCCTACTCCCTCATCTCCCCCTGCTCCCTCATCTCCCCCTACTCCCTCATCTCCCCCTACTCCCTCATCTCCCCCTACTCCCTCATCTCCCCCTGCTCCCTCATCTCCCCCTGCTCCCTCATCTCCCCCTGCTCCCTCATCTCCCCCTACTCCCTCATCTCCCCCTGCTCCCTCATCTCCTCCCAGTCTCAATCCCAATCATTTAGGCTTACTTTCCAATGAAGGCGCGGAAGATGGAGCAGGTTTAGGAATAGGAGGAAGCGTTGCTGCCTTTTTAATTTCGTCTCTGTACTGAGCAGGTGCTAAAGCTGCGGCACTATCAAACAAAGGTTTTGCCTCTGCGTCTTTGCCCTGTTGTTTCAGAAGCATGGCTTTTGCCACAACGGGGCGAAAATCCTTCGGATCTTTCTTAATTGCCTGATCATAAACAGATCTAGCTTGAGCATAGCGTTTTTGGGAAGCATGAATAGAACCTAATAGCACCTGCACGGCTACCGTATCTACACTTCCAGGCTGAATTGTATTTGCTTGGGCTGCATTAGAGAGAGTTTCTTGCAACAAACCAATAGCTGCTTCGGGGCGTTGTTGACTCATCAACAGAGCCACCATTCCTTGCAAAGCCTTCAAATCGCCTGGTTTCACAGACAAAACCGAGCGATAAGCTTGAGCGGCTCCTTCGCGATCGCCAATTTGCTGTTTGGCTTGAGCTAGTAGCACTGAATACTCAGACTGTTCGGGATTTAGCTTGGCTAGCTTTTCTAGGGGTTCAATGACTACTTGGATATCAGCAGGTTTTACCTCACTTTTTTCTTTTTGACTTAATAGTTGCAGCCGCGCCTGTAATAGGCCCTTAAGCGCAGTCTGATTTTCTGGTTCCCTTTGCAAAACCTGTTCATAACCCCGTGCTTCGTCTTCCAGTTTTGATTTTTGGTCAGCGGGGGACAAACTGCCTCTGGTGCTAGCAGTATTTTGACTTGAGGGTGGCGTATTATTAAATGCTCCAATTATGGGAATCACCGAAACACCCACAAAAGCAAGAATTGCCAGTGCCAAGATGACTTGAACTATCCAGCGATTGCGTGTTTGAGACACAGTTTTGTCTTTCTCCTAAATTTTAATGACATGAGCATTTACACAAATCGTAAAGTTAAAAATTTCCAAAACTTTGCGGAATACTGCCAATTGCCTGTGAATTTTATAACAATTAACTATCTACACTGCTAAAGTAAGTGATGACTTTAGGAGGAGCCGTCAGAATTGTAGCTATGATATGCTTCCGAAACTAGTGTAAAGGCGTTAGATTACACATTTAGTGTTTATACACTAAATTTAGCGCCTTTAGGATTGTCTAGAGTACCCTGGTGTGACTTTGTGAAAAGCCAATATACTTTCATCAGTC
Organism: Nostoc sp.; assembly: GCF_036917155.1. Taxonomy (GTDB): domain Bacteria; phylum Cyanobacteriota; class Cyanobacteriia; order Cyanobacteriales; family Nostocaceae; genus Nostoc. Next base: position 4,039 of record NZ_JBALDZ010000180.1, on the reverse strand, counting down.
GCACAAATGCTCTTTCCAGCTGCCTTTGTAAAATCCCACAATGGGATGTGTCTCCGCCGCAAGGAGTTTTTATGAATTCCGACCTGATGCCGTTGCCTGAATCTTCCAATTCTTCTGCCTCTAACCAGGGCCCAACTAAAATAGAGGCAGCCGCTAATGTTCACATAGCAGCCCACTCCTCTAAACCTGAAAATTCGCCTGTCAAACCCAGCGAGACTGACTCAAATGGGAACTTGATCAATCGACAGCAACCGATTCCGCCTCCCAGTGAACCGATGCAGTATCGGGCGATCGGATTAGTCCGGGGTCGCTATCATGCTAGCAGCGAACAATTTACTCAAGGTACCCTGCTGACCGCAGATGGTGTAGAACTCAATGCCGTCCTCCTAGGCCGGATTATGAGCTTAGTCAAGAATCACCTAGACTTAGAAAAAGAACACCTTTGGGTAGTATATCCACGCACAAGACAAGAAAATGATACCTTGCACATCCAAATCGTCGGAGTTTGGGAGCCAGAAAATCTGGCTAAAAACTCAACAGATGAGGACGAGTTAGATTTGGAATTGCAAGAGTTACAGACACCCGATGATGGCTTATCCGAAAATTCTGAACTAAACACAGCCGTAATACCCTCATCAGAAGTTGCAGATGGTGGTTTTTCTGTTCGTGGTGAAGTAGTGTACCAGTCTTTTGATGCTAAAAGTTTGGTAGTCAAAATTAGGCAGGCTCCACGCAAATCAACTGATAAACCCAAATATTTTAAGTTGAAATTGAGGGGTGTGCTGACCACTAAAGCAGTAGGAAAATTCTGGGACTTCCAAGCCAAGCGAGAAGCTGACGTTTTGATCGTAGAAAAAGCTGAGGCGATCGCTGATTTGCCCAAAAAACGCAAACCACCATTCAAAGGTGCCCCTCGTGCTGGCGGTGGTGGTGGTGCTGGTGGAAGAAAACCATTCCCCCCTAGACGCAGTGGCGAAACCCCTCGTCCCATCAAGAAAACAGGCGTAAGCAGCGACCCCTCTGTGGTGTCAAAGCCTATACCAAAAACACCCACTCCTAAACCCATCAAGCGACCGAAACCGACTCAGGAATAAGGTATGGGGAGCAGGAGGAGATGAGGGAGTAGGGGGAGATGAGGAAGAAAATTTATCTTGTCGCCCTCATCCCCCTCATCCCCCTCATCCCCCTCATCCCCCTCATCCCCTCAAAAATCCGTCCGCCGGTCTTGGGGTAGAAAAGATCGCTCCATTGGAATTGGAGAAACTGCTTCTGTAAGGGTAAACGTACCTGCTTCGATCCACTTTTTCAACTCTAGGGCGACTTGCCTAGAAAAAAACAAACTCGCTAAGGGGGCAGAGCGTATAGCTTTGCCCTCTATGGTGATTCGCCCAGATTTGAGTTGGGCGTAACTCACCAAACCAAAGGTGGGACGGACGCGCCGGGGAATGGAAAAATCCACTATTGGCGCGACTAAATCTTGATCTTGCACAGCACAGTGTTCAACTACTTGTTCATTTAATACAGGCAGTGGCACACCAACACCTAACATCAATGAGGGGCCGTAACTTTTGAAGTAACACCCCCGCACCCAATGAGCATCCATTTGCTTGGCATCACCAATTAAAGCTAAAGTGGCAGAAGGCCCAATCGGTGTACGATTAGGTAAACGCTTTTGTAAGGGGAAATGCTGAGTGCCTTCCCAGGCGACATAGCCAATACCACCGCCTAAAAAAATTCGAGTACCGATGCCAACGAGTTGCAAATCGGGGTCGTTGAGTAAAGGGGAGATAGCACCGGGGTTAGAGTAAACGGCATTCCCTAGACGCGGTTGTAATGGGCCGAGATAGGTGAAGAGAGGGCGATCGCCACCATTTACACCAACAATAAAATTTTGATAAAGATTGCGCGGGTTGAATAAATAAAACTGATTAATCGTTTCACTGGTAATTGTAGTTTCAAAATTTGCTCTGGGGTAACAATCTGTTACTTGTCCTTGCGCTTTTACATGTATAGGTTTACCAGCGATCAAATCTTCGATTACATGACCGCCGCCACGTTCTCGGACTTCTTCACCGTCCATCGCTTCCATCGCACAACTCGCACCCAAATATAAATCTACTGCCCCAAAACCAGAGTATGCTGGCACGCCATCCAACCAGCAGCGACGAATTTTGATTGGGGGATCAGTGTGTCCCAGATTAATAATTGCACCACTTGACTCCATCGGCTCAAAAGTGCCAGTGGTAATTACATCAACTTCTTTAGCAGCTTTAGTAACACCGATTTCTACAACTCGTGCTTTTAACTCTTCAGTTGTCAACACTACTGCACGTTGGCGGCTGATTTTCTCGTTAATTTCTGCAATTGTTCGCATCTTATCAGTGCTAGCGCTTCCTGGTGAATGGGGAAAAGAAATTTTCATTGCTCATTGTGAGCGCAGATTATGGAGACTCTTGTATTGTTTCATCTTGAAATAGTTGTCGCCAATCTCTGCGCGAAAGATTAACACTAGACATCTGGTGAAAATGAATGTAGAGACGTAGCAGTGCTACGTCTCTACAAGGACTCTGGATAACGCATATTTAATTTCTGGAGATGTCTACTCTGGATGAGGTTAAAATCCATAAAAAAATAATTCAAATATTGCAAAGTCCAAATCATATATTTTTTGGGACAAGCACGCTACTTATATCAAAAACATTTTTTACCTACGTAAAAATACTATCTAAAAAGCCTTGCATTATCAATCAAATGTATGTATGGTTAAGATTGATTAGACTTGCTGGACTTAAATGATTTTACGTAAACCAAAAGAAGTATTTCTGGCTTTGGTAAAGCATTCTAAACCAACTAGTCAATTGCAAAATGTGAACTATTAGCACATTGTATAAAGTTTTGGGAAGGGAGAAACTATCTAAGAGTGGAAATAAAAGGGATGTTGCCAAAGTTAGAAGGCCAACTATTTATAGTCAAGCTGCTCTATAGCAAAATTATCCTGACTTCTAGCTCCTCAAAGCAATTCTACTTGTTGCTATTCATTTTATTGCTACATTTCACCCCATAACGAATTGAGTAAGAGGCAATGACTACTTCTGAATTAACTAATTTTGACCAAAGAAACCAAAGTAAGACTTCCAATAGGATTGAAAACTTATCCTCACCATCAGATGAAAAAAAGTTGTTTAACTTGAAAGTAATAGAATATTTATTACTTGCAGCTTTTTTCTCTGCTGGACTCGTTATTATTTTTCTTTCAGACGATAAAACAGTTGTAATTTCTGGAGCGGTATCTCTAACTTTTTTGTTTTTCTTATTGCTCATCAACAAACAAGTATTTCAGAACTATAAACAGGCTGCTTATCAGTCTGAACTCACCAAAAAGGCTGAACTTTATAGTTATCTATTGACCAATCCTAATTCTTGGGATAAAGATACGCTGACTCTGACAAGAGGGAAGGCTTTACAATACAGCCAAGACTTGATTGACGATTATAAAAAAATTAGGAGTGTATCAAGGAACCTGTATTATAGTTTACAAATTTCGACAGTGATTTTATCAGGAGTCACACCGATTTTAGTTCTGGTAGACAAATTAGAAGCAGGACAAGCTTGGCTCAAGTGGCTCCCTGTGCTTTGTCCAGCGATTGCTTCTATAGTCGCTAGTATAGTTACGTCTTTTCCTTTTCAGAAGAATTCACTTGCTGCCAATACAGCCGTTGAATTGCTAGAAGCTGAACAAGAGAAATTTATATTGGGCGTGACTCCGCCTTATCGTTGCTATGATGTATCTGATGAAAGCCAACAGCAACAAAAGGCAAGTCAAGCATTAGAATACTTTATTGTTCAAGTGAACAATATTCATCTCAACCAATTGCAACAAACGAGCGAGACGCAATCAGAGAAGACAGAATCAGCTTCATCTAATGAGTCCAATAAAGCAGGAGCGTAACCGTTCACAGGGGTAATTAGTTGCTGAAATCAGGCAAAATAGAATGGGTGAAGGGGTTACAGCAATTAAAGGCAGAAGTTAATCCATGAG
>NZ_JBALDZ010000179.1:0-38209 GCF_036917155.1 Nostoc sp. | reverse complement strand
ATTTTTTGTGGTATGTAATCTAAAACCCAATCACAGAAACCGCCTTTCGCTTCTGCTCTGGCGTGACCTCCAGATAACGCTGCAACGTCCCCAGGTCGCTATGACCAGAAATTTCCTGAATGGTTCTCAAAGGTATTCCAGCGCTGGACATCTGCGTGAGGGCAGTTCGCCTAAACGAGTGTGTGCTAACTCCTTCTACCCCAATCCGCTCAGGCTCTCACAATTATACTGGAGCATTATTTAGAGGGCAATATTCCGATTGAAGTGATGCCAGAGAACCTCGAACAAGAGGTGAAGCAGCTTAAGGTTAAAACTACCGAAATCGATGGTTTAGAGGCAGCCGTAGCCGAGCAACAGAGGGAATTTAATGATGAGATTAACTCGCTCAGAACAGAAATCGATGGACTACGGCAAGCCTTAATAAACGCGGGATTATCATCTCTCAGAGAGAAGGTAGAGGACATACCCAGAGGCAAAATTAAATTCTCATATTCTGATCATGATGCTAAACAGGGGCTAACCAAGACTGACCTGTGTGAGCGGATAAACATCAACGGCAGTCAAATCAATCAATGGGCTACGATGCTCAACCTAGACCCTCAAGCAGTCGGGGCATCGACTGTTAGGTTAGGTGATGTAAGTCGGGCTACGTCTGCAATCGCTGTTTGAGCCTAGAATCCCCCGAATTTAGCAAAGCGCATTCGGGGGAGTATGTCAAAGCTTGTAGATGAAAATAACGAGGTGTAGTTGCATAGGCTTTGGCGTAGCCTTTCGTAGAGAAGTCCATCGTAGACATCGCTCCTAATTTAGCAACCCCCGCAAATGCTCACAAGTACGGTAGTGTTGTTAGATAATTTTTTCTTTGAAAGCCCTTGCTTACCCAGCCAAAAAAAGCTATCTCTGAATGCAAGTTGGTATCATTGTGCAAAACTACCCTAATCTGGTAGCGATCGAGTTACGATCTTGTCACACCCCTTTTTTGATTTGAGAAGTCCTATTCCAGAATTTTCTGGTTAAAATAGTATATCTGTTCTACTCAAACTCCGAAACCAACACTCCTTAAAACCATATATTAAGAGGCATTAGAGGCAGGAATGGCTATCAACACCGATACTTCTGGCAAGCAAAAAGCACTGACTATGGTGCTAAACCAGATTGAGCGCAGCTTTGGTAAAGGAGCAATCATGCGCCTAGGCGATGCTACCCGAATGCGGGTGGAAACAATTTCTAGTGGAGCGCTTACCCTAGATTTAGCATTGGGTGGTGGTTTACCCAAAGGTCGGGTAATAGAAATTTATGGCCCGGAAAGTTCCGGTAAGACTACAGTAGCGCTACATGCGCTCGCCGAAGTGCAAAGAAATGGCGGTATTGCTGCCTTTGTTGATGCTGAACACGCCCTTGATCCTACCTATGCTGCGGCATTGGGTGTAGATATTCACAATTTGCTGATTTCCCAACCCGACACTGGCGAATCAGCTTTGGAAATTGTCGATCAGCTGGTGCGCTCTGCTGCGGTTGATATTGTAGTTATAGACTCAGTAGCAGCACTAGTTCCCCGCGCTGAAATTGAAGGCGATATGGGTGATGCCCACGTTGGTCTGCAAGCGCGGTTAATGAGCCAAGCTCTACGTAAAATTACGGGCAATATTGGTAAATCTGGTTGTACAGTAATTTTCATCAACCAGTTGCGGCAAAAAATCGGTGTTACTTACGGTAGCCCAGAAACTACTACTGGTGGTAATGCATTGAAATTTTACGCTTCGGTGCGCTTGGATATTCGCCGAATTCAAACCTTGAAAAAAGGTACAGATGAATATGGTAATCGCGTTAAAGTCAAAGTCGCCAAAAATAAAGTAGCGCCACCTTTTAGAATAGCGGAATTTGACATTATTTTTGGTAAAGGTATTTCTACCTTGGGTTGTGTTGTTGACCTAGCAGAAGAAACTGGCATTATTATCCGCAAAGGTGCTTGGTATAGTTACAACGGTGATAATATCTCCCAAGGACGAGACAACGCCATTAAGTATCTAGAAGAAAAGCCTGAATTCGCTGACGAAATTAAGAAACTGGTGCGTGAAAAGTTAGAGAAAGGCGCTGTTGTTTCTGCTAACTCCGTAGCTAAAGCTAGTGAAGAAGATGAAGAGGAAGAAGTCGATTTAGAACCAGAAGAATAAGGAATGTGGATTTATTAATCTGCAATTGCTAAGATATGGTGCGTTACAAAGATAGCTAACGCACCTTATTTTTTCTAAAAATCGAGATTTGGGCATTTTGAAATGCAAGGTTGGGTTTCGTTCCTCAATTTAGCCTTGCCACGCCACTACGTATATTCAAAAATCAAATATGAGTCCTATATTTCTCCTTGCATCTTGCTCCTCAGGCTTTTTAGTCATGAGGGGCTTGCACAAATGGGAGAATTGATGAAAAAATTGATCCGCGAGAGCCGAATCGGGCATTCTCGTTTCGCAAGGGACGCACGAGGAAATCTGTGAAAGTTTTAGTTGTCGGTAATGGGGGGCGCGAACACGCTCTGGCATGGAAGTTGTTGCAATCTAAGCAAATTGAGCAAGTTATCTGTGTACCAGGGAATGGGGGCACAGCAACTATGGAACGTTGCCAAAACTTGCTCTTAGCAGTAGATGATTTTGAAGGCATGAGCCGATATGCTCTAGAACATGGCATAACTCTGGTAATAGTTGGGCCAGAAGTGCCCCTTTCTAAGGGAATCACAGATTACCTCCAAGACAAAGGATTGATGGTATTTGGCCCAGTCAGAGCGGGAGCGCAAATTGAAGCGAGCAAAGCTTGGGCAAAAGCCCTAATGCAAGAAGCGGGGATTCCGACGGCACGGGCTGCGGTATTTACGGAGGCAGCAGCAGCAAAATCTTACGTCAAATCTCAGGGAGCGCCAATTGTTGTGAAAGCTGATGGCTTGGCGGCTGGTAAGGGTGTAACGGTGGCTGAAACTGTTGAACAGGCAGAAAGTGCAATTGATGCAATTTTTCAGGGACAATTTGGCAGTGCTGGTGAATTTGTCGTCATTGAAGAATGTTTGATTGGACAAGAGGTATCAGTTTTAGCGTTGACCGATGGGTTAACAATTAGACCCTTGCTGCCAGCACAAGACCATAAGCGGATTGGTGACGGCGATACAGGAGAAAATACTGGCGGGATGGGAGCATACAGCCCAGCACCCATTGCTACACCAGATTTGATGGCACGTATTCAAACAGAAGTACTAGAAAGAGCGATCGCCACCTTACGAGCTAAAGGCATTGATTACCGGGGTGTGCTGTATGCTGGGTTAATGATTGCACCAGATGGCGACGTGAAAGTTTTGGAATTTAACTGTCGCTTCGGCGATCCAGAAACCCAAGTGATTTTGCCACTGTTAGAAACACCCCTAGAAGAGTTGCTTCTAGCCTGTGTACAACAGCGATTAAGTGAATTGCCGCCCATTGCTTGGAAAGGCGGAGCATCTGCCACTGTCGTTGCCGCTTCCGGTGGTTATCCAGGAGAGTATAAGAAAGGGCAGGTGATTACTGGCATTGGCGAGGTAGAAACAACAGGAGCAACTGTATTTCATGCAGGTACAAAATTGAACCAGCAACAACAAGTAGTGACAGATGGGGGTCGGGTATTAAATGTGACTGGAATCGGAGAAAATTTTGAGCAAGCGATCGCCCAAGCCTACGCAGGGATAAAATATATTCAGTTTGAGGGGATATATTACCGGAGAGATATCGGTCATAGAGTTAGGAGTTAGGAGTTAGGAGTTAGGAGTTATTCCCAATGCCCAATGCCCATTCCCTAACATGTTTGTCAAATTAACTGTTAATTTTTTAGTTGTTGGGCTTTATAACTAAAGATTACTAACAACTTTATTTAAGATGCTAAGTCTGTTAAAAACAATTCGAGATGCGATCGCTAGTTGGTGGTCTGAGTTCACCCTCCAGACTAAACTGCTGGCTGTGGCCACAATGGTAGTTTCGTTGGTGATGAGTGGTCTGACCTTCTGGGCTGTAAATACAATTCAGCAGGATGCGCGGATGAATGACACCCGCTTCGGGCGTGACTTAGGACTGTTGCTTGCTGCCAACGTTGCGCCCCTCGTCGCTGACAATAACCTGACTGAGGTTGCCCAATTTTCTCAACGCTTCTACAGCAGTACCTCTAGTGTGCGTTATATGCTTTACGCTGACGAAAGCGGGGAAATCTTTTTTGGCATTCCTTTTTGGGAAGCCGAGGTAGAAAACTCCCTCACCATTAAACGGCGGATACAACTGCCAGAAGATTACCCTGGTGATGGCGAAAAGCCGATGGTGCGGCAACACACGACCCCAGATGGGATAGTCACCGATGTGTTTATTCCCTTGATCGTCAATAAAAAATATTTAGGTGTATTAGCGATCGGTATCAATCCCAATCAGACTGCTGTTATCTCCACCAATTTTACCCGCGATGTTACCATTGCTGTTTTTATCACAATTTGGGTAATGGTGATTTTAGCAGGAGTGATTAACGCCTTGACTATCACTAAGCCCATTAAAGAACTGCTGGTGGGGGTGAAACAAATTGCTACCGGGAATTTTAAGCAGCGCATTGATTTACCTTTAGGGGGCGAACTGGGGGAGTTAATTTTAAGCTTTAATGAAATGGGAGAGCGATTAGAGCGCTATGAAGAACAGAATATTGAGGAACTGACCGCAGAAAAAGCCAAGCTAGAAACCTTAGTTTCGACGATCGCAGATGGTGCTGTGTTGATTGATAACAACATGCAGGTGATTTTAGTCAACCCCACAGCGCGGCGAATTTTTGGCTGGGAAACTGCTGATGTGGTAGGCTGCAATGTCTTGCATCACTTGCCCCCATCAGTACAGATGGAAATCACTGGCCCATTGTATGAAATGGCAGCAGGCGAATGTGAAAGTGCTGAATTCCGAATTTTTATTAACCAACCCACCCCGCGGACGATTCGCATTCTCTTGACTACAGTACTCAACCTGCAAAGAGAAAGCATTAAAGGTATTGCGATTACTGTCCAAGATATAACCCGTGAGGTGGAATTAAACGATGCAAAAAGTCAATTTATCAGCAACGTTTCTCACGAACTGCGAACGCCTCTATTCAACATCAAAACTTATATTGAAACCCTGCACGACTACGGCGAAGACTTAGCTTTACAAGAACGGCAAGAGTTTCTGCAAACAGTCAACCATGAAACCGATCGCCTAACCCGCCTAGTCAACGATGTTTTGGATTTGTCAAAACTCGAATCTGGTCGCCAGTACAACTTCGATGGCGTAGATTTAGCCCAAGCGATCGAGCAAACACTGCGTACTTACCAACTCAATGCTAAAGATAAAGGTGTTGAACTCATTCAAGAAGTTGCCCCTAATTTGCCGCTAGTATTAGGTAATTACGATCTGTTAGTACAAGTGTTTGGCAATCTGATTGGTAATGCCCTTAAATTTACCAAAGCAGGTGGTAAAGTAGCAATCCGCGCCTACCAACTAGATTTTAAACCCAGCCACACTCAATCTTCTCCAGTGCGGATTGAAATTTCCGATACTGGAATTGGCATCGCCACAGAAGATCAACACTCAATTTTTGAACGCTTCTTCCGCGTAGAAAACCGAGTTCACACCCTAGAAGGCACGGGTTTAGGTTTATCGATTGTCAGAAATATCATCGACAGACATCGGAGTAAAGTCCATCTCGTGAGTGAAGTCGGCATTGGCACTACCTTTTGGTTCGATTTAGCCGCCTTTGAGGAAAAAGCGCCACCAATACAAGTTGAACCTATTGCGGAAGCATCCAAAATCACCACAGCCTGAAGACAAGGGACTGGGTATATCTCGTTTTGATGCTTTTTTTTAATAAAGTTACGATAAAAAGTATGAAAGTTGTCACAAGATAGAGGAATTATGTGATAAAAAACTGTTAATGGCAATTATTCCTCTAAAATCCATTGCGTTAGTCTCATAATGCTCCTCTAGCAAGCTTTAAGCCGCTGTACAGCAAAAAGTTAGTATAGGTATGCAAACTTGTGGAGGGTAATCGAAACCCTCATCACTGAGTTTAAGAGACCTGTCTAACATCAAGCGCTAAGACTAATACCTCACCGCTGTGGCTAAAATAGATCCCCAAAGATCGTCAAAATTTCCAAAAAAGCAAGATTAAGTTTTATTTATCGTTGTACAATCTTTTTACTGATGACTAATCTCCCAGATAAGGGGAGATTGTTTTAAACTCATCTAAGTTACTAGACTGAAGAACAAACAGACCAATAATAAACCCAATAGCAACAGCACAACCTGATTGCGTTTTACCCAAATTTTCACAGTTACTGCAAAACTGTTAGTGTAACGCTGCTGTTCTAACTCTAACTTTGTCTCTTCAATATTTTGGTAGAGGGTACAGTCTTTGGCGTAGGGACGGTGGGGAAAATTGCAAGTATCATCAGCGTGATAGGTGCAGGTGTCGCACAGATACCCGTCCCCAGTGGCGCGGTGCAATGGAATACCGGGATGACCATAAGCTTTGAGTGTTGTCCGGCAATAGGGACAACTAATAGCTTGATTATCAACGAGTTGATGGCAGTGGGGACAAGATACAGTAGCCAAAACCTTTAGCGCAAATAAGTTAAGTAAACTCTTTGATTCTAGCCATTTACAGGGATAATGGGGAAATACATACGTAGCCTATTAATTTTGAATATGGCTAGCTTTCAGAAGTGGCTATTCTATCAGCAAAAGCACTAGTTTTATGATGATTTTTATATTCTTCTAAGTGATATAAATCACTTAAAATCATGAAGGCTATGGCATAATCTAGCAAATATAAGGTTTTGTCTCAAGTCCAATAATTATTTAGAGGTAGAAAAATATTGCCTTTTAATCCTGAGTTGTGTCGTAACGAAAGCGAAGTTGAAAGCAAACTCATAGTGCAATATTTGCTACCGCAGCTAGGTTATACTCCTGAAACCTGGCATCAAGAAGTTGCCATTGGTAGCATTCGCTTAGATTTTTTAGCATTTGCTGCACAAGTGATTCCCTTTGTTTTAGATGCCAACTCACCGCTGAGTGTCGTCATGGAGGCAAAGCATCCCAAACAAAACTTAGATAATCATGTCCCCCGACTCAGGCATTATTTAACTAGCTTGAATGTCAGGTATGGATTGTTGACTAATGGGAAAGAGATTAGAATTTATCAAAAATTACAGACTGATATTAAACTAGTATTTCAATGTTCTGGTAAAGAAGTTGAGACTAAATTAGAGACTATTAAACGTTTAATTGCTAGAGATAGTTTAAAAGAAGGACAGTTGTTAGATAAACCAGAAGTTCAAATAACTGAAAAACATTCAAATTTTGAAATAAAGAGGCAAAATCTAATGAAAACAATTGCGGTTTACCATAACAAAGGCGGCGTAGGTAAGACAACTACTGTAGTTAATTTAGCCGCTGCTATTAGGAAAAAGGGTAAAAAAGTTTTGGTGATTGATCTTGATAGCCAAGCAAATACGACATTTGCAACGGGGTTGGTCAAATTTGATGATGAAGAATTTGATGATATCAAAGATTCTAATATTCGTCATATTTTGCAATCAGAAGATTTTTTCCCTATAGAGGAAGTTGCTAGAAAATCTCAATTCACAAATCCAGAAATTAGTGTTATTCCTTCTCATATTAGTTTGATGAATTATGAAAATGAGTTAATTCAACAAGAAGATAGTAAAATGATGCTTGCTCAAAAACTAGATGCGGTAGCAGAACAATATGATATAGTGTTGATTGATACTCCACCTTCATTAAATCTGTACGCTAGGATTGCTCTAATTACTGCTGACTATCTTATTATTCCTTCTGATCTTAAACCCTTCGCTAATCAAGGACTAATAAACGTTAGGGAGTTTATCAAAAAAATCAATGGATTTAGAAAACAAATAAGAAAGCCTCAAATTGAAATTTTAGGTGTACTAGCTTGTAAAATATCTACTAATAATCAGTTTGTTAAACATACTTTACCTAAACGACTAGAAGCTATTCCAAAACGATATGATTTTGAGGTTATGAATACGGTAATTTATGATAGAGATGATCTAGCAAAATGCGCTGAAAAATTTCTAATTATAGGAGATATGGAGGTCGCTGATCCAATTTCTGTACTAGATTTTAAGCCAGATTCAATTGCCGCACAAGAATTTGAATTATTAGCAATAGAAGTTTTACAAAAAATAGGGTTGACTTCATGAAACTATCTACATCACTTGTTGCTATTAAGAAAATTACTTCTACTGTACCTCGATCAAGTTTTGCAGATGATGATCTAGAAAAAGCAGCAAATCTTATTCTAGAAGCGGCGGGAGTTATTAACCCTATAGTTATTCGTCGCTCAAGTATCAATTCCTTTGAAGTAGTTGATGGACACTTTGAATATCATGCTGCTGCTAGGGCTAGAGAGATAGAGCCTCATAAGGGCGAAATGATTGGAGTATTTATTATTGAGTCTGAAAATGAGGAGATTTTAACAAAGCAGGTTGAATTATTTAGACAGCAAAAAACTGATTCTCCAGATAAAACATCTTTCAGCTTAAAAGATATGGAACAATTTTTAATCAATTTAGAATCACGTTTTGAAAAGATAACAAAGCAACTATTAGAACAAGGAACTGTTAATGCAAAGTTAGAAAATGAAGTCAAAGAGCTTAAAAAACAGATGGCCGATAAGACTGAAGCAATAGAAGTCTTTAAAACACTTAGTCAAGTTAAAATTGTCTCCAAATTACAAAATAGTGGTTTTAATCAAAAGAAAGCTTCTCAGATAGCAGAAATAGTAGAGATTGAACGTAATAAGGAGCAATTCAAATCATTAAATGATGTGGTAGAAAGGATTAAAATACCGCATGGCAAAAAAATGATTAAAGCCATAAGTCCTGAAAAAATGCTTGAAATAGTTGATCAGTGGTCAGAGAAGTAATTAGCTAGACTACATTAACGTAATCTAAAACTCTCTATGACTTTCTCTACTTTTCTGTGTGAGCTATTAACCACTTATAACGACGTACTTGATAGAAAAAATGATACCTGTGGCAGACTGCGTCAACGCATTTCTATAGCCTAACCCCGCACCTGTCGCAGTGCATTAAATGCCTTACCTCGCAACCCAACTGGTAACAACGATAATCCTAAAGCAGTCCAAGCTTTAGGTGTCGAAAAAGACTTTCCTGCTAAAACTAGCTCTCTGCCTTTTTGCGTTTCACCCTTTTCAATTAAACGCAAACCTAATAATAATTGCGTTTCTGTTAGACGATTTTTTCTGATTGTCTCTATTTTTTCAGATTCAAATTTATAACTTTCTAAATACCGGATTTTATCAAATAAATAAGGAATGGCTCGATTTATACCTTGCTGCTCTGCATGATAGCGATATTCCATCAATAATTCTGGTAAGTAATAGCCATTCTTTCCCGCCAAAGCCAGACGCACAAATAAATCATTATCCTCACAATTTTGCAGATTTGGCTGCATATATCCTAATTCTTGCAATGTTGTACGACGAAATAATGTCGCCCCAACTTGAAAGCTTTGCTGAATAAATACAACTTCTAACAAATTATCTACAACACCTGCTGGTAAATTTTTCCTACCCCAGCGATGAGTATTTTCTTGAGTTTTTACCTCATCCCGCACATTGTTAATATCAATTATCCAATGGTCTGTACCAACAAAATCAATGCTAGAGTCTTGAGCAAGAATAGCTGCGGTACTTGCGAGAAAATCGGGTGTGAGCCGATCATCATCATCAAATTTAATAAAATATTCACCGCTGGCTGCATCAAAGCCAGAGCGCATATTATTACTTTTACCAATATTTTGCTGATGACGGATATATTTAATCCGGTGGTCTGTGTACTGTGCCATCAATTCGGGTGTACCATCCTTAGAACCGTCATCACAAACAATTAGCTCAAAGTCTTGTTCAGACTGATTGAGTACACTGTCAATGGCATAAGGGAGGAGATGGACACGATTAAAAGTAGGAATGCAAACAGTAATTTTAGGCATATTATATATTAATATTTTGAGAAATAGAAACTTTAATTACTAATTTAATGCGTCGTCAATAAAGCTATGTTTAGCGGATACTTCTTTGAAGTTTATTCATGGTTTTGTGGAAAAACTTATTAGTTTTTGCAATGATACTAAGTGGTTTTAGCTGTTTTGGTCTTTGTTCTGGCTGTTTGAGAAAGCGATAGTGTAAAAACTCACTTGCATAACGAATATTAACATCTTGACCTTGACATAAATGGGCAAAATCACGAGCAGAATAGCTCATATAATGGATGCGGTGAATTGGTTTTAAGCCATCTTGATTGTAAAGAACATTATTAATATTGACGAAGGGATCTGCATTGGCACAGTTGCCTGTTCTATCTTCACCATTGGGGCTAAGTGTAAAATTAAACAGTGGGCGATCGCAGCGCAAAGTCATATAATTAAACAAAAAAGCATCATCCCACCATCCATGTCGATTAATCCATTCAACTTCCCTATGGGTAATTAATCGCTCCTTCATTATTTCAATTTCTTGAACAGTAAATATCCCTCGTTTAGATCCAAAAAAGCTAGAACAATGCAACTTAGAACGTATATCTGCTTCTGTATACAGTCCAGTTTTTTCTATAACTGAAATATTTAACGCTGCGACACGTTTATCCTTAAGATGTTCCCAATCATCAAAAATAAAATCGGATGTTTCTAGCTTGTCAATTACATTATTGAGTGGCTTCATTGCCAAGCTATCACCGTCATAAAATACAAACTTATCAAAAATACCTTCAAAGGCAACAAACTTTCTTTGTAAATGACTTTTGTACCAACTAGGACGTGATAATTTTGTCTCTTTTCCCCTGGAATGAGCAGCCCAAACCTGATGAGCAAATTCTTCCCAGCGTTGAATTACGTCCCAATTATCAAACAGGATTACATTCTTTCGAGCATTAATTTCTTGCCTAACTAAGTCTAGTCGCTCATCGTATGGAATAATACAAATAGGAATATCTGCGCTAACATTCATCTCAATGCTATTTAGCAAAGCTACTAGTTGGTCATATACCCCATCGTTAGCAAGGGTGTAAATACCGAAAGAATCCATTTTGATAAATCCTTTTTATCTTTTAGTTACTGAGTAACGCAAATAATATTATCGTGAGTTCCTAAGCTATTATTCCCAGATAATTAATTTCGATTAAAATCACAGCCAACAAATTTTCAAACAACCTCTAAACTAGATATAGGTCAGTTTGCTGGATTTGTATTATTTTCAGCTTACTACCTGTCCCTTTCCTTATTCCAGACTCAGGTTAGTTACTTACTTTTTCTCTTTAAGAGAATCGTACAAAATGGTGCGTTACGCTAACGCGGTAACACACCCTACTGGCGTGGTAAGCTTAAAATAGTACATTGTAAGAGGTTGGGTTACGCTCCACCCAAGCTACAATTTTTTTGCAACATTTTAGCCTTGCCATGCCACTACAGTTTAAACCCCAAAATTACGAATTACGTTAGCGAGTCATCGTACCCTTATAGGGATCTTGCTACGCTTTTAGGGTCTGTCTGCGACACGCTGCGCGAACGTAGAGAGTCGTCATTACGAATTACGAATTAGTTAAAAGGTTTCCTGGTGCAAGGTGTTAAACTAAATAA
This sequence comes from Nostoc sp., assembly GCF_036917155.1. Classification (GTDB taxonomy): domain Bacteria; phylum Cyanobacteriota; class Cyanobacteriia; order Cyanobacteriales; family Nostocaceae; genus Nostoc. The sequence continues at coordinate 26,498 of NZ_JBALDZ010000179.1, read as the reverse complement.
CTCGTATTTGGTACGATCGCAAAAAAAGCATACTCATACCAAGCAGTCCAAATAAAACTGCGAATCCATCGCTGACGCTTTTCGGGACTCAATTCATATTCAAATGCCCCACGAGATACATCAATGGAAGATAGGTGCGAGTTACAACCGCAGCCGTGCTGATAAGTAAAACCGTATTTGGAAGCAATACTTTGTACTTTCATTTGGATAGCAAATACCTTACCTGCATGGAGTATGGCATCCCAAGCACGTTTGTGTTCGATATCGCGTTGATCAAATCGTAAGGCACGTTCTTCAAAAACATGATCGCGGTAAATTGGTGCTAAATGCACATGATAGAAGCTGGCAGGTAGCTCATAACCAAACTCATTGAACAAATCTATGCCAATGTGAGCTACTTTTACTTCATTAGCATATTCTGTCCCTTTTGACTCCACATCATGAAGAATTTCTGCAAAGTTCGGATAGCTATGTTTGAGAAAGTCTTGCCCAAAAAATTCTAGGGTTTCCCATGCCAGTTGAGCGAATAGCTGGGAGAATGACGGTATTAAGTGAGCTAGTTGGGGGCGATCGCTAAATAAGTCAACATCACCATGTTCTAATTTATACAAGAACAACTGTGCCATCTCAACATAGCTTTGGGGTTGGGAAAGTCCGACACTCGTGGTTTCTCTAGCAATGTCTTGCCATGTAGAAGGTAGTTGAGAAACATGAACCGCATTTTCTCCAGCAATGACTGCAACAGGAGGACATTCGAGAAGCTGCATCGACAATCTCCTTTTTTAAGACTTTAATGTGTAATTTACCTTAAGCGATCGCTTAATCTGTCTTCTGAACACAATAAAAAATGTTTGACAGACTGTCTTTTGACAATGAGCGCAATTTTATTTCTAATATTTTTTGGTGTATTGGGCATTGGGCATGGGGCATCAATTATTTTACGAGCATTCATAACTCATTTCCCTACTCAAAGCATTCTCTTCAATTACCTGCTATTTTCTTATATATTTTCTCACCCTTGATAATCTCTTCATAGTACTGCTCGTAAGAGGTGAATCTGATAGATTCTTGTCTTCCTAAACCCAAGATACCAAAGGTGCAAAGGCTATTATAAAACAGTTCATGTACTCGTTTTTGCAGTACCTGATTAAAATAGATGAGGACGTTACGACAAAGAATGACATTAAACTCATTAAAAGAACTGTCAGTTGCTAAATTATGCTGGGCAAAAACAATGTTTTCTCTTAGAGATGCTCGAAAAATCGCGTTATCATAAGCTGCGGTATAATATTCTGAGAAAGACTTTTTGCCACCTGCTTTCAGATAAAGGTGAGTATATTCCTGCATCAATTTCAGCGAGAAAATCCCACTTTTGGCATTTTGTAATACCTTCTCATTCGTATCAGTGGCATATATGCGGCAACGGTGGTAAAGTCCTTCTTCTTGCAGTAAAATTGCCATTGAGTATACTTCTTCACCAGTAGAGCAGCCAGCGTGCCAGATGCGAATAAATGGATAGGTTTGTAAGAAGGGGATGACTTGATTTCTGAAGGTGTTATAAAAGCTGGGATCGCGAAACATTGATGTAACATTCACCGTCAGAGCAAGCAAAAATCGTTCCAAATAGGCACGGTTGTGGAGTAACCGCTCTTGTAATGCAGAAACATTTGCTAATTCCTCTAAGTGTATGAAGCTCTGAATACGGCGCTTGAGTGAGGAAAGAGCATAATTACGAAAGTCATAACCATAGTACTGATATATCCCTTCCAAAAGCAGATGTATTTCTATGTCCTCCAAGATTGGTTTGGGCAGAGGCATAATATTCATAATTCATAGGTTTCAGTTTAACCGAATGGCTGTTACGACTAAAATAGCGATCGCTGTTATTGAAATCCCAGCTAGCCATCTAATCTGATAGCGCAGATTTTGAATCTCTTGGCTGAGACTTTCTGTCTGTGGTATAGAATAAGGTTCTAGTTGTACAACTTCGATAGCTACTTGTTCGGGCATATTTTGGGGCTTTTCAAAAGCAACCTGCGTATGTAGCCAATTAGTAATCAATTGGGGACAGTTCTTTTTAAACCAATTTAAAGCTATGGTTCTAAAAACTGGTTTTGACATTCGGGCAATTAATTTCATCACCCTGTTTAAGGGCTTCAGGCGAAGCTTTTGATTGATCAGATTCACTGAACCAACATCATAAAGGCAATCCAGAATTAGTTTCACAGTGGCTTCTTCACTGTTAATCAAGTTTTGCAGTAAAAGCAGAACATCATGCATACGCTCTGCTTCCATATACTTTTCTGTCAAGCTTTCTGGAGGACTTACGGTTGGATTTAGGGTATTTTGTCTTACTATCGTCATATTGGTAACATAGCAGTCAGAATAATGTCAGTACACCTATCTACCGGGAGAAAGATTTTTTATCTAGAGAGAGAACCTAAAAGCCAAAATTCGTTCCAAAATTTATTTGTAAGAGACATGACTATATCGTGTCTGTAAAAAGGATATTTGTCTAGTTCATTACCAAGAAGGGGAAAAGGGGAAAGGGAAAGGGGGAAAGGGTAGAAATAAAGAACTTTTCCCCACAGGGTATAAAGCCCCTGTTTTTAAATATGGAGAACAAGAAAAGAAGATTTTTGAGACACGTAGTGTGATAAAAATCAGCGTCCATGCTTGAAACCCCTGCTTTTAAGTATGGGGTTCCCTTTCCCCTTTCCCCTTTCCCCCTTTCCCTTTCTTCATGAATCTTTTATCTAATTCTGGGTAAATAAATTTTTTGATTGAGATGCTAATAGTTCAACTTGTGCAACTACCCGTTCTAATTCCTCAATAATTAGCGTGATTCCAGTCTTTCTGAAGGCATCTACAAGCGCTCGATAATACCAAAGAGTGCCTTCTTTACGCCCCTGAAAACGTTCCCAGAGCGAATCGCCCAAAACACGATAATCTTTGAGAATGGACTGGGCGTTGTAAAGCTTATCTGCTGATGATACGAGCAGAACTGATGGGGAAGCGGTAGGAATATGAGCGATGTAGGCTTCCTTGCGCTGTCGCCAAGGGGGTTTGGGAGTTGTATCAGCATCAGTACAACCATCTACAATTGCTGTTACATTGTCACCAAAGCGACGGCGAATTTCTTCTCGTGTTGCGGCCCCGCCTTGATCTTCGATCGCATCGTGTAAGAGAGCTGCGATCGCTTCATCTTCATTTGCTCCGTATTCTAAAGCAATACTAGCGACACCTAATAAATGGGCAACGTAGGGTACACCTGAACCTTTACGAACTTGGTTAGCGTGTAGTTCAGTGGCGTAGATAAGGGCTGCGGTAAAACGTTCTGAGAGCATTGTATAAAAGGAGTTAAATGTCAGGAGCGGAGTCGCTCCGCCTGCGGTAAGAATTCAGGAGAACTCTACCAATTAAAAGGTTTGTGTCAATTTTATAACAAAATGTTCTAGCTACAGCAATATTAAGCGGTGAAGATTTTGTGCCTGGGTTGATGTTGCCTTTGAAAAAATGATTGTAAAAGCAATGTCTACATCTGCTTATATACGCACTTTCTATCAATTAAAATAAAATGCTCTCGTTATACTTTTAGATAGACAAAATTTAAATCTGTATTACATCGCTAGATAGATAAAAATCTGATGGTATTTGATTAAATTAGTACTGTCAGATAGTCATAAGCTAAAAGAGCAAGTACTGAAAAAACGGCAGAAAAACAAAATACAAAATATATAAAAAATAGGTAAAGAAAGCTTGCAACCGGAAGCTGATGTTGAATAGATTCCTGCTGATTAAGATAACGCTAGTAAATTTAGGATACTAATAATGGAAACTACAGAAACAACGCCAACAAATTCAACACCTTTCCCAAATATTCCACCAATTATTGAAAGTAACGATAGTGAGTATCGTGATAGCGGTGTACCTAGCACAGTTGCGATCGCAGGACATCCCTTGCATCCCCTGAGTGTGATCTTTCCCATAGCCTTTTTAGCCGCCGCCTTGGGGAGTGACATCGGCTATTGGTTAACTGGTGATTTCTTTTGGGCCAGGGCTTCGTTATGGTTAATCGGACTTGGATTAGCTGGAGGTGTCCTTGCAGCAGCGATCGGTCTTAGCGACTTTTTGAAAATTGAACGAGTCCGCAAACATACTGCCGGTTGGGTGCATTTAATACTTAACGTTTCTTTGCTAGTTTTATCACTCGTCAACTTTCTCCTACGCTTGGGTGACGCTGAATCCCGAATACTACCTTGGGGACTGTTACTCTCGCTTGTTGTCGGTACGCTGACTAGTATTTCTGGTTGGTTTGGTGCTGAACTCTCTTATCGCCACAAAATCGGTGTAGTGGGCGCAGGTAGCAGAAGATATCCTTAACTATAGCAATCCGATTTGATTCCTGAATCACTCGTAGAGAAGGGGGTTTCCCCCATGAGCAACTGGCGCGCGAATTCCATTCGCCAGGGCAGGCGTGTTTTTACACTCATTGAGATGCTCCCGAATCGCTCCTTCTGCCTCCTGCCTCCTTCAATGAAAATATTCGTTCTCAAGTATAGACATAATTACTAACGAATGGAATTTTGTAGCGATCGCAATTGAACCTATCCAATTATGCCAGATGTCAATCGTTGACTTGGTTAAGGGAATCGGCACGGCTGACTTCCAAGCCATAGAACTTTTAGAAGGACTGAAAGTTTAGCTAAGTTAAACGCTACTAGAGTAGTGATTGCCCATCGTCTCAGTACAATTCGCAATGCCGATCGCATTTATGTAATAGACGCTGTATTAGACATCTCCAGAAAAGGCGTAGGGACAATACCCTGCGGGAAGCCGCTCCTCATATCTTGCACCTAGCCCTGGCGATTAGAAATCGCGGCTATACAAACTCTCGTCCGCCTACGCGGACTAATGCAAAATCAAGGTTTTCAACCCGCGCAGGCGGGTTTTGCCTGTGTAGCCGCGACTTCCAGTCGCCTGGTGCAAGATATCAGGCTCCGCGTCTACATGAATTTTCCCTACAAAGGGTTTCAGGTAATGCATATTTAATTTTCACTCCTATGTCTAATGCTTAATTTGCCCCCGCCATTTTTGAACTAGGCACTAGGGATAAGAAAAATTGTAGGTTGTGTGAAGCAAAGCGCAACCCAACAAAACCCTGGAAATATTGGGTTTCGTTCCTCAACCTGTTATGTAGCGTACTAAGATTTACCTTTAGGAATTGACCCTTCAATTCCCTCAACATACCAATCCATCGCTAGTTGTCCCCGATCATCCAACACTTTACCCTTTGGCACTCGCACTACCCCTTTTTGGTCTTTCACCGGGCCATTAAAAGGGTGTGCAGTACCCTGAATAAACTCATCGCGCTTCGCATTCACTAGTTGTTGCACATCAGCCGGAATCGCCTCATTCATTGGGGAAATATCCACCATTCCTTGAGCAATACCATCCCAAACATTTTGAGACTTCCAAGTATTACTCATTACAGCCAAGGCTTTTTCTGTATAGAATTTGCCCCATTTATTAATAGCTGATGTCAGGTGGGCTTTTTGACCAAACTTACTCATATCAGTGTTGTAGCCAAAAGCATAAATACCTTTTTCCTCAGCCAATTGGACAACAGCACTAGAGTCGGTATGCTGCGTCAGTATATCTGCACCTAAATTGACCAAAGCTTGAGCTGCTTCTCTTTCTTTAGCAGGATCATACCAACTTTGCACCCAAAGCACCTTAACTTTTGCTTGGGGATTTGTTAACCGTACTCCTTGAGTGAATGCACTGATTCCCCGGATTACTTCTGGAATTGGGTATGCGCCAATAAAACCAACTACATTTGATTTTGTCATCTTACCAGCAATCATGCCGGTTAAGTAACGCGGTTCTTCAAAACGTCCCAGATAAGTGCCAACATTGGTAGCACGTTTGTATCCTGTACAGTGTTCAAAGACAACATCACTAAAGTCCTTGGCAACTTTAATTGTTGGGTTCATGTACCCGAAGGAAGTTGTAAAAATCAACTTATTACCATCTAATGCTAATTGGCGAATCACCCTTTCAGCGTCAGCACCTTCTTTGACATTTTCAACAAAGGTAGTTTTTACCTTATCTTGAAGATTGGCTTCCATATCTCTGCGACCCAAATCATGGGCATAAGTCCAGCCAAAATCACCCACAGAGTCCACATAAACAAATCCCACCTTGAGAGGTTCATTTACCGTCACAGGCGACGCTGAAGGAAACGCCTCAACCGGAGATTTAGAATTTCTGCCTTGAATACAACTAGTTAAGGCAAAGCTAGATCCTGCTAAAGTGACATACTTTAGAAAATTCCGACGATCCATATTTTATCTATGGGGTTTAGTTGGTGAAAAAGATTTTTCTGATTTCTAGTCACGACAGCCACACTCCACACTATTGACTTAATTTTAGCTCTTGTTTTTTGCCTTAAACTTACTAAACAATGCCCCATGCCCAATTTTATTAATCTGGAGGTTTTGAATGAATTTATTTGAGCTTTTAGTGGGGGAAGACAATCATCCAGCGCTAATTACGCCTGAGGGGCGATCGCTAACTTATCAGCAATTGCGCGACAATGTTGTTGGACTAGTATCCCAACTTAACAGCTTTGGATTGAAACGGGGAGAACGTATTGCCATTGCTATGACTAACGGTTCACCAATGGCGATTACCTTTTTGGCTGCTGCTTTATGTGGCACTGCTGCACCCTTAAATCCCAAATACAAGCAAGAAGAATTTGCCTTTTACTACCAAGATACCCAAGCAAAAGCACTGATTACGTTATCTGAGGGGCCAGAAGCAGCCATTGCCGCTGTCACACCCAATATGATACTGATTAATGCCAAGGTAAACACTGACGGCACATTAAGCTTTGAACTGGGGACTGGGGATTGGGGATTGGGGGCTGGGGACTGGGGATTGGGGGCTGGGGATTGGGGATTGGGGGCTAGGGACTGGGGATTGGGGGCTGGGGATTGGGGACTGGGGAACTCGGGGTCCCCTCTGGGGATAAGGGGTAATGGGGACTGGGAAAATTTGGTTGGGGACGATGATATAGCAATGATTCTCCATACTAGCGGCACTACTAGTCGTCCCAAGCGTGTGCCAATTCGTCATCGCAACTTAATCGCTTCAGCTAACAACTTTATTGGTGCTTATTCACTCACAGCCGCAGATACCACACTTTGCCTAATGCCCCTGTTCCATATTCACGGATTGGTGGGCTGTTTGCTGGCAACTCTGGCATCGGGCGGTACACTAGTTTGTCCCAATGGTTTCAATGCCCTGGAGTTTTGGAAACTGGTAGATATCTACAAACCCACCTGGTACTCCGCAGCGCCAACTATGCACCAGACAATTTTGGCACGTGCTAGCCGCAATACAGAAATTGTTAAAGCTAATCGCTTTCGTTTTATTCGCTCTAGTAGCGCTTCTTTGCCCCCGATTATCATTGAACAGCTAGAGGCAACTCTGAATGCTCCTGTGGTAGAAGCCTACAGCATGACTGAAGCATCTCACTTAATGACCACTAATCCCCTACCGCCAAAAGTCAGGAAACCGGGTACTGTAGGTTATGGCTTTGGTGTGGAAGTGGGGATTATGGACTCTGAAGGCAACTTATTATCTCAGGGAAGCTTGGGTGAAGTGGTGGTAAAAGCACCCAATGTTATAGATGGCTACGAAAATAATCCAGAAGCTAACGCCACTGCTTTTGTAAACGGTTGGTTCCGCACAGGGGATCAGGGGACTGTGGATGAAGATGGCTACCTCCGCTTGACTGGACGGATTAAAGAATTGATTAACCGGGGTGGGGAAAAAATCTCTCCCTTAGAAGTGGATGATGTCTTGCTGCGTCATCCCGCTGTCGCCGAAGCCTTAGCTTTTGCCGTTCCCCACAAATCTCTAGGAGAAGATATCCACGCTGCCGTGGTTTTGAAAGCAGAAGCTAGCGAAAAAGAACTTTTAGCTCACTGTTCAACCATGCTGGCAGACTTCAAAGTTCCCAAGCAAGTTCACATTTTGGAGCAACTACCTCGTGGTGCTACTGGGAAACTGCAACGGTTGGCGATGGCGAAATTGCTGAATATTGGAGACTAGGGAATGGGACAAAGACGGCGCTACTGCCACCCAGGCAATAAAAAGCAATATATGCTAAGATTATATCAAAATATAGCAATTATTCAAGAGCAATTTAGAATAATTTTGCGCTTTGTTGAGTAAAAAAGCTAAAATCTACGATTTTTGGAGATTTTTAGGTTATGACAACCTCACAGGAGAGGATTATCCCGACAGACTTGCGAAACGAAATGTCGCAGTCTTATCTGGAATACGCCATGAGCGTGATAGTGGGTCGGGCGCTGCCAGATGCCAGGGATGGTCTAAAACCTGTGCATCGTCGCATTCTCTACGCAATGCACGAGCTAGGTCTGCTCCACGATCGCCCCTTTAAGAAATGCGCCCGTGTGGTGGGGGAAGTATTAGGTAAATATCACCCCCACGGCGACACAGCAGTGTATGATGCCTTGGTGCGGATGGCGCAGGATTTTTCCATGCGATCGCCCCTAGTGAACGGGCATGGTAATTTTGGTTCGGTAGATAACGATCCGCCTGCCGCCATGCGGTACACAGAATGCCGCTTGCAAGCTTTAACTAGCGCTGGTCTACTCCACGACATCGAATTAGAAACTGTAGACTTTGCCGATAACTTCGACGGTTCCCAACAAGAACCCACAGTCTTACCAGCACGGATTCCCCAGTTATTGCTCAACGGTTCCTCTGGCATTGCCGTGGGCATGGCCACCAACATTCCCCCCCACAACTTGGGCGAATTGATTGATGCTTTGGTGGCTGTAATCCACAATCCAGAAATCACCGATATCGAATTAATGCAGTATGTCCACGGCCCAGATTTTCCGACTGGGGCGCAGATTTTAGGAACATCTGCCATTCGCGAAGCTTACACTACAGGGCGTGGTTCCATCACCATGCGTGGTGTCGCTAACATTGAAACCGTTGAACAACGGGGACGACCAGATAGAGAAGCAATTATCATCACCGAATTGCCCTATCAAACCAACAAAGCGGCGCTAATTGAGAAAATCGCCGAAATGGTGAACGAAAAGCGGCTAGAGGGCATCGCAGATATCCGGGATGAAAGCGATCGCGACGGGATGCGAATTGTCATCGAACTCAAGCGTGATGCTTATCCCCGCGTCGTGCTGAACAACCTTTACAAGCAAACGCCACTGCAAGCCAACTTCGGCGCGAATATGCTGGCGCTGGTGAATAGCGAACCCCAAGTACTCACCCTCAAGCAGTTCTTAAGCGTATTCTTGGATTTCCGCATCGAATCCATTGCCAGACGCACCCGCTACGAACTACGCAAAGCCGAAGAACGCGACCATCTCCTCCAAGGGTTATTAATTGCCCTGGCTCAGTTAGATCCAATTATTGTCTTGATTCGCCATGCTCCCGATGCACCCACAGCTAAAGGCGAGTTAATCACAACTTACGGACTCTCAGAAGTGCAAGCAGATGCGATTTTGCAAATGCAATTGCGGCGCTTGACTGCCTTAGAAGCAGACAAAATCCGTCTGGAACACGATGAATTGCAAGCGAAGATTACCGATTTGCAGGATATTTTGGCCCGGCGCGAGAGAGTGCTAGAAATCATTGAAACCGAAGTTGGGCAACTCAAAACTAGCTTTGCCACACCTCGGCGCACGGTGATTTTACCAGGGGAAGGGGAATTAGATGACCGTGACCTAATTGCCAATGAAAAAGCAATAATTTTAGTGACAGAGCAAGGCTACATCAAACGGATGCCAGTCAACACCTTTGAAGCTCAAAGCCGTGCTACCAGAGGCAAGGCCGCAGCCAAGGTCAAAGATGATGATACCATTGAGCATTTCTTAACTTGCTGCGATCACGACAGTATTTTATTTTTTAGTGAACGTGGTGTCGTTTACTGCTTAAGAGCTTATCAAATTCCAGCGAGTTCGCGTACCAGTCGCGGGACACCAATCGTCCAAATGTTACCGATTCCCAAAGAGGAAAAAATCACCTCAATTGTACCGGTTGACGAGTTTAGCAATGAAGAATATTTGGTTATGCTCACTAAGGGCGGCAATATCAAGAAAACCGAATTGACAGCCTTTAGTCACATTCGCGCCAATGGCTTGATTGCTATTTCCTTAGAAGAAGGCGACCAACTCCGCTGGGTGCGGCGTGCGAGAGTCGAGGACAGTGTAATCATTGGTTCTCGTAACGGGATGGCGATTAACTTCCGGTGCAACCACGAACAACTGCGTCCTTTAAGTAGGGCGACTCGTGGGGTAAAAGCCATGAAACTCAAAAATAAAGATGAACTAGTGGGTATGGATATTCTGCCCGCAGCAATTCTTGAAACTTTGGATGTTACAGAAGCCGAAATTGAAGATATCGAAACAATCGAAACAGAAGATATCGAAATTACCGAAATTAATGAAGAGTCCGCAGAAGTGCCTAGCAGTGGCGTTGTTGGCCCTTGGGTGTTGGTAATTACAATGGGAGGATATGGTAAGCGCGTACCTGTTGCCCAGTTCCGCCTGCAAAATCGTGCTGGTCAGGGTTTAATGGCAACCAAGTTCAAAAACCGTAAAAACAAAGATAAGTTGGCAACCCTACGCATTGTCAACAACGATGATGATGAAATCATGATGGTGACAAATCGCGGTATTATCATCCGGCAAGCAGTGAATGCGATTTCTATTCAATCGCGATCGGCGACTGGGGTAAGAGTGCAGCGTTTAGATGAAGACGACGCTATTACCGGAGTGGCAATAGTTCCACCTGATGCTGGCGATGCAGAAGAAGCAGAGTAAAAAGCAGGGGGAGCCAGGGAGGCAGGGGGAGAGGTTAACCGCCTTACTCCCTTACTTGATTGCCTTAGCCAGTGGGATTTTAATGGGATTAACCGTCGCTCCAGTGGGTGCATGGTTCTTGGCTTGGATTGCCCTAGTTCCCTTATGGGTATTAGTTGTTACTTACTCCAAACGCAAAAACCAATCCCCCCCTGCTCCCCCTGCTTTCCTCTGGGGTATCGGTTATCACGGTATTGCCCTATTTTGGATTACCGGAATTCACCCAATGACATGGTTGGGCGTTCCGTGGTTGCCGAGTTTGGCAATCACCCTTTTTTGTTGGGGATTTATCAGTGTATTGGGAGGGGTATTCGTTACTATTTGGGCAGCTGTAATGGTTCGCCTGGGCGGACAAAAACCGTGGCTACGTATATTGATTGGTACAGCCGTTTGGTGCGGTTTAGAAAGTCTGTGGAGTGCCGGTCCTCTGTGGTGGAGTTCCCTGGCTTACACGCAAAGTCCGCATAATCTCGTAATTGTACATCTGGGGCAACTCTCTGGACCTAATACTGTGACAGCGGCAATAGTTGCTGTTAATGGATTAATTGCTGAAGGATGGACGAACCGCCAAGACGCCAAGAGCGCCAAGATTTCCTCTGTGTCCTTTGCGCCTCTGTGGTTCGTTAATAAATACTTAGTTACCGCCACAGGATTATTAATTAGCTTACACCTCATAGGTTTTATCTTATATAGCCGCCCCATCGCTCAACCTCCAGAAGCAGCCTTGAAAGTAGGGATTATTCAGGGTAATATCCCGAACCGACTTTTACGAAGTTCTGAAGGGTTTCGTCGCGCCCAAGAAAATTACACCAATGGGTATCTAACTTTAGCAAATCAAAGTGTAGATGCAGTCCTCACCCCAGAAGGAGCCTTACCTATTTTCCAACGTGACTTGTTGGGAACTGCCTTAGTCGCAGCAGTGAAAGAAAAAGGCGTAGTTGCTTGGATTGGGGCTTTTGGCGAACGGGGAGACAGCTATACAATTAGTTTGTTTACTTTCAATGGTAAAGGTGAAATTGTTAGCCGCTACGATAAAGCCAAGCTAGTACCTCTGGGAGAATATATTCCCTTTGAAGGAATTTTAGGCGGAATAGTTCAACGCTTGTCGCCTTTGGATGCACATCAAGTTGCTGGTTCCGCAAATCAGCTATTTGACACTCCTTTTGGTCGAGCGATCGCTAGTATATGTTATGAATCTGCTTTTCCTGAACAATTTCGCCGTCAAGCGGCGGCAGGTGGGCAATTTATCCTCAGTTCTTCTAACGATGCCCATTACACTGCATCAATGCCATTCCAGCATCATGCACAGGATATCATGCGGGCTATTGAAACTGATCGATGGTCAGCACGGGCAACTAATACCGGATATTCAGCCTTTGTAAATCCTCATGGTGGAACTTTGTGGATATCTGGATATAATACCTACGAAACTCATGCTGAAACAATTTATCGGCGACAGACACAGACTTTATATGTGCGTTGGGGTGATTGGTTAACACCGTTGTTGTTGATCTCCTCTGGAGGTACTTGGCTGGTAATTAGCGGTATAAATAAATTCAGTAATTTTGGAAAACCTTAGTGTATTGAGTCTTTGGTGTGATTTTGTCCAGACTTGAACAATTAGCGATCGCTTAACTACTTAATTTTACCCTTGCCAGTAACTCAAAAGTTGAGCAAGGTAGAAGTACGGAATTTCCCTTGGAAAGCTAAATCCTGGACATTCATAGCTACTCATTGCAACCACTTTTGAGGCTTTTTCCAAATGAATAAATTACTGATCGGAATTGGTATGTTTTTAGGAACTACTATTGGCAGTTATATCCCGATATTATGGGGTGGAAGTTTGCTATCGATTACCTCGATCCTATGGAGTGTTATCGGGGGGATTGTAGGTATTTGGATCGCGTATCGTGTCTCGAAATATTAGGGAACATCTCATCTTGAACACCACGGACGATCGCCTCGCTATCGAATGAAGCAGAAGACGGTGAAGGCGATGGCGTTCCGCCCACCGTAGGCGATCGCAATCCGGCTTGACCGGTAGGACGTGCAACCCGTTCATTTGCATGAGCGCCCAGACTCTTAGCAAAAGCTGCTGCACCAACTCCAGCCCATTGACCTGTGGAAATCGCCCAAGCAGCATTGGGGCCACCACCACCAGAAGCTAAACCTGCTAAGAACTCACGTGAGGCTGCATCTCCTGCGGCATAGAGTCCGGGTACTTTTGTACCGCAACTATCATCGGTCAAACGGATTCCACCCGTACCACGAACAGTACCTTCTAAAACCAGTGTCACAGGTACTCGTTCTGTATAGGGATCAATATCAGCTTTTTTGTAAGGTAGATAAGCAATGAAATGGGATTTCTCAATCACTGCCTTGACTTCAGGTGTAGCTCTATCCAAACGGGCATAAACGGGCCCTTTTAAGAGTGCGTTGGGAAGGAACGATGGATCGCGACGACCATTGACATAACCACCAAGATCGTTACCCGCCTCATCGCTAAAGCTAGCCCAACCAAAGGGAACCCCCCGTGTCACTGTGGCATTGAAAGCCGTCGAGATAGCATAGTGATTAGACGCTTCCATACTGGAGAGTTCGCCGCCAGCTTCTACTGCCATCAGCAATCCATCACCTGTATTGGTATTGCAACCTAATGCTTTACTTAAGAATGCACACCCGCCATTCGCCAAGACTACTGCACCAGCGCGAACGAGATAGGTACGATGATGTTGCCGCTGCACACCTCTGGCTCCAGCCACCGAGCCATCATCAGCCAATAAAAGCTCTAGCGCTGGACTTTGGTCGAGAATCTGAACACCAACACGCAAGAGGTTTTTGCGAAGTACCCGCATATATTCAGGGCCGTAATAACTCTGGCGCACAGATTCCCCATTTTCTTTGGGGAAACGATAGCCCCAATCTTCTACTAGGGGCAAACTGAGCCAAGTTTTTTCGATAACACGCTCAATCCAACGTAAGTTAGCTAGGTTTTTTCCTGAGCGATAACGCTCCGATACAACTTTGTCCCAATTCTCTGGAGAAGGAGCCATAATGCCATTACCACTAGCAGCAGCGGCACCACTCGTACCGAGAAAACCTTTATCAACAATGATTACTTTGACACCTTGAGATGCGGCTGCCCATGCTGCCCATGCGGCGGCAGGGCCACCACCAATTACCAGCACGTCAGCAGTCAACTGTAGTTCATTTTCGCTATGTGTTGTTAGCAATTACTTGTCCTCCTTTTTGGCAGTCAACTTCATAACTTTGCTACTGTGAGCGGTTTCTACGTCTATAAAATTGCGTTACCCGCATTTCTCACAAGCTTGAAATGCAGAGGGGCAGAGGGGCAGAAGGGCAGAGGGGCAGAGGGGCAGAGGGGAAAGAACTTGTACAAATCTCTCCCCTGCTCCTCTGCTCAAGAGCACAAGGTTTTGAGAGATGTGGTGAGAAATCCGGGGTTAGCGGTAGCTCTACGGTCGGTATCGCTGATTTGTTTCTGACTAATGACTGCTGCCACGATAAATTAGCTAATTTTTCAAATTCCTCAAATTTCATTTCCCATCAAGCTTTTAGGTACTCGTGTCAAACTTCTCAGGTTGTGGAAGCGATTTTAAGTGGGTATGCAAAATTATTTACAGCAGTTTGCAAGTAAATGAGTTACAAAATGCAGGACTCCAAATCAGATATAAACAGTTTCTACTCTGTCTCCTGCTTCCTGCCTCCAAACCCATAGCTTTGTATTTCACGCAAAAGAAAACTGCTGTATGTCATTGCGTAGACAAAGCCAGCACCTTAGGAGTTTGCATAATATATACAAAGAACGTGTATGGCGAATTACAGTTAATATGTTACCCTAATTATTAGCTTTTCAAACATTAAGCATGACAAAATAATTTCTGATCCAGTTGGAACTGCCATGAAGTGTACTGAGTTCCGTTAGCAGTAGCGGGGCGTTTAGCCTGTGCCTCGGCAAAGAGCGTCAGAAATAACAGAGCCGCCAAGTGTCAGTACTTTGTGGTAAAATTTGGTATCATTTTAACTAATATTCTTGACCCAGAACAACTTACCAAAAAAGGCAAAAGTAAAAAGTTAAAAGGCAAAAGAAAGAAAAATAAAAATGGTCAAAAGCCCCTAAATTTATTTATGGAAAAAATATTTTGATTTTTTCAAAAGACGCACAACGCAAGGAAAAATACGTCCTTATTAAATCCCATAAATTTATTTATGGGGATTATCTTTTTACTTCTTAAATCACAGTAGGTGTGTGATTTGTATCGCCGATGTTGGTAAATTGAAGATGCGACCTTCAAGCCAACCTACAAACATTCTTAACCGAAACGTATTGAGACGGATGCTTAATGATTAGTGAACTACCTACACCGCCTGAGTACAGGTCGGTGTAGGCTTCTGGTACATTCTTAATGTTGCCAGAACTTCCTTCGAGGTACTATTAGTAGTAGAGTCAGCCACTACCGGATTCCCCTTACGGCGTTTTATCGTTGGGAACAGTCCCAGCCCAACGCGCTTGACGTTGATAGATGAGTTAATATCCCGATCAATCCAAAGCGATTCTTTCTCATCCCAGTACTCACGAATACTGCAATCAGTGAAGATAAATTCATCACGATATGCGAGTAATTGAGAGGTATATGCAGGTCTTACTGCTATTGTCCTAGTCCCAGCTTTTCCAGCTATGTATTCTAGGATTGTGAAAAACTGCCCAAATGCTGCATCATTCCAAGACTTGTTTAACCCAGTCTTGGCTGATTGACCATTTGGCAAATATTTGCCGTCTTGTCTACGACACGCTGCGCGAACATCCTGTTTGGCTTTATTTCGTTTAGATACAGCACTTCCGGCAGCTATGAGGTACATCCTCATAGCTGAAAGCTATGATAGGAGAGGGGCAAGAGGAAAACTGTATTGCATAATAGCCGGAAGCGCTGTAAAGCTTTTAACTCAAATCAACTAACCCCCCCCAACAATAGTTACCACTTCTAAGCGATCGCCTGGTTGCACTTTTGTTTGTGGCCAAAACTGGCGGTGTAAAATTTCGCCGTTATATTCCACAGCAACCAAACGGGGATTAAAACCCAACTGTTGGAGCAAATCGGGTAAAGAAGTTTGAAACGAACAGCTATGAGTTTCCCCATTTAGCTGAATCGTAATCTCATTAGACATAATATGTGGGGACTGGGAATTGGGGATTGGGGACTGGGGATTGGGGACTGGAGATTGGGGACTGAGGATGAGGATTGGGGACTGGGGATTGGGTATTGGTTATTTACTTTTTTGGACAAATGACAAATGACTAATAACTCTTTTAAAGTTCTGGTTTAATGCGATTGAGTTGGGAGAGCAAATATTGTGTCACGAGGGTAGGCTGTTCGGCTTGCATCAGCGATCGCACTACTGCTACACGTTCGGCTCCAGCATCAATCACATCATTGATGTTATTGGCATCTATTCCCCCAATCGCAAACCAGGGAATTGAGCAATTTTTGGCAGCATAGTTGACATATTCTAGCCCTGTTGCTGCTTTACCTACTTTTGTAGGAGTTTCATAAACTGGCCCCACGCCAATATAATCTACACCTTCAGCAATTGCTGCTTGCATTTCTTCTTTATTTGTGGTAGAAAGACCTATCAGACGTTGCGAACCAAGTAATTGCCGGGCAACAGCAATAGGCATATCTTGTTGTCCCAGATGCACTCCATCGGCATCGATAGCTAAAGCTAGATCAACGCGATCATTAACAATAAACAAAGCGCCGTAGATGTGGCATAACTGCCGTAATTTTCTCGCTTGTTCCAGACGCAAAGAATCATCGGCGGTTTTGTCCCGGTACTGTAGAAGCGTTAATCCCCCTTTGAGTGCAGCCTCGACATTATTCAACAAAGTTTCACTAGGAGAAGTAACAAGATACAAACGCGATCGCCACAATAATTGATGGCGCTGATGACCCATTAAACTACTTTCTAGGGTATAAACCTGATAGCGCATCTGCTTACAAGCTTTAGCCATATTTGGCAGGGTTAGCTTGCTGTATTCTTCCAACACCCGCAATGCTTCTTCTATGCGGCAAAAGTTAGCTTGCAATACCGATTTGATACTAGCTCGTTGTTCTTCCTGAGGATGGGTTAACTCAGTCCCCGGATCGCCTGGTGTATCTCGCGCCGCCCGCAGTTCAGAGGTATGCCACTTGGCTACCTCTTGTCGCAAACGCTTGCATTCAAGAGCCAATTGGGCATTATTCAACCCAAAGCGACACCATTCTTCAATAATTCGCAAGCCCTCACGAGCGCGGTCTAGATTGGCATCTAAAATGCGGTAAACAACTTGCTGTATTTGCTCTTTTTGGCTGTATGGCTCGACCATTACAACAACCCCGTTAGTGCTTTCATCGAAGTGTGAATTATCATAAGTCCTAGTAACCATAAGTTAATTAATTTGCTTTTTTTTACTAGATTTTTGCTGAATCTACGCAAAACAACGTAGTAGTGAGGGTTATGGTAAATTATCCCATGTTCCTATAGACAGTGATAAGGGTAGTTTGAGGCTACAGTTTTGCACTAAGTTTAGTCAAGTATTTTAGGGTAAACGACAACCTGACAAAGAACCGGGAAGAGGTATACACCAGAAAATCCACAATAGATATATCAGAGATATATCAGTGAAAAAGAATGTAGGCACAATTCATGAATTGTGCCTACAAAGAATTTTGGGTAATACTTAATTAATTTTTGGAGATATCTGATGAGCATTTATTACTATGTATGAAATATAGCCAATTGGTCAATATATGAGTAATATTATCGACATAATACTCTGTAAGAGTATAAGAATTTATGATTACTTCTAAGGAGTCGTGTTAAATATGATTCTCCCTTATGTGTTTGATAAGTACTGTAGAGTAGATGTTCTGATTGCAAAGCTGAGGTTTCTGAAATCAGCAAGGCTTTTATTCTTTAGTTTTTCAGTATTATTATTTACCGTCAGTCTGGGAGCGGCAAGTATGGCGTTCTTGGGTAGCGCGTTAGCGCAGCTCGCCGTTGGCGTTCGCGTGAGCGTCTCTGAAAGAGAAGCCTCTCGTAGAGAAGGCATCGCTCAGATTCCATCGACACCAGATTCAGCGCCTCTAGGAAAGAAGACACTCCCTCAGACTAACGTGCTATTTGTCAACCCTAGCATGGGAGATGACAAAGCAGGCAATGGTAGTGAATCCGCTCCGATAAAAACGATTACCCAAGCGTTACGATTAGCTAACGATAATTCTGTAATTATGCTCTCCACGGGCACTTATAGCGCCGAGACAGGAGAGGAATTTCCCTTAATACTGAAACAGGGTGTTTCAATTCAAGGCAATCCTAGCAATCAAGGTAAGGACATTATCATTCAGGGAGGCGGTGATTACCTGAGTCGGAGCTTTGCCGGTCAAAACGTCACAATTGTCGGGGCAAACCAAGCCTTGCTCACTGGGGTGACAGTGACGAACTCGAACCCCCGTGGTTACGGTTTATGGATTGAATCTTGCAATCCGGTAGTCACAGAAAATACATTTACTGGCAGTACTCAAGATGGTATTTCCGTCAGTGGTAACGCTGCACCCACCATTAGTAAGAATTACTTTGATCGCAATGGAGCTAATGGCATCACAATTGCTGGTAACTCCAGTCCTCAAGTGAAGGAAAATGTCTTTCACCAAACAGGTTTTGGGATTAATATTGCCCAAAATTCCGCTCCTGTAGTCATCGGCAATCAAATTCAGAACAATAGATCGGGAATTGTGGTACAAGCAAATGCCCGCCCGATTTTGCGGAATAATTCTATTCAAGATAATAAAGAAGATGGTTTAGTTGCGATCGCTCAAGCAATGCCAGATTTGGGTAGTGCATCGGAACCTGGAGGTAATCAATTTCAAAATAACGCCCGCTACGACATTAACGCCAGCGCTGCTAAACAGATGATTTCTGCTGCTGGTAACAACCTTGTGAGCGATCGCATCACTGGCAAAGTAGATATTAACGGGACAACAGCACTAGCAACCCAAAATTCTCAACCTGCTGCCAACAATGTGTTACGAGAAATGCCAGCAAATGGTGAAATCACCTTTTCGGCTCCCGAAATCTCTGAAACTACCAACGGGCAAAGCAGCAACGGTATTTCAGCAAATAATCCTGTTTCTATACAATTAAATAGTCAACTGTTGCCATTGGTGCCAGCTAATGTACAACTTTCCACGCCTAGATCCAATCAACAACCACCCACCTCTAGAGTCGCTGGCTTTCCTACTCCTAGCAGTTTGTCAGATAGACAAATACCAACTGACACTCAGGTTGTGCAGCCGCCTAATACACCACAGTTAAATTATGTGCGGATTGATCCTAATACGATTGAGTTTACTGCCCCTGAGTATCCATCCAATTCAGTTGCACAGCCACCAGTTCCAAGTATGAGGGAGCAAACACAGCAGCCATTATCAAGAACAAGTTCTGCAAGTATTCCCCATCGTGGTAACTCTACAACACAATTTGGTGTACGTTATCGCGTAGTGGTGACACTCTTCACTGATAAGGATCGAGATTTAGTGCGATCGCTTGCTCCAGGTGCGTTTCCCACAGTTTGGGAAGGTCAAAGAGTTATGCAAGCAGGAGTATTTAGCAGTGAATATAACGCCAAAGAGATGCTCAAAACACTTTCTAGTAAAGGTTTAAGAGCCATTATGGAGCCGTTGAATTGAGTAGAGCGCAAAAGAGGCGGAAGGGGAGCAGGGGGGCAGAGGGGAAAGAATTAGAGACCAACTATTTGTATGACGCATTTCGTGAAGTGGTATAACAGGATGGCGCGGGAAATTGCAGGCACAATATCTGCATTATCTCTTGATGATCCAAAATCACCAGACAGCGATGAGCCTGTAGCCAGTACAGCAAACGTTCAGGTTTTGCCGATTGGAAAGGAAAGGCACAAGTTCAGACAACAAAATATCCAAAGGAGGGGTGTTGCGGAGCGATCGCCAAATGATAAATTCAAATTGTTTTTGTAAAATTTCATATAGGTGCTTTGCTGGGTACAAATATTTACACAGTTGAAGAAGGCAGCTATGCTGAGGGCAGAGGGCAGAAGGTTCAATTTAGAAGGGGATTCAAACCCCTCCTAAATTGAGGCCACAAAACAAGAAAATTTGGTGGGGGTCTTAAACCCTTGTTCCCTTCTCTTCGAGACGCTGCGCGAACGGTCACGAGCTTCTTGACACGAGTCAGAATTCCATAAAAGCCAACTGAGCCTCCTGCCCTCTGCCTTTCCCGATAAAATTAAAAAAATATCTGGTGTATTTAGGTACAATTACTAAATTGTTACTCATTTATATTAGTAAACGCATTGGTATAAATAAAAATTATTTCCACCGACTACAAAGCTTAGATTTTAGTTTTTGTCTCAATTCAATATAAAATCTAAAACTTAAAATCCAAAATCAACATGGCAAACCTAACACCGAATTCTAGTTTTAGTTTGACACTGCGCTTGCAGATTCCCAATCGTGTAGGGATGTTGGCATCAATAACCCAAGCGATCGCCACCAGTGGCGGTAATCTCGGTCAAATTGATTTAATCGAGCAAACCCGCAAAGAGTCCACCCGCGATATAACTGTGGATGCTGCAAGTACCGAACACGCTGAAACCATTGTGCAAGCAGTCAAAGCATTGCCAGACATCAAGTTACTCAGTGTCTACGATCGCACCTTTAATTTGCATCGTGGTGGCAAAATCAGCATTGTCAGCAGAATTCCCCTGAAGAGTGTTTCCGATTTGGCAATGGCTTACACGCCCGGAGTCGGTCGCATTTGTACAGCGATCGCTCAAGACCCAGAGGAAGTTTACAACTTAACCATCAAACAAAACACTGTTGCCATTGTCACCGATGGTAGTGCCGTTTTGGGTTTGGGAAATCTTGGCCCAGCCGCCGCCCTACCAGTCATGGAAGGCAAAGCGATGCTGTTCAAGGAATTTGCGGGGCTAGATGCTTTTCCCATCTGTCTCGCTACCCAAGATACAGAAGAAATTATCCAAGCAGTTAAGAATATCGCTCCAGTGTTTGGGGGCGTAAATTTAGAGGATATTGCTGCACCTCGCTGCTTTGAAATTGAAAAGAGATTGCGCCAAGAATTAGATATCCCCGTTTTTCATGATGACCAGCATGGTACAGCAATTGTCACCTTGGCAGCGTTGTTTAATTCCCTGAAACTGGTACATAAATCCTTAGCAGAAATCAAGATCGTGATTAACGGCGCTGGGGCTGCGGGAGTAGCGATCGCTCGGTTACTCCGCAAAGCTGGGGCAGAAAAAATCTGGATGTGCGACTCTAAAGGGATTATCTCTACCAGTCGCACCGATTTGACAGAAGAAAAACTCGAATTTGCTGTGAAAGCTCAAGGCACATTAGCGGGTGCAATGCAAGGGGCAGATGTGTTTATTGGAGTCAGCGCACCGGGAGTTTTGACACCAGAAATGGTGCAATCGATGGCGAAAGATCCAATTGTCTTTGCAATGGCAAATCCAATTCCAGAGATTCAGCCAGAATTAATCGGTAAAGATGTTGCTGTCATCGCTACCGGTCGCAGTGATTACCCCAATCAGATCAATAACGTTTTAGCTTTTCCTGGCGTATTCCGTGGTGCTTTAGATTGTCGGGCACAGACAATTACCATCAAAATGTACCTGGAAGCCGCAAGTGCGATCGCCTCCTTAGTCAAACCTTCAGACTTAGATCGGGAACATATTATTCCTTCAGTCTTTGATGAGCGTGTCGTCACTGCTGTTGCCGCTGCTGTGCAACATGCAGCGCGGGAAGAAGGTATTGCTCGGAATTAATTAAAATAATGACTCTTGTGGGATGGTTGTCTCACCCGTTCCAATACGCTTGGCTTAATGGTTTTGCAGTTGATGAGCATATTTTACAGTTTAGCGTAGGCGTAGCCCGCCAAAGGCATCGCTCATTATGGGGTATGACACAATCAGATTGAGGACTTCCAAATACACTCGTCCCCATTTGGTGATTGGATTATAAATAAAGCACAATCATCCAAAACACCACCATTTTGTCAACTGTTTGCAATGAAGTATCAAGTTGGGGACGAGTTTTTACAACACCTGCCACTGATTTTAGCGGGGCCAATCCTCAAACATACTGAACCAGAGTCAGTAACGGTATGGGTAGCACTGAAACAGTCTTGTCAGGTAGAACTTAAGGTTTATGACACAACAAATGATGGTGAAGCACTGGGAAATTGTTTATTTAAGGGAGAACGCTCTACTGTTGCTCTGGGTAAGTATCTTCATGTAGTTGCCATCACAGCTAGGTCTAAAATTGGACATTGCCTAACTAGAGGTCACATCTATGCATACGACCTCGGATTTACTATTGCTGACCAAACCCCGCAAACTCTGCAACAAGGATTATGCCCAAACTCTCATCCTACAGTCAGCATTAGCTACTTTGATCATCAAAAACCAACCTTTGCTCTGCCGCCAAACCATCTTCAAGATTTGCAAATTGTCCATGCTTCCTGCCGTAAACCTCATGGTCATGGGTTTGACGCACTGCCAATTCTCGACAGTTTAATTCAGGCATCAGCGAATCAACCCCAACACCGTCCTCACCAGCTGTTTCTCACGGGAGATCAAATTTACGGAGATGATGTCGCAGATCCATCATTGTGGGTTGCTAGTACTCTTGGCGATGCCCTTTTGGGTTGGGAAGAACAACTTCCGGTGAATGGATTGTATTGTACTCCCCAGCAATTACCCCCTGGAGAACGGGCTGATGTGGCGACAAATCAAGCTGGCTTGACCGCAGGATTACATAACAAAGCCGAGAAAGTTAACAGTCATCTTTTCAGCCTGGGTGAATATTACGCTACTTATTTACTAGCTTGGTCGCCAGTGTGCTGGCCGGTAACATTTCCCAAAGGACACCAAGTAATGCGCGATCGCCATGCTATCAAGGACTGGAATCAGGCAGTGCATCATTTGCGACAATTCATTTATACACTTTGGAAAGTCCGCCGCGCCCTTGCCAATATCCCCATGTACAGCATCTTTGATGACCATGATGTTAGTGATGACTGGAATTTAAACCAAGCTTGGTGTTTGCGAGTGCTGGGGCGTCCCTTGGGGCGACGAATAGTCCAAAATGCATTGTTAGCCTATACAGTGTTTCAAGGGTGGGGCAATACACCAGGGCAATTTGTAGAAGGGAAACCAGGTGAAAAGCTGTTAGCGGCTGCCCAAACTTGGTCAGCTTCCCAAGGGAGAGATGCAAAGGCTGATGAGGCGATCGCGCGTTATGTAGGTATGCCAGCTAACGATCCCCACACAGGCTTACCTATTTTAGTCCGAGACGGTTCCGTATTCATTTTGGATCGAGATGCTGAAGCACTGACTTGGCATTACACAGTCAGGAGCGATTGCCATGAAGTAATTGTGCTGGATACACGCACTTGGCGGGGTTATCCAGCCGATCAAAAACCAATTGCACCACCGATGCTGCTGTGTCCCCAAGCCTTTGAGCAACAATTAGTTTTACCTTTACAACAAGTAGCTGAACAAACCCAGATTCAAACTACATTTGTGATTGCGCCCACTAATGTATTTGGACTACAAGTGATTGATTGGATTCACCATTGGCATTTACAACGCGAGAAAGTTTTTTCAACCGATGTTGGAGATGCTTGGAATATTAATACTGAAGCACTGGCGAAATTTTTAACTACCTTGTTTGAAGAACGTCAACAAGTTGTTATTCTATCTGGAGATATTCACTACAGTTCTGTTGCTCACTTGTCTTATACACGCACCCATTCCAAATTACAATCTGTCTTAGTGCAATTAACCGCTAGTGCATTGAAGAATGAAGAAATTTTGACACGGCTGATTCATACACGATTGAAAGATTGGTTATTACCAGAAAAGGTACGACATTGGATCGGGTGGATCAATCCACCCAATATGGTAGAAAGTTCAGTAAAACAATTATTTGGTGGGCTACGCCCATACCAGATGGCGACTGACTATGACTGGCATTGTGTGCTGGAATGGATACCTCGAAACAGCGTTCAGACTTCTCGCTTCGGAGCAGATATATCATCATTTATAGCTCCCTGGAAACGGGCAGAAAGTTCTAAGTGGAAATGGTTACAGCCCCTAATATTTTGGAAATTTCGTTGGTTTCAAGATGGGCGAGAAGTAGTTGGATTGAATAATTTAGCTCTGGTTCATTTTGAGTTTGCAGATACGAGTAGTTCTAACAAAGTTATTCAAGATTTGTACTGGTTTTCTTCTTGGTATCCAACCCAAATTGTTTACAGCCGTTTTGAGAGTAAATTAACGCCTAATCAGTCATTGTTATGACGATGGGATTTGCTCTGGGAATGGAAATTTTGGTTGTATATGTGGGCACTGTAGATTCAAGAAACTTACGTAGTATATTCAGCATTAATCCTCACGTAGTCGTAACTCAAATCACAACCCCAAGCTTTACCCACACCATAACCATTGCCAACGTTAACGGAGATTAACACCGTATCCTGTTGGAGATAAGTACCCACTGCTGCTTTCTTCAAATAAGCACTCGCTGCTGTACGATCAAAAGTTAAAGGT
This sequence comes from Nostoc sp., assembly GCF_036917155.1. GTDB lineage: Bacteria > Cyanobacteriota > Cyanobacteriia > Cyanobacteriales > Nostocaceae > Nostoc. The sequence goes on along the minus strand of NZ_JBALDZ010000179.1, from coordinate 1,910 downwards.
TGCCCATTTTCTAACATTAAGAAATCCCCTAGCTTAATTTGCAGGTTTTCTTGCTCAAAGGGCACACCTGCACGTCCAGCGGCGGCGGCGATGCGTCCCCAATTTGGATCGCGTCCAAAGATTGCAGATTTAACTAAGGATGAACCAGCAATGGTTTTAGCTATTTGTCGGGCTGAGAGTTCATCATGGGCCCCTGTCACTTCCACTTCAATGAGGCAGGTTGCACCTTCACCATCACGAGCGATCGCCTTGGCTAAATGCTGGCAAACTGCTGTTAACATCGCCTCTAATTTCTCTGCTTCTGCGCCCCATTCTATAATTGCTGGGGTGCGGGATTGACCGTTTGCCAGGGCAATTAAGCTGTCGTTGGTACTGGTGTCACCATCTACAGTAATGGAATTAAAGCTTCTATCGGCTGCCCTTGCTAACATCTGCTGCCAAAGGTGAGGCGAAACCACAGCATCACAAGTAACAAATGCTAGCATGGTTGCCATGTTGGGGTGAATCATGCCGGAACCCTTGGCGATACCACCAATTCGTACCGAGCGATCGCTTATAGTTGTCTCTAGGGCAATGGATTTTGTTACTAAATCTGTAGTGATAATTGCCCCAGCAGCGGCATCTGAGCCTGTGTCTGATAGTGCTGCTACTACCTTGGGAATCCCACTTCGCAAGGCATCCATCTTAATTCTTTGACCAATCACGCCAGTGGAAGCCAATAATACAGATTCAGATGAGATGTTCAGGGCTTGGGCTATTGCCATCGCAGACTCTAAAGCATCAAACCAGCCTTGATTACCTGTAGCAGCATTTGCTTGTCCAGCGTTGCAGAGAATGGCACGAGCGCTCTGTTTAGCTTGCAAGCGTTGGCGACAATAGTCTACGCAGGCTGCTTTGACTTGGCTGGTGGTGAATACACCTGCTGCGATCGCTTCCACCTCTGAGAATATCAAAGCTAAATCTGGCAATCCCGAAGGTTTCAACCCTGCGGTAATTCCCGCCGCCTGATATCCCCTTGGTGCTGTGATGCCACCTGTTATTTCTTGCCAATCTGCCATTATCCTTCAGGGTAATTGAAAGTTTCGGAGATTTAATAACCCTCCATACAAATGAAGGGCTATCGCATCAGTCCACTGGAATGATTTTACATAATTCCTGGAATAGTAAGTTAACTACCTTGCTCATCAGTTTTCCTTGAATGTGTTTGCCACCTAACAACTTTTCACCTTGTTCGGTGACATTAGCTTTGAGTGAGTCGCGGTAGTTAATCAATTCCCTGGTCAGGTCATTGCTTGGTAGCCTTCCAGTTTCTACACCAGTTAAGACATACTGCCACAGGCTAATTCGGCATAGGGATGAACCGCTGGGTTTTTCAACAAGTCCATCTCCTGACTGTTCCAGAACGGTTCCCATGCCCAAACGCATTTTAAAAGTGTCGCGGCTGCGGTTGCGTTTAATTCGTTTAGTATCACCAGCTAATCGCTTGACGGTGGTTTCTCCGTTTTTGCGATCGCGCTCGGTTCGCTTTACTTCCCTGACTTCATATTCAATAACGGGCTTCCCGTTGATGCCCAGGAATGACTCAAAAGGATAAATCCTGGTGAGCAGCCGCGATCGCACTCTCAACCCAAAACCGAATTTGTCAAACACGCTCATGTAAGGCTTTAATTCAGTCACACAAAGCATTTGAGTGATTCTCGCTTCTAAGTGTTGCTCAAAAAGTGAGATATCGCACATCCAGCCAGCGTGTAACTCTAGGATTGGGTCAAACTCAATTTCATAGTCTTGGGCAATGGAAATTTTATAGCGATTTTCAACAGGACTTACGCAACTGGCACAATGCGATCGCTAGTTTGTAGTACATAAGTATTAATTAAATCTGATTTTGAAAGCTTTGTCTTCGTAATAGA